>DBTY01000003.1 GCA_002307295.1 Ignavibacteriales bacterium UBA1304
TCTTCGTTTTGGACGGATGTGAATTGAAAAATAATATTGACTTCGCGTTTTGACAAAATATCAAACAGGTTTTATTTGGCAGTCTTTATGGTCTCTTGTTTTTCCTATAGGTTACTATTAAATTTAAGTTTGAAAAACAATATCTTCGGGTTCAATAATAAAATACACTATGCAACTAATAAATAGAAAACCCAAAATTTACCATGTCTCCTATATAACTGTAGAAGAATTTGAAAATGAAATATTAAACGATTCTAAAATAGAAGCTGGCAAAACCCAGGGACGCGTTTTATTCGAAATTGTAATAGCTTATGTTAGGTTACTGAACTTTATAAATCGAAAGACTAATAGTAAAATTAAACCTTATTTATTCAAAAAATTGTATAATAAAAAAAAAGACGATTTGTTTTTTGTTTGTATGGGGCTGGATACTCAGAGATGCTTGCCTGAAATTCTATCGTTTGGAAAAAAGTATATATACATATTTGACGCATGGGAAAGCGAACACAAAAAAATACTAGATTGGACGGAATATTGGGGTATAAATATGGCGTTTGTTTCTTCTTCGCAAGCTGCTAAAATGCTAAGCTCTTATGGAAGCAAGTGTAATTTTGTCTGGGTTCCTGAAGGCATAAAGTTGAAAATGTACAAATATAAACCGTATTCCGAAAGGGATGTAGACGTTTTACAATTAGGGCGCAGATATGAAAAATTGCATGTCCTTATTGCCGATCAACTCAATAAAGCTAATAAGACGTATTTATATCAAGAACAAGATGGAAAGATTATTTTCCCGTCAACAAACGATTTGATAGACGGACTTTCTAGGACAAAAATTTCTATTTGTTATCCTAAAAGTATTACTCATCCGGAAAGCGCTGGGCAAATTGAAACGATGACGAACAGATATTTGCAATCAATTGTGTCTAAGTGCTTAATTGTAGGACATGCGCCAAAAGAAATGATTGAATTGTTTGGATATAATCCTGTTATTGAACTTGATATACAGAATCCATATCTGCAAATAGAAGAAATCCTGAATAATTATTTCCAGTATACTGCCCTTATAGAGAAAAACTACTTAACAGTGGTTAACAACCATACTTGGGGAAATCGATGGGAATTAATAAAATCAGTTATTTATTCAAAAACGAAGTGAACATTATAATATAAAGAACAAAACTCACGCAAAAGAGATATCAATAAATTTGGATGGTTAAACTATACTTATGTTATATTGTCTGGCTTGGTTTTGAAAAATCCTTTCTATATATTTCATATATAAAAAGTCCTTTCTTATATTAAAAATTAAGAAATTAATAAAATTTATTCCTTTTGTAGATGAATGTATTATGAAAAATAAAATTATTCTATTGATGCTGCTGTTTTGTTCAATGAATTTCGCTCAGGAAAGCTCTTTATTACGCGGCGGACAAAACGACGCGCTTGTCTCTTCTGGAATAAGCGTTACTTTGGGCGGTTCGTTTATAATAAACGGAACGTTTACTGCAAGCCCGCTTGAAAGAGTAGACCAGTTTGTAACCAGAATGTTTAACCAGGCAAAAACTCAAACGCTTAGCTATAAAGGCTCTGATAATTCTTTCGACCAGGTGAATTTGAAATTTGAAAATTATGCTAAAAGGAATATCAGACTTAAAAGAATTTCAGGCGAAGAAATAATTATCGATTTGGAAAAATTCAGGCTGACGGGTAATTTTAAGTTTAATCCATATCTGAAAAATGACGATATCCTTATTTTCCCTCCTGTTGATCTAGATCGTAATTTTATTTCAATTGAAGGAGCGGTTAATAATCCCGTAAAATTTCAGTGTGTTGAGGGAGATAAATTATCCGACGCTCTTTTATTTGCGCAGGGTATAAGTCCCGCATATAATGATGTAAAGCAGGTCGAGCTTGTCAGATTAGATTATTCTGGCAATATTAATGAAGTAAAGAAAATAGATATTAATTCGGATATTGCTTTGGCTCCAGGCGATAGAATCAGAGTTTTAGCCGATGAAACTAATAAAAAAGATTACCGAGCGCTTGTTCTGGGCGAAGTGCATCAGCCTGGATATATTTCAATAGGTAAAGATAGCGTTACAGTAAGAGATATTATCGCCAGAGTTGGAGGTTTCAAATCCTCGGCTGATCTTGATAACGCTGAACTAATCAGGTCCACTGATAGTTATTCGTTTTATAAAAAAGACATGTTGACAAGAAGTTTTGAACATAATGAAGCTGCAAACCAGAAAATAGAAGGTCCGCTTTATGATAATAATGAGCTTGAAGAATTGTTGATGTCGCGTATGGCATATCTTCAGGATGAAGACACTCTTTATTTTAAAATTGATAATAAGTTAAGATTTACAAGAGGAACCGCGCTTGTAGATTTTACTTCGTTGGATAAAGCCTCGTCTGTATCTTCAAAATTTATTGTAAAGGATGGCGACGTAATTTTAATACCGGCCAAGAAGAATTTTGTATATGTTTTTGGTCAGGTTGTTAAACCGGGATACGTAGAATATGTTCCAGGGAAAGATATTGGTTATTACATTGAGGAAACTGGCGGGTATGGACAGCTTGCCCGCGATAAAGAAGATATTAGCGTGATAAACGCTAAGACAAGAGCCTGGAAAACAGTCGGTAAAGATGAAAAAAATATCAATATAAATCCGGGCGATTATATCTGGGTTCCTAAAAAAACTCCTCGAACATTTTCATATTTCTTTGACCTATATGGCAAACGGATAGCCGAAGTAGCCAGTATCGTAAGCACAATTGTTACTATAATTTTGTTAACTAGAAAGTAAAGAAATAAACCAATTGACGCGCGTTTATCATTGAAATATTTTAACTAAAGCATTTCAATGATAAACGAATATCTAATTTATGTTCTAACTTTTTTAATGAATTTAGCTGGATTTCCTGCCCAAATTTCATCTTCAGGAATATTTTTAGTTACTATGCTGCCCGCCCCAATAATAGCTCTATCCCCAATTTTTACCCCTTTCAGAATTATTGAATTTGCGCCTATGAATACGTCGTCGCCTATTGTAATTGGCGATGACAAAATTTCATTCTCAATATGTTTTCTGCGAGATAAGTAATTTAACGGATGAAAATCGGTATCCCAAATCATCACATTCCCTCCGCAATTTACGAATGAACCGATTGTGATTTCTTTTGAGCAATAAATACTTACGCTTGAGAAACCGGAATTGTCTCCGATTTTTAAAATTCCGTTATCATTTACTTGTATTGTGCATGGTTTAAATAAACCCACCATATTGTATCTATTGTCGGATATAAAGGTAACGTTTTCGCCTATATTTACAATAGCGTTTGAAGAGAAATAAAAACGCGGGATTCCAAAGAAGCAAATTGAGTCCTTGAATGATAAATTTTTATTTCTCCATCTGAATTTTTTCTTTAGCAGAAAGTTTTCCAGATTATATTTCCAGCAGTATATATGTTTAATCATAGGTTTTGATTTTGTTGTTAAAATTAACACAAAAAAAAAGTAAAGACAACCTATACTTTCTAAATGGAGTTTTGATAATCCCTTAATTTTATGTAATTTCAACATGCTCTCATAATAGTTTCATATTGCTATCAACGGCTGGCTATGGACGCCATATGATTAGCATTAACTTAAACAAGAAACCAATTTTTCTGAAATTAGCAATATAGCATTTATGTTCAAAAAGTTATTGTCAAAAACAAATAATCGCTCCGTAAAAGCCTATAAAAATATTATCGGAATGTTCACGTTAAAGGGAGTAAACATTGCAATTAGCCTAGTGATGGTTCCCTTAACTTTAAATTATCTTGATGTAACTCGTTATGGAATATGGATTACTTTAAGCGCTATATTTGGCTGGTTTAGTTTGTTTGATATAGGGCTTGGCAATGGTCTTCGAAATCGATTAACAGAAGCATTAGCTATTAATGATTTTAAAAAAGCCAGAATATATATAAGCACTGCTTATGCTTCTCTTTTAGTCGTGTTTTCTGGAGTTTTTGTTCTTTTTGCAATAGCAAACGTTTTTATTGATTGGACTTTCATATTAAATACGCCCAAGGATTTGCATGGCGAACTGAGTTTGTTGGCTGGTATTGTCTTTTTCTTCTTTTGTATGAGATTTGTAACGCAATTAGTTTCAATTATAGCGCTTGCGAAACAAGAGCCGGCTTTTTCTCAATTTTTAGATGTTGGCGGAAGAATAATATCGTTTATCGGTATCTTTTTATTAACTCGCTTTACTAAAGGGAGCTTGCTTTATCTGGGAATTACATTAACTGCTTTACCAGTTATTACTTCTATATTTTTTAGCTTCTATGTATTTAACAACCAATACAAAGAGCTAAAACCTTCTATTAGTCTTGTTCGGTTTAATGTATTGAGATCAATATTAACTTTAGGCGTGAAGTTCTTTATAATACAAATAACAGGAATTATTTTTTACGAAACAAATAATATAATAATAGCGCAACTTTTTGGACCAGCAGAAGTTACTCCATATAACATTACGTTTCAGTTTTTTAATAGCGTAGCGCTTGTTTTTTCTATTATTGTAACTCCTTATTGGAGCGCTTTTACGGATGCTTTTATAAAAAAAGATTTAAGCTGGATTAAAAAATCAATTTCAAGGCTGAAACTTTTTTGGATTATATTAGTTATATTTATGGTTATTATTTCGTGTCTTGCTGATACTATTATTGGTTTATGGGTTGGTAAACGAGTAGTAATACCTAACTGTTTGCCGCTTGTAATTACTATTTACCTGTTGCTTACTGCTTATAACAGTATAAATTGTAGTTTTCTGAATGGGACCGGGAAAGTTAAAATACAGCTCTATATAGCAATAATATTTGCATTTATACATATACCTATTGCTATTTATTTTTGTAAACAGTTTGGTATTATAGGAATATTATTTTCGGCAATTATAAATACATTCATAACTTCAATTGTATACGAAGTTCAATATCGGAAAATTATACTAAATAAAGCAATTGGCATTTGGAACGAATAGGGCGTTTTATTTTATGAAAGTACTTTGGTTTACAAATACTCCTTGTTTAGCCTCTGAAAAACTTGGGATAGTTACTTTAGGCGGAGGGTGGTTGAAAGCTCTTGAAAAAGAAATTTCAAAAAATCCTGAAATTGAACTGTCAATTTGTTTTTATTCGGATTATAAATTGGAGCCTTTTGAATATAATAATACGCACTATTATCCAGTTCTTAAAATTATAAAAAAAGCAAAAATGGCTAGATATCTTGAACGCTTTACTGGCAATAACAGCGATGAAGAAGAAGTTCAGGAATTGCTCAAAATAGTAAAAAGCGTTAACCCGGATGTAATACATATTCATGGAAGCGAACTAAATTTTGGGCTTATTCAAGAATATATAAAGACTCCTGTCGTTTTATCAATCCAGGGGCTGTTAACTCCTTATGCTGAGAAATTTTATTCTGGGATTCCTGCTTCGATAATGTCTCTCAATGATACGATAAAGGATAGAATTAGGCTTAATACTTCTGTCGAGGTTTTTAGACAATTTAAAAGGAATGCATTGAGGGAGGCGCGAATATTAAAAAATACAAAATATGTTGTTGGGCGAACCGATTGGGATAGACGGGCGGTTGCGATACTTGCTCCCTGCAGTAGCTATTTTACTGGGAACGAAATATTGCGACAGATTTTTTATGAAAAAGTGTGGAAGAAGAATAGTTTTGGAGAAAGAATTCAAATTGTAACTATAATGAATGGCGCGCCGTATAAAGGATTTGAGACAATTGTAAACACGGCCTCTATTCTTTCTGAAAGAATGGGTTTTAAATTTATTTGGAAAGTTATAGGTATAGAAAGAAGCAGTAAAATTGTAAAAACTGTAGAAAAATGGAAAAAAGTCGACTCAAACGATATTAATATCGGTATTATTGGGCAAAAAAACGAAGAAGAAGTATTACGCGTATTGTTGGAGTCTGATATATATTGCCAGGTAAGCCATATTGAAAATAGTCCCAATAGCCTTGCTGAAGCAATGCTTATAGGAATGCCAATAATTGCAACTTTTGCGGGAGGAACTGATTCATTGTTGGAAAATAAAAAAGAAGGCTTGCTATTGCAGGAAGGGGAATACTATTCAATTGCAGGAGCGATAGTAGAACTATCGAACAATTTTAATCAATCTGTTAAGTTTGGTATACAGGCAAGGGAGAGAGCTTTAATTCGTCATAAGAAAGAATCTATTGCTAAGAACATGGTTGATATATATAATAAAATTCTTGAAAATAAAAAATAAGGGGTTTTGCAGATTTTTCCAGCGAGAAAAAATTTTTACTCAAAAAAAAGTTTACTACCATACTTTACTTTGTTAACTTTTGGTATCTAAAATTTAAGAATAATATTTATTAATAATAATATATTTTGTTTACGAACACATTATACAGCGGAGTTTAAATGTCTGAGGAGAAAGGTTTAGATTTTTTGGATTTTTTAATAGTAATTGCAAAATGGAAAAAGCTCATATTCTTTTTAGCCTTATTTACATTGGTAACTACGTATACTGTTGTGTACTATTACGTACCCGAACAATTTGAAGCTAACGTATTAATCATTCCTTCGGAACAAGATCAAATGAGTAGTTTTAGCTCATTATTAAAGGGGGTTTCTAGTTTGCCAATTGGTCTTGGAAGTGCATCAAAAAATAAAAATGCAGATTTTTTTAATACTATTATATATAGCCGCACAAATCTTGATAGCGTTATTGTTAAATTTGGGCTTATGAACAATTATAAAGTACATAGCCGAGAAGCATGCGAAAAAATATTAAAAGCTAATATTAAAACGGTATTGACAGAAGAAAATGCATATAGTATTACTGTTAGAGCCGATACGCGTCAAAAATCGGCTGATATTGCTAATTATATTGTCGATCTTTTAAATGAAAGCGTAATAGATATGAACGCAACGAAATCGAAAGAAAACAGACAATTTCTTGAAATTAGATATAATGAGATAAAAGATAATCTTAGAAAAGCAGAGGACTCTTTAAAACGATTCCAAGAGTCGTCTGGAATGTTTGAAGCAGAGGGGCAACTAAAGTCTATTATCGAAACAAACGCCAATTTAGAAGCGACTCTGGCTAATAAACAAATTGAATTGACTGTATACGAGAAAATGCTGGGGAAAGACGCTCCTCAGATTCAGCAGATTAAAATGACCGTTGACGAGTATAAAAAGAAGCTCGAAAAACTTAAATCAAACGGCGAAGGCGTAATGCTGCCGTTAAATTCTATTCCCATAAAAACTCTTTCTTATTTCCGTTTATATCGTGATGTGAAAGTTTTAAACTCAATGTTAGAATTTATTATCCCTATGTATGAACAAGCAAAGTTTGAAGAGAAAAAAGACATCCCGATTCTGCAGGTCGTTGATAGAGCCGTCCCTCCTGAAAAAAGAGCCGCGCCGCAAAGAGCGTTGATTTCATTAATTGTTACTTTCGCAGTCCTTGTTTTTACAATTATTATGATAATATTACGCGAACTATTACACAATACAAAAAACCAAAAACTATTATACATTATTGACGAACTAAAAATATTTAAAAGTAAAAAACAAAAAATTGACCGAGTATAAGAATTGAAAATCTCATTAAGTCTAGATAATGAAGAAAATAAATTAAATGTCAATTTATTGTTTTTTTTCTTAGGCGTTTTTTTTAACGTTTTGGCTTTGTCTGCTGTAGTTCTGTTTGCAATTGACACTAAGTTTTTAATTTATGGACTAGGGTTTTTAGTAATTTCGCTTTTAATGCTTTCGTTTGACGTTAGTGTGAAATTATTTATTTCCCTCATTTTCGTGAATATTGGAGTTACAAGATATTCTGTATCTGAAGTTTTTGTTTTGCCTCTTTTGTTTTCTTTACTAATTTGCAATAATAAAATAGATACCGAAAAGCTAAAAAACCCCCTTGCCCCAAAATTCATTTTTTTTATTCTTACGATTATACCCTCTTTGTTTAATACTATAAGTTTAACGGGCAGTTTTATAGGGTTGTATAATCTTCTAGCCTTGATATTAGTTGTTTATCTTGTTTCGTATGCTTCCGATGATTATACAAAATTAAAACAGTATGTAAATTTATTTTTGATTTTAGGATTTTCAAATGCAATTGTTACAATTATGCAAGCAATTCTTACTGGAAATAGAGTTTTTGGTTTTGCAGGGGTAGTATCTTGCGATTATTCTAGTATTATTATTATTGGTTTGCTAATATCAGCTTTGTTTTATGCTAAACATAGGGCCCAAAAATTTAGCGCTTTATCACTTGTCTTTCTTTCGCTTATTTTAACACGTACAAGAGGACCTCTTATTATTTTAATGCTGACTGTGATAATATTCTTTTTGTATTTTTTGTTAAATAAAAGAAATATTCCATTTAGGAGTAAAAAAACATTTAGAATGATATTCCTGGCTCTATTAGCCTGCGTGCTTGTTATTGGAGCGGCTGAAATTTTAGAGCCGGATGCAATTAACAGAATTTCATCAGTTTCATCGAATAAAAAAGATATAGGATTTGAGCATGAGGCCGATTTTGGCTCAAATTCTTTTTTAACAAGAGCGTTTGTTTGGCAAACTGCAATTACTGCGTTTGAAGCTCATCCGATAATCGGAATTGGAGCATATTCGTTTCCTTTTTCATCGCAGCTTTACCAAAAGCTTACTCCTTTCCTTTTTAAAAATATTGTTAAGGGTTTAAGTACTCATATTACATTTCTATCAGTATTGACTGAAACTGGAATTGTTGGGCTCATTGGTTTCATAGTTTTTATTTGTTCTGTTTTTGGTTTGTTTTGGGCTTCTATAAAAATAGCTAATAATCGAGAGGAATACTTCTTTTCTGTTTTATTTCTCTTTATCCAAATATATGTTGTTTTTTCTATGATGGTAGCCGATGGTTATATTTTCGGTCAAAGCGCAATGCTTTGGGGCATTTTGCTTGGTTTGTCTGTTGCAAATAACCGAATAATTAGTAATAATCGAGAAAAAGAAAAACTTATCAATGCTGCTTATAATCCTGACGAAGTTATAACAGAACAAGGAGTATAGCAGGTTATATGAAATTTTCCATTATTACGCCGTCTTTTAATCAGGCTTGTTTTATTGAAGACACTATTCTTTCTGTGTTGAACCAAAACTATCCGGATTTTGAACATATTATTGTCGACGGAGGTTCTACAGATGGAACAGTTGAAATTCTGAAAAAATATCCTCACTTAAAATGGGTCTCTGAAAAAGACCGCGGACAGTCTGACGCTATTAACAAGGGCTTCCGGATGGCTTCGGGCGATATAATAGCCTGGTTAAATTCTGACGATTATTATGAGACGAATATATTTAATCTGATTGACGAATTTTTCTCTCATAACAAAGATTGCAAATTCCTTTATGGCGGAATTACTTTTATCGATATTAATAAAAACGTATTGGCGACTGTTAATGGCGCAAACATAAGCTATCGCAATTTGTTAAATAACCCTGATATTATACGTCAGCCAAGCAGTTTTTGGCATAGGGAAGTAATTGAAAAAATTGGCGTATTAAACGAAAACTATCACGTCACAATGGACTTCGATTTTTTTCTTAGAATTTCCAAAAAATATAAGCTGTGTTATCTTGATAAAAATTTAAGCTATTTCCGTTCGTACAGCGAAAATAAAACCCAGTCTCTCAAGAAAAAACAGTTTAATGAAATTTGTTCGGTGATGTATAGCAATGGGGACTATGTCGGTTTTAAAACATTAAAATTTCTTTTAGGGCGTTTTCTCGATTCTTTAGGCGAACATAGTATTTTAAGAAAATTGTTCTCTCCGTTAAGGAAAAACTAATAGGATGAAAAAGAAAATCCTTTTTATCGATCACGATCATAGAATTACAGGTTCTACAGTAAGTCTGAAATATCTGCTTAAAGCTTTTAAAGAAGAAGGCTTTGAAATTGTAATGCTTACTCCTAAAGCAGAAAACTATATAAAATACTTTGAAAACTATATTGACGACTTTGTTCATTATGGCAATTCGAAAATAAGAACAATTGCATTAGATGTGCATTTCTCTGATGATGAATCTGTGTTCTCCAAAATCGGGATTAAGAAATTTTGTAAAAGCTGTATTAAGTTTTTTCTTGGACTTGCGGTTACTTATACAGCGATAAAAAAAATTAAACCAGATTTAGTATATGTGAATGAATATGTAGTATTACAGGCTTCTATAGTAAGTCGATTGCTTAACGTCCCTTCTGTTATGCACATTCGCAGTCTGGTTCTTAAGGATAAATTCAGATTTAGAAAGAAAATCTTAATTAGTGCGATTGCGCGCTTTAGCGATCTTATATTTGCAATCTCGAAAATAGAAGCTCAGCAGATAGTTACAAGGCAGCCTTTTGCGCAAAATAAAGTATTTGAGATTTGCGAATTTATAGACGAAAATAATTATAATGTGAATTTTGACGCGATAGAGATAAAAAAAGCTTTTAAGCTGCCGTTAGATAAAAAAATAGTAATTATGGTAGGCGGAGTAGCCGCTCTTAAAGGCACGCTGGATTTTGTGAAAGCTGCAGAAATTGTTTTGAAAGAAAGAAACGACGTCATTTTTTTAATTACCGGACATGTTTTTGATAAGGGGCCGCATGATGTAATTAAGTATGCGCAAGATTGTTTTTCGGTAATTAATTCGCCAGAAGTCAACTCTTCAATTTTACTAATGGGAATTGTTAAAAACATTATTGAACTGCTTGCATGTTGCGACATATTGGTATCGCCGTCTACAGAGACTCATTTTTCAAGACCTGTAGTTGAAGCCTGGGCGCTTAAAAAAGCCGTAATAGCAACGCGTACGGCTCATTCAGAAAACCTGATAGAAGAAAATGTTGACGGCGCTCTTGTTGAAATTAATAACCCGAATCAAATTGCTTTGTGCATTAATAAAATTCTATCGAATCGGGAATTTGCTTTGACTATTGGGGAAAATGGTTATAAAAAGGCGCTTAAAGATTTTGGCAAAGCAAACGGAGCTGAAAAAATAGTTAAGCTTTGCAGCGAATTAATAACGGGTTCAAAATAATTGCGGTCGCTTTAATGGATTTATCAATAATAACAATAAATTATAATTTAGCTAAAGAAATAAAAGAGTGCGTCGATAGCGTAATAGATAAACTTTCTGGTTTGGAATATGAAATTATTATTGTAGATAATAATTCCGTAGAAAAAGAAAGCTTGGGGCTATCTGCAGAATTTCAAAAAGAAAAGTATAAAAATCTGCAATACTATTATTTAGATAAAAACGTCGGATTTGGCAAAGGGTGCAATTTTGGCGCTCAAAAGGCAAAAGGAAATGTTTTATGCTTCTTAAATCCGGATACTCTTATAAAGCAAAATATATTCCCTGAACTTATAGCAAAACTCAAAGAAAACAAATCAATTGGAATGGCGGGGCCGTGCGTTACAGAGAACAACAAGCTTTTCGATTATTCGGCAGGATTCTTCCCGAATATTTTTTATGAATTATTAAATGTCTTTTTTGTGGGGAGGTACTTTGAGGCTTTTACAATAAAGGGAAAAGCAAAACAAAATAAAGCGATAAATGTGGATTGGGTAATGGGCGCCGCATTATTTATTAAGACCGATGTTTTTAATAAAGTCGGCGGATTTGATAAAGATTATTTCTTATATTTTGAAGAAGTCGATTTGTGTTACAAAGTAATAAAATCAGGTTATGAAATTATATATCTGCCGTATGTTTCTGTTTTTCATCATGGCAGTCTGACTGTAAAAAAAGATTATTCGTTTTTTACAAAAATGTTTTATAAAAGCAAACTTATATTTATAAAGAAGCGCTATCCGGTTTTCAAAAAAAACATAATACAAAGCTTAATGCTGATTCAGATTTTCAGTCAGTTATTTTTATGGACGGCGCTACTTCCATTAAACAAAAATAAATCTTTGGGGAAAATTAAAGGTTTGTCATCTTTAATTACAATGCTTTTTAAGAATGTAGCGGCGTTAAGAGACTAATTTATTAATAACGGAATTGCCTTAAGCAAAAAAGATGAGTATTTTTCCAAATAAAAATAAAAATAATATATGAAGATAGCTGTAAACTTACTTCCATTTAGAAAACATCTGGCGGGCGTAGGCAAATATGCGCAAAATATAGTCTTGGAATTGTCAAAAACTGATAAAGTAAATGATTACTATCTATTTGTTACGAATAATAATCAGCAGAATTTTCAAATAAATCAGAAAAATTTTCATACTATCAGATGCGGGTTTAATTCCGATAATTTTATTTTAAGAATTATTTGGGAACAGTTTGTGCTGCCGTTTCAGCTAAACGGATTAAAGGTGGATTTGTTATTTACTCCTTCTGTCGCTATTCCAATATTGTATCGTGGTAAAATGTATACTACAATTCATGATATTGCTTACAAAAAGGTTAAAAGTAAATATCCTTTTTTAAGAAGGTTGTATGTCTCATTTATTACTAAGCAGGCGTTAATTCATTCTGATTCAATATTTACAGTCTCAAATTTTTCAAAATCGGAAATATTGGCTGAGTACCCCTGGTTTAAAAAGGATATAACGGTCACTTATAGCGGAGTTGACTGGAAATTTTTTACTGATATCCCTGCCGTTGAAATCAATAAATTCAAGATGAAATATTCTTTGCCGGAAAATTTCCTTTTATATGTAGGAGCCATAGAACCGGGTAAAAATATTGATACTATCATGAAAACTTTTGCCGATTATAGAGCGCAGTCTTCGTCGAATATGTTTCTGGTTATGACAGGAAGTATTGGATGGAAAAAAGAAAAAGCGCTGAATAAAATTCATGAATTAGGTTTATCTAAATATGTAGTTATTCTTCCGTATATTGAAGAAGCTGAATTGCCGCTTTTATATAAATCCGCCAATCTTGTCCTTTATATTTCCGCCTACGAAGGGTTTGGGTTGCCCGTACTTGAAGGAATGGCGGCCGGAGCGCCAGTGATTGCATCCGCCTCGCATGCTGTTAAGGAATTTGCTGGAGATGCCGTTTCATTGATTGATCCGCATAACGTTGCGGATATAAAAGAGAAAATTGAAAGTCTGTCTATTGATTCTGATTTCAGGACTATGGCAATTACTAAAGGAAAACTTTTAGCGCAAAATTTTACTTGGGAAAAAATAGCGCTGAATGTATATTTATCATTTATAAAAAATCAGCCTAAATGTTAAAGAATATAACCGATACGGGATTTGATTTATCAATTGTAATTATTACATGGAAGATGAAAAATCTTCTTAAATCATGCCTTGATTCGATTTATAAGTATACCAAAGGGGTAAAATTTGAAATTATCCTTATTGATAATAAATCTGATGACGGCACGGTGGAAATGATTGAGAAGGATTTCCCTGAAATCCGATTAGTAAAAAACGAATCAAATAGAGGCGTCGCTCCAGCCAGAAATCAGGGGCTTGGCCTTGTAAAAGGCAAGTACATTCTAATCCTTGACGCTGATATTGAATTGATAGAAGACTCTATCTCTCAATTGTTCGATTATATGGAAAAGAATAGCTCGTGCGGTTTGGTTGGCAGTAAGTTAGTAGATCCTAATGGTCTTTGCCAGTATTCATGCAAACGATTTCCTACTTTTTTATCTTTAGTCTATCGTAGATTTGAGCATCTCGATTTTGTCAGAAATTCAAGAACTCTTCAATTTCATATCATGAAAGAGTGGGATCATAATTCTATTAGCGACGTTGATTATCTTATTGGCGCGTGTCAGTTCTTTAGAAAAGACGTGATTGATAAAATCGGTTTCTATGATCAAAATATATTTTACGGCCCTGAAGATATTGACTTTTGCTTAAGAATTTGGAAGGCGGGCTGGAGCGTTGTTTACTATCCTCTTACAAGCATGATACATCGAGAACAGCGTATAACAAAAAAGAAATTAATTTCAGTATTGACTATTAAACATTTATTAGGCATCCTTTATATATTTAAAAAATATAAAGGGAAAATTAAAAAATAATTAGGGATTGTTTTCGTAAAGCTTTGACGGATAAAAGAGAAAAAATATTAGTATTAATAGCTGATTTAATTGCAATAACCGTTTCGTGGGTATTGTTTTTTTATTTTAGAGTTGAATCTGGTTTGTTTGGGTTAATCCTTCAGCCGGATTTTTTTCTATCTCTAATTGCCGTTTATTTATACTGGCTTGTTATTTTTGCTTTTGTAGGCATGTACAGAACCTGGTTTGCGGCTTCCAGGTTTGACGAATTATCTCTTTTGTTTAAAGCCTCTTTTGTTGGCGTGTTTATTCTTTTTTCGTTGATCTATCTTGACGATTATTCGCATGGAATTAATTCCAGCGGTCGTTTTCTTATCTTTATTTATTGGGGTATTTTTCTTCTTTGCGTCGGCGCAGGTAGATTATTAATACGCGGGTTCCAGCGCAGCCTTATTCTTAAAGGCATCGGCAGAAGAAACGCTCTGATTATTGGATTTACCGATAAGGGGCACGAAATACATGAACAAATTGACCATTTTAGAGCTTTGGGGCTTGACGTTGTCGGGTACATCGCTGTAAAAAAAGAAAATGTTGGCAAGTCGTTCAAGGGGATTCCCTGTATTGGCGAGGTTGATTGTATTGAACAAACTATTGACGATTACAATGTTAAGGACGTTATTATTGCTACTGATAAACACAAAGAGGACGAACTAATTAGCATAATGACGCATTGCGAAAATAAAAATGTGGGATTAAAAATTGTGCCTGATTTTTTTGAAATATTGAGCGGACAAGCAAAAACGTCGCAAATTTATGGTTTCCCATTGGTAGACGTAATGCCGCAGCTAATGCCTGAATGGGAGAAAAAAGTCAAAAGAATTATAGATTTTTTAGCGGCTGTTGTAATTTTAATCTTATCGTCGCCGGTATTGCTTCTTACTGCTATTGCTATTAAACTTGACAGCAATGGAGTAGTTTTCTTCAGACAGGAACGTTGCGGTCTAAATGGTAAATCATTTAAAATGATAAAGTTTCGTTCAATGCGGCAGGATGCAGAAAAAAACACAGGGCCTGTCTGGTCGCAAAAAGACGATCCAAGAATTACTACGGTAGGCAGATTTATCAGGAAAGTGAGAATTGACGAAGTGCCTCAGATGATTAACGTTTTGCGCGGAGAAATGAGCCTTGTTGGGCCAAGACCTGAGAGACCTTTTTTTGTTGAAAAATTGGCTAAGGAAATTCCTTACTATAGAAGAAGATTAAGAGTTAGACCGGGCATAACAGGCTGGGCGCAGGTTAAGCACAAATATGACGAAACAATTGAAGACGTAAAAGTTAAATTAAAATTTGATTTGTTCTATATCGAAAACATGTCCTTAAGAATGGATTTTAAAATAATGGTAAGGACTGTATTTGTTATGCTTTTTGGCAAGGGGCATTATGAATAGTAAAAAAATATTCTGAAATAAAACTTAAAAGATAAAACCATGGCAGAAAAATCCTTAGTAATAATTCCAACTTATGATGAATTTGATAATGTTCATAAGATTATTCCGGATGTTTTAGAAAGAGACGAAAGCATCGACGTTTTAATAGTTGATGACAACTCTCCCGATGGAACAGGGAAATACGTAGAGGAATTAAGCAAAAGCAATCCCCGCGTAAAGTTGATAAAACGTCCCGGTAAAATGGGGCTTGGAACAGCTTATATAGAAGGATTCAAATACGCAATTAGCAATAATTATGATTTCATTTTTGAAATGGACGCCGATTTTTCGCACGATCCTAAAGAAATAAATAATTTCCTGACTGCTATAAGAAAGTATGACGTTGTTATTGGCAGCCGTTATATCAACGGCGTTAATGTAATTAACTGGCCAATGCAAAGGTTGCTTTTGAGCTATTTTGCAAATGCGTATTCCAGGTTTATTACGGGGATTCCTATTCGGGACGCTACTGGAGGTTTTAAATGCTTCCGAAGAAAAGTGCTGGAATCAATTAGTTTTCAGGATATAAAGTCCAACGGATACTCGTTTCAGATTGAAATGAATTACAAAGCATGGAAAAAGGGTTTTGCATTAGGCGAGATACCTATTATTTTTTCAGACAGGGTCAAAGGCACTTCAAAAATGTCTAAAAAAATTATTCGTGAAGCTGTATTTATGGTTTGGAAATTAAGGCTTAGAAGCATACTAGGAATTTTAAAATAGGAAACACATTGGACGTTTCTGTCATTATTGTTAATTATAACGTAAAGGAATTTGTTCAAAATTTACTTCATTCGCTTGAAAAAGCTTCCAAAAATCTTGCCGTGGAAGTTATTATTGTTGATAATGCAAGCGATGATGGAAGCGTTGAACTTATACGAGAGAAATTTCCAAATGTAATTCTTGTAGCTAATAAAACTAACTTAGGTTTTGGCAAAGCAAATAATATAGGCCTGCAAATGGCAAAGGGGAAGTATCTTTTGATATTAAATCCCGATACGCTTGTACAGGAAGACACTTTTGAAAAGCTAATAAGTTTTTTTGAAAGAACTCCGGATGCCGGAATGATTGGTTGCAAAACTCTGAATCCGGATGGAACGCTTCAGCTCTCCTGCCGCAGAAGTTTCCCTGGGCCATGGACTTCTTTTTGTAAAGTTACCGGCTTAAGTTCAATATTCCCTAAAAGCAGACTATTTGCAAAATATAACCTTACGTATTTAGACGAAAACAAAACCTGCGAAGTTGACGCATTATCAGGTTCTTTTATGCTGATGAAAAAAGAAGCTTATGAAAAAGTCGGCGGTTTTGACGAACAGTTCTTTATGTATGGCGAAGACCTGGACTTGTGTTACAGAGTTCAGAAAGCAGGTTATAAAGTTTACTATGTTCCTGAAACGCAAATAATTCATTATAAAGGGGAGAGCACTAAGCGCAGTAGTTTGGACGAAACAAAAGTGTTTTACGGCGCAATGAACCTTTTTGTAAAGAAGCATTTTTCGGGCTCATTGTTATTGGAAATTATTCTTCAAAGCGCTATTAGCTTTACAAAATTTGTGGCGTTTCTCGCTACGTTAAAGATGGCTTTATTTTCGTTCTTTCTTGATTTTATTGTTTTTGACGTGACTTTATACCTTGCCCAAAAGCTGCATTATGTATTAGGCAATTGGTATGGCTTTCCGCGCAAGTCTCTCCTAATTGTTTATACTGTTCCGGCTTTAATTTATACGCTCACGGCTTCAATTATTGGCGTCTATAAAAAAGATAGAATTTCAATTCTAAAAAGTCTCATTTCAGTTGTAACCGGATTTCTTCTCCTTTCAACTTTAACATTTTTCTTTAAGCAATACGCTTACAGCCGCGCGGTTATAATTCTGGCGTACGTTTTTTTATTGTTTACGCTTACTATATGGCGTATTATTGTAAAATATGCGTTAGGTCTTGGCATAAGAGGCAGGGAAGCCGCTAAAACAGTTGTGCTGATAATTGGAACAAACGATTCAGCTGTAAAGATAGCGCAGAAATTAAAATCAAAATCTACAAGTTTTTATTCCGTCGCCGGATTGATTTCATTAACTAGAAAAGAAATAGGCGATAAAATAGAAAACTTTAAGATTATAGGCAGCGTTGAAACGCTAAAAAAAACTATTACTGAAAAAAAAGTTAATGAAGTTATTTTTTCTTCGGATGAGCTTTCGTACAGCGAGATCATGTCGATTGTTTCTACGTGCCAGTCGGAAAATGTGGAATTCAAATTAGCGGGGAGCAATTTGGATTTTATTGTAGGCAAAACATCAGTATCTTTGTTAGATGATGTTCCTTTAATTGAGATTAATTATAATATTTCCAAACCGCTGAAACGTTTTATAAAAGCGGCGTTCGATTATTCTCTTGCCAGTTTAGTTTTGTTTTTTATTTTACCGTTTTTTAAATTGTTTTGGCTTTTCGGCGTAAACAAAGGCGAATTAGGCAAAATGATTTCTATGGCGCCGAAAATATTACTTGGGCAATATAGTTTTGTAGGCCCAAAGGAATTAGGCAATGGAAAAAATCTGTATCTCGGCAAACAGGGATTAACTGGTTTGTGGTTTCTGGAAGAAGAAAATGATTCGGAAAATTTAGATATATTCTATGCTAAAAATCAGAATTTTTGGTTAGATATTGAAATATTAGGAAGATCGATTAACTTAATGCTAAGTAAACGGAAATGATATGTCAAAAAATGTTTTAGATTTTGAAAAGCCGATAGCCGAGCTTGAATCGAAGCTTGAGGAAATGCGTAAATTTGCCGATAACCTATATATTGACGCTGAGATTAAAAATATAGAAGATAAAGTAGTAAATCTTAAAGAAAGTATTTATAAGAACCTAACCCGCTGGCAGCGCGTTCAATTGGCGCGTCACCCGGAAAGGCCTTATACGCTTGATTATATTTATCTTATGACGGAAAATTTTTTGGAGCTGCATGGCGATAGATACTTTAAAGACGATAAATCTATTGTCGGCGGATTCGCTACGATTGACGAATATAAGGTTATGATTATAGGGCACCAGAAAGGGCGCGATACAAAATCGAATGTGTACAGAAATTTTGGAATGCCAAATCCTGAAGGCTATAGAAAAGCTTTGCGCCTTATGAAGCTTGCAGAAAAATTTAACAAGCCAATCATTACAATGATTGACACTCCCGGCGCCTTTCCCGGCATTGAAGCCGAAGAAAGAGGACAGGCGGAAGCTATTGCAAGAAATTTATTTGAAATGAGCAAACTGAAAGTTCCGGTTCTTGTTATTATTATTGGCGAAGGAGCCAGCGGCGGAGCTCTTGGGATAGGCGTTGGCGATAGAATACTTATGCTGGAAAACTGCTGGTATTCAGTTATCAGTCCTGAATCCTGCTCAAGCATTTTGTGGCGCAGCTGGGAGTATAAAGAACAGGCCGCTGAAGCGTTAAAACTTACTTCGGCTGATTTGTTAGAACAAAAACTAATTGATAGAATTGTGCCCGAACCTTTGGGCGGCGCGCACAAAGATCATCAGACAATGGCGTTAACTCTTCGTAATGTTATTAAAGAAGAGCTTAGCGAGCTTATAAAGATTAAACCTGAAAAATTATTTGAAAACCGTCTTGAAAAATTTGGCAAGATGGGTAAATGGATAGATTAGAAAAATGAAAGTTCATAAAGCCGAAGTTCGCGTTTCTTATTCTGATACAGATCAGATGAAATTTGTTTATAATGGAAATTACTTAAAATATTTTGAAATCGGTAGAACGGAACTGCTTCGGGAAAACGGACTGCCTTATAAGAAAATAGAAGAACAGGGATATTATTTGCCCGTTAGAGAAGCTTTTATTAAATATAAAAGTCCCGCGTTTTATGACGAAGTTTTGATTGTTGAATCGGTAGTAACGGAAGTCCCCGCCGTTAAGATTCATATCGATCACGTGATAAGAAGTAAAGAACGGGGCGTGGTGATTGTTGAAGGTTATATTGAACTTGCGAGCATAAACGCTAAAACAAACAGACCTACCCGAACCCCTCAATTTTTAGTGGATGTAATAAAGAAATACTATGAATTATAATAATAAAATAAAAATAGATCAAATTATATTATCGGCTCTAAACGAAGACGTCGATTCAGGCGATATAACAACTAATGCGACCATAGGCGATAAAGTTCTTTGCGAAGGAAAATTCCTTGTTAAAGAAGACGGCATTATTGCCGGACTTGAAATAGCCAAAAGAGTTTTTGCTTTAATTGACGACGCAGTTGAATTTACAATTTTAATAGCTGACGGGAGTCCTGTAAAAAAAGGAGATGTAGCAGCCTCAATAAAAGGCAAGGCTTCGTCTGTGTTAACCGGCGAAAGAACCGCGTTGAATTTTCTTCAGCGGATGAGCGGAATAGCCTCGGCTGCAAATAAATATCAATCGGAAGTTAAGCATACTAAAACAAAGATTATCGACACCAGAAAAACTGTTCCGGGGCTGAGAATATTGGATAAAATGGCCGTAAAAATGGGGGGATGCGGAAATCACAGAATCGGTTTGTTCGATATGTTTCTGATTAAAGATAACCACATTGCTGTTGCCGGCTCTATTACTAAAGCGGTTGAAGCTTGTAAAAAATTAAGAGCGGAAACTGATGGCAAATTGAAAATTGAAGTAGAAGTAGAAAACCACGCTGAACTTGACGAAGCTCTTAAGGCGGGCGTTGAAGTAATCATGTTGGATAATTTTGCCGTTCCTGAAATGAAAAAAGCGGTCGAGTTTGTAAATGGCAGATGTATCTTAGAAGCTTCTGGCGGCATTAATATGACCACGGTAAGAGAAATTGCCGAAACAGGGGTCGATCTAATTTCCGTCGGTGCATTGACTCACAGCGTTAAAGCTTTGGATATTTCGCTTGAAGTATCTCTCTTAGTATAATAATATGCTTGATAAACTTAAACAGTTAACTAAAGATACTGCCGTTTACGGAATCAGCACTATACTGGGGCGTTTCCTGAATTTTATTCTTACGCCTATATACACGCATGTTTTTCCTCCGGCTGCTTTTGGCGTCTTTTCTAACGTATACGCATACATTGCAGTTTTAAATATATTCTTTATCTATGGAATGGATTCAGCTTATCTTAAGTTTGCCTCTACCGATGAAAGCGGCAAAAAGAAAGATATTTTTTCAACTCCGTTTCTAACGGTTGTTTTATCCTCCATCGCGTTATCGGCGCTGCTGATAATATTTAAAACGCCTGTCGCTTATTTATTCCGGCTGCCGGAAAATTATATATATATAATTTATTATACTGCGGCAATCATTTCGGTCGACGCAATTTGTTCTCTTCCTTTTATATACTTAAGACTCGAACGGGAATCTAAGAAATTTGCAATATTTAAACTGACGAATATTTTAATAAACGTCGTCTTGAATGTAGTTCTTATTTTTATCTATAAAATGGGGATTGAGGCAATCTTCATAAGCAACTTAATAGCCTCTTTATCGTCGCTTATTTTGCTTTACCCGTCTATCCGCAAGAATCTTGTTTTCCGAATCAACATGCCGATGCTTAAACGGTTTTTTGTGTTTGGAATTCCTTACCTGCCAGCAGGCATAGCTTCGCAGATTGTTCAGGTGATCGACAGACCTATTATGGAGCTGCTTACAAATTTTAAAACTGTGGGCATATATCAGGCTAATTATAAGCTTGGAATATTTATGATGCTTTTTGTCTCTATGTTCCAATACGCCTGGCAGCCGTTCTTCTTGACCAATTCCAAAGAGAGCAACGCAAAAGAATTGTTTGCTAAAGTCCTTACGTATTTTACTCTTGCCGGAAGCGTTATTCTGATCTTCCTATCGCTTTATATAGACAACATAGTCAAGTTTCATATATTTGGCAGAACAATTATCGGCTCTGCATATTGGAGCGGTTTAAGCATCGTTCCTGTGGTTCTGCTTGGATATCTGTTTAACGGGATGTATGTTAATTTATCTGCCGGATTGTATATTAAAGAAAAAAGCATATACGCTCCAATAACAGTAGGTCTTGGCGCTTTAGTTAACGTTGGCGTAAACTTTATGCTTATCCCTGTAATGGGGATGATGGGCGCGGCTCTTGCTACTTTGGCAAGCTATTTTGTAATGACGCTTTCTATTTATTTTATTACTCAAAGATTTTACAAAATAAGTTATGAAATCGGTAAAATTTCAAAAATATTTCTGATAATTCTGATTGTAGGTTTTGTCTATTACTATTTGATTTCTATTGGCAGACTGACATTTTTTAATAAAACTTTGATACTCGTCGCTTTCTTTTTGCTGCTTTACTTTACCAAAGTATTGAACAAAAACGAACTGAACGCATTAAGAAGGATTTTTAAGGTTTAGAACATGATTAAGATTAATATAAAAAGAGTAAGCGATAAGTATAACGATATCCCTCTTCCCGAATATGCGACCAAAGGCAGCGCAGGTTTAGATATACGCGCCGCTATCGACGCTCCAATTGTAATTGCCGCCGGGAAAATTGCAATAGTCGCAACAAATCTTTCGGTTGAAATACCGGAAGGCTACGAAATACAAATACGGCCAAGAAGCGGTCTTGCTGCTAAACACGGCATTGGCATAGTAAATTCTCCTGGAACAATTGACTCCGATTACCGGGGCGAAATAAAAATCATCCTCATAAACTTTAGCGACGAAGATTTTCAGATTAACCGTGGCGATAGAATTGCGCAGATGGTTATTGCTTCCAGCATTCAGGCCGAGTTCATTGAGGTCGGTTCCCTTGGCGATACTGCAAGAGGCGAAGGCGGCTTTGGCCATAGCGGGCGGAAATAACTGCTAAATAATGTTATGCAAAAATCTTAGAAACATATTGGCATTTCCAAAGAATTGGGAATGCCTATTGATACTCTAATAATCGCGCAAAGTGAAATACCTTTTTATTAGTCCGTTTAGTTAGGATATTCTAATGCTAATAGAAGTAAAACGTTAATTATCGAAAAAGTTATTTTTAACGCGATAAATCCGGTTTTTTAATAGCAATTGCCGTCATATCCTTTTATTTGAATAAAAATCTTATAACTGTTCGCTATATTGCATAACTATTCAGAAAATCAAATTAATACGCAGCATGTTTTTACTATAAAAACTTTTATTTTATGCAAGTTGCTTTTAATATTGAATTATTAGTAAACTTATTTTGTTTTTTTTACATCTCTAACACTTGTTCTTATATAGCAAGAAAGGAAAAACTTCTTAGTAATAATGTCAGACTTTATACATTTACATAATCATACTCATTACAGTCTTCAGGATGGCGCTTGTACGGTCGAGGGACTAATAAACGCCGCAAAGAAAAACGGAATGCCATCTGTGGCTCTTACCGATCATGGCGTTTTGTACGGCATAGCGGAATTCTTAAAAAAAGCAAAAAAGGCAGGTATAAAACCAATTGTTGGGATGGAAGCCTATATTGTAGCAGAAGGGAGCCGTTTTAATAAATCTAAGGGGGAAGACGAATTTGGTAAAAAAAGAGCAAAACACTATAATCATTTAATTCTTCTTGCAAAGAATGCAGTTGGATATAAAAACTTATCCAAGCTTTCTACCTTGGGCTTTACCGAAGGATTTTATTACCGGCCAAGGATAGATCTTGAACTGTTAAGAAAATACAGCGAGGGATTAATTTGCAGCTCGGCTTGCGCCGGAGGAATAGTTGCTGTAGACCTGATTGCCCATAACTATGAAAAAGCTAAAGCCACGGCTATAACTTACAAAGAAATTTTTGGCGACGATTTTTATCTCGAAATTCAGGATCACGGAATTGAGGCTGAAAAGATAGTTCTTGAAGGAATGCCTAAGTTATCCAAAGAGCTCGGCATAAAAATGATCGCCACAAACGACTGCCATTATATTGAGCGCGAACATTCGATTGCGCATAACATTCTGCTTCTGCTTGCCGATAAAGAGGGAAAAGATTACAGACAGCTCAGGTATGGAACAGATCAGATATACTTCAAGTCTGAAGATGAGATGAAAAAGCTTTTTGGCAAGTACAAAGGCGCAATTGAAAACACTCTTGAAATAGATTCAAAAGTTAATTTAGAAGTTGAACATAAAGGATACTTCTTCCCCGTATTTCCAATTCCGGAAGAATCCGGAGCTAAAAACTTAGACGAGTATTTTGAACTGCTGGCCAGAAATGGTTTAAAGAAAAAATTCGAAACTATTACTCCCGAGATGCAGGATAGATTCGATTTTGAAATTGACGTAATAGAAAAAATGGGCTATTCGGGTTACTTCCTGATCGTTCAGGATTTTATAAACGCGTCAAGAAGGTTAGGCGTTTCAGTAGGCCCTGGCCGAGGAAGCGCAGCGGGTAGTTTGGTGGCTTATACTCTTGGGATAACAAATATTAATCCGCTTGATTATAATCTGCTATTTGAAAGATTTTTAAATCCTTCAAGAAAAACCATGCCTGATATTGACGTCGATTTTGCAGATGACAGGCGCGGCGATGTGATAGATTATGTACGCGAAAGATACGGGGCTGAATGCGTAAGTCAGATTATTACTTTTAACAGACTTTCGTCTAAGGCTGTTTTGCGCGACGTGGCCCGCGTATTAAAAATACCAATTACAACTGTAAATAGAATTACAAAGTTTATTCCATCCAAGTTCGGAAAAGTCTTTTCAATTGAACAGGCTATGAACGAAGTGCCAGAGCTTAAATGGGTAAAGGACTCGACTGATCCGGAAATATTAGACCTGATAAAATACGCTAAAGTGCTTGAAGGAATGAACCGTAACGCTTCTAAACACGCCGCAGGCGTAGTAATTGCGCCTGGAGACGTTAGCAATTTTATTCCTTTGGCTACGGCAGTTTCTCAAAATGAAATTGTTACGCAGTTTACTATGAAGGACGTTGAAGAAGCCGGGCTTTTGAAGATGGACTTTCTTGGGCTTCGAACTTTAACTATTATTAAGGATACGATTAACTTAATAAAAAAGAATCACGGTATTGATCTTGATATTGACACGGTTCCATTAGACGACGAAAAATCGTATCAGCTTTTTTGGAAAGGACAAACGACCGGAGTGTTTCAGTTTGAATCCGGCCCTATGCGCGAGTATCTGAGAAAATTGCGCCCCACAACTTTGAACGACCTTTCTGCAATGAACGCGCTCTATCGTCCTGGTCCTATGGATTTTATTGACGATTTTATTGATAAAAAATTTGGACGTAAAGAAGTAGTTTATCTACATCCAACGCTTGAGCCAATACTAAAAGAAACTTATGGCATTATTGTTTATCAGGAACAGGTAATTCAGATAGCCAACAAAGCAGGCGGAATGTCTTTAGCCGAAGCTGATATTTTGCGCAGGGCAATGAGTAAAAAAGACCTTGCCACAATGAAAGAGCAAAAGGTAAAGTTTGTTAAAGGAGCCGCAGCTACTAATAATATTACTGAAAAAGTCGCAGTAGAAATATTTGACGCGATTGATAAATTTGCAAACTACGGTTTTAATAAAAGCCACTCCGTAGCTTATAGTTTTGTGGCTTATCAGACGGCTTATCTTAAAGCGCATTATGCGCCTGAATTTCTTGCGGCCAACTTAACAAATGAATTTGGCGACTCTAATAAAGTAGCCAAGTTTCTTGACGATTGCCGTAAATTAAAAATTGAAGTCCTGCCGCCAAATATAAATAATCCTTCAGTGTTTTTTGACGTTGAAAACGGTAAAATAAGATTTGGTATGTCTGCAATTAAAAATGTAGGCGTTAACGCAGTAGAAGAAATAAAAAGGAGCCGGGAAAAGCTCGGAAGAAAATTTAAAAGCATTTACGATTTTTGCGCAAATGTAGATACCCGCGTAGTAAATAAAAGATCGCTTGAAGGCTTGGTTCTAGCCGGAGCGTTTGACGTTTTGAACGATAACCGCGCACAGCTTTTTTCTGCGACGGAGGAGGCTTTGCTGTTCGGTTCAAAATCGCAAAATTCTACTTTGAACAATGAAGATAACTTATTCAGCGCATTTGGGGCGGAAGTTGAAATTTCTGAACCAAAACTTCCTGATGTTCCATACTGGCTTGATAATGAGAAGCTTTCAAAGGAAAGGGAAGTAATAGGGTTCTATATAACCGATCACCCTTTAAGGAAATATGAGATTGAATATAAGTCGCTCGCTACAGTTCACTTGGGCGAAGTTGAAGACCTTGAAAGTTTTGAATCGCTGAAAATTGTCAGAGCCTGCGGCGTAATAACTGAACTAAAATTGAAAATGGATAAACGCGGCGGAACGATGGCTTTTTTCAAACTTGACGATTTGTCGGGCGCGTGCGAAGCTATTATGTTTTCCAAAACGTACGAAAAATTTAGCAGTATTATAAAAGAAGAAGAGCCTGTTTTTATTCTTGGCAAGCCTGAAAGCAGCGGCGATACTATAAAATTACAGATAGAAGAAGCTCTTCCAATAAAAAATGCGCGCGATAGATTTACTACAAGCGTGAGCATTTTTTGCGATAAGGAAAAATTTACAGAAGAAAAAGTTTTTGAATTGAGTAATATTCTTAGCAAGTTTAAAGGAAATTATCCGGTTTATTTGCATTTAAGCGCAAATGGCGACCGGAGAAGAACGTTTAACCTTAATAGGTTCACCGTAAGTCTTGATGATGAACTTTTTAGCGAAATTATTAGTTGTTTAGGCGAGGACAGTATCGCTTTGAACTCTAAGTAATTCACGTGAAATTAGAGATTTTTAGTTATATGTCATTATAAAAGGGAGTTCGTTTAGAGGGATTTTTTTAACAAACAAAGAAGTAATATGAGCGAAAATAATAAATATTGGGCGTTAATTCTTGGAGTATCTTCAGGATTTGGAGGCGCAACCGCTATTAAGCTTGCCGAAGATGGTTACAATATCATCGGTTTGCATCTTGATAGAGCGGCTACTCTCCCCAATATAGAAAGGATCGAAAATCAGATTAAGGCGTATGGCAGAAGTACTATGTTTTTTAATGTTAATGCAGCCGACGCCGAAAAAAGAGAAGAAATAATTGAAGAATTAAAGAAAAAATTTAATGGCGAAAGTTTAGTAAAAGTGTTAATGCACTCCCTTGCATTTGGAACTCTTAAGCCATTTATTCCAAAAGAAGGCGAAGACGCTTTGACTCAGGCGCAAATGGAAATGACTTTAAACGTTATGGCTCATTCCCTTGTGTACTGGACTCAAAGCTTAGTTATAAATAATTTATTTGCGCGTAAAGGAAGAATTTTTGCAATGACAAGCTCCGGCGGTCATATAAGCATTCCTTATTATGGCGCTGTTTCTGCCGCCAAGGCTGCTATCGAATCGCACATTCGTCAGCTTTCTACAGAGCTTGGCGATTATGAAATTTCAGCATGCTCTATAATGGCCGGCGTTACTGATACTCCTGCTTTAAGGAAAATTCCTGGCAACAGACCAATGATAGAAGTTGCAAGACGGAAAAATCCGCGCAAAAGAGCTACCAGACCCGAAGATATTGCAAAAGTAATTTCTCTTTTATGCAAAGACGGCGGAGAATGGGTCTCCGGCGGATTAATAAACGCTGACGGCGGCGAAGATGTCGTTACTTTTGTTGGGCAGGGAACTGCAGAAATTACTTTGTAATTTTTAAATATATAATTAGCTGATAAAGATAATTTTACTTTGATCGAATTAGCGAACAAAAATTCTCCGGATAAAATAATTATTGAAAAATCCGGCGAATATTAAATAGAAAAAAGAAGGCGGTATGCTTTATAGGTAAAAGTTTACCAGAAATTAATATTAATATTTTTAGAAGAGGAAAATATGAAACCTATTCAATTTACTGACGATACATTTGACGCCGAAGTTCTGAAGTCGGACAAGCCAGTGCTTGTGGATTTTTGGGCTACCTGGTGCGGTCCTTGCCGTCAGATTGCTCCTATTGTTGAAGAACTTGCCGTTGAATTAGAAGGCAAAGTTAAAATTGGAAAATTAGACGTTGATGATAATCAGCAGACTGCTATTAAATATGGCGTAAGAAGCATCCCTACTATCCTTATTTTTAAGGATGGAGAGTTAAAAGATTCTATCGTTGGAGCAGTTCCTAAAACTTCAATTGTACAAAGATTAAACGCCGTTAATTAATCCGGCGTTTATCTATTTGGGACTATTACTAAGCCGGCCAAGACGTATTTTTTATTAATACCATATTGGCGGCTTTTGTTCTTTTTGAAAATACTGCCCCGGATTTATAACTGCAAATTGTTTATGAACTTATGATTGATTAAATTTAAATGAGTAAACAAGTTTTTCATATATTTTCTGCAAAGAAAATATATGAAACAGTTTAATTATCTATTAAAGCGTCTTTTTAAGAAAAGAATATCCGGATAATTTTATATCTTATACCTGAATTCTTAAGACGCAACGGCGTTCTTTGTTAATGGGTCTGCGCAAGCATAGAGATTAGATAATAAAGTATTTATATCTCTTCGGAATATCGTCTGATAATTATTCTATCTCTATAAGAATGAAAAATTAAAACTTATCTATATTAAACGGCGTTTGAAAATGTAAATTTCATTCATTCGGCTTTTTATAAACCAATTCTGGTTATGCCGCCCTGATTAAATGAACAGACCGCTTTGAATTACAACTACAATAATATCTATTTGGAGTAAAATGAAAAAAATAATTGTAACGGATGCAGTTGACAAAAAGTGTATCCCAATATTTGAAAAGGCTGGGTTTGAGGTTAACTATAAACCCGGAATGCCTTTGGACGAAATTAAGAAAGTAATTGGGGATTATGACGCTTTAATTGTTAGAAGCGAAACTAAAGCGACTCCTGAACTCATTGCTTTAATGAAAAACATGAAGGTTATTGGCAGAGCCGGAACCGGAGTGGATAACGTGGATATTGACGCCGCTACCCGTAAGGGAATCATAGTAATGAATACTCCAGGCGGAAACACAATTTCTACCGCAGAGCACACAATGGCTCTTATGCTTTCTATGTGCAGAAATACAGCTCAGGCAAATCAATCTTTAAGAAGCGGCAAATGGGAGCGCAAGTTATTTAAAGGCACAGAAGTTCACGGAAAAACTTTAGGCATTATCGGACTTGGTAAAATTGGCCGCGAAGTTGCCATTAGAGCTCAGGGCTTTGGAATGATCCCAATAGGATATGATCCTTTGTTAGGACCTGAAGTTTCTTCAAAGCTTGGTATTGAAGTAGTAGACCTCGACACATTATATTCGCGCGCGGATATTATTACGGTTCATGTTCCGTTAACCGCGCAAACCGAAAACATGATTAATGACGAATCAATTAAAAAATGCAAAGACGGCGTTCGTTTTATAAATTGCGCAAGAGGCGGAATAATTGAAGAAGCCGCACTTGTAAGAGCTCTTGAATCAGGCAAGGTAGCCGGAGCTGCTTTTGACGTTTACGTAAAAGAACCGCCTGAAAAAGATAGCCCTCTTGTAAGCAATCCTAAAGTAGTTTGCACGCCTCACTTAGGCGCGTCAACCGAAGAAGCTCAGGAAAAAGTAGCTGTGCAGATAGCCGAACAGATTGTAGACTTATTTAATTCAGATATAGCAAAAGGCGCAGTTAACGCCGCAGCTATTCAGGCTTCAGGGAATAAAGAAATTCTTCCTTATGTAGAGCTTGCCGAAAGCCTTGGCGCTATGCATGCGCAGTTAATACAAGGCAAACTGCTAAGTATAAATATAAATTATAGCGGCGAAAATTTACACTCGTCGGCAACTTTGCTATCTACCGCTACTCTTAAAGGATTCCTTTCTAAAAAGATAGCCGAACAGGTTAACCTGATTAACGCTCCGTTCTTAGCAAAAGAAATGGGAATAGTTTTGAATGAAACTAAATCCGGCTCAAACGTAAACTATAAATCTTTAATAAGCGTAGAGTTTGTTTCAGAGAATGGAAAACGTTTGCTTGCTGGAACTGTATTTGGCAATAACGAAATAAGAATAGAATATATTGATAAATTCCATTTGGAATTGAGACCTGAAGGCAATATGATATTTTATTCAAACACTGATAAACCAGGCATGCTTGCAAAAGTTGGCAGCATACTTGCCGAAGCGAAAATAAATATTGCAGGGCTTTCGTTAGGCCGTTTAGATGTAGGCAAAGAAGCTTTAACCGTAATTAACGTTGACGATAACGTAGATAAAAAAGTAGTCGAGGCAATTTCTTCAATCGAAGGAATTCACAACGTTTATTCGGTAAAGATATAAGAAAGATTCTAATTGAAAAATTTAACGCTCATTTTTAATCGCCTCCTTAAAAAAAGGGAGACGATTAGATTGAGCTAAATAATTTAAGGAAAAACTGTAATCAGCTTGATATTTATACAAAAAATATTTATTTTTGTAAAGCATGAAATTGAAAAATGAAAATATGGCGATTCTATCTGGCTGTTGCCTCCAGGAAGTGATTAATTTATCATTCCGGAGGATTACGGATTAGTTTAAACAAATATTAAAGTAATTATAACCCTTCGGATGTTTTAGTCTGAAGGGTTTTTTTATTTCTGATATTATTATTTAAATTAAAAAACGTTTATTTATGAACGGTTAATATAATATCTTAAAGGTTATAAATTCATTTTATAGGTAAAATTGTTATTGACATTTTTAGAAAAAATGATAAGTTATTAACTTTAATTATATTTTACTTTATATATTGCGCCGGGATGTTGCATTGTCTCTAAATCCGGAGAGGATTTTTTTTCATTTCATTGTTTTATTTATTAATTAAGGAGAAAGTTATGTTAAAGAAAATTACTGTCGCTTTGATGGTAGGTTTGCTAATACCCTTTGCTGCACAGGCGCAAAATGCAAATAGCGCAGTTAAGTATGTAGCAAAAAAACAGGCGAAATTATTAATTGACGCGCCAGGCGCTGAAAAGACTGCTGCAAAACCCGGCGTTACAGCTCCAGCTTCTGTTAAGTCAGACAACTGGGTTATTGTAGATACAATGGGAAATGCATTTGGAGCGGCAACTCCAACTGTTCGTCCTTTGGTATTTGATCCGGCATCTGGAGTATTAGCTTTAGTACACAGAGGCGGCGGCGCAACAACATATCCTACAGGTTATTCTGGCAGCGGATATTTATGGTATAATTATTCTACAGATTTTGGGAAAACATGGGTTCGTTCAACAGTTCCTGTTAATGGCAGCGTTTCTGCTAAAGGAAGATATCCAGGCATGGCTATTTCTAACCCTACCGGCGGCGATATCTCAAAAACAACAGCCTTTTTTGCTTGGCCACAGTTAAACGCTGCAGGAACATTTGGCGATATTGGCTATGCTGCAGATCAGCCTCTTGCTAACAACGCGCCTTATGCCGTTACTGAGACTCCAGCTGAAGATTTATACAGCTCCGATATGCCTGCCTGGGCAAGCGATAATAGTCCTTGGATGTTTTGGGCGACTAGATATCAGACTGATAATATTAAATATACAATATTCAGAACTCAGGATTTTGTAACTGTTGAAAAAGTTAGCCCTCCTCAATTTGATGACACTTCTTTATATAGAAGCGATAGCCCTTTCATTTATTTAGCAGGCGCTGCTTCAAGAAACGGCGTACAATATATTGGAGAGATTGGAACATTTAAAGTTTCTGACACATTATTCCATAGCGTTTTACCTGCTTATGCTACATCAACAGATAATGGCGCTACATGGAGCAACTTGAATATTGTTGATTTTAGAAAAATTCCGGCTATAAAAGCTAGAAATTTAGTAGGTATGTTTGATTCAAAAACAACAGATGCAAGTACTTTAACTGCTGAAGCTGATCTTAATGTAGATAAAAATGGTTTTGTACATTTTATTTTTGCAGCAGTAGATACTATTGATGTAACTGACGGCGTAGAAGGGAAAGCTACTATAGTAGAAGTATATCAAACATCAGCAACTACATGGGACGCAAAAATTCTTGCTGATAAACTCCCAGATGACGTTTATGGTCAAGGCCCAGGTCTTGGTCAGATTGGCGCTGCAACATATCTTGCTACAAATAAAGCAGGCGACATTTTACTTGCTCAATGGGCTATGCCTCCAGTAGGCAAAACAAATATCCCTTGGTTAGACGTATACCAGTCATACAGAACTTTGAATGGCGAATGGTCTACTCCTGTTAATATTACAAACTCAGATTCAATCAATAACTCTGAAACCCATTTAGCTCGTTATCTGGCTCAAGACGGTAATAAGATTACTGCTTTCAGTTTTTCTGCATATGTATCTGGAGCAACAGGTCCTTATACGGATTCTACGTTAGCTACCACAATTTCTGTATCAGCAAATACTTATACAGTAGCAATTTCAGGAGTTAACGATACTAAACAGACGGTTAATACTTTTGAATTAAATCAAAACTATCCTAACCCTTTCAATCCAAGCACAAGCATAAAATATTCTGTTCCTTCAACTGGTAAAGTTGTTCTAAAAGTTTATGATATTCTTGGAAAAGAAGTAGCTACTTTAGTAAATGAAGTAAAGAATGCCGGAGCATATAATGTAACGTTTGACGCGTCAAAATTAGCTTCAGGTATGTATATCTATTCTATAAACGCTGGTCAATATACAAGCGCAAAGAAAATGATGCTTCTAAAGTAAATCTTATTTTACTGATAAATTGATTAAGCGGGCGGCTGAAATATACTGCCCGCTTAGTTGTTTTGGGAGTATTAAACAGGGTTGAAAACTTGTTTTCTACATAAAAAACTTTCACTTAAACAAAAATTGGTGTATTAAGATGAAGAGACTTTTACTAACTACTTTCTTTATTTTTGGCATTCTTTTAAGCGGTTCGTTTCAGGTATCAGCACAGTCCGGCGTAGGTAAACTTTCAGGGACGGTTGTAGACGCTGTGACAAAAGAACCGTTAATTGGAGCCAATGTTGTAATCGTGGGAACGGAATTGGGCGCTGCGACGAATATTGACGGTAAATATTTCGTCCTGAACATCGTTCCGGGAACATATGAAATTCGTTTTAGTTTTGTAGGCTATGGGTCAAAGGTTATTAAAAATATCCGCATAGTTTCAGGTATTACTTATGAATTAAATACAGATTTGTCTACCGGAATTTCGTTAAACGAAGTTGTGGTTACCGGCGAAAAGAAATTTTTTGAAGAGAAATCTACAAATACTACAAAGGTAATTGATTCAAAGGAAATTAGCCGTATACCTGTTAAAGGTATTGAGCAGTTAGCCTCCTTACAGGCGGGCGTAGTAATTGCCGAAGGAAGCGGCGGAGCTTCCAGCAACGCTACAATTAACGTAAGAGGCGGCAGAGGCAACGAAGTGCTTTATATTGTAGACGGCGTTGCTCAAAATGATTTATATAGCGGAGGTAATAATTCTCAGGTAAGCAACAACGCAATTGACCAGATATCGTTTGAGATAGGCGGTTATGAAGCCAAATATGGCGCAGCCCAATCAGGTATCGTTAACGTAACAACTAAACGAGGCGATCCTACTTATGCGATTACAGGCGATGCGTTAACTTCTACTTTTACAGATCCATACGGATTTAATCAATATAATATGACTTTTGGCGGTCCAATTATTCCGGGCAATTCAAATCATACTATATTTATTTCGGGCGAACGCGGATGGTATTTAGATCAAAGCCCAAGAGCAATTTCTTTGGTTATTCCGTCAGCCGGGATAGATACGGATGTTTTACCTCATAACTCAGCGGGCGTTTGGAGATATTCTGCAAAAACATTCAGTAATTTTAATCCTTTCACTCTTAGCTTTGGCGCAAACATTAATACAAGAAACGCTCAAACATATAATCACGCTTATGCAAAGAATAATTCTGAACATAATCAGATTACTAAAACAAGCAATTATTCTTATAGCGCCCGATTAAGCGATAACTTAAGCAAAACTTCATTCTGGAATTTAGTCCTTGGATATAAATTATATAGCTATGAATATGGAGATGGAGTTTTATTTAACAATCTTGAAGCTTATGGAGATACGTCATACTATGCTCCTATACAGGGCTCGCAAGTTTCGTTAGACAATGTTCAGTTGTTTTATGCTAAAGGCAGAATTCCAAATGGATATCAAAAACAAAACACTTCTACTTTAAGCGCAGATTTGGACTTCACTTCGCAGATTGATAATCACCTTATTGAAGTTGGCGGAGGTTTGAAATTCCCAACTTTAAGATATTATAGCATTGCTCCAGTAAGCGTAGCTATAGATAAAGATACCAAAAGCTATGAAGAAAGACTTGTAAATGCGTCTCCATATTATTTTGGCTATGATATTACAGGTCAGAATACTGCGAATAGCGATGTTTATAAAGTATACGATGGCGAATCTACTCCTGTAGCTGTAGCGCCTAAAAAACCTGTTATCGCTTATGCGTATTTACAGGATAGATTTGAACTTAGCGATTTGGTTATAAATGCCGGTCTGAGAATGGATTATTTTGATTCAAAGGCTGATGCGTTAAGAAATGAAAGCCTGCCTTATGCTTATGGAGATCCTAATATTTTTGACGCGGCTGACTTTGTAAAGAAAAAAGCTGAAGTTATTTTTTCTCCTAGAATCGGGCTTGGCTTCCCAATAAGCGCCGGTACAGTTTTCCATGCACAATATGGAAAATTTGTTCAGGAACCAGATTTACAAGACGTTTATACGTCTGTTAGCGCTTTGAAAGCGTTAATTTCTGACGAAAATCTCGGCGTTAATACTGGTAATGTTAGTTCTGAAGTTACTACTCAGTATGAAGTCGGTTTCAGACAGATTCTTGGCGATAACGTAGCTGCAATAAATTTAACTGCATTCTACAAAAATACAAAAGGATTAGTTGGAACTACTGTTAAATATTTCCAAAGAGCGGTAGGATCTCAAACATTAAAGTATTATGGCCCCTCAAATGGAGACTTTGGAACTGTGAAAGGACTTGCTATTACGCTTAATGTTGCAAGAATAAGCTATTTTACATTAGACCTTGATTATACATATTCAGTTGCTGAAGGAACCGGCTCTTCTACTAGTTCGGCTACTACGGCGGCTTTTAGAAATACTGGCGATAACCCAGTTCCTATTGTTATTGCTCCGTTGGATTTTGATCAGAGACATACTGGCGTTGCAACGTTAGACTTCTTAGTGCCTAAAGGCGATCTTGGATTCTTAGAGCAAACATCGTTAAGTCTTATTTTCTCTTTCAATAGCGGCAGACCTTATACTCCGCTTGAAACAGAAAACATTACTCCTGGAGGAGCGACTAATTTAGGAGAAACAAAAGGTTATGTTAACTCGGCTTATGGGCCTGGTTCAAGCAGATTAGATTTAAAACTTGAAAAAACATTTACGCTGTTCAATAATGCCGTAATTACCCCTTACCTTTGGATAGAAAACGTATTAGATGCGGATAACGTTGTTTCGGTATATCGTTCCACAGGAAGCGCAAACACATCAGGTTATCTTTCTACCGCAGCTGGTGCTGCTTTGGCTAAAGAAAGAGGCGCATCTTATATAAGCGATTACGAAGCTCTTGAAAGAAATCCTACCAACTATGGAATTCCAAGATTGATTAAGTTGGGAGTAAAAGTTAGTTTCTCAGGTATAAATCTATAATTGAGTAATTTCATTTAAAGGAAATTTAGATATGATTAATATATTATTCAGGTTAAAAAACGGCTTACTCCCTGTTTTACTCCTGACGGTCGCTGTTTTTTCTTTTGGAGCAAATAGCGAAAGCGGTAAAAAAGGGATGAACAAGCTTTTAAAAATTAATTCAGATTATCTATTGCTGGACTATAATAATTTATCAGTCCCAATTGATAATAAAGGTATAATTGGCGACGTGAACGATCTGGGAGGAAGGTCTCAGGGAATAAAATTCCTTTTCTCAGGCGGTTTTTTTATGTCGGGCTTTTCAGTGAAGGATACGACTCGCAAACAGTGGGGCAACGGCGTAATGAGCGCTTCTAGAATCAATGATTACGTCCCTGGACCGGTTGGTTCTTCGGTGTCAGACAGTAAAAACAGAATGTACCTAGTTACCTCTCAAGATGTGCCTTTTGGCGATTCCTGGCAGGATTGGAAAGATGCGGTTGCTAACGGCGCAGGTTTTTATGACGGCGATGGCGACGGTATTTATAATCCGGTTGATAAAAATGGCAATGGAGTTTGGGATGCCGATGAAGACAGACCTGATTTGATTGGCGATTTTACAGCATGGTGCGTTTATAATGACGGCAAAGCAAAAGCCTTACGTACTTTTACTGATGTGGATCCACAGGGAATAGAAGTAAGACAGACTGTATTTGGCTTTTCTTCTAAAGCAATTGTAGGCAATATGTTATTCTTTAGATACAGTCTTGTAAACACAGGCAAAGTTGCCGACGTGTTGGACTCTGTGTATTTCTCAATAGCCTGCGATCCTGATTTGGGCGATTATAATGACGATTTGGTAGGCTGCGATACTACATTGAGCTGCGCTTATACTTACCAGATCAGCGCTGATAAGTTATGGGGTTCTAATCCGCCATGTTTTATGGTAGACTTTTTCCAGGGACCTGTTTCATACATACCTGGCGTTACTTTTAAAGATAACAATAATAATGGTATTTACGATGAAGGGATAGATACTCCGCTTAAATATGCATATAATGTTAAAGGCAAAGTTTTAGGAATTGATACGATACCCGGAGCAGAAAACTTGCCGTTAACTTCATTTACTCAGTATATGCAGTCTCACCCGACTCACGGAGATCCTTCGAGCCAGTATGAATTGAGGAAATATCTTATAGGCGGAATGGGCAAAGATGGAACGCCTGTTAATCCTTGTAAATGGGCTTTTGGCAATGGAGCTACATTCTCCGATTGCGGTAAGGTAGACCCTAAATTTATGTACTCAGGCGACCCGGTAGCGGGAACAGGCTGGTTAAATACTACGCCTTATGACCAAAGACAGATGTCTAATTCCGGACCTTTTAAATTAGAAAAAAACAAACCGATTAATATAGTAGTCGCATACCTTATAGGCCAGGGAACTTCAGGCCTTAACAGCGTTACTGTAGCAAAAGAAAATGATTTGAAGTGCCAGAAAGTTTTTGATAATAATTTCCCTTCGCCTCCAGCTCCTCCACAGGTAAAACCAGTGGCTACAAATGGTGACGGTTTTATCGATCTTGACTGGACGACAAATAAACAAATAACATATAGAGCTGTTGATAATGTGCTTGATATTGACAGACACACGCATGGTTTTTATGTTACAGCCTACGCTACAAGCAGCAAAGCCGATGTAATTGAAGGAGTAACTAATTCAAAAGTTATTGCTTATTATCAATTAAATGACTCGCTTAAAGCAATTTATCAGTTGCAAAGCGATGGCGGAGTAGCAAAAATAATTCCTGAGGCGGCGGCGTCTAACAAGCTGGATTCAGTTTTGTATGCCGATCCTACTAGAGGCCGAATTAAGTTAAGAATAACATCCGACCCTATTACAGGCGGTCCATTGGTAAAAGGGCATGAGTACTTCTTTGTAGTTACTCATAACACATTAAACTATAGATATCTTGTAAACAAAAACAATAAGATTTTTGACGGCCGATTAGCCGATTATGAAGATATTTCCGGTTCTGGAATCGATGAGTTCGAATCGCAAACAATTCGAGTTGTTTATGGTTCAGACGTTTATACGCCTGCTTCTGCCGGCGGAGATGCAAAACAAACTTCTGGCGCGTCAGCTGGCGCTTTTAAGTATCTTGTAGCCGACAAATCAAAATTGACTGGTAATAATTATCAGGTCGATTTCTTTATTGATTCATCTGCGACTACAGCATACAATACATTCTGGAGGTTAACAAATAAGACGACTAACGCTGTTTTAATCGATTCTTCAGAAGTATATAACTATGATTCAACAAACTATTCAGGCAAAATAGTTGAAGGCTTTTTACCAAGAGTAAAATTAGTAGCTCCGTACTTAAATAGTCCGGTTTATGCTCCTACAAAAAATCAGTGGTTCAAAGATTTTCTTTCTGCTGATGGAACAGGCGCATATTATGTAGGTTCAGATTTATCAAAGACGCAAGTTGCAACTGGCGATATTGAAGGCCTTACTAGCGTGCGTTCTACTGCAATCAGAGCCGATAGATTACGGAAGGTTGAACTTAGATTTGGTAAAACTGGTAAAGCATATAGATACATAGCCGGTATAGCCGGTTCTGGTCCTAGCGGTTTAGCTTCGGCTAGATATGCCGGCGGTATTACGGCGGCAGATACTGTAGGAAAAGATTCTAATGTTAAATTAATAGGGCAGGGTTTTGTAGACGTACCGTTCCAGGCCTGGGTAAAAGACGATAAATATAATGAAGAAAGGCAATTAGCCGTAGCGTTCCTCGAGAGAAGAACTGACAAAGGCGGAACTCCTGACGGCGTATGGGATCCTAAAACTTCGCTATTAAAATCGCAGGAATATATATTTGTCTTAGACGCAGACTATGATCCTACAGGAAGCCAGAAAGAATATACCGGAGGTGTATTTACAACTACTACCGGAACTAAAACAGTTTGGGGCGATATAAAGAATGGTTTTACTATTCCGACTGATGCAATTGGAGTAACAGATCAACAAAGAAAAATTGCGAAATCTTATTTCTTTAATAGCATGTATGTAGTTGGTATGCAAAAACTAAACGCTAATTCAGCCTATACTGACGGCGATATATTAACACTTCCACTTATGACTTATCCATATACAAATAGTGATAAGTTTACTTTTACAACTAACGCAAATGGCGAGTTGGGTACAGACGCAAGGAAAAACATTTACAATAAAGTTAATGTTTACCCTAATCCGTTGTTTGCATATAATCCGGCTACAAGCTACACTACCGACGCTTATCCAGATGATCCGTTTGTAACGTTTACAAATCTTCCTACTGACGTAACTGTAAAGATTTATTCGTTATCTGGTTCGCTTCTAAGGACATTAACGCAGAAAGATAAAAAAGACGGCGTTACATCTCCTTTCTTAGCATGGAATCTGAAAAATGAATCAGGTTTAAGAGTAGCTTCTGGAATGTATATGGCTATTGTATCTTCTCCTACTTTTGGAGATAAGGTGCTTAAGTTTGGCGTAATTTTGCCACAGAAACAAATTAGAAATTACTAATTAGGATTACTAGGCGGGCGGGTAAACATATCCCGCCAGCTCTTAATGAAATAATAAGGAGTTTTAATATGAGAAAATTGTTAGTATTTCTTGCGGTGGTTTTCGTGTACGCAGGAATTGCAAGCGCAGGCGATGTGGCAAGAAAAGGCACAACTGGCGCGGATCAGCTTCTGATTCCCGTTGGCGCTCGCAGTATAGCTACAGGAGGCGCTTTTTTAGCGAACACTACTGGAGTTGAATCTATTTATTATAATCCGGCAGGTTTAGATCTTGCGGGGAGTCCTGAAGCGGAGTTCTCGTATATGTCGTATTTAGCCGATATTAATATCTCTTACTTAGCCGTTGGAGCAAAGGTAGGATCTTTAGGTTCTTTGGGATTTTCGTTCAAAACAGTAGATATGGGTAATATTCCCGTTACTACTAATGACGCGCCTGAAGGCACCGGGGCTAATTATTCCCCGTCAATTTTTACGGCTGCTGTTACTTATTCCAAGGTAATTACTGACAGAGTTTCTGTTGGCTTTAATGCAAAATTAATTCATGAAGGAATTATGAATGCATCTGCTAACGGATTTGGTCTTGATTTTGGAGTTCAGTACCGCTTCCCGTATCATTTAGCTCTTGGCGTAGCTGTAAAAAATATTGGTTCCAATATGTCTTATAGCGGTCAGGATTTGGAAGTTAGAACAAACGTCCCAAATTCTAATCCAAGCAGCGCCCTTGGAGCTTATTATGCAGTTACTGAGGAGTTTAACCTGCCAAGTTATTATGAACTAAGCATTGCTTACGATCATAAAATAAATGAACAAAATAACGTCTCTTTTGGCGCAGCTTTTAGAAGCAATAACGCCGGCGAAGATCAGTTGCTTTTTGGAGCTGAATATAGTTTTATGAAGACATTATACCTACGCGGCGGTTATAACATGCTTACTGAGAATTCCTCACAGTCTATTTATGGTTTTGCCTGCGGCGCAGGAGTTAATTATAGTATGACTGAAGGGATTGCGATTACATTTGATTACGCATACAGAAGCGTAAAAGATTTCCCGACTGCCAATCATGTGTTTACAGTGAAATTAGCTCTCTAATACAATATTTGGCGTCTCGTTAGTTTAAAGCAAGGCTGCCCCGATAAAGCGGGACAGCCTTGCTTTTTTATTTTAAGCGATGGTATTTTGGTTTGAATCAGAATTACATTTTTGTATTTTTATAATGCGCTATTTTATTATTAATTAATTGAAGTAATATGAAAAAGATAATTTTATTTCTTGCTCTCCTTTTTATCTCCAATATTAATTTTGCGCAGGTAAAAAAAATAGTATTTGATTTCGATTTTGCCACATTTGGATATGACAGCTCTTCCTGTTATGTAGAACTTTATTACTCGTTCAACCAGAACAGCCTAAAGGCTGTAAAGAGCGATTCAGGTCTTAATGTAGAAGCTTTAATGAAAATTGAAATACAAGATACAGCCTCAAAGAAGTTCATAGTGAATAAAGAATGGCGCGTATCAAATTCAATAGCCGATAGCATAGAGCTTAAAACAAGCAAAAGCCTTGTTGGAGTTATAAGTTTTGTTATTCCCAAAGGCGTTTATACCTGTTCAGTAAGAGGACGAGACGTTAATTTGCCCAAAAGCGCGTCTGAGTATAAAGAAATCATTGATATAAAAAATGAGTATGCAACTAAAATGTCTTTGAGCGATATTGAACTTGCTTCGAATATATTGCAGGATAATGCTAATAAAAACTCGATATTTTATAAAAATAGTCTTGAAGTTACTCCTTTGCCAACCGCGGTTTTTGGGGTTACGCAGCCTGTTGTTTATTACTACACGGAAATATATAATCTTAAGAAAGATACATCGGAAAATGATCTGAAATTAATCATTACAGTATTAAATAGCAGAAAAAAAACTGTGATAAATAAAACAAAATCAATAAGAAGGATTAAAGAAGCCAGGGTTGAAGTGGGTACGTTAAATGCGACAAAATTGCCTTCAGATACTTATACTTTAGTTTTAAGCTTATATGATTCTGTTAATAATACCGGTATAAATTCTTCTAAAAGATTTTTTGTATATAATCCTACAGTAGTTGATACTGCTATGGTTAAAGGTATGGATAAAGACTTGATAAGCAGCGAGTTTAGCGTTATGTCAGTTGAAGAATGCGACGATTTGTTTAACAAGTGCAAGTATATCTCGTTTCCTGTTGAACGTACTCAGTACGCCAAAATTAAAAGCGTAGAAGGGAAAAGGGATTTCCTTTATCAATTTTGGAAAAGAAGAAATACGGATCCTTCATCGCCAAGAAATGATTACTACATTAGCTATTTAGCAAGAATTCAGCAAAGCAATGAAAAATACGGCTCGCTAGCTAAACCGGGCTGGAAAACAGACAGGGGGCGAGTTTTTATAAGCTATGGCGAACCGAGCGATATTGAGCGCCATCCAAACCAGGTTGATGAAAAACCGTATGAAATATGGCAGTACAACGATTTGGAAGGCGGAGTAAAATTTGTTTTTGCCGATATTTCAGGATTTTCTGATTACACTTTAGTTCATTCGACTAAAAGAGGCGAACTTACTGATGAAGATTGGGAAAGAAGAGTGAAAACGACTCAAACCAGCAACTAAGCAAAATTTATTCTTTTAAAAACCTTCAGGAAGCAAAGTTTTATTTCTGAAGGTTTTTTTTATGAATGAGTTTTTTTCTTAATAAAATGCAGATGTGTTTTGTTTTTATCTTAAATTTAATAAATTACCGTGTTGAAAATTTAGTCAAAAAGTTTTGTATCTGCATTATATCGTTTGATTTTGAACGGATATTTTAGTAATTTTATTATTTAAATTATAATAAATTACAAGTATTATATTTTTTTTGGGTTTTCAAATGACAAAAGCAGATATAGTGGATAAGGTTGCAGAAGGAACAGGTTTAACAAAACTTGAAACGGAAGCGATTATTGAAGGGTTTTTCAAAACAGTTATTGAAGCCTTAAAAGAAGGAAACGGGATTGAAATAAGAGGTTTTGGCACTTACAAAGTAAAGAAGAAAAACGCTCGTAATGCGAGAAATCCCAAAACAGGCGAAAAAGTTTTCGTCCCTGAACATTTTGTTCCGGTATTTAAATTTTCAAAAGATTTCAAAGAATTAGTAAATATAGGGATGAATGATAACTAAGCAGATCGCTTAGTTTAGTTTTTTTTAATTTTGTTATTTACAATATTTGCTAAAAACTTATACGGCTATTGAAATTACAGAAAAAGCGCTGCGTTTAATCTGCGCTTTCAATCGGTATCATTTTATCTTGGCTCTGTAAATCTGAATGACGGCGATATTTATAATTGATAAAAAATTATAAAAAATAAGAACGGAATTTGCTCAAAGAGATAAAGAATTATTAAAGTCACATAATAAATGGAGGTATAATATGCCTTGTGGAAGAAAAAGAAAACGTCATAAAATGGCGACTCACAAGAGAAAAAAAAGATTAAGGAAAAACAGACATAAAAAGAAATTAAGGTAGTTTCTTTTAGTTTGTAACTGATCTTGTAATTTCTTAATGAAAAGCCAACTTAGCTCAGCTGGTAGAGCAATTCATTCGTAATGAATAGGTCGCCGGTTCGATTCCGGCAGTTGGCTCTTTAGGGATGCTCTCAATTTATTTGGGAGCATTTTTTATTTTAAAATCAATCTTTTAATAGCCATATACAAGTTGATAGTTGATCTTAACTCAAATAATATTTAATAATTTAATTGAAAATCATAAAGAGCATTTTGTAAATTTATTAACAATTATTTCTTATGGATATGACTGTTCTTTTTGCTAATTTTGATTGAGGTTTTTTATTTATATGGCGGAACAACGTTCGTGAATGTATTATTTTGCAATTAAATTATGGATAAGCGTCTTTGAGATAAATGCAGTTTATATGTCGGCTATGTTTTATTTATAGGATTATAAACGAGCCTAAGTTATTTAATTCTAATAACTTTGTTGGAGCACAAAAACATTAGCAACTAATGTTTTAATCTTAAGCATTGGCTAAATTAATAAATAAAAGATAACAATATAAAAACTGCAATTATAGCATTTTACAATTTAATTAATGCAATAATATATTTCTATACGACTAGTATTACAAACCATCTATCTAAAAGCAATTCGGATAAATATCTATATTAATTTTAACGGAGCTTAAATGAAAAAATTAATTCTTTTTTGTTGCCTTTTTCTTTTTGTTCGGTGTTCATATGCTCAAATGTCTTATGATACAGTACTATCTATGAATATCGGCGTAGGATTAACTTACACTAAATATTATGCGCCTGCCGGTCCATGGACTTTATATGTTCTTGAAGCTGAACTTAAAAATGGATATAATAAAATTGAGAGCGTAAAGGGGAATGATAATATGGTTGGCAGAGAGACAACTACTTCAATGGCTAAACGCAATAGTTATGCCGGGCATAGAGTTCTTGGAGCCGTAAATGCCGATTTCTTTGACATGGATAGCGGAACGCCAATAAACGTTCAGGTAAAGAATGGCGAGATGGTAACTAATCCGGATGGACTTTCGACAATTGGTTTTGATGCTAACAACAAACCAATGTTAGCCCGGGTTGCTTACACCGGAAGTATTATTGCAAAAAACCTGGTAAATCCTTTAACTGCAGTTAACTATACCCGTGGGACTGATCAGGCGATACTATATAATAAATATTTTGGTTCTTCAACGCAGACAAATCAGTATGGCACAGAGCTAAAGCTAAATCCAATTGACGCATGGGCGGTAAACGATACAATCCGTTGCGTAGTTCTTGAAAAAACAGCGAATGTCGGCAATATGGCTTATTCTGGCAGTCAGGTAGTTCTTTCTGCTCATGGAGCTTCGCAAACGTTTGTTAATAATAATATAAAAGTTGGCGATACAATAAAAATTGTAAATAGTTTAATGCCTGGTCTGCCAAAGATCAAAGAAATGGTTGGCGGTTTTCCAAAAATAGTTTATCAGGGCAAAAATTATGCGGCTCAGGGAGATATTGACGAAGGCGGACCTGATCATACTTATTTAGGCGAACCAAGAACAGCCGCGGGTTTTTCTAAAGATAGCACAAAATTATATCTTGTTGCAGTTGACGGCCGTGAAGATAAAAGCGTAGGCATGACTCTTCCTCAGTTAGCTGATTTTATGGTTGCTATTGGCGTTTATAACGGTATCAATTTTGATGGCGGAGGATCTACAACTATGGTTGTAAGAGATTCTATTGTTAATTTTACTTCCGACGGTAGCGAAAGAGCAGTTGCAAATTCATTATTAATAGTATCAAACGCTCCTGATTCCGGAGTTCTAAAAAGTATAAAATTAAGCCCCAGCGCGCTTAAAATTTATAGAGGAAATTCTCAACAATTTGCAATCTCTGCTTTGGACGAATATTTTAATCCGCAAAATGTAAATATTTCTCAGGTTAAATTTACAATCGATCCTAAGGTAGGTTCTATAACCTCCTCTGGGTTATTTACAGCTGGGACTAAAGCAGATACGGGTTATATTTATGCTTCTTATAATGGCTTAAAAGACTCCTGTAAGATTATTGTAAAAGTGATAAGTAAAGTTGTCCTTGCTCCAAGAAATTGCGTTGCAGATGCAGTAAAACCATTTCAATATAGAATACAAGCTTATGATTTTGATGGTATTCAATATTATCCTACTTTAAATGAATATACATGGAAGGTAACCGATCCTACTATTGGGTCTATTGACACAATGGGCATATTTACTGGAAAAGTAAACGGCTCAACAAAGGTTATTGCCGCTTATAATAATGTCGCCGATACAGTTGCCATTACGGTTCAGAAAGGGAGCGGTTTGGTATTGTTGGATAGCTTGGAAAGTATAACTTCCTGGACGTTATCTGGCGATAATATCGATACAACTTATACAAAGTTAAGCGTTTCTAATCAGGTTTTAGACCAAGGCAAAGGTTCGCTTAAAATTGATTATAAATTCACTTACAATTCAAATAGCTTGAACTGGGTATATCTAAATACAGATATTCCTGTTTACGGAATACCAGATACAATTAAAATAGACGGACAATCTGACGGACAAAAACATGTTATCTATTTTCTTGTAAGCGATGAAAACAGCGAGCTATTTAATATTGCTACAAATAAATATTTGGAACAGACTACAACATTTGAGCCTTTAAAATCGGCATTCTCAAAATTTGCAGCGTTAAGTCCGGGAACTGTATTTGATTATCCAGCCCGTATAAAACAAATAAAAATAAAATTAGGAAGCGCCCATGTATCTGGCCAGGTATATACCGGGACAATATATTTAGATAATTTACGCGTAAGTTATCCTACTGGAACAACAGGCGTAGAAAATGAAACGGTTCTCCCACTAAACTTTAATTTAGCGCAGAACTATCCAAATCCATTCAATCCGTCTACGACAATAGAGTTCACAACTACAGAAAGCGGATTTGTAGAACTAAAAATATATGATGTTTTAGGCAGAGAAATGGATTCGCTTATAAAGAATAACCTAAGCGCAGGCAACCATAAAGTTGTATGGAACGCTTCGAGCTTTACAAGCGGCGTATATTTTTACGAGCTGAAAGTAAACAGCAATAAGAGCGTAAAAAAAATGTTATTGCTTAAATAAAAGAGTAATTAATTATTGAGTAAAGACCGCCTGACGTTAAAAATCAAGCGGTCTTTTTTTTGTTTCTATTTGTAAGTCTTGGAATAATTTTTCAAAAAATTGTTTTTATAGTGTATTGATATGCCGCTAATGTTTAAAAATGAAAATGTCAAATCTTTTTATCTTAATCGCGGCAAAAATCGAAAAAAATAAAGGTTTTTTTTGAAAAAATACTTATATTAAACGATTAAAATTTTTAAAGTAAAATCTAAAATCGCATATGGAATGGTTAATACTCGATAGCTTAATTAGAGAATTTGAATTTCTCTTAAAAACCGAAGACGCAAGCGGGGAAATGAATGCAGGCAAGCTAAACTGGAAAGAAGTATGGGGTAAGGCTTCGGAAATTTTACAAGGATTTAAAGAAGTAAAATACCCAGTCAGAAGCCAGCATGACGAAGCATGGAAAAAATTTAAAACATTGCATGACGCCGCTTCTAAGCTTTCAAAGGATGAAAGAGAGCAAAAGAAAACCACATCGGAGACTCTTAAAGCTGAAATTCTTGAGCTTATTAAAAATGCAATTCCCAGCGAGGAAATTGAACCGAACCCTTCTAACGAAGAGAAATTAAAGGGGCTTGGTAAAGCGCTTAATGACGCCGGAAAAAAGCTTGGCGATAACAAACTAAATATGCTTACTGAACATAAACAGGAGTGCTTTAACGAAATTCAAAAAGTGAGAGAACTCCATGATAAATGGTGGGCGGAAGTTAAAAAAGAAAAACTTAGACGCAGAGAAGAATATTTAAGCAGCGTAAAAGTAAATATTGAGAAAAACCATGAAAGGCTTGATAAAGCCAATCAGGCTTATGAAAGCTGCAAAAAGCATGTAGATGAGCTTAAAGAACAAATAGCTAATTCGACCAATGAAGAATGGATTGTTCGCGCTACGGGCTGGGTTTCGGAGCTTGAAGTGAAAATTGTAGATATTGAAAAATCAATCGAACGAATTACCGGCTGGATAAAAGAAGGCGAAGAAAAACTGAAGTAATAAACCCATCGTTCGATAGTTCCAGAGTTATTAAAAAAAAGTCTCTTATATTTTATAAGAGACTTTTTTATATCGCTATCCGCTAAATTTTATTTCTCATCCACAAACTGTCTTGCGTAATACTTAGGCGTTAATTTTTCGCCAGTAGCTTTTTCAATCATGTCGTTCCAGAAGTATCTGGCTCCGGGGGCAAAAACATTTTTCCTAAGATAAGCGCCCACTTCTGTTCTTCCGGCAAAACTCTGGAGTTCGCCGTTAGTATTTTTTAGAATTTTTTCGGATATATGGTAGTATAACTGCGAAGCCAACAGCTCGCCAAGCATGTAATTATGATAGTAACATGGATAGCTTGATATATGAATCTTTGAAGCCCAGTCAGGTTCGTTTCTGTTTTCGGGACGTTTGATCATCTGATATTTTTCAACAAGATCCCACCATAATTTATTTAAATCCTGATCCGGGTTATCGTACATGCTTTTTTCAAAACGGTAAACTACCTGAACCCAGCGGCTAAAAACCAATTGTTCAAGCCGTAACGATTTAAATGATTCGTCTTTTATTTTTATTTGTTCTTCTTTGGAAATGCCGAGCATATCTTTCATCCATTGAGCATTGGATGAAAATCTTCCAAATAACATAGCAATGGCCTCGGTAGTAAAAGTGTGCGCCGGATCTCTAAGAGACCAGGGAAGCGTTGAATCAATATTCTTATCATAAGCTGAATGTCCAAATTCATGTAATAATGTACCCATCCAACTGCTATTTGGTTTAACGTTGCACACTACTCTTATATCGCCAAATTTATCTATATCAGAACTATAAGCGTGTTGATATTTGCCTTCCTTTTCAAACAGATCGCTGCGCGATACCAAATCGTTTATCGGCAGCCCTATGCCTGAATAGTATTTTTTTGTTAACTCAACCAGGTCTTTATCTTTGTAATAATCGTCTAAGTCTATATTGTAAATTTTGGGAGCTTCTTGAAAAAATCTGTTCTGATAATGCCATGGCATAAGATCGCCGGCGGGAATTTTATATCTTGCGGCAAGAAAAGCGTCCATATCTTTTTTTACGGCTATGAACGTATTGCGCGTCAGATTATCAAGTTCGTCAAACAGGGTTTCAATTTGCTTTGGATCCTGTTCGCTTAGTTTAAGACTCATTTCATGAAAATTGTTAAAACCCAATTCTTTAGCGGCCTTATTCCGCATTTTTATAAGTTTTATTACGTCCTTAGAAACTACATTTGCAATCTTTTTACTGGCAAGCCACGAGTTTTTTAATTCTTTAGTATCAGTAGAACTTTTTAAAATATCTTCTATTTCGTTGTCGGTTAATTTTTTGCCGTTTACTTCTGCGCGGAAAGTGGAAAATTTATTTTCAATTTCGCTTTGGAGTTTAATTATTTCTTCAAGCTCTTTTTCATCAGTTTGAGCTCCCAAAAAAGAATTGTAAAGAACGTCAAGCTCTCTTTTTAGAGGTTCTTCGGTAATTAGTCCGGAGTCTTTTATCTTTTTTAATTTGGCAAAGTATTCTTTATTAGAATAAATTTTTGTCAATTTAACTTCTAAACTGGCGGCCTTTTGGTAGTCTTCGCTTTTGCCAGAAATTGAGGCGTTAAAGTCCGCAAGGTTTGCGTTTCTAAAAGCGGGAATAATTTCCGCTTCAAAGTTTTTAATAAAGTTTGTTAATTCGTTCTTCATTTTATCTTTCTCCGATTCCTGACAAAATACATTATAAGCCGTTATTACAAGAATAAATAGTACGATCTTAAATATTTGGTTTTTCCTGTGCATAAACGCCGCTCTTGTTTTTAATTATTGAAAATTTAAAATAATAATTAACGCGTTGAGCGGCAATTTATTTAATAAAAATTGCTAAACATTTGTTATTTTTGTTGTTCAATAAATTTATGATAAAACAAAAAACATGTCAGTAAACATTAGCGAAGTGCTTTTAACGGCAAAAAACTTATGCGTTAGTTTTGGCGAGCAGGTAGTATTAGATAACGCTTCTTTATCAATCCATGACGGCGATTGTATAGGCCTTGTGGGCAGAAACGGAACAGGCAAATCAACATTCCTTAAAATAATTTCCGGATTATTAGAGCCAAATTCGGGCGAAGTAGTCACGCGCAATGGTCTTGTGCTTGGTTATCTTTCGCAGGAATTTATTCTCGATAATTCTAAAACCGTATATGAAAATATTCTTGACGGAGCTCAAAACGTAATTAAAGTAATACGGGAATATGAAAACCTGCCTTACGACTCTGAACAGCGGCAAGTTCTTGAAGAAAGAATTTTGCATCTAGACGGCTGGACGCTTGATAACCGCATTAAAATTGCAATGCAATCTCTTAATGCTCCTGAAGGAGACCGGGAAATATATACTTTATCAGGCGGAGAAAAACGAAGAGTAGCTCTGTGCAGAGCCATTATTTCCAAACCGGATCTGCTGATATTGGATGAGCCTACAAACCATCTTGATACTGAATCTATTGAATGGACGGAAGACTTTCTTGCTAATTTTTCCGGCGCATGTTTATTTGTAACGCATGATAGATATTTTTTAGATAGAATTGCAAACCGCATTGTAGAACTTGCTTCAGGCGTTTTTTACTCTCACTCAGGCAACTATACAGATTATCTTATTAATAAAGCCGAGCGCGAATCAGTTCAGGAAGTAGAAGAGCAAAAAAGGGCAAGTTTCCTCCGCAGCGAACTTGAGTGGGTGCGAAGAGGCCCAAGAGCAAGAAGAACAAAATCTAAGAGCAGATTAGATACATATTTCAAAGTAGCTGAACAGCGAGGCTTTGAAAAAGAATTAGACGTCGACCTTATTATTCCAGAACCGCCCAAAATGGGAACGAAAGTTCTTAACCTGAAAAACGTAAGCGGCCAGATTGGCGGCAAATTACTATTTGAACAATTGGATTTAACGTTTGAGCCAAAACGAAGATTGGGAATTGTTGGAAGAAACGGATTGGGAAAGACGACGCTTCTTAAACTAATTCTTGGAGAACTTGAGCCTTTAGTTGGGAAAGTAGAAATTGGCGAAAGCATTATTTTTAATTATGTAGATCAGGCGCGGCTTATTCTAAACGAAAATAATACGGTTTTCCAGGAGATAGGCGAAGGGAAAGATTTTGTAATGTTCGGAAGCGAAAAAATTACAATCTGGAAATACTTAAAAAAATTCCTTTTTACAGACGATAGAATAAATTCAAAAATTGAAAGATTATCAGGCGGCGAAAAAAGCAGGCTGATGCTTGCAAAAATATTAAAGCAGGGGGGCAATTTCCTGTTGCTGGATGAGCCTACAAACGATTTGGATCTGCCTACGCTCAGGATACTTGAGGAGGCTCTTGCGCGGTTTGAGGGATGCGTTATTGTAGTAAGCCATGATAGATACTTCCTTAACCGAGTTTGTACAGGGATACTCGCTTTTGAAGGAAATGGCAAAGTTTATTTTAGCGAAGGGGACTATGATTATTATCTTGAAAAAAAGAAAGCCCGCGTAGTAGACGAACCAGCTTCTAAAAATAAGGTCGAAAAAAAAGATACGCGCGTAAAAACGGCTCCTAAAAAACTTAAATGGGCCGAGGCAAAAGAGCTTGAACAGATTGAAGAAAAAATTATGGAAGCCGAATCCGAAGTAGAAAGAATTCAAACGATTTTTTCTACTCCGGACTTTTATGAAAAATACGGCGATAAGATAATTGATCTGAATAAAGAACTTGAACAGGCTAAATTAAACGTTCAGGCTCTGTATGACCGCTGGGACGAATTAGAAGAGAAAAAAAACAGCTTGTAGAGCCTTTTTATTTTTTAGCGTAATATTCTTCTCTTAAAACGCTCATTACGTAAAAATCTACATACCTGTTGTGATGGTACATTGCTTCGCGTAATGTGCCTTCCATAACATAGCCTGCTTTTTTATATGCGGCTACTGCGTTTTTATTTTCCGCGCATACGTGAAGCAGAACTCTGTTAAGATTTAAAATGTCAAACGCGTAATCTAACATCATTTTTGCAGCTTCTCCCCCATATCCTTTGGACCAGAATTCCGGAGAATAAATTGCCAGATAAAAAGTAGCGGCGCGGCTTACAAAATCAATTCTTACAAGAGCGGTTTGCCCGACTGCTACATCGTCTTCTTTTCTGCATATTGTAAACAAAGCAAAAGAGCTGTTAGTAGACCATTGTTTCATCTCATCCTGAACCTGCTCCAATGTCTGAGGCGCAAAGAGGAAAAGAGTTTCTCTTATCTGCTCGTCATTTTTACCAAAATATACCAATGCGCTATCTTCGCTCTGGAAAGGTCGCAGGTATATTTTTTCTCCCTCAACGAATTTAGTTTTTTCCATATCAGTTACTCGTTATTTGTGAAAATTTAGTTTATTAGTTTATTAGTTAATTCAATAAGAGCCGTTTTAATTATCGGTTTAGAAAGGAATTCGTCGGCTCCAGCTTTTTGCGCTTCGCCATTTGTTTCAACAGCGGCGCTCATAAAAACAATTTTAGCCGTTGGATAAAGTTTTCTTATTTCCTTAATGGTTTGTATTCCATCTATACCGGGCATCCGGTAATCAATGAATATCGCGTCAAAAGGTCCGTTTGTTTGAATTTCCAACAGAGCTTCCGAACCGGAACTGGTTTCAACTACGTCAACCTTCATCTGATTAAGAATAAATTTACACAAGTACCTTATCATCGGCTCGTCGTCTACTAATAAAATCTTTGACATAAAGTAACCTCGTTAAATAAGTTTTATAAATCTATTTGGAACCCGGAACAGTAAATATAAATTCAGTTCCGATATTTTCATCGCTTTTTATTAAAATAGTTCCCCCGTTTTTTTCTACGAATTCCTTTGTTAAAAGCAAACCAAGCCCGCTTCCGCTTTCTTTTCGGGTTCCTTTTGAAGTATAGATAGAGTTAGGATTAAATAATTTTTTTATCACGTTCTCATTCATACCAACTCCGTTATCCTTTACGGAAATTTCAATCATATTAACGTCGACATTCTGAAGTAGTTTGCCTGAAACTATAATTTCTCCGCCCGGATTTGTAAATTTTATAGCGTTTGATATTAAATTCTGAACGACAGAATTAATCATATCCTCATCGGCAAAAGCATAATGCGAATCAATATTTAAGATAATGGAAATATCTTTTTTTACAGCGTTCCCCTGCAAAAGCAAAATATTTCTTGCGGCTAATTCTCTTATATTAATTTTAGAAGGTTTAACTTTAACTGAGCCAGCCTGGAATCTTGAGAACTGAAGCAAATTGTTTACTAAGTTATACAATGTTCCCGTCGTTTGGTTTATTGCAGTAAGGTGTCTATGCAATTCAGCCGGGGACATTTTAGAGTAATCATTTAAGAGAATTCCAGAAGAGCCGAGGAGCGCGTTAAAAGGGCTTCTAAGGTCGTGCGAAATAAGCGAGAACAGCCTATCCTTAGAAAGATTTGATTCTTTTAGTTGATTAATTAATTCTTCCCTTTCTTCTTCAAGCGTTTTTCTTTCAATTGCGCGCGAAACGGCAAACGCAATAGTCTCTAAAATTTTCTTCTCGTTTTCATCATAAGTAGTTTCATTATCATAGTCCTGCACGCAGATGATACCAATAGTTTTATCCTGAATTTTCAGTGGAACGCCTAACCAGATTTTGCTTGGAGTTCCAATCGAATTAAATTTTCCTTCAGCAATTAACTCGTCAAGCTTTTCTCTATCTAACAATGCTGAAGTACCGCTTTTAATTACGTACTCAGTTAAACCATTTCCAAATCTTACTCCCCTGGGGCCTTCGTCAAATTTATCTACATAATAAGGAAAGTTTATTGTTTGGGATTCATAATCATAAAGCGCTATATAAAAGTTATCAGCTTTCATAACAAGGCCGACAGATTTATGTATAAATTTATAAAGATATAAAATATTCTGTTCAGAGTTTGCTGTTTGAAGAATATCATTGATTATCTGTTGAGTTTTTTCCTGTCTTTTACGTTCGCTTATATTCCTAAAAACAATCTGAACAGATTCTTCTCCGGAATAGTTAACAGGAATAGCCGCTCCTTCAACTTCAATTATTTCATCGTTAATTTTTTTAAGCTTGCATTCAGCATGAGGGAGCAATTTTTTCGATTCGTAATTTAACGCCCGCACTAGATTGCAAAAATCTTTACGAAAATTCCTGGGCACAAATGCGAACACGTTTTTATAAACTATTGGATCGGAGGAACTGGCTCCAAGCAGCTTAATTCCTTCGTTATTAACATACAATATCTTCATGTCAGTAATGATAGCAATGCCCATAGGCGAATTTTCTAAAAGATTGCGCCATCTATTTTCATTATCGCGAAGCGCGGCTTCGACTTTTTTAATCTCTGTAATATCTCTCGATATTCCGGCAATACCAGTAATATTGCCATCGTTATCATACACTGGGATTTTTGTAGTCGAAACCCATAAATACGAACCGTCTTTGAAAACTTCTTTAACCGCTTTATTAATTACAGAAACGCCTGTTTTTATTATCTCCTGTTCTTCAATATATGAGTTGCGCGCGAAATCTGTCTGGAAGAAATCAAAATCAGTTTTACCAACAGTTTCATTTATATCTGATAGTCCATTAAAGTGCGCTCCTTTGCCTATACGTATATATTTGCAGGATGTATCTTTGAAATAAATGAAATCCGGAATTGTATCCATTAATGTTTGAAGCAGATGTCTTTCGAATACTAAAGATTCTTCAATTCTTTTTTGTTCTGTAACATCGGTTCCAGAAGAAAGAAGAGCCTCTACATTATTGCGGTTATCTCTTATTATTGCAGTGCGCCATCCTATAACATGTTCTTCGCCAAACCGATCGACGATGTTGTTTTCGATATATTCTTTTGCAGGAGAAATATCTGAAAATACATCAGTAAGTCTTCTTTTCCTTTTTTCTCGATTTTTTATTGGGACAAAATTATCAAACCAGTTTTTCCCCAAAATTTCTGATTTGTCATAACCGAGCGCCCGGCATCCCTTTTTATTTATAAGTTTTACAGTGTAGTTTGAGTCTAATATCAGAAAAATTACTTCGGCTATTTCGAGGTATTTTTCAATATTATTCCTTTCTTCATTTATCAGCGATAAATAATTTTTTCGTTCTGTGATATCGCGTAATATACCGACTGTTCCAATGATTTTTCCGCTTTTGTCTTTTCGCATAAGAGAAATGTCTTCTACCCATTTGAAACTCCCTTCTTTTGTTCGAATAAGATATTCTGCCGAAAAAATTTCGGATGCATTTGCTTTTAACAATTTAGGAAAATCTGAGTATGAAGCGTTATCGTTGTCTCTGGTTTCGACTTTTTTCATGATTTTTGTGAAACCAATATCAGACAATTCTTCTTTTGAATAACCGGTTAGCTCTTTTATATCTGAGCTTGCATAACTGTATTTCCTCTCTGGTAAATCGAGGAAATATAGAACGTCCTTAGTAACGTCAAGGATAAAAGAAAATCTCTGTTCCGATTCATGCAGCTGCTTATAACCTCTTAGGTCTCGGATATATTCATATAGCTGTATAATAAAAATAAGGATAAGCAAAGCTCCAAATTGCAATGTCTTATTTGCAAAAAAATCTGGATTAAAACGAAATGAATCGATTAAAGACGACCAACAATAAATAATAACAAACAAAAACAAAGCCAGAGAAGCGGTTTTTAGTTTAAAGCGTTTTACGATAAAAAAAGAATTTATATTTTTGGGTATATTCATGTTTTAATAGAAAATTTCCGCAAGTTAATTTAACGATAATACAACTGCGTCATTTGACATAGATCATTTTTTTTGAAATCATTTGACCGTTATAATTCAATCGGTATATATAAGCTCCGCTTGCAAGCCCAACTGGGTTGAAAGGGAAAAAGTACTCGCCGGCCTGTACATTTCCGTCTATCAAAGTTTTTACTTCCTGCCCGAGCATATTGTAAACTTTTAATATAATGTAGCCTGTGTTTAATACAGTATAAGGAATTACAGTCTTGCTGTTAAAAGGATTTGGATAATTTTGCGTTAATGTAATTGGGTCATACGCCGGAGTTTTAGTATAGTCATAAAAAACGTCTGTAGAGCCTGAGTAAAATGCATAATTGGCCGTATTAGGCTCGCGTATTGTATTGCCTAGGCTGTCTTTGTAAGTAAAATAAAAAATAACTTTGCTATTAGCGGAATATGCTGATAGCGGATAACTGTAATATATTCCGTCTGCAGAGTTCATACCATTTGACGTAAAATTGGAGCTTGTCTGAGAAATGACAACATTAACAGACGTTGGAATAATATGATCGCTAAAAAATATTTTATTAATTTTGTAACCGTTGTTTGTAGCTTCAACATTTGGGTACGAAACGGCTTTGGATGCTGATATTAAGCCGTAGCCTATCTTGTTGTCAGGCGAGCTTGTATTGCCTGCGGTAGCAATGATAATTTTACGAGCCTGAACATTAGTAAGTTTGGGATATGCCGAAAGCAATAAGGCTGCCGCTCCGCATGCAATGGGCGTAGATAATGAAGTTCCATTGTCAAAGGCGAATGAATTATTAGTCCCGGCCACAGCCGCATAAACATTCACTCCCATAGCTGTTATATCCGGTTTAATTCTACCGTCGTATGTGGGGCCAATGGAGCTGAAATAGGCCAATGAATTTGATGAAGTTACCGCGCCTACTGCAAGCACATTAGCTCCATCCGCCGGGGCAGTAATATACTTCCATGAGGTATTGCCTTCGTTGCCCGCTGCGGAAAGCGTTAGAATGCCTAAAGAATAAGCCTTTTCTAAAGCCTTGGTAATTATGGCAGTTTTCCCGTCCATATCTTTATAAGTATAAGAAGCGTCGGGGCTGTCAAATTCATTATATCCAAGCGAGCTGCTTGTAATATCGACTCCTTTAGCTTCAAGCCACTCCAAACCCGCGGCATAGTTATCTTCTTCAACTTTTCTTTCCGTTGGGACATATTCGGTTTTGGCTAAATAAAACTGCGCATCGTAAGCGCCGCCAATTAATTCTCCCGGTTTATAGCCTGCAATTGTAGAGAATACCAAAGTTCCGTGATCGTCCTGATCGTATCTATCCTGCGATTGATTTGCCGTAACGCTATCGTGAAAAACAAAATCATATTCGCCAAGAATTTTTGCGTTTTTAAAACAAAGAGGAGTTTCCCAATCAAAACCGGAATCTAAAAGTCCTATTACTACGCCTTTGCCTGTAATCCCTTTTGCGTGTACAAGCGGAATTCCGGAAAGAGCGAGCTGGTCATAGGAGTAACCGTAGTCGACATTAGAAGTCTGTGTTTTTTTTACTGAAGGCTGAACTTTTTCTGTGTACGATTCGTCTTTGTTAATAAGAGCTTTAACGGCTTCTATCTTGCTGATAAAACTTAAACTGTTTAGTTGCGATAGCTGCTGCGGGGTTAAATAAGCGGTGACTGCATTAAACCATTTTAATTTATTTTCTATTTTTATTCCTAAGTCTGTAATTCTATTTACATAGTTGTCGTAAACTGGGATATCGTCATAGGAAACAATATTCTCGTCGCCAAGAACTTTTCTTCTTCTTTCAACGCTGCGGGCTGATAAAAGATTTAATGCGCTTTTATATTCTGGCGCGCTTTTTTTTAAGGAGACGTTTTTGTTTATCCCTTTATCGGTCAAATAGATAAAATACTTAGTTTGCGGAAACAGAGGTATAGAGAAAAAGAATAAAAGAGAAATAAATAAAGTTTTCATTATTTTATTCTGCCGTAATGTTTATTTTATTTTTGTAAATATCCGGTTCAATCTGAATCTATTGTTTATATCGAACAAGTTAAAAGAAAGCGAACTATAATTATAGGACCAGTAAATCATCTTTGCCTTGCCAATAATTAAATCTTTGGGCACAAACCCCCAGAATCTGCTGTCAAGGCTGTTGTCTCTATTATCGCCTAATACAAAATAATAATCTTTTAAGAAAGTATAACTATCAGTTTTTTGTCCGTTAATTATTATTTGATTATTATTAACCGAAACTGTTTGGACGCCGGCTTCTCTATCGATCAGATTTTTCCAGCTGCGAATATTAGCAGGCGTAAGTTTTATTGTCATTCCTTTTGCGGGAATTACTAACGGACCGTAGTTATCTTCATTCCACCGGCTATTCATAGGGAAGATTTTACTTTCAACGTCTCTTTTTGCTCTTATATAGTTTCTGCAAAAAAAAGCGTCTTTACTGTTAGGAACCGCTTTGCCGTTTACAAAAAGAACTTTATCCTTAATAAGGATAGTATCTTCAGGTTCGCCCACAACCCGTTTAATATAGTCTACGTCGTTTTTAGGGAACAGCTCGTCTCTATCTCCCGGATACTGAAATACAATTACGTCGTTTTTATGCGGATCCGGGAACCCTGGCAAAACAAAATTTGGTATTTTTATATTTAAAAACGGAATTAAATTATAGTTGGACATGCCGTATGCTAATTTATAAACCACAATGCAATCGCCTGCAAGCAAAGTATTTTCCATTGATTCGCTTGGAATAATAAACGCCTCAAAGATAAAGGTTTTTATCAATGCCGTTAGAATAACTACAAAAAGCAGGAACTTTATAGGAAAATGAAAACTGCTTTCTTTATCTTTTTTGGCAGACAATTATAATCCTGGTTTATTCGTCAATCTGCAGAACGGCCAAAAACGCTTCCTGAGGAATTTCAACATTGCCAACTTGTTTCATTCTCTTTTTGCCCTCTTTCTGTTTCTCAAGTAATTTTCTCTTTCTGCTTATATCGCCGCCGTAGCATTTTGCAAGCACATTTTTCCGTAATGCTTTTACTACCGCTTTTGAAATTACTTTTGTTCCAATTGCAGCCTGAATATTAATTTCAAATAACTGACGCGGAATCAGGTCTTTAAGTTTGCTGCAAACCTTTCTGCCCCAGTCATAAGACTTGCTTCTATGCACAATCATAGATAATGCATCTACAGGCTCTGAATTCAGAAGTATGTCAAGCTTTACAAGGTCTGCTTCCTGATAACCGATATATTCATAATCAAAAGAGGCGTAGCCTCTGGTAGTCGATTTTAATTTATCATAAAAATCAAAAATAATTTCGGCCAATGGGAACTCATATTGTATATCGGCGCGCGTAGGATCAATGTAAGTGGTGTTTTTGTATATGCCCCGTTTATCAACGGCAAGCTTCATAATGTTGCCTACATATTCGCTTGGAGTAACAATCTGAGCTTTTACAAAAGGCTCTTCAACATACTCAATATCGCCTACGACCGGCATAGTAGCCGGGTTATCTACAATAATTTTTTCGCCATTTTTTTTATAAACTATGTATTCAACGTTCGGCAGCGTTGTAATAATCGACTGATTAAATTCTCTGAATAATCTTTCCTGCACAATTTCCATATGGAGCAGCCCAAGAAAGCCGCATCTGAAACCAAATCCTAGCGCTAAAGATGTTTCAGGCTGATAGATTAAAGCGGAGTCGTTTAACCGGAATTTCTCTAAAGCGTCGCGCAGGTCTTCAAATTCATCTGAATTTGTAGGATACAAGCCGCTGTATACCATCGGTTTAACGTCTTTATAACCCGGTAGAGGGTGTTCCGCGCCGCCATGCGTATGCGTAATAGTATCGCCGACTTTCGTGTCGTGTACGTCCTTTACGCCGCAAATAAGGTAGCCTACGTTTCCGGCAGAGAGTTCATTCCGCTTAATTTTCTTTAAACCAAGCACGCCAACTTCTTCGGCCTCAATCTCTTTATTGTTAAAAAAGAAACGGAGTTTATCGTTTGGCTTTAATGTTCCATTAAAAATTCTTATATAAGCGACCGCGCCTCGATATGCGTCAAAGACGGAATCGAATACTAAGGCTTGAAGCGGAGCCTGGGGATCGCCTTTAGGAGGAGGGATTTTATTTACAATAGCCTCTAAAAGTTCGTTTATGCCAAGGTTCGCTTTTGCAGAAGCAAGTAAAATGTCTTCGTCTTTACAGCCAATAAGATCCAATACCTGACCTTTTACGACGTCAACCATTGCGCTGGGCAAATCAATTTTATTCAATACGGGAATAATTTCTAATCCGGCGTCTATGGCTAAATAAAGATTACTGATTGTTTGAGCCTCTACGCCCTGAGCGGCGTCTACCACAAGCACAGCGCCTTCGCAGGCTGCAAGCGAGCGGGAAACTTCGTAAGAAAAATCCACATGCCCGGGAGTGTCAATTAAATTTAGCGTATAAGTAATGCCGTCTTTGGCTTTATAATTCATTTGGATGGCGTGGGATTTTATCGTAATGCCTCTTTCCCGTTCCAAATCCATATCGTCTAAAAGCTGCGATTTTGCTTCCCGCTGCGATACCGTTCCGGTTGCGCCAAGCAGGCAATCGGCTATTGTTGATTTACCGTGATCTATATGTGCAATTATGCAAAAATTTCTTATTGTGTTCATTGGTTCCTAAAATTTAACCTGTAAATATATAAAAAGTTCGGCTAAGTTTACATGTCTTAATCAAGCGACTTTATTTATACTACAAAGCAACGAAAAAATTTATTAAATTTAACAAACTAAATTTTAAGAAGTACGTTATGAAAAAAATATTTACTGCATTTTTGTTCTTTTCCCTTTTCTCGCTTCAGCTGTTCCCTCAGGGTTTTAAATTTGCCTGGATTACTGATACTCATGTAGGTTCTGCCGGAGGGGCGGAAAACCTTTCTAAGGTAGTTGCGGATATCAACAAAAAACAATATTCTTTTGTAATTGTTTCCGGAGATATTGCTGAAAAAGGCAGAAACAGCGAGCTTGAAGAAGCAAAAGGCATTTTAGACAGTATTGGAATTAAATACTATGTAATTCCAGGCAACCACGATACTAAATGGTCTGAAAGCGGCTGTACCAAATTTACCGAATTATGGGGCGGCGATAAATTTAACTTTGGAGTTAACGGCTATAGATTTATTGGTCTGAACAGCGGCGTTCTTTTAAGAGGCGGCGGAGGCCATATTACGCCTGAAGATTTAGTTTGGCTGGATAATGCATTAAAATCGGCTATAAGCTATGAAAAAATAATTCTTATCACTCATCATCCGCTTGACGGAGATATTGATAACTGGTATGAAGTTACAAACAGACTCAAACATTATAACGCGGCTTTGCTGCTATATGGTCATGGGCATGTTAATAAGGTTTCGACTATTGAAGGGTTGCCCGCTTTAATGGGCAGGTCAAGTTTGACCAACAACAGAGGATGGGGGTACAATTCTATCGACATCACAAAGGATACTCTAACGTTTTTTGAAGAAAATGGAGATACCCTTATTGATAATTTGGGCAGTATTGCGCTAAACTCAAAAAACGTAATTCCGCAGGTAGATTCTCTTCCGTTTATTAATTACGGAGTTAAAGTTGTTAGCTCTATTGACCTTAAAAAAACTGTTTCTGCATCATTGCTTGTAAATGGCGAGAATATTTACGCCGCCGCTTATGACGGAACAATTTATTGTTACGATCAGCAAGGCTCTATGAAATGGAGTTACAGCGCAAACGGAAACATAGTTAGCAAACCTGTTATTATAAATAATATTTTAGTGGCCGGCACTCTAAAAGGCGACGTTGTTTCATTAGATTGCGAAACCGGTAAACTTCTCCAGACTTTGGGCATTGACGAACCTGTCACAGCCCAGCTTGTTGCGGAAAGAATGGTTAAAGAAACTGATACGATTGACGTAGTATTTGCCGGAACGTCTTCGGGCGCGCTTCATTGTTTTGAGCTTAATTCTTTAGAGGAAGTCTGGAAAAATACCGACGCAAAAGGGATGATTGAAACTGAACCTTTAATTGTTGGCGATAAAATAATTTATGGCGCATGGGACGGTTATCTTTACTGCGTTGAAATCTCCACGGGCAGGATTTTCTGGAAGCAGTCCGGCAATACTAATTTTTATTTTTCTCCGGCTGCCTGCAAACCTGTTACCGATGGTAAAAGCGTTTTTGTTACAAGTCCCGATAAATATGTTTCTTCCATCGACCTTTTGCTTGGCAAAGCAAACTGGCGTAAAAAAGACGCTAACTGCTGGGAATCGATTGGCATATCTAAAGATAAAAAGGACTTATTTATAAAAAGCGATAACGGCAAAATATATGTAATAGCCTCTAAAACCGGGAAGGTTGTCAAAAGCATAGAATACGGTTCAGGCACGGATACTATGCCTATTGAGTTAATAGAATCCGACGGCAATATTATTTTTTCGTCCAAAGACGGCAAAGTTTTTCTTATAACAAAAAATTATAAATTACAAGAGCTTCTGTTCCTTGGAGTTTCGCGCGTTCATTCAGTCCGTAAAATAAGCGAAAACGTTTTTGCCGCATCCAATATGGACGGTAAAATCGTCATATTTAATTTAGCTGACGAATCAAATTAAACGTCCAAGCAAGAAAGTCAGCTGTGTTAAAATTAAATAACCATTATTTAGGTTAAATAAAATCATTCACTAACAAACTTATGAAGTCTATAATGAAAAAAATATTTCTACTCTTTTCGTTTTTTGTCTTGTCTTCGCTACAAATATTTTCTCAACAGTTTAAGTTTGCCTGGATTACCGACGTTCATATAGGCGCGGCTACCGGACACGAGAACCTTGGCAAGGTAGTAGCCGATATAAATAAAAAAGATTTTAACTTTGTCGTCGTCACTGGCGATATAGCAGAACGGGGAGAAAGCAAAGACCTTGAAACCGCTAAACGCGTTTTAGACAGCCTTAAAATACCATATCATATTGTGCCTGGCAACCACGATTATAAATGGAGCGAAAGCTGCGGAACAAAATTCCCTGAATTGTTTGGCGACTATAAGTTTAATTTTGTTTACGGCGGGATAAGATTTATTGGCGTAAGCACCGGCATTTACTTCCGCGGGCATGGCGGACATACTTCCCCGGAAACATTTGCATGGCTTGAAGAGCAATTAAAAAAAACTACAAAAGACGAACCGATTATTATTCTTTCGCACCATCTGATTGAGGAAGAGCTTGATAACTGGTATAAAACAACTAATCTTATTAAAGATTATAACATAATTGCAATGCTTTGCGGGCATGGTCATAGAGACGTAAAAACTACTTTAGACGGAGCTCCTGCTCTTATGGCCAGGACAATTCTTTCTGGTAAGAATAATCCATGGGGATATAACTCAATAACTGTTACAAAAGATTCTCTTTTGTTTTTTGAGGAAGATGGCGACGCTAAAACTATAAGCCTTGGAAGCGTTCAGAAAAAAGAAAGAAATACAATTAAACAAATAGATTCGCTTGATTTTGTTAATTATAACGCAAAAATAATAGCCAATATAAATCTAAACAAAACTTTGAATTCCGCTCTCTTTGCCGATAAAAATTACATTGCAACAGCCACAATTGACGGCGATATTTATTGCTACGATTCTAAGGGTAATTTCAAATGGGATTATAAAACAAACGGACTCCTTGTAGGAAGTCCTGTTGTTTATGGCAATATACTTGCCGCAGGCAACGTTAAAGGAGATTTGATTACTATTGATTGTAAGACAGGGAAGCTTCTTAAATCAATTAAAACAAACGAGCTTATAGCATCGCAATTTGTAGCCGCAGAAATAAAAAATGAGAATAAAAAAATAAAGTGTTTTTTCTGGGGAACCGGAGACGGCAAATTTTTCTGCTACGATATTAACACGCTTAAATTAGTCTGGAAAAACGACGAAGCAAAATCGTTGATTGAAGCAAAACCGCTAATCTATGACGGTAAAATTATTTTTGGAAGCTGGGATTCTAATTTATACTGCCTTGATTTAGCTACCGGTAAAAAAGTATGGAGCTGGAACGCGGGAGACGGCGTCTATTATTCTCCGGCGGCATGCACTCCTGCCACTGACGGGAAAAGCATATTTGTAGCGGCTCCAGACAGATTTGTAAGCTCTATTGATTTTGCTACGGGTAAAACAAACTGGAGAACTAAAGAAGCAAAATGCTGGGAGGGCATTGGTCTTTCTACGGATAAAAAAAATGTTTTGGTTTTGGGTTTTAATAAAAACTTTTCTATCCTATCCGCAGCCGACGGCAGCATAATTAAAACGATTGAATGCGCTAAAGACAGCATTGAAACTATGCCCGCTATGCCGTTAGAAGCAAATGGAAATATAATGTACTCTACAAGATTTGGCATGGTTAATATAATTAATAAACAGCATCAACTTAAGCCGCTTTTATATTTAGGGCAGGCGAGAGGGCATTCTGTAAGACAGATAAACAAAGACACGTTTGCAGTTTCCGGTATGGACGGACGAATTGTCGTCTTCAAAATAAATAAAGAGATTAAATGAGGAAATTTGACGGGATACTTTTTGACATAGATGGAACTTTAACTTCTACTAATGAACTGATTTTTGCGTCTTTTAGACATATAGCTAAAATGTTTTTGCATAAGGAGGTAACCGATGAAGAGATTATTTCAAACTTCGGTCCGCCGGAAGACGTAATTCTTAAAAAATGGTGCGGAGACGATTACGAAGCGGGGCGTAAAGAGTATTACGACTTCTACGCTAAAAACCATAACATGGCGGATTTGTATCCCGGAATTAAAGAAATTCTCGCATTGATAAAATCGAAGGATGTTCTTTTGGCTATATGTACAGGCAAAGGGAGCGACGCCGCTTTAATTACGTTGAAGAAACTTGATATATTTAAGTATTTCGACTTTGTAATTACTGGCGACGACGTAACAAAATACAAACCTTCGCCGGAAGGAATTAACAAATTTATTCAGAAGTTTAATCTGGATAAAGAAAGGGTTCTTATGGTTGGCGACGCTGTGACTGATATACTGGCCGCGCGAAGCGCAGGCGCTGAAATGGCGGCAGTAGTGTGGGATAGCTACGGGAAAGAAGAAGTCCTTAAAGTAGAAGGCGTCAAAGCTTTTCATACAGTCGCCGAATTGAAAAGTTTTATTGCAGAAAATATAGCTTAGAGATTAGAAATAGTTTAGCAAAAAAAAAGCGGGCAAATTGTTTGCCCGCTTTTTTTAATTTAATTAGTTCCGCCTGAGTTTGTATTAAACGGATATATGAACGAAATACGGGGTTCAATTTTCTTCTGCGATTTGAAATCAATCACGTTATCGTCGGCGTCTCTTACCGGAGTAAAAGTCCAATTATAAAGCATTGAAATTAAAAGATAAGGCATCGGTTTATAACCGACCTCTGCGTATAAATAAGAACGGTCGTCAAGAGTAAATAAATCTTTTTCATCTTTTATGTTTCTTTTATCGTAACCGGCTCTAACTACTGCCGAACTTTCTTTTGGTAGAACGTCAGTCGTAATGTGTAGTATTCCGCTGTTTGGATCTTTATCTAAACGCTGATAACTGCCAACGATATTAAAAAAGCCGAGCACGTTTATTCCTAATTCGCCGTAGTATCCTTTATCGCCATGCGCGCTATTCAGAGTTGCCGCTTTGCTTTTGATATTATTTGAAGTATAGCGCGTAGTGTTATCGTTTGTAGTATCAATAGAGAATCTTTCGGTTTCATAAAGCGAGTTGAAATAGCCTGCTATATATTTATCATTGTTAAACCGCCTTTCAAATTTAAGCGAACCGTTAAACAAACCAAGACCGTTTACATTAAATAATAAACCTGCGGCTTCTCCATCGCCGAAGTTGGCAATTTTGGTATAATCGGCATAAAGCTTAATGCCAAGATATTTACTGGTTAATAACGGGAGCCCAACGTCAAAGCTGTAAATATTTATTGATCCTTTATCGTCGGTAGCGTTAAATTTTTTTGCGTCGTGGTCATATAAGCCGGAAACAACCCCTGCTTTATCGTTAAAATCGCTTGCAAATGAGACGCCCGCTTCAATATTGCCGATGATTGGAATATCTCCGGCTGTAGTAAATTTAAGGGGTTTAACATGACCTCGCACGCCGACGACTCCGGCTTCGCCAAAACTGCTGTAGATAGACTCAAAACCAAAATCTCCAAAATCGAGATCGCAAATCAATCCGTCTTTTCTGGTATCGTAACTTGCGCAGTTATTATAGAGATACATTATATTGCCGTAACCGAGCGTATAATAATCGAGCGCGCCTAATTTAATATATACAGGCTCGTCTTTTTGGCCATAACGCACATAACGGATAATGCTTAAGTAATCAGAAAATTCGTTGAAGTTTTCGTGGCGTAGTTTTCCTGAAGAGTTAACGTCAAAACTAAGGTCAAGCCCAACTCCAATTTTTGAAAAAGCAATTTCAGGCATCATGTGGAATGAATAATACAGCTGCCCGTCAATCCAGTTTAATCCAAGTCCTCCATATAAAAGCCCTTCGTTTGGATTTAAATTTTGATTATATACTTGTGAATAACTATGGCTGACAAATAGCAAAACAGCTAATAAGCCCAAAAGTTTTTTCATATTCGGTCCCTTATTTTAATCGAAAGTTATAAAACAAATTTAAGAAAATAATTAGATATTATTATCTTTTTGCAAGCCAGGCGGAAGGATTTTGATGATTGCGGTTGTTCCATATTTCAAAATGCAGAATATTGCCTTCCAGACTTTCGCCGACTTTGCCAATAACGGTTCCAGGCTTTAACTTTTTCCCTTCGCGCACAAAAATTTGGGATAAGTGACTATAAACAGTTCTGTAATCTCCCTTATGCGTAACAATTATTACGCTGCCGTAGCCGGGCACATAATCAATAGCCGATACGACTCCTTCGGCTACGCATTTTACTGATATATCGCTTTTTGCCAAAAGGTCGATGCCGTAGTTTAATGTAATAGTTTTAAGTTTTTGGTTTTTATTTTCGCCAAAATTTCTTGCAACCTTTGCGCCTGAAATTGGCCATTTTAATTTGCCTTTCTGCGAAGCGAATGACGATAAATCGTCATATGAAGATGATGAAGCGGGAATAGGCTTTATCTGGGGTTCAGGTTTTTGTTTTTTTGCAGCTTTTTGCTTGTCTCGGGCTTTCTGTTTTTCTGCTTTAGCTAACGCTAATTCTTTTTTCCGTTCAATTTCGGCGTTCCGTTTTGCAATTTCCGCATTCTTTTTAGCAATTTCAGCGTTCTTTCTTTCAATTTCTTTTCTGTGCTTTTCTTCTTTAGCTACAAGAGAAGCTATCATATTATTTATTGACGATTCAGCCTTGCGTTTTGTATCGATTTCGCGGGCAAGAGAATTTTTATCGTCTTTAATTGAAGCGAGCAGTTTTTTTTGATCGGCTAATTTTTTTTCAAGCGCGGCTTCTTCTTTTAGTTTTGCGTCGGCAAGTTCCTGTTTTTCATTTTTTTCAACGCTCAGGTTTTCTTTAATGCGCGCAAGGTCTTCTTTTGCTTGTTTTATTTTGACCAGATCGGCTTGTCTTTTATCGGAAAATATTTTAAGATATTTAAAACGCGTGTAAGCCTGATCCAGAGTTTTTGAAGTGATAAGGTAATTCAGCTCGTTTTCCATACCATACTTATAAGTGGAAACGATATATCTGGAATAATTATATTTCAGAAATTTCGTTTCTCTTTCAAGCATCAGAATTTCTTCTTCTTTCTGGGCAATAGCGTCTTCTTTATCGGCCTCTTCGTCTCTGTATTTATTAATCAGCTTATTAAGAAGAAAATTCTGCTTATTAAGATTCTCCATCAGTTCAAGAGTCCTCTTTTCAGATTTGGATTTTTTCTGAAGCTCTTTTTCAAGAGAATTTATTTCCGATTTTATTCCGTTAAGCTCTTTCTTTTTTTTGTCTATACTTTGCGGTATAACCAAAACTGAAGCGGTAAATAATAACAATATGTAAAATACAGGTTTTACCATTTAATAACGGTTGCGTCTTCAGGGATATCCATTTTTATAGAAGTGTTCCTTTTATTAACTTCAATGTTTTTGTATTCAATATTTATAGTCTGTTTGTTCTTTAGGTTCTTCACTTCTATGTTATACGGGATTGGAACGCTTTCAAAAACCTTAAATTTGGAATATGCCGCTGAAAGGGACGCTTGCCCTCTGTGGTTAGTCACATCAAAATTAATTATGCCCAGATCTCTGACGTCTATTTTATAAACGGAATTGACGTCCGCCGTGGAATCTGCGTAAGTCATTACATAGTTGTCGTATAATACTTCAAACTTAGTCGGGTTTTCATAAAGATGATCTGCTAAGCTTACTGAGCCGATAAAGGCGTTCATTAAATCCTGAAACGAAAGATCTATTTTGAAAATTCCTTTTAGCACGTCGTCGCTGACTTTGCCTTTATAAAGCGTATTATGCAGAGCCTCATAAAAAAGGAAGTCGTCTTTAGTTACAAGAACCTGCGCAAGCTCGATGCCAAACGGCCCCATAACGCTAAAATAAAGCGAATCTGGTTTTTGCAAAACAACCTGAAACTGCGCGCTATTATTAAATTGAGCTGAAGATATCGAAATTTTGCCGGAGCCCTGGAAACTTTTTATACGTCGTCTGTTGGCTTCAAGTTTTTTTACTAAACGCTCAATAGGCAAAACTTCTACTTCGTCCATCGATCTGGAAGGAACGCATCCGGGGTAAGTGGTTATGAACAGAAAGCTAATAACCGCCAATAAAAATAAAACTAATTTTTTCAAATTCCACCTTTCTCAATTTTTTGTTTAATCTCAGAGTTTTCTTTATCAAGTTCAAACGCCTTAGTCCATAAGCGGACGGCTTCTTTTTTATTGCCCGATTTGAACATGACGTCTCCAAGATGATCTAAAATAACAGCTTTTTCTCCGCCAACGTCAATTGATTTTTTAATGTTTTTGCTTGCAAGTTCAAAATTCCCCATCTTAAAATATATCCAGCCTATTGTGTCTAAATAGGAGGAATTGTCCGGCTCGGCTTTAACTGCAATGTTTGCCATTTCTAAAGCGCGATCCAGTTTGGTTCCTCTTTCAGAAAGAGAATAAGCGTAATTATTATTTATAAGCGGGTTATTCTTTTCAATTGATAAAGCTTTTTCATAAATGCTGTCGCATTCGTTATACATTTTTTGTCCGTCGTAAATGGAACCGAGCGTTCCAAGTAGGCTGACGTTATTGGGATCAAGCTGCACGGCTTTTTTTGTATAATAAATCGATTCTTTAGTAAATTTTAATTGGTTAAGCGTATACCCATAAGCGGAAAGAGCGTTAATGTCGTTCGGATTAAGATCTATGGCTTTTTTTAGATTGATTTTAGCGTCCGTAAATTTCTCGTTTTGCGCAAGAGTTAATCCCCTTATAAGATTTAAAGTAAAATCTTCAGGGAATTTTTTTAACGCCTCTGCGGTTAAAAGTACAGTTTCGTTATATCGTCTGTTATCAAATAAGTTGCCGCATAGTTTTATCCATAACTCAAGACGCCATCCGTTGAGCGTATCTGCCGCGCTTAAATATTTTGCTGCTAAAACGCTATCCTGTTCAATTGACGCGATAGTAGCTAAGTGAATCTTGATAACCCATTCCGCAGTATCTTTGTCTAACTTAACAAAGAAGTTTTTAGTCATTGGAATAAGAGAAGAATCTTTAAGCGAGCGTTCAAAATAGGCGGCTCCAATAGCAGTTTTTGCTTCAAGCGGAACGTCCGGCTGTTCTAATATGTATTCATATTCTTTTCCGGCTTCAACCCACTTATTTTGTTCAATATAAATTTGAGCTTTCTTTTCGCGCAATTCTAAGTCGCCATGGTTTTGCGTAATAATATCGTTAACCTGCTCAAGCGCTTTATCGTAATATTTCCCCTTAACGTAAAAATCTACAAGAAGTTTTTGTATAGGCTGATTTGAAGGATCCATAGCCAAAAGCTCTTCAATGCTTTTAATAGCCGCGTCTATATTTCCAAGCCGCTCGTATAGCTCGGTAATCCTAAGCAGAACGTTCCAGTCAGCGCCAATAATTTTTGTGAGTCTGTTATAAATTTCAATAGATTTAAGCGGGCGCGAGGTTTCGGAAATTTGCGCTAATTTATAATACGCCTGCACTTCAGACGAGTCGATAGAAATAATTCTATTTAGCACAATTTCAGCGGAATCGCTGACTTTGCCGTTGATATATATTTGGGCTAACAGATAATTAAACTCTACGTTGCCCGGTTCCAGCTCTACGGCTTTGCGGCTGTTTTGCAGAGCAAGGGCAAGTTTGTTAAGATATAAATAGTTTTTAGCGATAGCGTGATAAATACCCGGCTTAGGGTCGGCAATAAGCGCATCCTGGAATTCCAAAACAGCTCCTGCAAAATCACCTTTCATTTCTAATGTTAATCCGTTAACAAAAGGGTCTAAAGCTTTTTTAATAGCCTGAGTCGAATCGACAGCATATGCATGGTCTGGTTTAACGTTGTCTGTGGACTGTTTTGTAGAAGCGCAGCCGACTAAAATAAACAACGGCAATATGAAAATAAGCGATCTGGTCATAAAAAAATAAAATTGTTGAATAATCAAAAGATATAACTTGTAATATAAGAAACTTAGAAATATTAAAGAATATAATTCCTTGCCCCTAAATTGGAATAAAACGGGAAATAAATTGATGTTTATGAATAGTCATAGTGCGATTTTTAATTGTGTGGGCGTGTCAGGCGCTGCGCTTTGTAGTCTGGCTGGAATAAATTATAGTTTGTTTTTCTATTCAACTTTTCTAAATGTTTCGAAAGTAGAGATATATAATAAAACTATCAGCAATATTGAGTAAAAAAGAATTTGCCAAAATGCACTCATAACAGTTATATCTTTAACGAGCTCAAATACGACAAAAGCTAAAAGAAATCCGCAAATAATTAAAGATCTTCTTTTGCGGTTAAAAGTTATTGTTCGGCCGCAATGAGGGCAGTTCCATCTTGACCAAGAGAATTTGAATAAAAAATATCTGAAATAATCTTTAAGGGAATATTTATACTAATTTGATTAATACTTTACGCAATTTCAAAACTTAACTAAGGTTTATTTTTCATAGAACGGTTTTGTGCTTTTTAAGTATTGCGCCAATTCACTATCTGTATTCGTTTGAATGTAGTCTGCAAACTCTCCACGCCCCAAATATTGCTGAATAGTAAATCCCGTCTCTTGAAACAAGCTCTGCGTCTCTCCGTCAACATCAAAACCCAAAATATAGTGCGCCGGCTCGCCGCTTGCAGGGTCAAATATCCATCCAAGATATGCGGCTTTTATATTCGGCTTATTTGCGAATAAAACTTTTAATGAATTTATCATTTCAGTCGGATAATCTTTTGGTTGACATACTTGAACCTGGGTAGCTTTATTAATGAAGATTTTTCCGGTTCTATTAGTCAAAATTGTACCGTTCAATAATCTTTCTATCTCGTCCGGAAGCAGTTCCTTCGCATAATCAGAATAAGGGTTTAATATAAACCGGGCTCCTTTAGTCATCTCAAACAAGTATTCCCCTTTCAGTTCTAAGACATTTACTTTTTCTTTTGTTATTCCTTTTTCGTGAATTTTTTGGTCTGAAGTAAAAACAGGTATTTGACCATCTGGAAAAGTATAAATACGAACCTGATCGCCCTTCTTAAACATCAATTTACTTCCGGTAAGTTTACTGTCAGGAAGCTCCCTGCCCAAAGGGATTATTTCTAAAGGGACGATAATTAAATTGTCAGTCAAAAGTCGCTTATAAAATTCAGCTCTGTAGGCGGGCTCCGTTACAGCTTTCATTAAAAGAGTTTCCAAACTGTAATCATCTGTTTTTGAAGATGTTATCTTACTTTTAAATATATCTGTAAATTTCATTGTGTATGCCAGTTTAAATTATCATTAATTTAATTCAATAGAATAAACATTTCACCCAAAATGTTCATATTAACTTAACAATTTATTCTCAGAACCGCGAATTTTTTTCTGCTTTGAAATCAATTTACTAACGGACGTCTGTGAGCATGACAGCCGTGGTAGTAGTCATCTGGGCCGTCAGAGCCAAGTCCTGACGGAGTCAAAATAGTTAATGAGAGTCATTTTAGCGTTTAAATCTGGCAGCGTCAGTTCAGTTATTGTATGTACATTGACCGCCGAGACTGGCAAATTTGTTTTTATCTTGTTACATTGCAACAACATAAAACATATCGTGAGTCTTTTTTTAGCTATATGGAAACATACGATTTAGGTTTGGCGTACCTTTGGGAGTTCGACGTTGATTTCATCGCCTCAATTGAATACTGCCTGCATAAAAATGGAATATCGACATTTGTTCTGGGAGAACATAACGTTAATGAAGTAGTTGAAAGAATTCAGCGCAGGGATTTGTATTTTAAATTCTATTTTGACAGAGCCTCCGACGTTGACGATACTTTTGAAGCTCTTGGCAAAACAATAACCAGAAAAAAAACTCTGATTTTTAATCCATATAAAAATGTTCGCCGCGCTATAGATAAAGCAAGTATGCATCTTGAGTTTATTACTGCCGGATTGCATGTCCCGTATTCTATTATTATTCCTCCATATAACCATAAACAGGATATGTATATAGCTCTTTCAGAATTAGCGGCTGTTGGACTGCCGTTCATAATAAAACCATGCAATACTACCGGCGGGGGACTGGGCGTGGTTACAGACGCCGTTACCCTCAAACAGATACTTGAAGAAAGAAAAACCAATACTGACGATAAATATCTTATTCAGGAGAAAATTTATCCTGTGATGCTTGACGGCAAAAGAGCATGGTTCCGGTGTTTTTGGGCTTTCGGCAGCGTTATACCTGTGTGGTGGGACGACCAGACGCACTTGTATACCGAAATGACTAAAGAGGAAGTAAAGGAATTTAAGCTTAAAAAACTTTTCGATATTACCCGCACAATTGGTAAGTTAACAGGATTAGACTTCTTTTCAACTGAAATTGTTTTGACTAAAAACAGAAAGTTTATTGTTATAGATTATGTTAACGATCAATGCGACATGCGGTTCAAATCTAAGCACTACGACGGCGTGCCGGATAATGTAATTAATCAGATAATTTCGAATTTGCTCAAATTTATTATTAAATTTAAAAAATGAAAGGTCTCAGAATTTAAATGGAGAAGAAAAAAATTTACTTAGCGCTTTCAATTTTGGCTATAATAATTTTCCTTTTTGGAAAATTATACCTGTTTAATATTTACGAGGTTACTTATGAAGTTAAACCGGAAAAGCTTTATGCTGATAATCAATCGGTCGTAAGGATACAGGCTATCCCTATAAATGCATTCGGGTGGAAAGCTCCTTTTAGAAGCGCCCCTGCCGATTTTGAAATAAAAGAGGGAGCCGATTTAGTTTATGTTCAGAAAAATGATAAAGATAACGGAACCCTTATTATTAAAGCTAAGGATAAGCCAGGCACAGTTACTATTTTTGTAAAATCAAAATATTCTATGCTTCCTACAGCATTGGATATAATAATAGAACCGAACGCAGCCTGATTATTTAACTAAAAGGGGCGTTGGAAAACTTAAAGAAAAAATAACTATATTTATTATTGATTTTTAGAAAATAAACTACTTAATATAAACCTATAAAACATTTATTTTAGATAGAGGCCAAATGAAACGGATATTCATAAGCGTTATTGCATTAATTATTATTTCATCGGAACTTTTTGCTCAGGGAACCGCTGGGACGGGAGCAAAATTTCAGTACAGATATTTAATCGATATGCCTACGCCTGGCGTTCTTGAAAAAGGATATGTAGGAGTTACAACCGACATACTGCCTAATGGCGTAGTGATTCCTAAACTTGAAGTAGGCGTGTTTGACAATGTTAGTTTTGGCATTTCTTACGGAGGAGCGAATATTATCGGTTCAGGTTCGCCTAAATGGTATAAACTTCCGGGAGTTAATTTAAGAGTTAAACTTTACGACGAAACTTTGAACACTCCTTCCCTTACGTTGGGATTTGACTCTCAGGGAAAAGGAGAGTATTTTGATAATGTAAACAGATATGCAATTAAATCGCCCGGTTTTTTCGGCTCAATTAATAAAAATTTCTCTTTCCTTGGCTATCTTGGCTTATGCGCTACTGCTAATTATTCGGTTGAAAGCAAAGACGGAGACGATTTTCTTAATGTTCAGGTAGGCATGGAAAAAACTCTAAGCGAAAGGGTCTCTATTGTCGCTGAATATGATTTTGCCCTAAATGACAACTCTACAAAAGTTTATGGAAATGGAAACGGATATTTGAACATGGGCGTTCGGTGGTCGTTAGGAGACGGTTTTACTCTCGGTTTTGATTTGCGCGACCTGCTAAATAATAAAAAATGGGCGCCAAGCACAGCTGACAGAGCTTTAAAAATTGAGTATATTAAGAACATTTTCTAGCTGTAAACGTATATTATTTGAGACACTCAAGTTCTTTATTTAATACATGTTTAAAACTAATGATTAGAATTTTGCCTCTTTCCTTATTTTACTTTTAGGCAGGGTTTTTGATATATTTTAAGTAAGTTTAAGAGGTGAACAAATGAAACGTATATATTTTTTAGCATTAGCGCTTTTACCAATTCTTGTTTTTAGCTTTTCAGGCTGCTATACGCAATTTGAAGAAAGGCACCGTAGTTACTACGGAGATAGAGATTATCGCAGCGACGACGATTATTATGATTCAAATAATAATACGGCCGATAACTCTGATTCTTCTAGAAGCTATTCTAACGACGACGGAACGGTAGTTAATAATTATTATCAGGATACTCCCGATTTTTCGTCTTGCAGACGTTATTTCTGGGGATATTACCCGAGCATTTCCTTTGGCGTTTATAGCGACTCTTTTTACGAGCCGTATTTCTGGGATCCGTTTTTTGTAGGCGGATGGTGTGGAACTTTTTACCCTTATTATTATAATTACAGATATTTCTATCCAGACGACTACTATTTTTATCATTTCGGCTGGAATGATCATTATGGATGGAATAATAGACATGACGGACTTGTCTATAGATATAGAGACAATAACGGCATTGGCAGATTAAGAAATTCTGACGGTCTTAGAGGCAGCTCTATTACGCGTAACAGAGGCGGCCGTACTGACGTCGCTAATTCAATAAACTCGAGAAGCCGTTTGTTGACTAACGACCGTAGTAAAAATATTGACCGTATTGGAACTCTTAACAGACAGCAGCAAAGAGTTGACGTTTCTTCCCGCGGCGCAAGTAATAACGCCCGTAACCGCAGCAGCGTTGGCGGTTGGAACAGAGACGACAGATCGTCTGTTTATGGAAACAGCTATGGATCAAGAAACATGAACAATAATAGAACCGACTTAAATAAAAGCAGAAACAATGGAAACGGTTCGGTTTACGGAAGAAACGGCGGCGGCGCTGTTCAAAGACAAAATAATCAGGCTGGAAGGAATAATCCTAACGTTACTAATAATCCTTCAAATAGCGGAAGAAATATTCAGAGAGACGCAAGAACTGATACTAGACAGAAAAATTATTTTAGACAATATTCACAAGATAAAAGAGATAAGAGTTTACTAAGAACCGGCAGAAAAGAAGGCGGAAAGCTTTATTCTACTTCTCCAAGGAATGAAAATTCTCGCAGAGAAAGCTCTAATAGAGGAAGTTATTCTACTCAGGGAAGAAGCCAAAGCGCTCCTTCTTCGTCAACGCCGAGGTCTTCTACTCAATCCTCCGGATCATCCAGAGGCAATAGCGGAAGCAGCGACAGTAATTCAAGAAGAACAAGATAAGGGGTTCATTATGAAAGCAAAATTAAATAAACTGTTAGCCATTGCTATTTTGGCTGGTTCTTTTGTGGCATTCAATGGATGCTATACTGTGCTGTGGAATCCAGATGACGATTATTCGTCCGACTATGAAGGATTAGAGTCTGATACCCCCTCCACCGGGCCTACTAATAGTCCAATAATAGAGTGGGTACCCTATCCTAATAACCCATGGTGGAGCACTCCTCCAATCACCATTTCTGGCGGCAGCGGCGGCGGAACAGGCTCCAGAACTCCTGAGGCTGTAAGAACAAGAGACAATACTCCAACAACTACTGATGACGGAAGAGGACGCGTTACGTCTCATCCTGTTAGAATAGATCTTCCAGCTCCAACTGTAAGTTCTCCTTCTACTGGAAGCGGGTCTGGCTCTACGACTACTCCTGTTGCTGCGCCGGTTGCGACTCCAACAACAACAGATAAAAAAGACGACAGATCGACTCCTGCGGCTTCGACAAATAATAATTCGAATTCTAATCAACGAAGCGGCAGCACTAACACTATAAGAAATAATGACGGCGATAGATCCACCGATAAAGGTAGGAGGTAAAATGTGTAGAAGACAATATTCCTGTGCGGTATTAAGTATTATCATAATTGTCTTTTTTTCAATTAATGGTTTTGCTCAAAATGTGAACGACGCGGTAAGATTAGCTCAGCCTGGGCTTGGAATGAGCGCAAGAGCGCTGGGTATGGGCAATAGCTATGTAGGACTTAGCGACGACGCTTCAGCCGCTTATTTTAATCCGGCTGGATTGGGTTTACTGCGGAAAATGGAGATTGCCGGCGGTATTAATTATAACAAAATTAATAACAGCGCAACTTTTCAGGGAGCCTCTACCGATTACTCAAATAGCAATACCGATCTCGATCAGATTAGTTTCGCTTTCCCTTTCCCCACATTAAGGGGCAGTTTAGTTTTTGGAATGTCGTATCATAAAACGAAAGATTTTAACGGCGCGTTAAGTTTTAACGGCTATAATAAAAATTCTTCTATGATTCAGTATCTGCTGCAGAATTCTTCAACTATTCCTTATGATCTTTATCTGGCCGATAAAGACTATAATTCTGCAATTGGAGGAGGTCTTAATCAAAGCGGCACAATTTTGCAATCCGGCACAATTGATAATTATACTTTTTCCGGCGCAATGGAAATTAACCGCAATTTATTTTTAGGCGCTAACATAGATATTATTTCGGGCAAGTATGAAAATTCAAGAGAGTATTATGAAGACGATTCATATAATTTATACCAGGGATTAACTGATCCGAATTCGGCTATTTCTAAGGACTTTAGGACATTTTACCTGAATGATATTATTAATTGGGATTTGTCCGGTTATGATTTAAAATTAGGCCTGCTCTATCAATTCCAGGATTTTGCAAGGTTTGGCGCAACAATACAATTCCCTAAAACTTACAAAGTGAAAGAAGACTATAAAGTTGCCGGAAGCAGCGATTTTTCAGCCGCGTCCGTTCAGCTTGACGACGGTAAATACAGCGATAAAGTCGAATACACTATCGTTACTCCTTATGAATTTTCCGGCGGCGTTGCAATCAATTATAGAGGCTTTATTTTTAGCGGTCAGATTACATATATCGATTATACTCAAACTCAGTTTGAAGACCCAACCGGTATAAGCGATTCTTATATAGCAGGTTTAAACAAAAACATAAAAGATCAGCTTAATTCTGTCGTTAATTATAACTTAGGACTTGAGTATACGTTTTCAGATTTAGGTTTAAGAATCAGAGGCGGATATTTTGTTCAGCCGTCTCCATACAAAGGCGATCCTTCCGATTACAATAAAAAGTATGTAACCGGGGGTTTTGGCTTCTTAGTTGAAGACGCTATTTCGATTGATTTTGCATATTTGCATGGCTTCTGGAAGGATTACGGCGATAATTACGGGACTAATCTTTCCCGCACATATCAGGATTTAACGTTAAATAAAATTATTGTCACCGGGACGTATCATTTTTAATTTCGTCCTGAATATTTGACAAAGTAGTTTAAGCGTCATATTTTTTATGACGCTTTTTTTTATTATATAGAGAGGCAGCCTATAAAAGGAATTGTTTGCAGAATTGAAGGTCAAAGTTTTTTTCTTTATGACGAATCTCATGGAGGTTTAGTCAGGTGCAGTTTAAAAGGGAAATTCAAAAAAGAATTTCAACTGAAAAAAGATAAGCTCTACCACAGAGATATTACCGTTGTTGGCGATACTGTAGAGTATGATTTAAATGAAGACGGCGACGGAGTTATTTATGAAATAAAAGAGCGGAAGAACTATATTTCAAGAAAATCGCCAAAACAAAAAGGAGCGGGTTACAGAGGCGAACGTCTTGAACAAATTATTGCTTCAAATATAGATAATTTTTTTATAGTCGGCAGCGCTAAAGAGCCCGATTTTAATAATAAGGTAATTGATAGATTTCTTGTTATTGGAGAAAGCGCTAAATTGGAAAATGTCTATATCGTAATTAATAAAACTGATTTACGATATGACGAAGAAATTAAATACTTTGAAAATATTTATAGAAATAGCGGCTATTCGGTTATACTTGCAAGTACTAAAGATAATAGCGGAATTGCCGAGATTAAAGAAAAAATGACCGGTAAGACAAATTTAATCTGGGGGCAGTCGGGCGTCGGCAAGTCGTCTATGCTCAACGCTATCTATCCCCAAATGAATTTCAAAGTAGGCGTTGTCAGTCAGTTTAGTTCAAAAGGCAAGCACACTACAGTTACAAGCTCAATGATTCTGGCTGATAAAAACACATATATAATCGATACGCCGGGCATAAGGGAAATAGCTCCTTTTGGTATAAGGGAAGAAGATCTTTCCCATTATTTTATTGAATTTGCCCAGTTTTTTAAGGATTGCAGGTTTAACACATGCACTCATAACCATGAACCTGGCTGCGGCGTTATAAAAGCTCTGGAGGAAGAAAAAATTTCTTATGAAAGATATGAGAGTTATTTGCGATTATTAGAGACGATTGAAGAAGATATTGTGTTTTAATTTCGTCTTTTTCATTATATTTGAAACTTTTCGTATTGAATTTTTATTATTATTAAATAAATGATCTAAATAATGGACTACTTTATTCAACAATCTGTAGAAAAATTTTCTGATTTTATTTCACAAGTTGATCTGAAATCAAACCCTAAAATAACTGTTAACTATTTATTGAGTTTTGGCGTAGAGCTGGATTCTTATGACTTTCGTCAGAACCTTGATAGAATTCTAAAAAGCTTTGAAAAAACTTTTTATTTTGAAAAACCGAAAGACAACTTTGCCGTCCTTGGCTTTGACGACCTTATTGTAGTCAATACTGAAGGGAAAGAAAGGTTTGCGACTATAGATAAAAAAATCTTATCGTATAAAAGTAACTTTCTGAATAACTGGGAAGAAATAGGGCTTGAAAACGCCCCGGTTTTTATGGGGGGCGCAAAGTTCATCCCTGAGCAGCCTGGCGAATTATGGGAGAATTATTCCGACTCATATTGGTTTATACCAGATAATGTTCTTCTGAAAAAAGGGGATAAATATTATTATCTGCATAATATTCAGGCTACAAATAAATCGGATGCGGAATCGTTAATACAAAGATATGCCGCAAAACTTAAAAAAGTTACCGAGTTATCGGCGCCAACTCCTCTTTTGCCTCCTAAAATATTGGCCGTAAAGGGAAGTTCGCCAAAAGAAAAAAAGAAATGGATAGCCTCGGCAAAAGAAGCTATAAATATGCTTGAAAACGCCGATCTTTCAAAGGTCGTTTTATCACGGAGCCTTGAGCTGAAATTATCGGAAGAATTAAACCTTAGTTTTGCGTTGACAAAATTAAGAGAAAATTACCCAGATTCTTATATTTTTGCTTTTCATTCCGGCAAGTCGACTTTCTTTGGCGCGTCGCCAGAGAAATTAGCTAAGTTTGCAGATAATAAAATTGAAATAGACGCTATGGCAGGTTCGGCTTCAAGAGGAAGCTCGCAAGAATCAGACGAAAAATTAGAAGACGACTTACTTCATAGTCAAAAAGATCTGGCTGAACATAAATTTGTGTTAGATTATATTATCAAATCTATTTCTAAAATAGTTGAAAGTCTTGAATTTGATCCTCAGCCCAAAGTAAAGAAATTTAAAAATATTCAGCATCTTTGGGTTCCGCTTCAGGCTGCGCTAAAATCCGGCTCGGCTGTATTTGAAGTAATTGATACAATTTTTCCTACCCCTGCTGTTTGCGGAACTCCAAAAGAAAAAGCCGTAAGCTGTATTAAAAAATTAGAAGACTACAGACGCGGAATGTATGGCGGAATGGTAGGCTGGTTTAATTTTGAAGGTGAAGGAGAGTTTGCCGTATCAATAAGATCTGCGCTGACAAAAGGCGATAAATTGACCGCTTTTGCGGGGTGCGGTATTGTGGCTGATTCAAACGCGGAAAAAGAATATGAAGAATCTGAATTAAAACTGAAAACTATATTGTCGCTATTTGAAAATGAAAATTAAGGTTAACCGAAACTGCTTATGGGCTGATACTTTTGTAAACGGTTTATCTTCTTTGGGGGTTAAATATGCGTGTATTTCGCCCGGTTCAAGAAATACTTCTTTAACAATTGCGTTTGCTAAGAATAAAAAAATAAAATCGTACCTGCATATAGACGAAAGAGCTTCGGCTTTTTTTGCCCTTGGAATTGCAAAAGCAAAACATACGCCAGTGGCTTTGGTCTGCACGTCCGGCACTGCGGTAGCGGAGTTTTATCCGGCAATTATAGAGGCTTTTAAGCAGCGCGTTCCATTAATCGTATGCACTGCGGATAGACCTGCGGAGCTTCTGAATCTTGGCGCAAATCAAACAATCTTTCAAAAAGATATTTACAAAAACCATATTCGTTTTTCGGCGGACGCAGGTCTGCCTGAATTATCGGAAAAGAAACTGAACGCTTTAAGAATGTTAACTCTTAAAGCGTTTTTAACATCCTCTGCGCTAGATACCGGTCCGGTGCATATTAATTTCCCGTTTGATAAGCCTTTTGAACCAGACAGCTTTACTGACGAAATTGAAGAAGACTTATTGGTTTTATCAAAAACGGAATTTAAAAACGGCGCCGGAAGCATTAACAAAAATAATAGCGGCAAAAACGGTTGGATTACTGAAATTGCCAAAGAAATGAAAACATCTTCTAAAGGGATTATAATCGTTGGGCCTGGGAGTTATGAAAAAGAATTTTATAAACAATGCTCTGAGCTTTCTGATAAACTCAGCTATCCAATATTAGCCGACGCTTCTTCGGGCTTCCGTTTTACGGAATTTAACAAAAAAAACGTTATTGCTAATTATGACGCGTTCCTGCGTTCAAATGAATTTATTAAAAAACACTCTCCTGAGCTTATCATACATTTTGGAAGGACTGTCACTTCAAAATATCTTGATGAATATTTAAGCAAATGCAATTCGCCCCGATACATGATAAACGAATTTGGAGATTGGTTTGATCCTTCAAAGAAATCAATCGGCGCATTTAAATATGCGCCTGAAGATTTTTGCGGCGAAGTTTTAACTAAACTTAATAAGTTAAAGCGCGAACAAAACAGCGATAGCTGGCTGAAAGATTTTATTTTTGCGGATAAAACTGCTGAATTAATAAAAAACGGCATTATCGGAAATTCGATTTTTGCTTCTGAAAGCGGCGTTATAAACGAGCTGATTGATCTTTTGCCAAAAGATTCGAACCTGATGATTTCCAACAGTATGCCCATACGCGATTTTGATAATTTCGCTTCGTTACAGACAAAAAAAATCTCGCTTTTTTATAACCGGGGCGCAAGCGGAATAGACGGAATTATTTCTACCGCATTGGGAATTGCCAGTTCTACTAACAAAACTACAATTCTGCTTACAGGCGATTTAGCTTTTTATTACGATTTAAGCGGTTTTCTTGCAGCCGCAAAATATAAAATACCGCTTATTGTAATTCTTATTAATAATAACGGCGGCGGAATATTCAAAATGCTGCCTGTATCGAAACAAAAAACAATATTTGACGATTTCTTTATGGCTTCGCATAACTTAGATTTTAAACCGTTTGTTAAAGGGTTTGGTGGAAATTATTTTCTTGTGAAAAGCCGAAGCGGTTTTATTAAGAATTTTAGTCAGGCGTTAGGCAAAAAAGAGTTTTCTGTTCTTGAAATAAAAACTGATATGACTGAATCGTTAAATATAAGAAATGATTACTGGAATACAGTAACTGAAAAATTATCCGAATAATAATAGCAAAAAGCTTAATATAGAGGCTGAACCCATATGATAATCAGAAGAGAAACGGAAGAAGATTTTACAGAGATTTATAACTTAGTTAAAACAGCTTTTCAAACGGCAAAAGTTTCTAATGGAAAGGAACAGGAATTTGTGGAACAATTGCGTTCTGGCGACGGATACATTCCGGAGTTTGCGCTTGTAGCTGAAGAAGAAGGGAAATTAATCGGCCACGTTATGCTTACAATTACGTATGTGATTAACGGTCACAATAAAGTTGAATCGCTTTTATTAGCTCCGCTTTCTGTAGCCTTGGAGCATCGCGATAAAGGAATCGGTTCTACATTAGTAAATGAAAGCATGAAACTTGCTAAACTAAAGGGGTATTCTTCCATATTTCTTGTGGGCGATCCAAATTACTATGGCAGATTTGGGTTTAAGACTACTGCTCCCATAGGGATTAAATGTATTTATGACGAGGTTCCTGACGATGTTATGCTTTATTGCGAGCTTACGCCTGGCGCTCTAAGAGGAGTGGTTGGCAAAGTAGAATGCTAATTATGAGATTCTTCCGGTTCGTGATTGGTTTTTCTTTTATCCGCATAGACGGAAATCTTACTGCCTAAAAACTGTCCTGAGAAAAAAGCGAAAATTAAAATTGGGTAAGTAATAAACTGAAAACCGATATTGGAATAAATCCTTAATAAAACCACAAACGGCACGGGTATATGAATAGAAAGCGCCCATTGAAGGGAGAACTTTTTAACCTTTGCTCGCCAATATCCAAATGGGATATTGAATAAAAACACAATCAGCGCTACTATAAAAATTCTCAATAAGCTTATTCCTGGACTAAACGTCCGTCTTTGATTTCCAAAACGTTATCCGCTAATTTAATAAGGTCGTGGTTATGCGTAACTATAATCAGAGTCTTTCCGTATTTTTCTTTTAGCTCAACAAAAGTGTGATGAAGCATCTCGCTGTTTTCTGTGTCCAAATTGCCGGAAGGCTCGTCGGCAAAAATAATAGAAGGGTCGTTAGCCATCGCCCGCGCTACTGCGACGCGCTGCTGTTCGCCGCCGGAAAGTTCAGCCGGTTTGTGATTGATTCTATCTGCAAGACCAAGCCTGTCTAAAAGTTCAACCCCTTTTTTTTCTGCTTTTGAAAGCGAGGTCCCGTTTATTAATTGAGGGATTGCGACATTTTCCAAAGCGGTAAACTCCGGCAGAAGATGATGGAATTGAAATACAAAACCCATATTGCCGTTGCGAAACTTAGCAAGCTTATCGTTGCTCATTTTAATAATGTTATTGTCTTCAAAATAGACTTCGCCGCTATCGGGTCTGTCTAACCCGCTGAGTATGTGAAGCAGAGTGCTTTTACCAGCGCCCGAAGCTCCTACTATAACGGAAATTTTGTTAACGGGTATGCCTATCGAAATGCCTTTTAAAACTTCTAATTTGTTCTGTTTGGTAGTCTGATAAGTCTTTATGATATTTTCAGCTCGTAAAATAAACTCATTCATATTTTTATTATTTGTTTCGTTACTGTTTGTCATTGTTATTCCCACTTAATGGCTTCAAGAGGATTTACTTTGGCGGCTTTTTTTGCCGGGTATAGCGAAGCTAAGAAAGAAAGCAAAATTGAAGCTGCGCCTACGGCAAAGAAATCCCATATCCTTAGTTCTACCGGGAGCGAATTAAATTTATATTGCAAAGGATCAAGCGGATAAATATTAAAATAAATCTGCATCATACAAATTAAATAACCAAGCAGCGATCCTAAAACTGTGCCGATTATTCCAATTAGCAAACCTTCTAAAATAAAAATACGCCGTATTGATTTTTCTGTAGCGCCTAAAGAGGTTAAAATTCCAATATCGCGTTTCTTTTCTATTACCGACATTGTAAGCGAGCCGAGTATGTTAAATGTGGCTACGGCTATTATCAGAGAAAGTATTATATACGCCGCCCATCTTTCAATTTTCATTACCGAGTAAAGGCTTTTATGAAAATCGTACCAAGAATTTACCGTTAGCGATTTATCGTTAATCATTCCGCTTAATTTTTCTTTTACAGGGTTCGACATATTAATATTTTTTAATCTGATATCGTATCCCTGAATTTTATCATACATGCCCAAAACCTTTTGAGCTTCTTCAAGCGAAGTAAATATGTAAAACGCGTCGTAATCGTTATTGTTGGACTGATAAATACCGCTGACGAGAAACTTTTGAGTAACAGGCATTGATAATTGCGATAATACTTTTTCAAGCCCGACGGGAGAAACAATTGTTATTGTGTCGCCAATAAGAGCCTGCATTCTATCCGCTAATTGCAAGCCAATGATGACCTGGGGAGTCCCTGCTTTACGGCTTAAATCAAATTTGCCATATAGAATATTTTTTTCAATACCGTATACGGATTCGCCGTTCTGCTGGTCTATTCCTTTAACGCTGACTACTTTATTTAATTTGCCTTGCAGAGCTAAAACTTTACCGCTGACAAACGGAGTGTATGCCGTTATTTCATCAAACTCTTTGAATAGTTGTTTAACGGGAGGCAGTTTTTCGTAGCCTTCGGCAGTTGCGGTTTCTATACGCAACTGTGGGTCAAAATTCACTAAATAAGACGTTACGAGGCTGCTGAAGCCGTTAAATACCGACAAGACGACTATCAATGCGGCTACGCCAATTGTAATGCCTGCAATGGAGAGAATGGAAATAATAGAAATAAAATTAACTTTATGCTTTGCTAATAAATATCTTTTGGCTATAAATGTTTCAAATTTCATCTAATTAAACCTCAGAGTATTTACAACTTTTATTTTAGAAGCTATATAGCTTGGGATAATTGCAGAGATTACGGAAAGCACAAACGCTATCCCGGAGACGTACAAAAATGTATTTAGCTGCATTTCAATAGGCACGGTAGACATGAGATAAATATCCGTAGGAAGAGAAATAATATTGAATTTTAATTGAGCAAGCATGATAATGTAAGATAATAAGTTGCCTGCAATTATTCCTATGCAGGAAAGGAAAACTCCCTGAATAATGAATATAGTAATTATCTGTTTGCTTGTAGCTCCCAAAGATTTTAAAGTCCCAATTGAGCTGGTTTTTTCAAGAACTACAATAAGCATAGTTCCAATTATATTAAAAACTGCTACTATAATAATAAGGCCTAAAACAATAGGCACCGGTTTTTTTTGCAGCTCAATCCATGTGAAAATATTTCTGTAACTTTGATAGATAGTCCTTACATAATGCGGGTAACGAAGGTTATCGCTTAAATAATTTGCGATGCTGTCAATTTTAGAAACGTCCTTAAGCTTTATATCGTAACCGTTGATATTATCGCCGACGGCAAAAAGGTTTTGAGCGTCTTTAAGATTAACGTAAGCGTACAGATCGTCAAATTCAGACATTCCGCTTTCAAATATTCCGCTTATAGTAAATTTTTGTATAGACGGGAAATTATCAGGCGACGGGATTTGGTTATTTTTTAATGCAAATACGTTTATTTTATCGCCCGGTTTTACAAAAAGCCTGTTCGCAAGTTTTCTGCCAAGAATAATTTTGGGCGAGTCGCTGTTTTCGTCTATATTAAAACTGCCCTCCACAATATCTTTTTTAAGTTCGGAAGATAAAATACCGGGGATGCATCCTTTTATAGTAACTCCGTCCTTTATGTTCCCTTTGCTAATTATAGCAAGCCTAGAAAGGGAAGGGGATATAGAAGTAAAATCGCCTTCAATCTTATTGCTGATGTAAGGCAGAACAATTTTATAGTCTGGCAGAAGGTTTCCGCCAAAAGCAGTTATCTGTATGTGAGAATTAAAATTCACTATTTTGTTCGTAATAGTATTCTGGAAGCCTTTTAATATGCTTAACGCAATAATAAGAGCGGCCACTCCAATAGCGATGCCTGCAATAGTAACAGCCGAAATAAAAGAAAACAAATTTGTTTCTTTCTTCGAAAAGATATATTTTTTTGCAAAGAAAAGCGGAAAAAACATTTGTATATAAGAGTTTAAAAATTAATTACGTAATGTAATCAAGAAATGAATCTTAAAGAAGTCATAAAAAGAGAAAAAAAATTGTTTAAATAAAAAACAAAAACGGTTTGCTTTTTTTAATAAGACGCCGTATATTTGGGTCTATTTTCTAAAACACTTGTAGAAATTACTACGGGGCGTAGCGTAGCCCGGCTATCGCGCCTGCTTTGGGAGCAGGAGGTCGCAGGTTCGAATCCTGCCGCCCCGACAAAAATGTGGTTGAAAAATTAACTGAAAAGTTTTTTTGACGCGCCCGTAGCTCAATGGATAGAGCATCAGCCTTCTAAGCTGGTGGTTAGTGGTTCGAGTCCACTCGGGCGTACAAATATGGTGTGCGTAGCTCAGTTGGTAGAGCATCAGGTTGTGGCCCTGAGGGTCGTGGGTTCAAGCCCCATCGCTCACCCCAATTTTTTTGACTTAATGATTTTGTCTGGCCCCATCGTCTAATGGTTAGGACACCGCCCTTTCACGGCGGGAATAGCGGTTCAAATCCGCTTGGGGTCACTAAGCGGCATTTTTTGCCGTTTTTTTTTATCCTCCCCGATTTTCTCCGACTTACTCTGATAAACTACTCATTAAGTCTTTTATCTCAAATGAAATCTCGTTTTGTTTATAGCTTTGCTGCGTAAACCGGGAAAGCGATTCGTATAATTTCTGTTTGCTTATAAATTCTTTCAAATAAAATATACGAACTTTGTTCCTGTTCTTTATCAGCCAGCTTAGACTTATTTTCAATTTTTCCAAATCTTCTTCATTCGGCATATATTGCAGATTAATAGTGTCTTCGTAAAAATCGTCAATCGCTTCGTCAAAACTATTATCGGGGCCGGTAATGTTATCTTTGATATATATTTTACCTGCAATCAAAAGAATATAATCTTTTGATGTAAGCCCTGTTATTTCAAATAAAACCGAAGCGCTGTTTATTGGCTCTGCAATTAGCGACGATCTGTGTATTTGAGATAAAATTAACTCTACTAAACGTTTATATTCGCCAGCCGCTTCATATTTCTGCATTTCCGAATACTCTTTCATTTTGCCAAGCAGTCTGTTTAGCGCAAATTGGTTTTTACCGTATAAAAATTCATATACTTTTGCCAATTCTTCCTTGTAAGCTTCAGTATCGTCCAATACGCAGGGCGCGTTACAGCGTTCTATGTCTGCAAGCAGGCATTTCCGTTTTCGGGCAAACTCTTTATCGCTGCACTCCCTCAACGAAAAAGTTTTATCTATAAGCTCAATAAGCGTTGTCGCTTTTTCTCTTTTTGAAAAAGGCCCAAAATAATCGTTTCCGTCAAAGTCGAACTCTCTGCACAATTCCACCCGCGGATAATTATGTTCGTTCATAAAGCGGAGAAAATATTTATTGCCGTATTTTTTTAACAGAGTATTAAACTTAGGCTTATGCAGTTTTATCATTTCGGCTTCGGCTAAAAGAGCCGTCAGCTCGGAATTAGTAAGCGCAATTTTTAAACGCGAAGAATTAGAAAGTATTTTTTTTGTTTTGCGCGGCGCCGCCATAGAAAAGTACGAACTAATCCTGTCCTTTAACGATTTAGCTTTGCCAATGTAAATAATCTCGTCTCTGGAATTAAGATAAAAATAAATTCCAGGGGTTGAAGGCAAAGCTGCAATATCCTGCCCCAATTTCTTTTTTATTTTAACAGCCGGTTTCGATTGCGGAACATACTGGTAATTAAGCAGTTCTCCGTTAGTTATAATTCCTTCTTTTTCTTTGAGCTCCTTGACCATTTTGATGAAAATTTTAGCCGTAACCAAAGCGTCGTCTAAAGCCCGGTGGGCGTTAAGGTTTTTTAGTCTTAGATGGTTTGCAACATTGCCTAACGATTTGCTGCGTAAAGCTGGGTATAACCGCCGTGCAATTCTTAAAGTGCATACCTGCGGATTATCGAGATATTCTTCGCCGCAATAAGCGAATTCTTTTTTAAGAAAGCTGTTGTCAAACGCAAAATTATGACCGCCAATAATTGAGTCTGAAACAAATTCCCTTAACTGCGAAGCTATTTCTTCAAAGAACGGAGCGTCTGAAACATCCTCGTTTGTAATGCCGGTAAGCTGCGTTATAAAATAAGGCACATCTCTGCCAGGATTCAAAAATGAGCTGAATTTTTTACCAATTTTCAGGCGCGAAACATATACTGCGCCAATTTCTATTACGCTATTGTCGCTTGGACTTAAACCCGTAGTCTCAACGTCTATAAAGCAAAATTCAGATTCGGCAATAGACAGGTCGGATAAAGCGTCGTTATTCATATTGTTAAGCCGGATATTTGTGTAATACTATATAAAAACTGCATTATTTCTCTTTTTAAGTCGTTCAAAACTTTTAATTAAATTTAGAATTAGATATATTCACAATGAAAAATTAAGGAAAATATGTCTAATATAAATATACTTTTTATTGGCGATATAATAGGCAAGCCCGGAATTTCAATAACAGAAACCTGGCTTCCCGGTCTTATCCAAAAATACAAAGCCGACTTTGTTGTTGTCAATGGAGAAAATGCTTCCGATGGAAAAGGAATTACTGAAAAGGAAGGTAAAATTCTTTTTGACTTAGGCGTAAATGTAATAACAGGCGGTAATCACACCTGGGATAAACATCAGTCGCAGGAATATCTGAAAGCAGAACCGCGCGTTTTACGTCCTTTTAATTACCCTAAAGGCACTCATGGTAACGGATATCATATTGCAGAGACTAAAAAAGGGAAAATTGCAGTTATAAATATGCAGGGGCGCACTTTTATGGCTCCAATAGATTGTCCTTTCAGATCTGCCGATTATGTCCTTCAAAAAATTAAAACTGAAACAAAAGTTATTCTTATGGATATGCACGCCGAAGCTTCTGCCGAAAAAGTAGCTTTAGCTCTTTATTTAGACGGCAGAATCAGCGTTTTTATCGGCACTCATACGCATGTTCAGACTTCGGACGAACGCATATTGCCTAAGGGAACTGGTTATATTACAGACGCTGGAATGACTGGTCCGTATGATTCGGTTATAGGAATGAAAACTGTTGCCGCAATAAACAGATTCCTTTACCAGACTCCTCAAAAATATGAAACCGCCGAAGACGACGTTCATTTGAACGGACTCTATATTAAAGTGGATTCTGAGACGGGCAAAACTTTAGAATTGGAAAGAATAGTTTTCCCTGATTTTGTAAGAAACAGTCAATAATTTTTTTTAGAGATTTAATGTATGATTTTGTTAGACGGTAAAAAGATTTCTTCTGAAATAAAAGAAGAGCTTAAAGAAAAAGTTGCAGCGTTAAAAAATAATGGGAAAGGAGTTCCGGGACTTGTTACTATTTTAGTTGGCGATAATCCGGCTTCGCAAAGTTATGTGAGCAGTAAAAATAAATTATGCAAAGAAGTAGGCTTTAATTCAAAAGCGGAAAATCTTGATAAAAATATTACTGAAAAGGAACTGCTTGATTTAATTGATAAATATAACGCCGACGATAATTATCATGGCATATTAGTTCAGCTTCCTTTGCCAAAACACATCGACGAAAATAAAGTAATACAAAGAATTTCGCCTGATAAGGACGTAGACGGCTTTCATCCTATGAGCGTTGGAAATTTAGTTATTGGAAACGATACGTTCTTTCCATGCACTCCGGCAGGCATACAGGAAATCTTAAAAAGATATAACATCGAAACCAAAGGCAAACACCTTGTGGTAGTTGGCAGAAGCAATATTGTAGGCAAACCGATTGCAAATTTAATGCTTCAGAAAAAAGAAAACGCTAACGCAATTGTTACTGTTTGTCATTCAGCCTCTAAAGACCTTTCTAAGTATACAAAAGATGCCGATATATTAGTGGCCGCAATAGGCGTTCCAAACTTTATAAAAGCCAATATGGTTAAAGATGGCGTTGTTGTGATTGACGTTGGCATTAACAGAGTGGAAGATAAAACAAAAACTAAAGGATACCGCGTAGTTGGCGACGTAGACTTTGACGAAGTTGCGCCTAAGGCTTCTTATATTACTCCCGTGCCGGGAGGAATAGGACTTATGACTACGGCTATGCTGTTAAGCAATACATATAAAGCTTATTTAAATCTTAATAAAAAGGCTTAATAAAATGGGTTTGACAATAATTGATAAATTAGAGTCGCAGACGTTTATTGAACAAACGTTAAATGATTTTTATAGCAAGAACAATTCGAGCAATGAAAATAAACCGCTTCAAGACGCGGATAAAAAAAATGATTGGAAAATTCCCAATCAAAAACTTGCCCGGATGATTGACCATACAAATCTTAAGCCGGAAGCGACGGAAGACGAAATAAAAAAACTTTGCGAAGAAGCAAAGCAGTATTCTTTTGCTTCGGTATGCGTTAATCCTTGCAACGTTGCTTTATGCCGCGAATTGCTGAAAGACTCTATAGTTAAAGTCTGCACAGTAATAGGTTTTCCTCTGGGAGCCAATACTACCGAGACAAAAAAGTTTGAAGCAGAACAGGCTATAGCAAACGGAGCTACAGAAGTCGATATGGTTATTAACGTTGGGCGTCTAAAGCAGGACGATTATCAATATGTTTTTAACGACGTTAATCAGGTAGCGCAATCCGCAAAAAAGAACGACGCTTTGAGCAAAGTTATTTTAGAAACGGCGCTATTGACTGACGAAGAAAAAGTAAAAGCCTGTTTGATATGCAAAGAAGCCGGAGCCGATTTTGTAAAAACCTCGACCGGATTTAGTAAAGGCGGAGCGACGACAACCGACGTAGCTCTGATGAAATATATAGTCGGCAGCGCAATTGGAGTGAAAGCTTCAGGCGGGATAAGAACCCGCAAAGACGCAGAGGATATGGTCTCGAGCGGAGCGGATAGAATAGGCGCAAGCGCAAGCGTAAAAATTGTACTGAGCGAAAAAAGCGAAAGCTAAGGATTATTAAATGATACTTGACCTGATTGTCACCAAAACCGACGATGGTTATACTTCCGATGTTCCTAAAATTAACGGCTGCGAAAGCTGGGCTCATAATGAAGACGACGCAATGGAAAAAGCAGTTGAGCTTGCGATGTATTATATGAAAATAACCGATCCGAAAAAAATTAAAATTGATAAAGTAAGGGGCTTGCACGAAAAAAGATTTTATAAATTAGTTATTGATAAATAGTTTCCCGAGAACAATTGAAAACTGAAAAACGGTTAGAGAAAATTACTAAAGTCGCTCAATCGCGGCAGCACACATTTGAATTAGTTCTTGAGAACATTCATGATCCGCATAACGTTAGCGCTATTTTCAGAACAGTAGACGCTACAGGAATCTCGAAAGTTTCGCTTGTCTATACAATAGAAAAATTCCCTAAAATTGGTAAAAAATCTTCCGCTTCTGCTTACAAGTGGGTAGAAAAAGGGAAGTACAAAAGTATAAAAGAAAGCTACGACGACCTACATTCAAAAGGATTTACCATATTCGCGTCAACTCTTTCTGACGATTCAAAGAATTTATATGATCTTGATTTAACCGGAAAAGTAGCAATAGTCTTGGGCAATGAACACAGAGGCGTTTCTGAAGACGCCGCAAATTTGGCCGATGAAAGATTTTTAATTCCGATGCGCGGATTTGTTCAAAGTTTGAACGTGTCTGTAGCCGCGGCCGTTGTATTGTATGAAGCGCAGAGGCAAAGAGCGCAGAAAGGGATGTACGATTCAAGCGATTTGCCAAAAGATGAATTAGACGCGCTTATTGAATCATGGTGTAAAAAATAAAAGTATAAAAAATTATGCAGGAATTTTATAAAATAAATAAAGTCGCGGGGGAGCTTACGCTGCCTGGCGATAAATCAATTTCTCATCGTTCTGTAATTTTTTCTTGTTTGGCCGACGGAGTTTCTACAATAAAAAATCTTTCCAACGGCGAAGACGTAAAATCTACAATGAGCTGCTTTAAAAAATTAGGCTGCAAAATTGAACAGCAAGACGGTCTAGTAAAAATTACGGGAAAAGGTTTCGGAAATTTTACTGAACCGAAGGAAGCTCTTGACGCAGGGAATTCAGGCACTACGGCGCGTCTTATAAGCGGCATACTTGCAGTGCAAAAATTTAAAACGGTTGTTGCAGGCGACGAATCTTTATCCAAGCGTCCAATGAAAAGAGTTATTGAGCCGCTTGAATTAATGGGCGGAAAAATTAAAGCTTCGGAAGGAATGACGCTTCCAATGGAGTATTATCCATCCGAAAATATAAATGTAATATCTTACGAACTCCCGGTTGCAAGCGCGCAGGTTAAAAGCGCAATACTGCTAGCAGGACTGCATTTAGAGGCTGAAACCAAAGTGATAGAAAAAATTCCTTCCCGCAATCATACGGAGGTTATGCTAAATCTTCCGGTAACGCATTCTGAGGGGAAAACAATTATTTCAGTTTCTAAGAAAAATTATCCTTCGCCAGCCGACTATCTGGCGCCTTCTGATATTTCTACAGCGGCTTTTTTTATTGTCCTTGCGCTGCTTGTTAAGGATTCCCGGCTAACGCTAAAAAATGTTTCATTGAATGAAACAAGAACAGGAATCATTAAGGTATTACAGGCTATGGGGGGCAAAATAGAAATATTAAACCAAAGGAAAATTTCCGGCGAATCGCTTGGCGATTTAGTTATTTATGGCAGTCGATTAAAAAATATAACTATTGGCGAAGAAATAATTCCAAATATAATAGACGAGATCCCAATTCTTTCGGCAGCAGGTTTATTTGCTGAAGGAGATTTTATCATTACTAAAGCAAAAGAATTAAGAGCAAAGGAATCGGACCGTATCAGCGCGTTGTGCAGCAACTATAAGGAGCTTGGGCTTGACGTGGAAGAATATGAAGACGGCTTTTTGCTGCATGGCAAAATAAAAAATAATAAACCCGTTTTTGAAAGCTTTGGCGATCACAGAATTGCAATGACTTTTGCAATATTGTCTTTGGTGTTGGATAATGGCGGGAAAATGAATAGTTTTGGGTGTGTTAGTATTTCGAATCCGGATTTTTTACAACAACTTCAAAAAATAACGAGGCAATAAATGGCTGAGGTAAGATTAGTTAACGTTTCTAAAGTATATGAAGGCGGCAATACTGCTGTAAAAAATGTAAATATTGATATTAAAGATAAGGAGTTTGTAGTCTTAGTCGGGCCTTCAGGCTGCGGAAAATCTACTACTCTTAGAATGATTGCCGGATTAGAAGAAATTACTTCAGGCGATTTGTATATCGACGATAAAAAAGTAAATGAAGTTTCGCCAAAGGATAGAGATATTGCAATGGTATTCCAGAATTATGCGCTTTATCCTCATATGACGGTTTATGAAAATATGGCTTTCGGATTGAAGTTGAGAAAGTTTGACAAAGCTGAAATTAAAGAACGCGTTACAGAAGCAGCTAAAGTTTTAGGTCTGGAAGAATTATTAGACCGTAAACCAAAAGCTTTATCAGGCGGCCAGCGCCAGAGAGTAGCAGTAGGCAGAGCGATTGTAAGAAAACCTAAAGTGTTTTTATTTGACGAGCCTCTTAGCAACCTTGACGCAAAATTGAGAGTCCAAATGCGTACGGAAATTTCTAAGCTGCATAAAGATCTTGAAGCTACAATGATTTATGTAACTCACGATCAGACTGAAGCAATGACTATGGGGGATAAGATTGTAATAATGAAGGACGGAGTAATTAACCAGATCGGCACGCCAATGGATTTATATAACCTGCCGGTAAATATATTTGTCGCAGGCTTTATTGGCAGTCCGTCAATGAACTTTGTTGAAGGACAAATTACTACTGATAACGGTTTATCGTTTGTAAGCAAACTTAAAGGGATTACAATAAAACTTAGTGGGCAATATGCCGAACAGCTTAAAGCGTTTGCGGGCAAAGAAGTAACTATTGGCGTAAGACCCGAAGATATTTATGACGCGCAAACGACAGAGGCTATAGCTTCGTCATATAAATTTACTTCTAAGCTTGAGGTTGTTGAACCGATGGGTAATGAGATATTCCTTTATTTCAAAATAGACGGGGTTCAATTAACCGCTCGGGTTCCAGCAAAAGAACAACCGGCGGCTAATTCAACAAGAGATTTATTTATTGATACAGAAAAGCTTCACTTTTTTGATAATGCTACAGGCGCGGCAATTTATCATAAATAAATTATCTGGTGATCGAATTTATTTATTTCGAGAACGTTGATTATTTTCTCAAGAAAATCAAGACCGTACTTGTTGGCAAAGTAGACGTAGTTTAATTCTCTTTCCTGTAAACTCTTTTCAGGATATAAAGCTACAATAAGTTTTTCTAATTGGTTAAGCGTAATTTCATGCTTCCTCTTATTTGCTTCTACGGTCTTTCCTTTTAACTCGTTCAGATAGTTATCTATTTTTTGTATGTATTTGGCGGTCGAGTCGCTTGTAGTCTTATCTATCACCAAAAGACTTTTTTGCAGTTCGCCCATTGCGCCGTTTACTTTTTCAATTGCCGGAGCAAAAAGATCGTCTACAGTATAGTTTGACTGCGCTTCAATAACTTTCTCAATCAATTCTTCAGGATTCCTATACAACTCTTTTATATCAATTGAGTATTTCTGTAAAATTGAAGAGCTTGATTTTTCTACTATTGTTGCTGAAGACCGGGGGTAAATAATTGGTTCTGGTATATTAAAGATTTTGTAAAGGGGCATAACTTGCGCAAAGTAACTGATCTCGCTCGGGCCTCCTACATAAAAGGCCGTTGGTAAAAGATAGTCCTGACACACAGGGCGGAACAATACGTTAGGGCTAAAGTTTTCCGGAGTATCTTCAATTGCCTGAAGAATTTCTTCCTGCGTAAATTTTTTCCTTTTACGTCTCAGTTTAAATTCATTTTCAGAAGGTTCAATTAAATATCTGCCTTCATCGTCGTGATAAAAAAGATTAATAGGCCTTATTTTTACCTGCGCATGGTAAACCTCTTCAAGCCTGGCGCTTGTTTCCACAAGTTTCTGCGTATGAGCGCGGAAGTCGATAATCTCTTTTTTGAATATTGGTTTCAGCAGCTGTTTTGCGGCTTTATCCTGAGGGTCGAATATTACTAAACCATGTTTGTCAAACAAACTAAAAATTAAGTCTCTAAAACTGGATTTAAAAGTTTTGCCTTCGGCGTAAAAAGAAGAGTAAAAATCAAGCGTCTTTTGTTTAAACTCGGTATCTCTTAAGTTTTTTTCAATTTCGGCAAAAAAGTTTTTTATTGTGTCTTTAAGTTCAATTGAGGCGACGTCGCCGCGATTTGCTTCTTCTTCTGTATTGTCGTCGTAAACTATTTTTTGTAATTTATTCTGATTATCAAGAATATGTAAATACTTTACTTCGTCAAAATCGTGGTCGTCTCCTTCAAGCCAGAAAACGGGAGCAAAATTATATTCTTCAAATTTCTCATTTAAGAAAGCCGATAATTTTATTGCAGTGATTATTTTATACAAAGTGTAAAGAGGTCCGCCTAATATGCCAAGCTGCTGTCCGGTTACAATTGCAAAAGTATTTTTATCGCTAAGCGCGGAAATATTTTTTAAAGTTTTTTCCGATGGGGCAAAGTTTTTATATTGAGCGCTAATTATTTCAGAAATTTTTTCTTTAGAATCTTTGGGTCTGTTCGCCATTTCCTTGAAATAGTCTTTATATGAATCAATTTCTCTGAAATTATATTTGTAGTAATCTTTAACGTTGTCAAATTCATAAAGGTAGTCTAAAAAAAGGTTTAAGTGTCCCGGAATCTCGTCAAATTTAATGAACATGGTCATCTCGTATAATATTATAAAATCAAAACAAACTAAAATATTAAATAATTCAAAGAATTGTAGTACAAAAATGAAATTAACAGGTTAAATTTATTCATTAAAATTATTTATTTTACACAACTATAAAAATAATACATTATTCCTGATATGAAAAAAATTATATTGTTCTACATGACGTTATTCTTGTCCTCGGTTTTAGTTTGGGGGCAGGCGGCCGATTCGCTTAAAAACAGTTCTGAGCTGCTTCCTTCCGGGCTTCATTTCCGCCCTTTATTGGGCAATCAGCAGGAAGCGCATTTTGGCATTTTATATTATACTGAAACTTCAAACTTAAAAGTTGATATTGGCAATTCGATTGACGTGGTTAGTTTTATGTTCCCTGCAGATAGCTGCAGGCTAACATTCGGAATTGATTTTATGGCTTACGCTTATTCTACAAGTTATAAAGGGAATAGGTTGCAGATTGACGCGCTTGACGGCTTTTTTGGCGGAAACGCAGTATTCTCTAAAAAAACTGACGGTGGCAGATTAATTGGAAGGTTCAGAGTAACGCATAACAGCGCGCATTTAGTTGACGGTCATTTTGACCAGGCGACTGATAAATGGATTGGCGATAAAAAACCGATTCCATTTACAAAAGATTTTGGCGAGCTTTTGCTTGCTAATGAACGTCTGAACGATAAATATCTGCTTAAATATTATGGAGGCGTTTCGTATTCAACGCTTGTGCGCCCTATTGAATTAAAAAAATATGCCTTTATTGGCGGCGTTGAAACAGGGTTGATTGATTTCTGGGGTAAAGTAATGCATAAGGAAACAGAGCTGTTTTTATCTTACAATATAAATCTGATTGGCATTCCAAAATATGTCGCAAATAATAATATCATGCTGGGGACGAAATTTGGCGCATGGAACGATAAAGGCCTGATGCTTTATTTAGACTATTATTCTGGTCAGAATTTTCTTAGCGAATATTACAAGGATAGAATTTCACGTTTCGGAATTGGGTTCCTTGTCGATTTTTAGCAAGAACCTGAAATAGTATGATAGCAAAAAAGAAAATATATTTTTATCTGAAATTCCTGTTGGGTTTTGCCATCATCTATTTCTTAATAACATCTATTCATATTTCAGAAATTTATAATAGCCTGAAAAAAGCGAACGCAATTACTTTGTGTTTTGTGGTTTTATTTGGCGCGCTGAATTTATATTTGCAGTATGCAAAATGGAAATTAATCTGTAACGAGACGCTGAATGAATTTAATCAAAAAAAAATAATTCATTCATTGTTAATCGGTTTTTCGGCAGGATTAATTACTCCTATGCGTATTGGCGAATATTGGGGCAGGCATTCGGTAATAAGCGACCATAGCTTTTTGAAATTATCTTATTCGGTAGTAGTGGAAAAATTTTCGCTTTTGTTCATTGAACTTTCAGTTGGCGGAATTCTTTCGTTGGCTTTTATCTATTGGTATTTGTCGTTTAGTCTTTTGCAATGTATTGCAATTACTATAGTATTTGTCATTTTTTTAGTCGCGCTTATATTTATTTTATCAGGGAATTTTAGCCTGCTGAAAAAAATCAAAAGGCCGATTAAACTTGTTAATATAATAGAGCGTTATTCGGCTCTTGCAGTTGTTGAAAGGCTGCTAAAAAATAAGCTGCTAATGCTTTCGTTTTTGCAGTTCTTCTGTTATTTAATTCAGTATGTTGTGCTTGTTATTACTTTTTCAAAATGCGTCGATTATATTGGCATTTTTTTAGCGGCGTGCTTTATTTATTTTATGAAAAATTTTGTCGCATTTATTACTCCCGGCGAACTTGGCACAAGAGAAGGCGTTTCTGTTTTTACGTTAGCTCTCATTGGAATAAACGGAGCCGCAGGTTTTAACGCAGGCATATCTGTTTTTTTTATTAATATACTAATTCCGTCAATAGTCGGAACATTTTTCCTATTGGCAAAACATGATAACTGAAATATTGGCGATTCTTTTTTTTATTTTACTAACGCATTATGTTTTTTTTATTCTTGGAATTAACAAGGGACTTTCTGCGTTTAATAATGATAAGCCGTGTAGTAAGAATAACGAGTTCTTTGTTAGCGTTATTATCCCTTTCAGAAACGAATCTGAAAACATTTTAAATAGTTTAAGCTGTATTGAAAGCCTCGCTTATCCAAAAAATAAGTTTGAAGTTATTTATGTAAACGACGCTTCGGACGACGATAGTCTTTATAAATTAACTTCGGCGCTAAAAAGCGGCAACATAAAAGTTATAACTCTACAGGAAGGCGCGCGTAATGAAGGATATAAAAAGCGGGCTGTGAAAACCGGAATAGATAACTCGGTGGGAGATATAATTGTTACTACCGATGCAGATTGCATTTTTAAACCAGAGTGGCTTAACGGTCTGCTTGCAAATTTTGATGAAGAAACGGCATTTGTTTCGGGTCCGGTTCGATTTATTAACGCCGAAAGTTTTTTTGCAAAATTGCAAACAATAGAGTTTGCAGGACTTGTGCTTGCGGGCGCCGGTTTGATTGGAATTAAAAAACCTGTTATTTGTAACGGCGCAAATATAGCTTACAGAAAGAGCGTGTTTTTATCCGTTAACGGGTTTGAAGATAATATGAACATCGCTTCCGGCGACGACGGTTTTTTGATGCAGAAAATAGCTGACGAAACAAATTATAAAATAAAATTTTGTTTTAATAAAGAAGCCATTGTTGAAACAAAACCGAACAAAACAATTTTAAGTTTTCTTCGCCAACGAAAACGATGGGCGGGCAAATCTCCTTATTATAAAGATAAATTATTAGTCGCTAAACTTGGTCTAATATATTTGTTTTATCTGTCGTTGTTTGTTTTATTTATTTCGGCGTTTACAGGCTCTAAAATTATTATGATTATGCTTGCTGTTGGTTTGCTTGCAAAGTTTTTTACAGAAGCGCTTGTTATGCAAAAGGGGAAAGCATTTTTTAATTTAAAATACGGCTTGCTTGATTTTATATTAGCGGAAATATTTCAGATCGTATATATAATTACTTTAACCGCCGCCGGATTAGGCGGAAACACTATTTGGAAAGAAAGAAAAATAAAAAAATGAAATCTTTATATAATCCTCCAGCGCTAATTAAAAAAGCGTTTAAGAATTATTTTTGGGAAACCGTAAATAATAAAGTCCTCTTAACGTTTGACGACGGCCCAATTCCGGATAATACAGAAGCGATTCTTAAAAAATTAGACGAGCTTAATATAAAAGCTCTTTTTTTTACCGTTGGCGAAAACAGTCAGAAATATCCATCGCTTACAGAGCAGATAATCAGCCAGAAACACACAATAGGAAGCCATACGTTTCATCATAGAAAAATTCCGGGACTTTCATCGGAAGCGCTTAGCGATGAAATTGATAAGGTTAATAATCTTTTTACGGAAAAATTCAATTATCAAATACGATATTTCCGTCCTCCTCATGGAAGATTTGACTTAAGACTGAACAATTATCTTAAAGCCCGTTCGATGAAATGCGTAATGTGGACGTTATTAACTTTTGACTATAAAAATGATATAGAGTTAGTTAAGTTTGCAGTTGAAAAATATTTGACTGCCGGCTCAATTATAGTTTTGCATGACAGTTTAAAATCTAAAAACATTATAATGGACTCAATCGATTTTGTATACGAACAGGTTAGTAAAAAAGGTTTTCAGTTTGGAGATGCGGAAGAATGTTTGAAATAATCTTTTTGATAGCGATTGCCGGATATTTTATACAATCTTTTCTGTTTGCAATAGGCGCAGGGAAGAAGTACGCCAAACTGAGCCAGGACGAACTGCCTACAGCCTCTGTAATAGTGGCGGCCAGAAACGAAGAACAAAATATTTTAAATTGTCTTACTTCGTTGAATGAACTAATTTACCCCGAAGGAAAATTGGAAATTATTATTGTTGACGATAGATCGACGGACGATACCGGGCGGATTATTGACGAGTTCATACAAGATAAAAAACGTTTTAAAAAAATTGTTACGCAAAATGAAATTGCCGGGTTAAAAGGTAAAACAAACGCTTTGGCAAACGCTATTAAAGCCGCCGAAGGAGAAATAATCCTTACTACTGACGCGGATTGCTGCGTAGCTTCTACGTGGGCTTTTACAATGGCTTCTTATTTTACAAAAGAGGTCGCCATGGTAAACGGTTTTACCGACCAAAGAGCCGTAAATAATTTTGAAGGCATGCAAAGCCTTGATTTTATTTATCTTCTAACTGTGGCTGCCGGAACTACAAATTTTGATAAACCGTTAAGCTGCATTGGCAATAATATGGCTTACAGGAAATCCGCGTACCTTGAAGTAGGCGGTTATGAAAATCTGCCTTTTAGCGTTACGGAAGATTTTAATTTGTTGTTTGCCATTCATCAATTACATAAATACAAAATTATTGCGCCGCTTGACAGGGACGCTTTGGTTACATCCGAGCCATGCAAAAGTATAAAAGAACTTTCACGTCAGAAAAAAAGATGGGGCGTTGGCGGCCTTAAAAGTCCGTTAAGAGGTTATTTAGTAATGGGGAACGGATTCCTTGCGCATTTATGTATTATTCTGTCTCCTTTTTTCTTCTCTTTACAGGCTGGGTATTTAATATTTACTAAATTGTTATTAGACGTTCTTTTTATTTATCCGGTTCTAAAAAAATTAGGTATAAAAAAGAATATTAAATATTTTGCCGCTTTTGAAATTTATTTTATCATTTACGTTATTGCGCTTCCAGTATCATTAGCATTAGGCAAAAAAGTGATATGGAAAGGGAGAGAATATTAATGCTGCTTTTATGCAACTACTATTTGACATACAGATGCAATGCGTATTGCTCGTTCTGTAATTTTGCAGATCACGAACAATTTGGTAAAACCCCCTTAGCAAAAATTGAAGACGTAAAATCAAATTTAACTCAGTTAGCAAAGCTTGGGGTTAAGTTTGTCGATCTGACAGGGGGCGAGCCGCTGCTTCATAAAGATATAGTTGAAATAGTTACGTTTGCAAAAGAGCTGAATTTTCAGACGAGCATAACTACTAACGCGCTATTGTATCATAAATATGCAGAACAGCTTGCAGGCAAAGTCAATCTGCTCCATTTTTCATTAGACTCGCCGGATAGGGACGAGCATAATAAAATCCGCGGAGTAAACTGCTTTGACGCTGTAATAAAAAGTATTGAGTTGGCTAAGTCGTTGGGAGAATATCCCGATATTCTTTTTACCGCTACAAACGAAACTTTTAAGAAGCTGCCTTTAATGCACGAAATAGCTTTGAAGTATGACCTTGTGCTTATTGTTAATCCGGTATTTTCTTATTTTGGCAATCCGGGACTTTCGATGGAAGCGGTAGATTATATTACCGAATATATTGACGGTAAAAAGAACATATACATAAACGAAGCCTTTCTTAAGCTTCGCAAAGACGGCGGCAATAAAACGAGCGATCCTAAATGTAAGGCGGTTTCAAGGGTTATTGTTATTTCGCCAGATAACAGGATTATACTTCCATGTTACCATTTGTCCAATGAAAGCATTGCTATAGATAGACCTATTAAGGAAATCCGGGCTTCCGAGAAAATAAAGTATTTTAAAAAAATGGAAGGCCGCTTTGATTTTTGCGAAGGATGCACAATCAATTGTTATTTTGAACCATCTTTTGCTTTTCCTATGAATTACTATTCATTAGTTAGCATTTCGTCAAAAGTGAAATACAGTTATAATAAATTAATTAAACAAAAAATTGCAAAACGAAAAAATTTGTCATTACAGGATAATAAATGAAAACAAAAAAAATATTACTGGCAGTCTCATTTTTATTTTTAATCGGTTCGTCTTCTAAAGCGCAGAGCCAGACTGAATGGTTCCCATTGGGGTTAAATATTCAGCCGTTTACGGCAAACTTTATAGAGCCGAGAATTGGATGCTCTTCGCTGACTGGAGAAAAAAAACTGCGTTTAGATATAGGAACTTCGCAGGATATATATAGTATTAAAAAGAACGAAAATGAAACGCTGACTTTTGGAGCAGATTTTTTTACGTTTACCCGATTGACAAGCGAGAATGATTTTCATTTTCCTGTAGACGCCGTTGATTATTTATTTGGCGTTAATGCCGGATATAAAATTACTGATAATAATAAGGAGTACGGGTTCAGAGCAAGAATAAGCCATATTAGCGCGCATTTGGTAGACGGTCATTACGACCATCTGATAAACGGATGGAAAGACGGCGTTAATCCTATGGTTTACAGCCGCGAATTTTTAGAACTGATTCCGTTCTACCGCGTAGACGGTTTGAGAGTTTACGCCGGGTTGACTTATCTTTTCCATACGACTCCTAAAAAAATAGGAAAAGGACTCTATCAGTTAGGTTTTGATTATTTTGCAAAAGATTATGTATGCAAAAATATTTCTCCCTATATTGCATATGATTTTAAGTTGTCAAATGACGACGTATATCTGGGAAACAATTCTATTTCTGCCGGTCTTAAATTCGGTAAATTTAACTCAAAAGGTTTTAGCGTATATTATGCTTATAACTCTGGCAGGAGCGTTCATGGCGAATATTTTTATCATAAAGAAAGCTATTCAAGCATAGGTTTCAATTTGGATTTATAGAATGTCTGAAGATCAAACTGATTCTTATATTCCTTCTGGCGGAGATTATATCCACCGAAAAAAAGTAAAAAATAAAGATAACTACCTTATTCATATAGGTCTTTTTATTTTAACTTTTATTACTACGACCATCGCCGGCGCAGAATGGATAAGAGGCGTTATGGGTCCGTATGAATTTTCGTTTCTTGCCAAAGGGCTTCCATACTCTATATCGATTATGTTCATAATTGGCTCGCACGAGTTTGGGCATTATTTTGCGGCAAGGTTTCATAAAGTAAAAGCCACGCTTCCTTATTTTTTGCCCTGCCCTTCTATTTCTGGATTCTTAAATTTTGGGACATTTGGAGCTGTAATAAAAACGCAATCTCCAGTTCACACAAAAAAGGCTATGTTCGATATTGGCGTAGCGGGGCCGTTAGCCGGTTTTGTAGCATGTCTTATTGTTTTGGTATACGGGTTTACTCATCTGCCAGGCAAAGAATATCTGTTGGCTATTCATCCCGATTTTTTCTCTCCAGACTATGGCAAAGGGGGGATAGAATTGAAGTTTGGCGATACGCTTTTATTTTCCTTTTTGCGAATGGCATTAACAAGCCCTAAAGATTTTATTCCGCCTATGACGGAAATATATCATTATCCTTACTTATGCGTCGGGTGGTTTGGTTTATTTATTACTTCTATGAATATGCTGCCTATTGGTCAGTTAGACGGGGGGCATATATCTTATTCGTTATTTGGCGGTAAAAAACATTTTAGAATTTCCGTAATATCAATTATTATTGTATTTTTACTCGGTTTAATTGGCTTGTTTGAGTATTTGTTTAATCTTAACTTTGCAATTGGCTGGGCTGGATGGATTTTTTGGGCGTTAGTGTTATTTTTTATTATAAAGCTTAAACATCCTCCGGTATATGATGATACCGAACTTGACGTTAAACGGAAAATATTAGGATATATTAGTCTTTTTATTCTGATTATTTCATTTTCTCCTAATCCGTTCATTATTTGATGAGTATACAAATTTTTACCTTGAGAAAAAAACTATCAACATCTATTATTTTACAATGAAAAAAATATTTTTATTTGCCTTCTTATTATTAGGCATTTGGGGTTGCGATAAAAAATACGATAATGTTGTTGATGATTCAACAAACAGCTATCAGGTTAAATCTTTAGCGTCTTTAGGAACCGTTTTGTTTTCCGCTAAGGATTCAAGCGTAACGGCAAGCGTTGAGTTTAGTTCAGTTGAAAACGTGGTTTCTGTTTCATATTCTCTATATTCTCCGGATAATGTTTTGATAGAGGAAGGGGAGTTATATGACAACGGAAAAGCCGCAAATGGCGACGCTGCGGCCGGAGATAAAATCTTTTCTAACAAATTCCTAATGAGCCAATATGACGCCAATGGCGATTACCAGCTAAAGTATTTTGTGGTTGATAAAGATCAGAATACTAAAATGGTAGCTACGCAAAAATTCTTATATAATAATCTTCAGTCAAATAAGGCTCCTGTTCTTTCAGATCTTGTAATGGCTGATACAGTTATTTACATTTTACCTAATGGTAAATATGATCCATTTTCATTCTCAGTTAAAGCGACCGATCCAAATGGCGCGTCGGATGTAGCAAATGTATATTTTACAATATACAGACCAGACGGCACTGTTATAAATCATGGCGGCGATACGTTAATCGCTATGAATGACAGCGGAGATCTTAGCGATTACGGAGATGCGACTGCGGGCGATGGAAGATATTCCTATTTAATGACTTTTACTGAAAACGCACAATTAGGAAGTTATAAATATCAGTTTGTAGCTATGGATAGATATGGCTTGAAAAGCAATATAATCACACACACTTTATATTTAAAATGATAAAAAGAATTTTTGTTCTCTCATTTTTCATAGCATCGTTTGCCAATTTTTCTTTTGCGCAAATTTTGCCGGAAAAATTTAAAATAAATACTTTGCCCAAAGGGCTTTCAAAAATATCCGCAGCAACGTCTTTAACTCCCGGTGGAAATGGCGTAAGCGATATTCTTATAATTGGCGATACTATTTGGGTGTCAAACAACAAAGGACTTAGCCGTTCAACTGATTATGGCTCTAACTGGGCTAATTACTACATGACCGACGTTTTTGGATCGGAAGGCGTTTCTGCCCTTGGTTATCATAACGGAACTATTTGGGTCGCTACATGCCATAGCATTACAAGCAGCGGCGAAGTTATTCCTGTCGGAAGCGGTTTAAGATATTCTTCAGATAACGGTTCAACATGGAAAACTCTTCCGCAGCCAGTCGACGCTAGCGGAGACTCCGCTTTAGTATATGGAATTAACGACGGCGTACGAGCGAAAAAAGTTAGGGCTTTGCCTGTAACTGTAAACGAGCAAAATATTATTTATGATATAGCTTTTACGTCAAGCGCAATTTGGGTGGCTACATATTCCGGCGGTATAAGAAAGAGCACAGATAATGGCGCGTCATGGCAGCGTGTTTTACTTCCGTCTGACAATATTAACCATATATCGCCCACGGATACTATAAGCTATTCTTTGCAACCAGTTTTTGGCACTTTTGGTACAGAAAATTATCTTAACCATAGAGGCTTTTCTGTAATAGCTGTGAACGATTCAATTATTTTTGCAGGAACCGCAGGTGGAATAAACAAATCAACTGACGGTGGAATAAGCTGGCAGAAATTTACTCACACTAACCAGACTCATCCAATAAGCGGCAACTTTATTGTAGCTATGGCTTTTAATAAAGTTAATAATTCTCTTTGGGCGGCTACTTGGAGCGCTAACAGCGACGAATCTTATGGTGTAAGCTATTCGACAGATCTTGGCGATACATGGACCGTTACTTTAGACGGAGAGCAGGCTCATAATTTTGGATTTAAAGATTATCAGGTAATTGCCGTTACTAATAATTCAGCTTTCCGCACTCAAAATTTAGGAGCAAGCTGGATAGGGCCAAACTCAATTATTGATAATACTACAAAAACGTCAATTGCTTCAACAATATTTTATGCTGCCGCTTCTTCCGGAAAAGACGTTTGGCTTGGCAATAATGAAGGGTTGGCAAAAATTACAGAAAATTCAATCTGGTCGGGCGAGTGGAAAATATTTTTTGCTTCACAGCAATTAACCTCAAAAACAGCCACTTATGCTTATCCTAATCCGTTTTCGCCGAGAAGCGACCGGGTAAAAATTAAATACAGCACAAACAATAAAACTCAAAACGTTACTATTAGAATTCTTGATTTTGGAATGAACCTTGTTAAAACTGTCATTCAGAATGCGGCAAGAGGCAGCCAGATTCATCAGATATCGCAGGAAGACGGCGGCGTTATTGATTATTGGGACGGCAAAGACGAAAAAGGCAACATAGTTCCAAATGGCGTTTATTTCTATAGAGTAGACGTTGGATCGGACGATCCTGTATTTGGAAAAATTTTAGTTTTACAGTAAGAGGGAATTTTGAAAAAGTTTTTTATCCTTTTATTCTTATCATTTGCTGCCATAGTTTTCGCTCAGCCGAAATTTAGCAGCATTAACAGCGCGCCCGGCGCGTTTAGTCGGTTTGGATTTGGCGCGCGAGGCATAGGCATGGGCAACGCAATGTCCGCCGTTACTGAAGGAAACGTGGTTTCTTATTATAATCCGGCTCTTGCCGTTTATCAGGAAGATAATTCAATGCAGTCTGCTTATTCGTTTTTATCATTAGACAGACATTTGAATTTTTTAAGTTTTACAAGACATTTTGATTTCTATTCTTCAAAAGACACTTCTGTAGAAAGAAAGCCGAAAGGCGTATCCGGAGTCAGCGTAGGCGTCATTCAATCCGGCGTAAGCAATATTGACGGTAGAGACTATGAAGGGACCAAAACTGGCGATTTGAGCACAAACGAATATCAATTCTTTCTGGGATTGTCAAACAAGTTTTCCAGCAGATTGTCTATGGGACTTGCCGTAAAAATTTATTATTACAAATTATATCAGGATATTACCGCTTCGGCTGTCGGTCTTGATTTAGGCGTAATTTATAAATATAACGACAACTTATATTTTTCGCTTTCTATCTCTGATCTTAATTCAAAGTATAAATGGGATACTTCTCCTATTTACGGGCAGGATGGCACGACGACAGATAACGCTTTTCCTGTAATGAAAAAAATAGGCGCAAGTTATAATTTCAGAGAAATTAAATTGTTAACAAGCGCAGAACTTGAAATTAGCAATATGGATTCCAAAGTATTCCGAATTGGCGCAGAGTATAATATTTTTGAAAATATGTTCATACGCGGCGGCATAGATCAGATTGATCTAGCTAATTCTGATAGAAAAGCTCTTCCTGCATGCGGATTTTCATATGCAAAAAGTTTCTCAGGGATGCTGGTAAGTTTTGATTATGCGTTTGAAGTTGAACACTATTCGGCGTCAAGCAGGCACATAGCCGGTTTAAGCGTTAATTTTTAAATTAGAATAAAGTTGATATGATAAAGAAAGTTTTTTGTCTCTTATTATTAACAAGTTGTTTTGTCCTTCCGCAGTCTGCGGGGAACAGCGGTTTGGCTTTTCTTAAATTAGGATTTGGATCTCGCAATGTGGCTATGGGCGATATCGGCTCGGTTATATCAAACGACGCTTCGGCTACGTTTTATAATCCAGCCGTTTTAGCTTCAAACAGTTCATCTGAAATAATGTTTATGCATAATGAATGGATTCAGGACGTAAGGACTGAAGTCTTTGGCGCAAAGTTTTCTCTTTGGGGAATTCCTTTGGCTGCAGGCATAAACGTAGCTACAATTGGCGATATTGAAGTTAGAACAAAACCGGGCGACCCTATTTCTAAATTTAACGCAGATTATTTTTGCGGAAATATTTCTTCCGGTTTCCATTTAGTTAATAATTTAGATTTCGGATTTTCAGTTAAATATCTGTATGAGGATATTTACATAGACGAATCGCAGGGTTATGCGTTTGATTTTGCGTTTAAATATAAAACTGCCATTGACGGATTGACCGCGTCGGCTGTTATTAAAAATCTTGGGTCTATGACAAATCTTAGGAATGATGGAACGAAGCTTCCTTCCGATTTTAGAATTGGCGCGGCTTATTCTTACCCGCTTTCCGATTCAAAATTTTTAATTAATGCCGGAACTGAGTTCCAAAAATATTTGCCGACCGACGACGTTCATATTAACGTTGGAGGAGAATTAGTTTATGATAAGACTATAGCTTTAAGAGCGGGTTACCAGAGCGGATATACTGCTAAATCATTTACCGGCGGTATTGGCTTAGTCTGGGGCGGTTTAAATTTTGATTATGCTTTTGCGCCTTATTCATATGATCTTGGCACAGGGCATTCGATTACGCTTGGGTTCAGATTCTAAAATATTTTGAGTTAAAAACAATCATTTATCATGGAAGTAATACCTTATTCTGAAAGTTGGAAAGAAAAATGGGACGAGTTCGTTTTGGGCTCTAATAACGGGACAATGTTCCATTTGCAAAAGTTTTTTGACTATCACCAGCCAAATAAGTTCCAGTTTAACCACCTTATATTTTTAGAGAAAGACGAAATTATTGCTCTGCTTCCAGGTTCGTTAAAAGACGGAGTCTTTGAGTCTCCGGTTGGCGCAAGTTATGGTTCTATTGTTTTGGGAGATTACAGATTTGAAACTGTGATGGAAATTGTTTCCGCCCTTTTAGAATATGGAAAGAAAAACGGAATAAAAGAATTTATTCTTACTTCGGCTCCAATGATTTATGAAACATACCAGAACCAGAACCTTGATTTTGCAATGCTGTGGCAGGGGTTCCATTTTGATCTTCACTATATTTCAAGCGCAATTAAGCTTGATCCTTCGCGCGATATAATCTCCCGCTTTCAGCCTACAATCCGCAGAAACATACGAAAATATCTGAACGATAGCGACTTGCGCGTAGAAATAAACGGGCGGTATGACGAATTTTATCCGATCCTTATTGAAAATAAAAAAAGACACGATATAAAACCTACGCATTCTTTAGAAGATTTGTACAAATTGCAAGAGCTGCTTCCGGAGAATCTTGCTTTATTTATGGTGTATTATAAAGATATCCCAATTGCAGGTTCGTCAATGTTTTTGACCAATAAAAATGTTTCGCTTTGTTTCTATAATATGCTTCGCTATGATTATGATTACCTCAAGCCTATCCAGCGCGTTATGTATGAGGTTGTTAAATGGTCTACGGAAAAAGGCTATCAGTATGTTGACATTGGCGTTTCGCAGGATACAAAAGCCGATAACCCAATGACTCCAAGTATGAGTCTTATTGATTTTAAGGAAAAATTCGACGCGAAAACTATTATGCGGAACACGTTTCACATTAAGCTTTAATTAACCTTAATGAATAAACAACATGTTTGCATCGCTTTTCTTGGAAATATTTTATACGACACTCGCGCGTTAAACCTTTATAAATCGCTAAGCTCGCACAACTACTTTACTGAAGTAATTTCTTTTGATTGGGAAAACGGAGCTGACAAACCGGATAATAAAAACTTAAAAGTTTTCAGATTAGATAAAAAAAAATCTTCCCTCTTTTTTTACGTTAAATTTTCAATTATACTTTTTCTTAATTTGCTTAGCAGCAAAGCGGGCGCGTTCTTTGCAGAGGATATCTATACGCTTCCGTTTGTTTGTATTGCAGCAAAAATGAAAGGCGCAAAGGTGTTTTATGACTCGCGCGAATTGTTTGGCTTTCTTGCTGGCTTAAAAGATAAAAAACGGATTCAGAAAATATTGGCATGGATAGAAAAACGTTTTATCGCTAAAACTGATTATGTAATTGTGACTGGAGAAATGGACGGGGAGTTTTTGAAAAAGCAATATAATATCAATAATATTATTGTCCTCAGAAACCTTCCATTTTACAAAGAAAAATTTAATAAAGTCGATCTCCGTGAAAAATACTCTATCGAAGAAAATAAGAAAATATTGCTGTATCAGGGAGTCGTTTTACACGGCAGAGGATTAAAAGTAATTTTTGATTTTCTAAAATCAAATGAAGGATTTACGCTGCTTGTTATAGGCTACGGCGCTTATAAAGATTATTATGAGAAATTATCTCATGAAATGGGTATTGCTGAAAATGTAATTTTTGCTGGAAAAATCCCTCAGGAGGAATTGCTCAATTATTCCGCTGGAGCCGATATGGGGCTTGCGCTGATTGAAAATATAAGTCTGAGCTATTATTACGCGCTGCCTAACAAGCTTTTTGAATACATTATGACAGGCCTGCCTGTTGCGGTTAGCAAACTGCCTCAAATGGAAAAAATTGTGAACGATTATAACGCTGGGATTTGCGTCGATTTGGAAAAACCTGACGAACTATCGGAAAAAATAAAAAGCGTTTTTGCCGATGAAAAAGTTTTAACGGGTTATAAAACTAACTGTCTAAACGCCGCAAAAGAACTAAACTGGGATAAAGAAATAGAAAGATTATTTAACGTACTTAATTAATATGTGCGCCGGTTTGTTGATTAATTTGTTCGCAAAAAAATCTACCGCTTTCCAAAGTTGAAATGGGAAATATTTTAGCAGCGAATACGTCCTTAGGAAAATTAAAACTTTATTCCCGAAAATTTTCCAAGATGTTGCTTTTACCGCAATATTATCAATAAGTTTTATTAATGTTTCTTCGTCGAACGAATGTATATGCGCGTTTATCGGCGTTTTCTGGTTGCAGTGGATGCAGAGAGAATATCTTAGAATTTCCTTATATGGAGTAGTAATTATCAGACATCCGCCCGGTTTAACTACTCTGAATAGTTCATTAGCGAAGTCTTTTGGAGAAATTACATGTTCGATAATTTCGGAGGCTATAACGCAATCAATTGATCCTGTTTTAAGCGGAAGAAAAAAAGAATCGCCAGTAATGCCATTGTGGTTTTTATCCGGATACAGCTTCTTCGCTTTTTTTACGTTTATTGAAGAAATATCAAAGGAAAATACTTTTTTGTCCTGTTTTAGGTATCGTTTTGCAACCCATGCAGAACCGCATCCGACGTCTAAAATTGAATTGGCGTTTTGATCCATTTGCGATTCAATATATTCATGCACTCGTCTTTCGTCATGCTCGGTTGCGCCTTTTCTTTCTTCAAAATAGTCGAACTTTTCGGCGTCCGTTTTATAATGCTCTACATAATTAAAATTCAATTTTTCTCTAAAAAGTTATATATTAGAATTTAACAGTTTTATTTTATTTAAAATAAGAATATAACATTACAGCTGAAAGCGATAAATATATGAATGATAATTTAAGAATATTAATAGCAAGAACAGACAGAATAGGCGATGTGGTTTTATCAACTGCAATTCCAAGAGAAATTAAAAGGAATAATCCCAAAGCCTTTGTGGCGGTTTTGGTTAAAGAATATACAAAAGATATTTTTTTAGAGAATCCGAATATTGACGAAATAGTTGTTTATAATCCACAAGAGAGTTTTCTTAAAACAGTATTGGCTATACGAAAATTTAATTTCTCGGACGCAATTACTCTTTTGCCGGATAAAAGGATTAACTGGCTCCTTTTTTATGCTGGAATAAAAACCAGAACAGTAAACGGCTTTAAGTTTTATCAGTTTATTACAAACTCAAAAAGCGTTTTTAGACGGAAATATAAGCCGTTGAAAAGCGAAGCCGAGTATTGTCTTGATACAATCAGAAAACTTGGGATGAACGTTGAATCAAACGCTTCTGAAATACACTTAAGTTCCGATGAAAAGAAAATATCGGAATCGATCAGGGGTAAATATTTGGGCAAGTCGCTTATTGGCGTACACGCCTCAAGCGGAAGTTCTGCTCCCAATATGAAAACGGCTGAATATGTAAAATTAGTTAAACAGCTTGCTGCTAAACCAGATATACAGTTATTTGTGACCGATAACAACCCAAGAGAGGAATTACTAAACATAGAGGGGGTAGTTTATCCCAATATTGGTAAAACATTGCGCGAGTCCATTATTAATTTTTCGGCGCTTGACGTATTGATTTCTGCAAGCACAGGTCCAATGCATTTATCCGGCGCGTTAAAAGTTGCCACGTTGTCACTATTTTGTCCTATGACGGCCTGTTCGCCAATACTTTGGGGACCAATGGGGAACAAAGTAAAGTATGTTATTCCAGATAAAGAATACTGCCTTAAAAAATGCCCCGGCGATCCTAAAAAATGTTTTTTTGAAGGAGACGGCGGAATAAATTCGGAAAAGGTTCTAAATGAATTAAAAGAACTAATTCCTTCGGATTAAATAAATTAGCTTTAGCAGACATCCTTTACCGGTTAGCGGCTTGATATTAATTTTTGAAATTTACAGTATATTAATAACTCAATTTATAACGAGCGATTATTTTCGTAAATTAAGGTATTAATAATTTAAATAATTTTGGATATTCGGAACGCGGATGAAACAATACTTGGATCTTGTAAAATTAGTTATTGACGAAGGCGTAAGAAAACAAAACCGTACTGGAATTGATACGCTTTCTTATTTTTCAGCAAATTACAAAACTGACTTATCGTTAGGATTCCCTCTTTTAACTACAAAAAAAATGGAATGGAAGTCGCTTTTGTATGAAGTGCTTTGGTATCTTTCTGGCGATAATCATATAAGAAACCTCAGAAAACATACTAAAATATGGGACGCCTGGGCTGATGAAGACGGCAACCTTGAAACCGCATACGGCTATTACTGGCGGCATTTCCCAAGCGCGCAAAAGGATAAAGAAGGTAATTGGCAGGTTACGGAAATTGATCAGATTCAATACATAATAGACGAAATAAAACGCAATCCGAATAGCAGAAGGTTAATTGTAACTGCATGGGAGCCGGGCAACGCTATTCACAGCAAACTGCCTCCGTGCCATTATACATATGCGTTTAATGTGCTTAATAATAAACTGAATTGCCATTTATGTCAAAGATCTGGCGATATTGCTCTTGGCATTCCGTTTAACTTAGCCGCTTATGCAATTTTAACTCAAATAATTGCTCAGCAGGTTGGACTTGAGCCGGGAATATTTTCTCATACAATTATTGACGCGCATATTTATATTGGAGATAAAGGGACTGCAAATGAAAAATACGATCATCTTGCTGGATTAAAAGAGCAGCTTAAAAGAGAACCGCTTCCGCTTTCAAAGTTAACTATTGCTAATAAACCGATTGACGAACTTACTTTTGAAGACTTTGAATTAACCGGATATCAATCGCATCCGAAGATTAAATTTGAGGTGGCTGTTTGAAAAAAATAATTATTGCCGCAGTTTCTCAAAATGGAATAATAGGCGATTCAGGCGAAATGCTCTGGCATTCAAAAGAAGATTTCCAGCATTTTAAGAGAACCACTATGGGGTTCCCTGTTATAATGGGACGGAAAACTTTTGAATCGATGAAGAAGCCTCTTAATGGACGCCTAAACATTATTATTACGCGGAACAGTAATTATTCAACCGATTTTCCTGAAGTTATTATTTTTAATGATTTTACGCAGGCGTTTGAGCTATGCGAAGAAAAAAAATACGAAAAAGCCTTTATTATCGGCGGCGGAGAAGTTTATAAACAAACTATCAATCAGGCTGACGAGATGATTATTTCTCATATGAAGCTTACAGCGGAAGGGAATACTTCTTTTCCGGAAATTGATAAACAAAAATGGGAAATACTTTCGGAAACTGATATGGGCGCTTTTGTTGTTATTCATTATGTAAGATGTAATTGAATATAAATAATCGCTTGAGTTTATTCAAAAAATATTCGAGAAGGCGTTATGGTTCGACCATGACGCCCAAGCAAATAAAACGTAACTATGTTCAGTCATCCAGAGCGAAGCCGAAGGATGACGCCGAAGCCGCTTTAAGCGCGGCGCAACTTATAATTTTCTAATGCATTAATTTGGTTCAAATAAGAAATAAAAATGTCAAAAATTCAAATATTACCTGAAAATTTAGCTAATAAAATTGCTGCTGGCGAAGTTGTTCAGAGACCCGAATCGGTGGTAAAAGAGCTTTTAGAAAACTCGATTGACGCAGAATCTAAAAATATTGAGCTGATTATAAAAAAAGCCGGTAAAGTTTTAATTCAGGTTTGCGACGACGGATTGGGAATGAGCGAAGAGGACGCTATACTTTGCATACAAAAGCACGCCACAAGCAAAATATCAACTTATCAGGATCTTGAGGATATAAGAACTTTGGGTTTTCGCGGTGAAGCTTTGAGCTCAATTTCTTCAGTCAGTCAGTTTGAAATTAAAACTGAAACGCGCGACCAGGAACTCGGCACTCTTATACGTATCGAGGGAGAAAATAATATTCAGACTGAAAAAGGCTCCTTTCCTAAAGGAACTACTACTACTGTAAAAAATCTTTTTTATAATATTCCTGCAAGGCGGAATTTTCTTAAAACGGACGCGACTGAATTTAAACATATCATAGATACTTTTAATAAAATTGCATTAAGCCATCCGGAGCTTTCTTTTAAACTTTGGAACGACGACGATTTAGTCTGCAATTATCCAGAATCCGATTTAAGCGCAAGAATACAGCAGGTCTTTTCCGATAATATGATAGACGCGCTTATACCTGTCAGCGAAATGACTGAGTTTATGAATATATCCGGTTTTATTGGCAAGCCTTCTATGTTAAAAAAGAGCAAAGGAGATCAGTACCTTTTTCTTAACAATAGATATGTTATAAGCAGACAGATAAGCCATGCGGTTTTTTCCGCTTACGAAAATATACTTGAAAAAGGAGACTACCCTTTCTTTATTTTATTTGTAGAGCTTGATCCGCGTAAAGTTGATATTAACGTTCATCCATCAAAGCTTGAAGTTCGGTTTGAGGACGAAAAAGATATTTACAGCTTTGTGCTGGCTGTTATCAGGAAAAGTCTAGGCGGTTACGATTTGATTCCTTCGATGGCTTTTGCGCCTCCCCGTTTAGACGAACAGGAAAAGCTACAGGTAAATAATTTTGTTAGGGTCCAACGAAATGATTTTTCAGACAGACCAGTCTTTGAAAAACAATCGTATGCAAAAACAAATTTTTCGGATAGAGAAGTCGATCTGCTATTTGGTTCATTAAATAAAGAAATTACGTCCATGAGTAAAACAGAAAGCGCGTTTCCTCCGTTTGAAGAAACCCGTCCAGTCGCGGAGCCTCAGCAGCTGGCTAAGCCAAGCTGGCAGAATACGCTATCGAACAAGGAAGAAAACACTTCGTTTATTATACAACTGCATAATAAATATATTCTATCGCAGATTAAAACCGGGCTGATGATAATAGATCAGCATGTCGCTCACGAAAGGATATTATACGAAAAAGCCATCAACCTGATGGACGCTAATATGCCTTTTTCGCAGCAGCTGCTTTTTCCTAAAACGGTTCAGCTTGACGCCGGGAGTCTTTCTGTGTTAAAGGAAATTTACCCGCTGCTTTTACAGTTAGGGTTTGGAATCAGGTTCCAGAATAAAAGCGCCGTAGTAATTGAAGGCGTGCCGCAGGATATTAAACAGGGCTCCGAAGAGAAAATATTATTAGAAATAATTGAAGAATATCAGATTAACCAGCGGGAAAAAGGACTTGAAGAACGGGACAACATTGCAAAATCTTATTCCTGCAAAACAGCTATTAAAACAGGCGACAGGCTTTCTGACGTTGAAATGCGTTCATTGATTGATCAGTTATTCGCTACGTCGATGCCTTATGTTTGCCCTCATGGAAGACCGATTGTAATAAAAATTTCGCTTGAGGAATTTGACAGAAGATTTGGAAGAACCTGATTGGTTTTGTTCAAATGAATTTGTTTATTTGTCCAATAAAATTGAAATGGAAAATGATAGTCACGCTGAGCTAAGTCGAAGCGTGGCGTCGTCCTTCGACTTAGCTTAGGATGACGCTTTATTTACACAGTATTTATTCATAAAAATAGCTAAAACTCACACTGCGGAGGCAGGCGTATTCTGATGGTAAAAAAAATATTCTCTTTGTTTAGAGTATCGCAATGGATAAAGAACCTGTTTGTTTTTGTTCCTCTCATGTTTTCTAAACATCTGTTTGAGCCGGATTACTCATTAAAAGTACTTCTTGGCTTTTTTATATTTTCGCTTGTTTCAAGCGTAGTATACACGCTTAACGATATCGCAGACGTTGAATCGGATAGACTTCACCCAATCAAAAAAAACAGACCGATAGCTTCGGGCGCAATTTCCAAAAGCCTCGCCTACAAATTGGCTATTGCAACAATCATTGTAGTTATTGCATTGCTTCCTTTTACTTCGCGCGGGTTTATTATAACAGTGGCGTTGTATTTAATATCAAACCATTTTTACTCTAGAAAATTTAAAAATATGGCTTTGCTTGACGTGTTTAGTATTGCCGCCGGATTTATGATGCGCGTTATTGCCGGCGCGCTGATAATAAACGTTTATATTTCAAGCTGGCTTATATTAACTACTATGTTTATTTCCTTATTCCTTGGAGTAATGAAGCGTCGTTCTGAAATTGAACTTACAAAAAACGATAGTCATGCTTCCACCAGAAAAGTGCTTGAGTTTTATACTGTTAGTTTTATTGATCAGATAGCCGCAATTAATGCCGCTGGCGTTATTATCTGCTATGCGCTTTACACGGTTTCTGATAGGACTGTGAAAGTTTTTGGGACGGAAAATCTTATTTATACTACGCCTTTTGTGGCTTTTGGAATTTTTAGATATATGTTCTTAGTTCATAAAGGGAACGAAGAAAACGCTTCTGATATTTTAGTAAGCGACGTGCAAATGATTGTTAATATCTTGTTATATCTGATTTCTGTCGTTTTAATAATTTACTTTATACGCTAAGCTTATGCCGGTTTTATTAATAATATTTTTAATAATAATATACTTCTTGTCGCTTTTTACAAAAAGCGTAATGCATTTGATTGGCAAAGTGTATTCTATAAACGCTAAAGAAACAGCGGGAAACAAAAAGGAGAGATTTTTTAATTCCTTTTTAGACGTAGTCTCATATTCGTTTGAAATATTATTTGTAGCTGATTTAGCCTATCTGTTTAATATCAGTCTGCGTTTATCAATAGTCCTTTCGTTGGCTTTTACTTTTATATTAACTTTTCTTTTTGTTGAAATACTTACAAAAACAATCATCCGGAATTTTTATGAAGCGGAAAATGTAAACATGGAGATAGCTGATTTTGGCGGGAAGCTTTGCGTTTACTTCTTTTTCAAAACCCCATTTTTTATTCTTCCTAAAGACATAAAAAAGACAATAAAGGAAAGTCCGGAGTTTAGTCATTTCTTTCATTCGAACGGAAAGACAATAATTACTAACGAAACGAAAGAAAGCAATAGCGCGATTGAAAAAGAAATAATAGACAAGGTATATGAATTGGGCGATCAGGGCGTATATGAAGCCATGCGTCCGCGCACTGAAATTGTCGGCGTTGATATTTCAAACTCGATGGAAGAAGTACATAAAGCATTTGTAGAATCTGGTTATTCAAAGCTGATAGTCTATGACGAGAATGTAGATAACATAAAAGGGGTAATAATAGCCTACGATTTATTTAAGTCTCCGCCTGATCTTAAAAGCATCCTTCGCGAAGTTATTTTTGTTCCCGAAAGTAAAAAAAGTATTGAAATGCTTAATCTGTTTTTGAATAAGCACATCTCAATTGCCGTCGTAGTGGATGAGTTTGGAGGCACGGCGGGTATTGTTACGATGGAAGATATTATAGAAGAGCTTTTCGGCGAGATTAAAGACGAATACGACGTTGAAGAAAATATTTGCAAAAAAGTTTCTGAAAACAGCTACGTGCTTAGCGGTAAAGTAGAAATTGACTATATTAACGAAACCTTTGATCTTGATATTCCTTACGGCGATTATGAAACAATTGGCGGGCTGATAATAACTCATTCCGGTAAAATTCCAGCAAAAGGCGAAATTGTGAAAATAGGTCCTTTCGCTTTCCAGATCATAAGGTCAAACAATGTAAAAATTGATCTTGTAAAAATGATAGTAGCAGGCAGCTATAAAGCAATCTAAAATATGCGCCTTAAACCAAATAAACATTAGCTTCCATTTGTTTTGGCTCTTAAGAATATTTCCCGTATTTTTATATCGTAAAAAAACGCCATTTTAACAAAGAGGATATTGAACTGAATTTTTGCTTAGACGCCGCCGATAAATCTTCAAAGGCCAGAGCCGGTAGTTTTGTTACCGATCATGGGACGGTTGAAACGCCTATATTTATGCCCGTAGGGACTCAAGGAACGGTTAAGGCCGTCGATCAGGAGTATCTGCGCAGCGATATTAAGGCTCAGATAATACTTTCTAATACTTATCACCTTTATTTAAGGCCCGGCACTGAAATTCTCGAAAAAGCCGGAGGTCTTCATAAGTTCATTAACTGGGAAAAACCTATTTTAACTGATAGCGGCGGATTTCAGATTTTCAGCCTTGCAGAATTAAGAAAGTTAAAACATGACGGAGTTGAGTTTAGATCGCATTTAGACGGTTCAAAACATTTTTTTACTCCTGAAAAGGTAATTGGAATTGAAAGAAGCATTGGCAGCGATATAATGATGGTTCTTGACGAATGCACTCCTTATCCATGCGAATATGCTTATGCCAGAAAATCAAAAGAGCTGACTTCCCGCTGGGCTGTATTGAATAAAGAATCCTTCGATAATTCAGTTCCGCTGTATGGGCATAAACAGTTTCTGTTTGGAATTATTCAAGGAAGCGTTTATAAAGATCTGCGAGAATCGTCGGCTAAAGATTTAGTGAGCTTAGATTTTGACGGTTATGCAATTGGCGGATTAGCCGTAGGCGAACCTGCCGAGATGATGTATGATTTAATAAATTTTACGACCGACTTTATGCCGGAAAATAAGCCAAGATATCTTATGGGCGTGGGAAGGCCTGAAAATATTCTTGAAGCGATAGAACGCGGCGTTGATATGTTCGATTGCGTTATGCCGACGCGTAATGCGCGTAACGCGTATTTGTTTACTTCGGAAGGAATTTTATCTATGCGCAACGCAAAGCACAAAGATGATTTTTCCGTCATTGATCCAAATTGTTCATGTTATACTTGTAAGAATTTTTCGCGCGCATATTTAAGGCATTTATACATAGCAAAAGAAATTCTTGCGTTAGAATTGGGCAGCATACACAACCTGCACTTTTATCTCGATCTTGTGAAGGAAGCAAGGAAGCAAATAATTGGGGGGACATTTAAAGATTGGAAAGACTCAATATTAAGTAAAATCACAAATTATCAAAAAATAAATTAGGAGAATCCTATGTTACATTTAATAGCTATGGCTCCGCAGCAAAACGCAGGCGGCAGCGGCAATATGGTTAGCACTTTAATTATGTTCGGCGCAATCTTTGCAATTTTCTATTTCATGATTATCCGCCCTCAACAAAAAAGAGCTAAAGAAAGAGAAAAATTAATTTCTAATCTTCAGAAAGGCGATAAGGTAATTACTACTGGCGGAATGTATGGAACAATTGCCGGCATAGAAGAAAAAACAATTTTAGTTCAGATTGCTGACGGCGTTAAAATTAAATTTGACAAATCGGCAATTAACGTAGTAACGTCATCTAAAGAAAACGATCAAATTAAGGCATAAATTATGTTTAGTTCTGTTGAAGAAGCGATTAGCGATATTAAGGCTGGAAAAATAGTAATAGTTGTTGACGATGAGGATAGGGAAAATGAAGGAGATTTTGTCTGCGCCGCTGAATTTATTACGCCGGATAAAATAAATTTTATGATTAACTATGGGCGCGGTTTAGTTTGCGCGCCAATGACTGGAGACCGTCTTGAAAAACTCGGCCTTTCAATGATGGTCGACGAAAACTCTGCTTTGCACGGCACTCAGTTCACAATTTCTATAGACGCTGTTGAAGGCGCTACTACAGGCATTTCTGCGGCGGATAGATCTAAGACTATAGAGACTCTTGCGGATGAAAATTCAAAGCCCTCTTCGTTTGGGCGTCCTGGACATATTTTTCCGCTTCGCGCTTTTGACGAAGGAGTTTTACGGCGCGCAGGGCATACTGAAGCTGTAGTAGACTTATGTAAGCTAGGAGGTTTAAAACCAGTCGGCGTTCTTTGCGAAATTCTGAAAGATAATGGAGAAATGGCAAGGTATGACGATTTGGTTAAAATGGCCGAAAAGCATAAGCTTAAAATTATGACGGTTAAATCTCTGATTCAATATAGAATCAGAAAAGAAAAACTGATTGAACGCGTTACTGATATTAATTTCCCTACCGAACGCGGTAATTTCAGGTTATATCTTTACAAAAACCGTTTGGATAATAAAGATCACGTAGCAATTGTTAAGGGAGAAATTAATCCTGATAGGCCGACTTTAGTAAGGGTTCATTCCGAATGTCTTACAGGCGACGCGTTTCATTCGCTCAGATGCGATTGCAATGCGCAGTTGAACGCCGCTCTTGACGCTATTGAAAAGGAAGGAGAAGGCGTTGTTCTTTATATGCGTCAGGAAGGCAGAGGCATAGGTCTGGCTAACAAAATCCTGGCATACAAGCTGCAAGACGAAGGCAAGGATACTGTAGAAGCTAACGAGGCTCTTGGCTTTAAGGCCGATCTTAGAGACTACGGCATAGGAGCCCAGATTTTAGCCGATCTTGGAGTAGGGAGTATGAGGCTGCTTACTAATAATCCTAAAAAAATAGTAGGACTGGAAGGTTATGGTCTAAAAGTAACTGAAAGGGTTCCTATAGAAATTCCTCCGAATCCTAACAACGAAAAATATCTTAAAACCAAAAGAGATAAACTTGGACATCTTATTCTGAAATCTGTTGGTCATTAGAATATTTTCTATCGGGTATGTTTTAAAAACGGGCTTTATGCCCGTTTTTTTTTGCTTATATGTTTTTAGTATATTTAAATGAAATTAATTTGGAAGCATTGTACAATGAAAAATATCTCATATTACATTTTGGCGTTTATGTTATTGATCCTGCAGTCAGCTCAATTTGCGCAATCAAAAAAAGTTTATCTTGCGCAAATCGATGGCGAAATTGGAATAGGTCTTGCTCCTTATGTTTCAAGAATAATTTCAGACGCTGAAAAAAATCAGGCGGACGCGGTTGTGTTCAGGATAAATACTTTTGGCGGACGGGTTGACGCGGCGACGCAAATTAAGGACGCAATTCTTAACAGCAAAGTTCTTACAATTGCGTATGTAGATAAACGCGCAATATCAGCCGGAGCGCTCATTACGTTATCATGCCGCAAGATCGCAATGGCTCCTGGCGGCTCGATTGGAGCTTCTACTGTAGTTGACCAGAGCGGGCAGAAGCAGTCTGAAAAATACCAGTCATTTATGCGGAGCGAAATGCGCTCCGCCGCCGAAAGGAACGGACGCAGAACAGATATAGCCGAGGGAATGGTTGACGAACGCGTTGTAATCCCTGGCGTTAATGACGGCTCAAGGCTTGTTGCATTGACTACTGACGAATCGCTGAAGTATAAAATAGCAGATGTTTCCGCCAGTAGTTTGAATGAAACTCTTAAAGCATTTAATCTTGAAGGCGCAAAAATAATCGAGGAAAAATCTAACTGGGCGGAAAACTTAGTGAAGTTCTTAAATAATCCTATCGTTTCTTCAATACTAATCATTATTGGATTGATAGGAATTTTCATGGAGATTAAAGCTCCCGGTTTGAGCTTCCCCGGCATCATGGGCGTTTTGGCTCTGGCGTTGTTCTTTGGTTCTTCGTATATCTTGCAGCTTGCTTCGGTAATAGAAATAGTGCTATTTATTGTTGGGATTATTCTTTTACTATTGGAAATATTTGTGATTCCTGGTTTTGGGTTTACAGGAATTGCCGGAATCATACTTGTTATATCGTCTTTATTCTTCTCATTGATTTCGTCTTTACCAATATTCGATTTTAGCAGTATCGCAGGGCCAATTGTACAACTAACAGTTTCTCTGCTTCTTGTAGTTGCTTTATTTTATTTGGTCGTTAAGTTTCTTCCTAAATCCGATAGGTTTAACAACTTAGTGCTTGCAACCGAAGCTGAATCGTCAAAGGGTTTTGTATCAAATCCTAAATATGACGAGTTGCTTAATTTATCAGGCGTAGCGTTGACCGATTTGCGCCCCGCAGGCATGGCCGAAATTGGCGGGAAAAAAGTTGACGTTGTAACTGACGGCGGATATATCGAAAAGGGGAGTAAGATCATTGTAATAAAAACAGAAGGCGCAGGCGTAGTAGTAAAATTAGCTAAGGCATAAAAATGAAAAATGAAAAACTAATTACTGAATTTCTGGCAGAAAAAAAACTAGCAATAATTGGAGCTTCGCGCAAAGCCCAAAAGTTTGGGAATACGCTTTTAAAAGAGTTGACGTTAAAAGGTTATACGCTTTATCCAGTTCATCCAGCAGCTACAGAAATTGGCGGATATAAATGCTATGCGTCATTAAAGGATTTGCCCGAAAAAGTCGGCGGAGTAATAATTGTTGTGCCTCCTGCTGAAACGGAAAAAGTTGTGCGCGAAGTAAATGAAGCAGGCATAACTAAAGTCTGGATGCAGCTTGGAGCAGAATCTAAAGCGGCTATAAGTTATTGCGAAGAAAATGGAATAGCAGTTATATATGACCGATGCGTGCTTATGTTTGCTGAACCCGCTCAGTTTGTGCATAGAGCGCATAGATGGATTTGTAAAGTTACACGAAAGATTTAACTTATTAGTATAAAGACTTCAGCATTATGAAAAACTGAAGTCTTTATATAATCTGTTTTTAATACAGCCTTTCGCCAATTGCCGCTTTTAATTTATAGATGTTCAGATTGTAATCTGTCTGCGCTTTTAAGAGATACAGGCGGCTTTCAGAAACGGCAGTTGCCGCGTCAAGCAAATCAAGATTAGTAATTACTCCCGCTTTGTAGCTTGTTTTTGCAAGCTCCAGCGCTTTTTCTGCGTGCTTCAATTGAAGTGCAAACTGTTCTACTTTCTTATATGCAGTTGAAAGGTTAGCTTCATTTTCTATTACATCATTTGTAATATTACGTTTAGCAATTTCTGTCTGGAAAGAATTTGTTCTGATGGAAGAATTTGCAATCAACAAATCATTTTTGTTTACATTTGCATCAAAGAGTGAAACCTTAACCATTAAACCAAAAGAATAATCAGCTTTGAAATCTTCTATCTTGGGTTCGTATCCATTTTTAGCTCCGCCATTTAAAAACAAACTAAGTACCGGATTATTTTTAGAGTTAACTACGTCGTACTGTAATTTGGCTAATTTTTCTTTTTCTCTGGCAATATTAATCTCGTCGCGGTGAGACACTGCGTATGTAATAAGCGAGTCTTCCGAGAACGTGAGTTTTGACGCGGTATATTCTTTTTTGAAAGAATGAACCGCAGTTTCCGATTCGCCAAGGAGAGAATTAAGATATGAGAGCTGCACTTTTTTTGCCGTCTCTATATCAAGCTTTTGGCTTTCAATGCCTGATATTTTTACCTGCGTAGAAAGAATTTCGTATTGCGTAGCCGATCCGGTTTCTTTTTTCTTCTCTATAAATTCCAGATGTTCGCGCAAAGTTTTTAACTGTTCTTCTTTAATGTATATCGCTTCCTGAAGATAGATTAGAGCATAATAACTTGCTACCGCAGTAAGAGATAGTTTTTGTTTAATCTGTTCAACTGAAAGTTGCGAAAGATTTTTATTCTCAATCTCAAAGTCTACGCTTTTACCCGTCTTGCCAAAATCATAAATCTTTTGCTGAACGCCAAGATTAATTTCATAGTTGTTTGACGGGGCGAGATTCATAGAACCCAAACCTGGAAGACTAAAATAGGGAACCGGTCCAATGTTTGCATAATCAGCCTTGAAATCTACTATCGGGTAGTAACCAGAGTTAGCTAATCCAATTTTTGCGTCGGCTGCGTTAAGGGCTTCTTCGGCTTCTTTTACCGAAGGATAAGCGCTTATTACTTTAAGTATAATATCGCGGACGGAAAGCTGAGTTCCGCTGTTTGCAGCATTGGCAGAGTCGGCTGACTGAGCGAAAGCGGCGTTCGATATTAAAAAAGCTAAAACTATATTTATTAATAAATTCTTTATCATATTTTTCTAATTCTTTAAAGGTGAATGTTTTTTCTTTACATGAAGCCAAAATACCGGAGCGCCGCCAAGCAATGTAATCAAAGCGGCAATAAGAAAATCATCGTCTATGCCGCTTATATATGCTTCCTTATTTACGTGCGACAGGATGACAAGCTGGCTTTGTTTAGACGCGTCGGAAAACGAACTGCCGGCATTTTTTTCGATATTATAAACTAAATTATTTGTTACGTTAGTATAAACCTGCGATTTTGCCGCTACTGCCGAACCGTACATTTCCGCATGATAATTAACGCGGGTAGTTAAAACAGTGGCCAGAATCGCTACGCCGAAGCTTCCGCCTAATTGTCTGACGACATTAAATAAACCTGATGCCTGCGCCATTTTTTCGCGCGGAATTTCAAGCAAAGCTATAGCGCTAAGCGGAGTAAATAGTATTCCCATCCCTAAGCCTCGTAAATACAAAGCCGACATTATGTAGCTGTGTTCCGTCAGAAATGAGAGCGAACTGTTAATGTAAAAACTAAACGTAAGCAGCAGCACGCCAATTATAATTGGAACTTTAGGATTAGTTCTGTCTCCTATTATACCGACAACAGGAGAAACCAAACCCTGAATAATTCCAACAGGCAAAAACACTGAGCCGGATTGGATGGCAGTGTAGCCCAGCGAGTTTTGAAGATACAAAGGAAGCAGAAATGTGCTGCCAAACATTCCCATTCCGAATATGAACATAATTACATTGCTAAGCGCAAAATTATGATTTGCCAATAACCGTAAATCTATCAGCGGTTCTTTTACAATAAACTCGGTAGTAATGAACACTGCAAGAGCTACGGCTGAAATTGCAAAACAAATAATAATGTATGGGGCAGACCATCCGGTAGAATTTGTAGCCGCATTTCCTTCGGTTAATGCATATATCAGGAAAGGCAGAAATATGCTTACAGAAATAAATCCAATAATATCAAAATTCCTGACCGCTTTATTAATATACTCTCGTTGTATAATCATCGTAACAAATATTCCGGCCAATCCTACAGGTATGTTAACGTCAAATATTAATTGCCAGCTAAAGTTATCAACTAAATATCCGCCAATAAGCGGACCAAAAGAAATTGAAGCCGCCGCCGCTATTGACCAAAAGCCAAGAGCAAGCCCGCGTTTATTGGGCGGAAACTCTCTTACTACTATCGCCATGCCTATCGGCATAATCGTTCCGGCGCCAAGCCCCTGAATTACGCGTGAAATGATAAGCATGTTTTCTTCGCCTGAGATGCCGCAGAGGAACGAGCCAAAAGTAAAAAGAAGCATCCCCGACGCATACATTTTTTTATAGCCGAATCTGTCTGCCATCCATCCGGAAGTAGGAAGCATTACAGCAAGCGCAAGCATGTAAGCCGTTATTACCCATTCTATTTTATCTATGCCTACGCCAAACGAAGCCATTATTTTTGGCAGCCCCACATTTACAATAGTAGAGTCCAGAACCGCCATAAAAGTGCCGATCATAATATTCATCAATACCCACCAGCGGTAGCTATCGTGCTGCGGGTGAAAAGGATGATTCCGTTTTCTTATCGCTTTTCTAATTCTATGTGATACCGATACTTTTCGCATTTTAATCTTTCACAATTTTAACTACCGCAGACATTCCGGCGAGTAATTTGTAATTACTAATATTTTTGTTTCCGGCTCCGTCTATAGAAACTTTTATTGGAACGCGCTGAGTAACTTTTGTAAAGTTGCCGGAAGCGTTATTAGGCGGTATAAGTGAAAATTGCGACGCTGTGTTTGAACCGATAGAATATATTTTTCCCGTAAATGTCACGTCAGAAAAAGCGTCAATTGTAAATAACACTTTTTGGTTCAAATGAATTATACCCAGATTTGTTTCCTCAAGATATACAGTAACCCATAGTTTATTGTCGTTTGTAATTGTCATAATAGATTGCCCCGGCTGGGTTATGTCCCCAGGAAGGAGCCATCGTTTAGCTACTATGCCGTCAATAGGCGCATAAAGTCTTGTGTTATTCAATTGAGTAGAAATAACATTAATCTGCGCTTTGGCGCTTCCAATGGATGATTCTGCGCCTGCAATTTGCGCTTTGGAAACATTTAACTGCGTTTTGGCGGCGTCATATTGAGCTTTGGCAGATTGATACGCTTTTTTTGCATGGTCGTATTGTTCTTTTGGAATTACGTCTCCTGCAAGCTGTTCCTTTGCTCTTGTAAAATCTTCATTAGTCTTTTCAAGATTTATTTCCAGCGTTTTAAGACTTTCCTGATCGTATTTATATTTTGCGTCAGATTGATTTAGCGCAGCTTCAGCCTGAGTCTGTAAAGCTATTGCCTGTAGCTTCTGGGCTACAAGATCGGAGCTGTCCAACTCTGCAATTAGCGTTCCCTGCTTTACTGCGTCTCCTTCGTCTGCATAAAGATGAGAGATGCGGCCTATAATTTTTGAGCTTACCGATACTTTATCGGAATCTACATGGGCGTCGTCAGTGGAGATATATTTAGAATATTCTTTATACCACCAAATACTGCCAATAATTACTATTAATATTACTAAGGCAAGGGGGATATATACTCCAAGGCCTTTGTTTCTTTTAGATGAGTTGCTTTTTATTTTTTCCATGAATTGTTTTCTTTCGTTATCTTTTAAATGAATCGCTTAAATTAAATTTTATATTTTCGAAATTGTATTTTGCGTTTATTTATACTTTAGACCCTTGATAAAAATCTCTGTAAACAAATTGTCGTCTTTAATAAGAGAAGCGTATTCTTCCGGTTCAAGATAGAATATGCCTTTATTTTTTGTCTTCCGATGGTGAAGACCTTTCATTAGATGAAGAAAAAGTGAAACAGTGCGTTCTAATTCGCTTATTGAAAATATGCCGTCGCGAATTCCTTTGCTAAAAATTTTTCTAATAATGACTTTCTCTTTTTTTTCAAAATCCGCCCAGGTTTCTTCCATAAGCGGTTTTATTTCTCTTATATCTTCAAGTCTGAATCTGCTTAAATTTAAGAAAGTTCTAAAATAAGTCTGACGTATTTTTACATACGCCTTAAGCATCATTTCCGCGTCTGTAAGCTCTCGAATTTTATCTTCGACAAAAGAAAGGAATAAGCTCTGCTCTTTTTCAACTACAGCGCGGAAAAGATGCCCTTTGTCAGGGAAATAATAATATAATGAACCTTTGGAAGTTCCCAGGTCGGAAGCAATTTCCTGCATGGTCGTTTTGCCAAGTCCATAAAGCCCGAAGCGTTTTTGTGCAGCTTCAAGTATATGAGCAATTTTTTCTTCGTTTTCGCAGCAATGCGTAGCTGTTGCCATATTAATTATACCGTTTTTACAAAAATACGTTTTGACTATTTTGTTCTAAAAGTCAAAAATAAGGTAAAAGATACAATTTTTCAAGGCGCTGTTTTATGGACTAATGATTTGTTAATGGATATTTGGGCAATTGCTGGAATGGTTAAGAAAGGATTCTGTAGTTTTTTAATTCTTTATCTAACAATTTTGCATTGCCTGTTAGTTTATCTAAAAATAACCAAAAGTTCTTGCTGTGGTTTTTTACGACTGTATGCGATAGCTCATGAAGTATCACATAGTCTATAAGATTATCCGGCAGGCGCATAAGATGTATGCTTAAGTTAATATTGTTTCTAAAGGAACAACTACCCCATCGGCTTTTTATATTTTTTATAAACAAGCGATTGAACGGAAGATTAAATTTCAATGATAATTCTTTTATCCTTTGAGGGAGGAACGCTTCGGCCTCTTTTCTGTATGCGTACTCTATCACTAATCGAATTGATTTTTGAATATACGCCGAATGAATATCCTTTTCCTGAGGGTATTTTATTTTGAGGAGATTCTCGCCAAACTCAACGTCAATTTTTTCTCCTGAGTATTTTTGTATCTCAATTTTATGATCGCGCGTACTGAAATTTGAGTCTTCGTCAAAAAGCGAAACATTATTTGCGTTGGTTTTTATTTTTTCGAGATGAAGTTTTATCCAATCTTTTTTCTTGCGCGCAAGAGCCAGACCTTCGTCATAAGAGACGTTGTAAGGAACTGTAATGAAAATTCCCGTAGCCGATTTTATTGTAATATTGATATAACGCGCTTTTCTGCTTTTGCGTATAATTACGTTTCCAACTTCTTCTATATAAGCGTTTTTGCTCTGTATCACTAATTCATTATTTCCTAAATAATAGTAAGCTGCTTTTTACGGCTCTTTCCAGCCAGCGACAATTCCATCGTCGTTAAATTCTACTCTGCCGCCGAATGAATCCGGGTAATACCAGTATTCGCCAACGCCGGTAAGCTTTTTACCAGGCTCGCCTAACAATTCCTTTACCTGCTTTTTTGTCATTCCATTTTGGAGTTCAAGCCAGTTTTCTCGTATTTTATAATTTCCTTTTTTTGCTAAATTATTTGCTTTGTCTTTCTCCAGGGAAGCGACTCTCTTTTCTAAATCAAAAATCTTTTTTTGAAGAGAATCAATCTTTTGTCCCAGAGCCGAAGCGTCGCTGGATGAGTCCTGCGCTCTTACAGTAAGAGTTGCAATAAAGAAACAAAAAATAATATAGCCGAAATATTTTATCATATTTTTACTTGTTAAAATTAACTTAACAAATTTAAGATTATTAAAAACAGAAAGTCATATAGCCGCTAAAATTTAATAATAAATAATAGCAAATAATTAATGCACAATAAACGTTAAAATATTTGGACTTACAAATCCTTTTGGATAGTTTTCAGTATTGATTAAGAGGGGGATAAATATCTAAATTTAAATGAATTAAATGGGAAAATAATCATGGAAAAAGTTAGAGCCTCCGTTCCATTCGATAAGGAATATTTCAAAAAGCAGGCGAACGAAGGGAAACAATTATCAACTAAGGATACGTTTAGTTTTATTTATAAAGAAAATCACTGGGCGGGGGATAAATCAATATCTGGCGCGGGTTCTGATTTTACGCAAACAGAAGAAATACGGAAACAGCTTGAAGCATTGATTAAAGAGCTGAATATAAAAACATTTCTTGATCTTCCCTGCGGAGATTTTAACTGGATGAGCTCAATTAATCTTGATATTGAAAAATATATCGGCGCGGATATTGTCCCTGAATTAGTCGCTAATAATAAACAAACATATGAAAACGCAAAAAGAACTTTTTTGCATCTTGATTTAATTAAAGATAAACTGCCAGATGCGGATATTATTTTCTGTCGAGATTGCCTTGTGCATCTATCAAATGAGGATATACAAAAAGCTCTTTTAAATATATTTTCAAGCAATATTAAATATCTATTAACTACTACTTTTACCGATTGCGAAAAAAATGAAAATATTATAACAGGCGACTGGCGCGTGATTAATTTGCAGAAGCCGCCTTTCGAGCTTCCTGGGCTTGTTAGTATAATTAACGAACGCTGCACAGAAGGGAATGGAACGTATTCTGATAAAAGTCTTGGACTTTGGAAAATTAACTAATGTTGGCTAAATGATAAAACTAAAAATAGATGACGAGCTTGAACTTAAAGAGATTGAGCAAGCTGACGCCCAAGATATATTTAACGCTATTGATAACGGCAGAGAATATCTAAGAGAATGGTTGCCGTTTGTTGATTTTACAAAAACAGTTGAAGATTCAGCTGATTATATTAGGTCGATATATGAAGCCGAGCTCTCAGTTAGAGAATTTGTGACGACAATACAATTTAATGGAAAGTTCGCCGGCCTTATCGGATTAAAGTTTACGAAACAAGATAAACCTAATAAAAAAACTGAAATAGGATATTGGCTTGCAAAGGAATATCAGGGGCTTGGTATTATTACTCGTTCAGCAAGACGAATAATTAAATATGCCTTTGACGAACTTGGACTGAACAGAGCGCAAATAAAAATAGCTTCGGCAAATAATAAAAGTATTAAAGTAGCCGAAAGACTGAATATGAAATTTGAAGGAACTGAAAGAGCAGGGGAGCTACTTGCAAACGGATTTACAGATCTTAGAGTCTATAGTATTCTTAAAACAGACGACGCTTATAAGTTATTTTAGCTTAGGTACTATTATTTGTCTTTTATTAAACAATTATAAAAACGAAATTTGAATATCGTTTAAAGAATTATTAGTATTGAAAAATTTCTTACAACAAAAAAAAGTCAGCCTTGGATAATTATAATGAGGAACTTTTGACCGGACGCTTTGTTTGTATAAGAAAACAAGTAAGCAATAAACTATATGAATAGAATAAGAAAAAACCGGATATTCGCTTTGCCCCTTTTGTTGGGGTATCTGGCATTTGTGTGCCTAAGCGTTATTCATGTGCATTCATATTCAATAGGCGCGTCGTCTAATAATTATTCTTTTATTGCGGATAATGACGGAGTAAAAACCGTTTCTAATTCAGAAGACGACTGCCAAGTTTGTCATCTGTTTTTCTCCATCAATGTTAATTCAGTTCCCGCAAGCGCATTAGCCGTATTTAGCTCGGAACAAAAATTCTTAGTCGCTAACGAATCGGCTCATTTCTTACAGGTAGATAATCAACTCTGCCTTCGCGGTCCTCCTTTCAATAAAACTCTTTTTGTATAATTAAAAATAAATTACAGTTATAGCGCCCTTTATTTATAAAGGTATTGCCGCTATACTGATTTATACATGATGATCTATATCTTGTATCAAACTTGATAGGTCTTTTGTGAATTACAATATCGATTTTATTGAATAGGAAAATATATGAAATTTAAAAATATTATAACAAATATCAGTTATAAAATATTAATCGTGATATTTGCAGCGTTAACAATTGTGCCGTTAAATAACAAAGCTTATGCGGCATCGCCTGAAAAAGATAACTCTTCATTAACCAAAGAAACTATAAATTACACTATTACAGTATTAGATAAAAAAACTTTGCTGCCTTTACAGTCTGTTTACGTTACGTTGAAAGAAGGGAACTCAATAGTTGCCGGGATATCTACAAACCCGTTTGGCAGAGCCATTTTCAGAGACGTAGCCAAAGGCGTTTATATCGCTTCTACCCATTATCTTGGATATGCCGACTACAGCGAAACGGTTTCTATCGATTCTACCCGACGCTCAACAGAATTTAAAATATCATCAAAATCTATTGAGCTTGGCGAAGTTACAATTTCCGGCGATAGAACAGAAAAAATTTCAACCACAATAGATATAAATACAGGGCGTCAGGTTTTTGAAACCGAAACATATCACGCTTCGCCGCTTGGCACAATGACGAGTCTTATTACTCAGAATCTTGCAGGCGCTGTTAGAGCCCCTACAGGCGAGGTTCATATACGCGGGCAGCATGGCGAGTTTTCTTATCTTGTTGACGGCATTCCAATTCCGCTTGGAGTTTTTGGCGGACTAAATGAAATTGTAGACTCAAAAGTAATTGAGCAGGTTACATTTTATACGGGCGGCTTCCCTGCCGAGTATGGCGGCCAGATAACGGGCGTTATGGATATTCAAAATAAAGTGCCGACAGGCAGCTTTCATCTTGATATATCTACTTTTGCCGGAAGTTATTTAACTTCGTCAGATAATAATCCAGGGAGCAGAGTTGGAGAATTTAAGGCGTTAAATTCAAACGGACAGAGCGTTTCATTAAGCAGTCACATTGGCGGCCTTGGCTATTTTATAACAGGCTCCCGTCAGGAAACAGATCACAGAATAGATCAGCCTGTAAGCCAGTTATTTCACGATCATGGTTTTGATTATTTCCTTTATGGAAAATTTGACTATCTGCTAAGCGCGGACGATTACTTAACTGCAAATCTTAATTACAGCAAAACTTTAGCGCAGGTTCCTTACGATCCGGTTGAAGGATATATTTCAGACGATCAGGAGTCGTATAACGCATATCAGACTTTATCTTACATCCATACTTTTTCTGCCGTACCGGATAAAGAATCTGAATTTTTTGCAGGCGCGTTTGTCCGCGAAGGAGGGCTTAATTATACGCCTGATATGAATGACGATAATAAAGTTTATTTTGACGGCGACTCTCTCAACGGATATGTAGTAAAACAAAAAAGAACTTTTACTACTTCCGGTCTAAGATTAAAATTTGACGATAGGCTTTCTCATCAATTTAAATATGCAGCCGGGTTAAATTATTACTATACGGAAGGCTCTGAAGATTTTCGTTTTGTAAATGCAACTGAAGAAAAAAAAGCAGTAATCTCCGATTATAACGGATTTGATTTGGGCTTTTTTGCTCAGACGGAATGGCATCCTGCAGAATGGACAAAGCTAAACATGGGCGTGCGATATGACATTCATAACGCGCCGGCAATTTCTAAGCAATATCAAATATCGCCTCGTTTTAAATGGCAATTTTTTATTGACGAATTTAACAGCTTCTCTTTGAGCTATGACAGATTATTTATGCCGACTAATATAGAAAATCTTGGGGCGGTTGCTTTGGTATATGGCAACACGTCGCTGCCTACTTATCCTGAAAAAGATAATCTTTATGAAATATCTTTTATGCGAAATTGGGAAAACGGTTTTAGCAGCAAGCTGTCAGGCTTTTATAAACAATCGTCTCCGGGCTTAGACGACGAAACTTACGGTTCAAGCACAATAAGAGTTTCGGTTAATATTAATGAGATTAAAGTTTCGGGTATTGAAATTGCTTTAACATATAAAGCTCCTGAAAGCCCATTATCTGCATTTATAAATTCATCGCTTATCCATGCTTACGGAACAGGACCTGTATCAGGAGGCTTTTTAGCCGCGGATCCGAGCTCTGCCGTTTTTGATCTCGATCACGATCAAAGGCTTACTGCAGTTATTGGATTAAACTATCAGCCTGATAATTGGTTTGCAAACGCAACCGCGACTTATGGATCAGGTTTAACAAACGGCGCTGATAGTTATAACTATGGCAAATCACTATTTGATTTTAATACCGGCGCGCATACTGCCGCTTATTGGGTTGTGGATTTATCTGCCGGGTATACGTTTAATTTTAAGAACGGGCAGTCGCTTGAGCCTTCTGTTTTCGTATCAAATATTTTTGATAACGATCATCTAATTAAAGGCGCGTTTTTCAGCGGCGCAAGTTTTGAACAAAGAAGAAATGTGATGTTTAAATTGTCGTATCATATTTAGCTATATTTATTTTATTAAAACGGGCGTTAATACGATATTGCTTTTATCGAGTTAACGCCTGTTTTATTATATAACATCAAAGCGTCATCCTGAGCGAAGGCGGAAGGCCAGCATGACAGGCATATTAACATGCATGTGTTTCTATTATTTAATCCCCTTAAGAATGGGTTGACAATTACGGCAATAATTTTATTTTAGTAAAGTAATAATTTCAACTACCATTTTACGAATATAAATATGTCAAAAATTAATTTTCCTGTTGGACCTAATACTACAGCTATTCACACTGGCGAAGCGCCAGATCCGGCGACTGGGGCTTCCGCGCCAAACATAGTGATGTCCACTACTTTTGTGGCCGATGCCGAATCCGGTTTTTCGGCTACCGGGATTGAAGACGATACAAACTGGATTTATACACGATGGGGGAATCCCACTATTCATCAGCTGGAAGAAAAAATTGCTGCGCTTGAAGGCGCAGAGAAAGCCGCGGCATTTTCAAGCGGCATGGGCGCAATATCCGCGCTATTGTTCCATCTGCTAAAGCAGGGAGATCACGCTGTGATAAGCGACGTGGCTTATGCTGCTCTTTCTGAAATGACTAATGAAACAATTCCGAACCTTGGCGTTTCAATTACAAAAGTTAATACATCTGACGCTGAAGCTGTGAAAAATGCTGTTCGTCCAAACACGCGTCTTATTTATATAGAGACCCCTTGCAATCCGCTTTTGCGCTTAACCGATATTGAAGAGACTGCAAGGATAGCGCATAGCGCAGACGCAAAGTTGGCGGTGGACTCCACCTTTGCAACTCCCATGGCTACAAACCCAATAAAGCTTGGAGCGGATTTTGTGATTCACTCGATGACTAAATATATTGGCGGGCATGGCGACGCTCTTGGCGGCGTTATTGCAGGTTATTCGGCCGATATTTCTCCGTTGCGCAATAGTATTGCTATCAGGCTTGGCAGTACATTAAGCCCTTTTAACGCGTGGCTGATAATGAGGGGACTTGCAACGCTGCCTCTGCGTATGAAGGCTCATGAAGCTAATGCTTTGCAGGTTGCCAGGTATTTAGAAGATCATCCCAAGGTTAAGCGCGTAATTTATCCCGGGCTGCCTTCGCATCCGCAATATGAGCTGGCTAAAAAGCAGATGAAGAATTTTTCCGGAATGATTACATTCCAGGTACAAGACGGACGCAAAGCCGCGGCTGTATTGGCTAAGGAGCTCCAGATTATACATTATGCAGTTTCGCTTGGACATCATCGTTCGCTGATATTTTATTTGCAGTCGGAAGACCTGCTGCAGAGTTCGTTTAAGTTTGATACGCAGGCGCAGAACGATTCGTGGCGGCAGTTTGCGGGAGACGGAATTTTCCGCTTCTCCGTAGGTCTTGAAGACGCCGAAGATATTATCCGCGATTTAGATATTGCGCTAAGTAAAATATAAACTTGGGTAAGCTTTTTTTTGTGCGACCATTCGAGGGCGCAAAGCCGCCTCGAAGGTCTTTTAAGTTCGCTATTTTAGCCGCAAAACCTTCAAGGTATTCGAAGAATGCCCTTGAAGGTTGGATAAAAAAACATCCCAACTCTTTAATAACAAAAAGAGTTGTTTTTCACTGCATACTTTTTGAACGCTAGTATGCGTTAGCTAAATGGATGAAATATAAATTTTATTGTTTTAAATTTCTTTTACCCTTTATAAATAGCTCTATTGGCTTTAGCTCTGACGAAAATTTACGCCCAGCTGAGCCCCAACTATCTTAAAGATTCGGCAACTAGGTTTGAGAATTGATTTTAAGGGGTATATTGTCTCCATGAGAGCTCAACACAGCACTTTAATAAGGGTGTGACTTATAGTTGTTTAGTTGTATTATTAGCACGCAGACTGAGAGGTTTGAATCCATGATAAATTTTTATAACTTTTATGAAGAATATTTAATTACCAAATAATCTACCAATTAGTCCTATTACCACTAAAATAATAAAAACAGTTATGGCTATCTCGGAACCGTTAAATTGACCGACCCAGTTAATAAAGATTATTACAACAGGAACAATACAAATAACCAGAAGAATTATTCGTGCTATTAAAATATTCCGTTTTTCCTCCTTTATTCGTTGCGCCTCTTCTTTTTCTGCTTTAATGTCATTTTCGATTTTTATTTCTAACGCCCTTAACTCAAGTAATTCTTCTAGTTTTTTCATATGGCTTCAAGTTTTATTTGACAATCATCAAATCCAAAATAAGTTTTGCTTTGAAAATCTTTTAAAGCTATTTGATATTGTTTTTTAGCTTCTAAATATTCGGCAGCTAGTACTTGTGATTTAGAGGTATTCATATCGTCAAGTTGTTTAATAATACATCCTTTCTTGTCAAGCAAATTTTGTGCATCAATTCTTTTTTTATTAGTCAAATTGGAAATACGCTCTATTAAGTATTTATGTATTGGCGCAAAGATAGAATCATAAAGTGGATCATCAATTATTACCGATCTCAAGTAATTTCTATCCACCTGTACTGCCAAACTAAAGTGACTTAATATTTTTTCAAGTTCTTCATTATTTTGATAATTTTTGAATTTACTAATACGATATGAATAATATTTTGCAAGATAATAATGACTTTGAGAAAGATTATTATTAAAAACTACCGCTTCTTCGCAAAATTGAATAGCCTTATTTATTGTTTCAAGTTCAGAAGCGGTAGCCTTTCCAGTTAATTTAAAATAATATGACTGGGAAAGAAAATATTTGCAGTCTGCTAAAATTGGGTTAAATGATTTGTCTGTTTTTACTATTCGGTTACCAAATTCATTTGCTTTCAGGAGAAAAGCTGTTGCTGAATTTAAATCAACCATATTAATGCCTTCATCAATACCAGTTAGATAAATTCGTCCAAGTTGGAAATAAGAAGGGAAGAAATATTCTCCCATTTTAAGTGAGATTGATTCCTTAAAACAATCAATAGCTCCTTCTAAAAACCCTTGTTTAATGAACAGACACCCCTTTTCATAATACTCTTTAACTTTACTTTCAAATGGCTTTTGTAACGTTGATAATATATTATTCAATAGAGAATTCTGATATTCTAATTTTTGAATTACTACACCAAAATAAAAGTTCATATCACTATGAAGCAATTCAACCGCACTTGTAACTTGATTAAATCCTCTCGTATTGATTTGGGCAAGCTGATTAAAACCATGCTCAGTTATTTGTAATAACCGATCTAAACTATTGTCAAGAGCAGAAATAATTTGTTCATTAGAAGCTATAAGATTTTTAGTCCGGTCAGTTTGTAAGTTAAATTGCCTGTTGATAATGTTTTTAAATTGATTTGTCTGTTCTTTGACAACAGTAATAAGATCATTGGAGAAAGTTAATCTATCTAAATGTTCCTTATAACCTATTTCTCCTGGAACCCAAATTTGATATATGGACATTTTATTCCTCTAATATTACAAAGTATTTTATATGACTTAACAGCGTTTAAGCAAATATACAGCCTAAAACTACACTGCCGAACTTGATATAAATAATGAATCCGAATAAATGCTATATTGGCGTTATTCTATCCCTTATAATTATTTATTATCGGCAAACTAAACTGGTTTTATGACCTTATTTGCATACCGAATGTAATTAAAAATTTAGCTTTTCTTCATTAGAATAATTATTGTATGCTTCTTTCAATTTATCAGTAAATTTTACTTGCTTTATAAATTGTTTGTCGTTGATATCTAGTTTGGAATACTTAATTACTTCAATTGTTTTTTGAAAATAAATAATTGTTTGCTCCTTATCATTTATTATATCAATAATCGGCTTACAATACTCATTCACTTTTTTTTCGCTATTTAAAAAATTCCGTTCTAATGATTTATTTATTATTAACATACGGAACAACATCAAAACGAAAAACTTAACCTTCCTATAATTTGTATCAATAGACTTAGAACGGAATAAAGTATCCAAACGGTAAAATGAAAGTGCTGATGTATAGTATGGAAGACATGTGTGTTTAGAATTGAATATTGTCGGATTTTCATTTTCTATATTTTGTTTTACAATCGTTCCAAAATATGTGGTTACGCGATCCGGATTTTCGTAAAACATTGAAGAAAAGGATTTAATTAGATTTTGGATATTAATTATTCTTGATTTTACTACTGAACTATCACTTTGATATTGTCCGGATCGTCTTTCATAATATAACTTCTCATCACCTTCAAACGTAAGGAAATAATATTCTAATTTTTTTTGAAAATCAGTCATTGCCTTTAACTGTTCTCTTTTAATTGCGGTTTGACTGTTAGTTGCAATTGTTATGCGGTTTTTGACATCATCATTATCAGTAATAATTAGTTTTACTGGAATATTGAAATTATTAAAAGTGGCATTCTTGATATGATTATATAGGACATTACTCGTTTGACAGCCATTTACAATTTGATAATCTGAGATAGTAAAATTTTTGCCTGAAGGACGCAATGATGAAGCAACAATCGTAATTCCGTTATTAAGAACTGTAAATAATTCTGGAGTATCTCCTGTTAAAGTGGATTCAATGCTAGTATTTACCGGGTTTTCAAAACCTTGAAAATCTCTGATATTATCAAAGAAAATATTCCTCATATTATCATTTTCATCGAGTAATATTTTTTTAAATTCTGATAATGGAAGAATACCATAATAGGCTTCTTTAATGTTGGGGAGGTCAGGTAATGGTACTTTATCTTGGAATATGAAAGTCGTTGTAACAATATTTTTTGTCTCACGATAATATTTGGCGATTTCGTTTGCGCCGACAGGTGCAAAAATAACATCTGAGAACAAATTTGTTCTTAGCAAATCGTCTTTTGTAGTATTTATCACAGCCAGACAGTTTCCATCATTTTCCCAATTTCCGTTTGTAACATAGTACAGTTTACACTTTGGATTAGATCGGAATTGTGACGCCTTACTAAATAAATATTCGGATAGTTCAACAAAGCTTAGGATTTCACTATTTCGTCTAAGGCCTGGAGTTTCAGAAAAAAAGTCTTTTACACCCATGACAAAAATACCCATATCTCTAGTATCGAAATGATTAGAAGTTTTTGATTGAATAAAAACCATCGTGACTTCAAGAAAACTATTACTAATTAACAAAAAATCTATTTCTTCTTTGCTTTGGATAAGCTGGCCATTTACAATTATCGCAATTCCATCTATTCCGGTATCATCTCCATTTCCAGTTAAAGTATCATCTATATCGAACGAACGATTAAATTCTTTTGATATGATTGAAAAATTCACAAATCTCTCAAAATCCTTCTCGGGATTTTCGGATGCTATTTCTTGAATTGATAAAAGGTCTTCAACTAGGCGACTTACTATTCTGTCCATATTTATTAATGCCAAAATATTAAAAGTATTATTGTTAATACATTTCCAAACAATTTCCGCCGCATCGTTCGTCCCCTCGGGTTAAATGTAGTATGAAGGGTTTCATTACATATCTATGTAACCTAATAAAAATTATTTTAATTGTCACTTATTATTTTATGAAAATAAAAAGCTGAAAATTCGTGTAAAAAGATTAATATCGATTAAGAAGAGATGGAGATTCCGGGTCTTTGCCCGGAATGACGGGAAAAATTATCGAGCAAAGGGCGAACGAGATTCCGGGTCTTCGCCCGGAATGACAGAAAAAATTATTTTGCAAAGGACGGACGAGAAGTCCCACAATTTTATATTTAAAAACGAAAAATCTTCATGATTTAATTTCATGAAGATTTTTGATCTGAAGAAGAGCGAGCGACGGGGATCGAACCCGCGACAACTCGTTATAACTAAACGAGTTAATTTTACCTGCACACTATTTTGAACACTATTAAGCAAAAAAACAATGGATTTAGTGAAATATGAATTTTATTACTTTATATTTCTTATACCAGTTATACGTCCCGTAATTGAGACTCATTGTTAGTAACAACTATTAATTTTAAGTAACTAATTTGCACGCATTATTTTACTTTGATTGAATTCGCGAAAGTATTTCTAATTTCTCTAAATAAGGTTTCATGTTTTTTAATGTGGTAAAAGGGTTTGTGCCATCATTATATAAATATATTGGTTCACTTATAGAAGTGTTTTTATCCCATGATAATTGTGAAGCAATTAAAGGCGTTAAAGCTAATTTATAACTAATTGGATAATCTTCATAATTAACATCTTTCTTTGTATTAAAGCCAATAGGTTTATAGTCTCTATTCAAAATCACATACTCATCTTTTGAATTATCTAGTAATTGTATACAGTAAGGCAATATATTCCTGTAATGGTTCAAGGGGAAAAGGA
>DBTY01000050.1 GCA_002307295.1 Ignavibacteriales bacterium UBA1304
ACTCAAACGGCTGGCAGAACTTTGGTCAGACAACTAACGGCATAGCCGAAAAAGAATTACTGCCTATCAGTTATTCTTTTAGGATGACTTATGGGAATATAAGTTCCGATATAAACGAGGATATAAGTAAAAATAATATAGTCACATATTCGACAATATTGTGTAAAGTTAGCGTCAAAGATCAGCAAAATTTACCGTTGAGTAATGTAGAAACGCTATATTATTCAAATGGTTGGCTTTCATTTGGTTTAACAGTAAATGGAGAAGCAGTAAAAGAAATGCTGGCTGGAACCATTCCATTTAGAGCTCAATACGGAACAGCGTACGTAGAAAAAACTCAGAATATTCTAAATAATAATACTGTAGAGTTTTTATTAAATACTACTAAATAAGACACAGTAGGTATTCAGTCTAAAAGAACAAAATAATTTTAAGATGAGTAAAAAATGAAATTTAAAATAATAATTATAATTGCTTTAATTATGGTCTCATTTGGCAAGGCGCAATCTTATGAGGTTGTGCCAGGCTCAAAAGGCAATCAGGTTATCTTAAGCATATTTAATGTGTCCAAAAACACAAAAATGTCAAAAATAAAAGTTACTATGGATAACAATTTGATGGGCATCGAAACTAAAAACAGATTTATTGAAGTTGGAGATATAGGAAATGGAAGTTCAAAAGAAGTTGTTTTTAAATTTGATGCAAAAAGAATTCCCGAAACAAAAACAGATACGTTAAAATTTGTTATTAAGGATACGGCTGGTAATTACTGGAATAAACAAATTGCGATAACTTATGCTGCTCCAAAAGAATTTAAACTTGAGCAAAACTATCCAAATCCATTTAATCCGTCTACAACAATTGAATATACTATTCCAATTGCAGGAAAATACAATATAAGCGTTTACAACATTATTGGGCAGCTTTCAGCTACATTATTTGATGATTATGCCGAAGCAGGCTATTATAAAACGGTTTTTAATAACCGTCAATTTGCTAGCGGCATTTATATCTATCGGCTGACCGGGCAGAAAATTAACATAACAAAGAAAATGGTCCTTATGAAATAGCTTGTCATTACTTTGTCCTATTTTTTAGACTGCGCATCTTTTGTTAGCGATTAATTTATATCCGGGACTTTTCTGCTTTTGGCCAAATAACAATTTAGCATGGAACAACAGCATTGTAAAAACTTTTTTTGAAAAAGATAAGAATTTTTCGTAAATTAGCATATTAAAATAAAATACACGAGATATGCCACCTTCAAAAAAGATTAAAGTTTTGTATGTTACATCGGAAGTTGTACCGTTTATAAAGACTGGAGGACTTGCAGATGTATCGGCCGCATTGCCGCAAATGCTAGGGGAACTGGGTCACGAAGTTAGGCTGCTTGTTCCCAAATACGGCGCAATTGACGAAAGAAAATTCAAAATCCACGAAGTTGTAAGATTAAAAGATATAAAAATCAAAATCGGGGATAAAGAAGTTGTTTTTTCAATTAAATCGAGCTTCTTGCCTGGTCAAAAGGTACGAGTGCAGATTTATTTCTTAGACAATATAGAGTATTACGGGAGTCGCAATAGTCTTTATGTAGATCCGCTTACGGGCGAGGATTATAAAGATAACGACGAGCGCTTTATTTTATTGGCTCGCGCCGCTTTTGAACTGATTATGAAGCTTGGCTGGGTGCCTGATATCATCCATTCAAACGACTGGCAGGGCGCTTTGATACCGGCTTACTTAAAGCATGTATACAATAACGAGCCTATATTTGCAAATTTCAAATCCCTTTTTACTATCCATAATCTTGGCAGTCAGGGCGTATTTCCAAAATCTACTTTTGCCAAAACAGGCTTGCCGGAATCGCTTAATACTGAAAAAGGTATTTTACACGATGGTAAAGTAAATTTCATGAAAAGCGGTTTGCTATATGCCGATTGCCTAAATACAGTTAGCGAAAGTTATGCAAATGAAATAAGAACGCTGGAAGAATATGGCGAAGGATTAAAATCGGTTCTATCAAAGCGGAAAAACGATCTTTTCGGCATAATAAACGGGATAGACGATAAAGTCTGGAGCCCTGAAAAAGACGATCTTATAACAAAGAAGTATACGGCTAAGAGTCTGGAAGATAAAGAAATAGACAAACAGGCGTTAGTTGAAAAATTTGGCTTTAAATACGACCCGGCTATACCAGTTATTGGTTTAATCTCGCGGTTAACTGACGCAAAGGGGCACAATTTAATAGCAGATTCGATGGACGAGCTGATGAAACTAAACGTTCAGATAATACTGCTTGGCACCGGCGATAAAAAATATCATATACTATATGATAAAATAAGCAAAAAGTATCCTGAAAAGTTTGCCTGTTATCTTGGTTTTAACGATGAGCTTGCTCATTTTATTGAAGCGGGCGCAGATATCTTTTTAGTGCCTTCGAAATTTGAACCATGCGGACTTAACCAAATGTACAGCCTGGTATACGGAACAATTCCAATTGTAAGAGAAACCGGCGGCTTGGCCGATACGGTTACAAAATTTAACGAAAAAACCGGAGAAGGGAACGGTTTTTCATTTAAAGCTTATGATACTCTGGCTCTCATAAAAGAAATTAAAAGAGCTCTGAAAATATTTGACGATAAAAAAACATGGTTAAAATTGATGAAGACCGGAATGAAGTCTGATTTTAGCTGGCTTTCATCTGCAAAAAAATATATAGACTTATATAAAAATATTCTAAATAACGATTAATGAAAAATTACGCGGTTTTTCTTGACCGGGACGGCACTTTGAATGAAGACCCCGGATATCTGGGGGATCCTGAAAAGGTGAAGCTTTTACCCGGTACCGGAAAAGCTCTGTTTCGGCTAAAGAATGAACTGAAATTTAAGTTAATAGTTGTTTCTAACCAATCAGGTATTGCTCGCGGTTTAATTACCAAGGGCGATGTTGACGCCGTAAATAATAAAATAAATGAAATCTTGTCAGGCTCAAATGTTAGTATTGACAGATTTTATTATTGCCCATTCCATCCGGATTTTAGTACTGCCGAAGAAAGTAAATGCCGGAAACCCTCAGTTAAAATGGTGTTAAAAGCTGTTGAAGATTTTGAAATTGATTTATCAGATTCGTATTTTATAGGAGATTCAGCTGTAGATATACAATGCGGACACAATGCAGGAGTAAAAACAATACTTTTAAAATCCGATCATAGTAAGGACCAGATTTATGCATTGAAAAAGGAGAATATTTTACCAACTTTTGTTGCTGTTAATTTAGAAGAAGCATGTAACATTATTCAAAAAGATTTTAACGGAGAAAAATAATTGAGATTACACTATTTAAAGGTCTTTCTTTTTATCCTGCCGCTTATCATTTTTGCTTCATGCAGCGATGATCCAACGTCGGTTGGTTTAAGCCAACTCGGCGACGATTTAATAAATCTGAAAAAATATGATACTCAGACTGATTCTACATACCAAACTTCAACTTTTTACAAAAGCACGTTCGCTTTAGGTTCTGCTTCCCGCTTGCTTTTAGGCAAAGCCGATTTGGTAGAATCCAGCATCCTTTTCAGGTTTTCATATAGTCTTGCCGATTCAGTTAAAACGCAGCTTAAAAACAAAACTTCGTATGTTTCTAATGCATGGATGGAACTTTATCCCAAATATAACTTTCCGGCAAAAGCGTCTCTCACAACTCCGTTTTATTTCAGGCTTCATAGCATAAACCAGGATTGGACTGTTAGCGGTTTTAACGCAGATAGTCTTGCCGCAGGCAAAGTTACTTATGACGCCTCTACAAATTATGTTTCAGGCAACGCTTCTGCAACTGATACCACTTTTGTTTTTTATATAGATAAAACCGCCGCGACAAATTGGCTTATGAGCGATGCAGATACAAGTTTTTACCCTAGAGATTATGGAATGATTTTAACTCCGGCAGCCGGAACTCAAAAAATAATTGAGTTCCAAGCGCTTAATTCAAGCTCTTCCGACGAACCAAGTTTAACTATTGTACTTTCTAAAACAAATGGTTATGACAATGATACTCTTACGTTTACGCCAGCTTCTGATACTCATGTGGTAACAGGAGACATTCCTTCGCTTAATAAGCAGGAATATATTGCAATTCAAAGCGGTCTGGCTGTAGAATCGTTAATCAAGTTTAATCTTAACTTACCGCTGCATGCAGTAATTAATTATGCTGAATTGGATCTTACGGCGGATACTACAAAGTTTCTTTATGGAAGCGATACTACTACTACTACAGTTTATGCAATTTATTATTCTAAGGATTCGGCCACATGGGCAAATGCGGAATATGACCCGATTACTTTAACTAAAAGCGGTAAAATATATTCTGGCAATATTGCTAGCTATGTTAAAAAATGGCTTAATACCAGCAATAATTTAGGCGTAGTTATAAGACCAAGCGATTATTTAGACAGCGTAAATAAGCTTGTCTTTAAAGGCAGCAATGCGGTAAATTATCTGGAAAGACCGAGGCTTAAAATAACTTATACAATTAACAAGTAATTTTCTAAACTAAACGTATTTACATAATGAAATTTAATTCTTTTAGAATAGCAATAGTAATAGTCTCAATATTCTCAGGTTTTGTCGTTGCTCAAAACAGCTCTACTTATACCCGTAATGGAATAGGAGACGTTGAGAATTCTTATTCAGCAAGAAGTTTAGGAATTGGCGAAGCAGGCTCTGCAATTTCTGACGCTGATTTTATTAACATGATTAATCCTGCCGGCTGGAGCGGATTGAGAACTTCGAGGCTTGAGTTTGGAGTGAATTTTTCCGGTCTGACTGTTGAAGATAATAATAACAAATCTTATTTTGGCAAAGGGCAGTTCACAGGTATTACATTGGCTTTTCCTGTAAGTACCAAATATGGTATTGCTCTTGCTATGGGAATTGTGCCTTATTCAAATGTAAGCTATAAGTCAAAACAATATATGACTTCAACTGGCGATGAAGGCAATTATAATATAAGCTACGAAGGTTCTGGCGGTCTGAATAAATTATTTTTAGGAACGTCGCTTAAATTATTTAATGATTTTGAACTTGGCGCTACGCTTGAATATATCTCTGGCGACCTTAATTATAATACTCAAATTACTTTTGAAAATACTAATATAGCTTCTGCAAACTATGAGCGTTCTGTTAAGCCTAAAGGGGTAGGAACTACGCTTGGATTGATTACGCCGGATATTAATTCATTATTAGGCATCAAGAATATAAAGAATTTAAAAGTCGGTTTTTCGGCCGATATTATTGGCAAGTTATCTAGCGATACGTTACTTATTTCTTATACTACTTATAAGTATTCCGCTGACACTGCTAATCTTGGCTCGGCTGATATGAAAGTGCCTTATCGTTTGAATTTTGGTCTAAGCTTTATTTATAGTGATAATTATCAGATATTTGCTGATTATACATATCAGCCATGGACGAATTATTCATTGAATAACGCTAAATATTCTACGCTTAGAGACCTTAATAAGTTTACAGCAGGATTTGAATATCATCCTACTGGACCAGGATCTGGAATGAAAACAATTTGGCGCGGAGCTTTGGGCTATGAACAAACTCAATACAATATTGACGGTAATGGAATTAACAAGTTTTTTGTTTCTGGAGGCTTTTCGCTTCCTCTAAGTCCTGAGAACACAATGGATATCGGACTTCAAGCTGGATTCATTGGTAAAAAAGAAGTAGGTTTGGTTAGAGAAAATTTTATTAATCTTAGCGCCGGTTTTAGTTTTGGAGAAATATGGTTCTTCAGATCGGATAAATATTAACAAAAAAAAGAGCAGAATATATTTTATGAGCTATATTGAAAAAGATAAAGAGATATCGAAAGTTCTTAATTTAGAACTTGCAAGACAACAAGAAAATTTAGAATTAATAGCTTCCGAAAACTTTGTAAGTCCAGCCGTATTAGAAGCGGCCGGTTCTATTTTAACAAATAAATATGCAGAAGGTTATCCTGGCAAAAGATATTATGGCGGCTGCGAGTATGTAGATATGGCCGAAAATATTGCTAAGGACAGGCTAAAACAATTGTTTAACGCTGAATATGTTAATGTACAGCCTCATAGCGGATCGCAGGCAAATATGGCGGTGTTAATGTCTCTGCTTAAACCAGGCGATAAGATTTTAGGCTTATCATTGGCGCATGGCGGTCATTTAACTCATGGTTCGCCTGTAAGTTTTTCCGGTCAGCTGTATCAGGCTTCAGGCTATATTCTTAATCCAGAAACGAAAACGCTTGATTACAACATAATTGAAGATTTTGCAAAGAAAGAAAGACCTAAACTAATTATTACCGGCGCAAGCGCATACTCAAGAGAATGGGATTATGCTAAGTTTAGACAGATTGCTGATTCAGTAGGCGCTTTGTTGATGTGCGATATGGCTCATACTGCCGGACTTATTGCAAAAGGGTTATTGAACAATCCACTTCCTTATTGCGACGTTGTTACTTCTACTACTCACAAAACATTAAGAGGTCCACGCGGCGGTATAATTTTGATTGGCAAAGATAAAGAAAACCCGCTTGGCATTAAAACCGTTAAAGGCGATAGATTAAAACTTCTTTCTGAAGTGTTGGACAGCACAGTTATGCCGGGTATTCAGGGCGGACCGCTTATGCATATTATTATGGCTAAAGCAGTTGCTTTTGGCGAAGCTCTTGACAAATCATTCCAGCAATATGCAGAACAGATTATTAAAAATGCCGCGGTTCTTGCTAAAAAATTAACCGAATATGGTTTTGAAATTGTTTCCGGCGGAACTGACAATCACTTATTGCTTGTTGATCTAAACAGTAAAAATATTTCAGGCAAACAAGCTGAAAAAGCTTTAGGTCTGGCTGGTATTACAGTTAATAAAAATATGATTCCCTTTGACACAAAAAGTCCTTTTGTAACCAGCGGTATTAGGATTGGAACTCCAGCTATGACTACTCGCGGTATGAAGGAAAATGATATGGAAACAATTGCCGGATTTATTAACGAAGCTGTTATAAATAATGATAACGAAGAAAAATTAAGCGCTATTAAGACGCAGGTTAAAACTTTTACTTCTTCTTTCCCGCTCTATACGGAAATATAAAACAGAAGTAATGCATTGAATCTGTTCAAAAAAAAAAATAATTTAAACGACAAAGACTCTGAAGTCGAAATGACTTTTCTGGATCATCTGGAAGAGCTTCGATGGAGGCTTATATACTCAATAATCGGGGTTTTTGTCGGGACGATTATTTGTTGGATTTTTATTAACTTCTTAATGGAAGATGTCCTTTTATTACCAGCAAAAAAATCCGGCGTATCGCTGCAAAATTTAAAACCTTTTGGTCAGATAATGATTTACATGCAGGTTGCAATTGCCGGCGGAATCATTTTAAGCATACCTAATATATTTTATCAATTATGGTCTTTTATTTCTCCCGCGCTTCATAAAAATGAAAGGAAGTATGTAAAATCTATAGTTGTATATTCCACAGTTTGTTTTTTAATTGGCGTGTTGTTTGCTTATTTCGTAATGCTTCCAATGACGTTATTATTTGCAGCTCAGTTTGGAACTACTACCATAAAAAATCAGTTTGCAGTAGACGAGTACTTCTCAATAATATTTAGCGTGCTGCTTGGTTCCGGGCTTGTATTTGAGCTGCCAATGATTTCTTTTTTCTTATCGAAGATAGGAATATTAAAAGCGCAGTATATGCGCAAATACAGGCGTCATGCAATTGTGGTAATCTTTATTGCCTCGGCATTTTTAACTCCGGGAACTGATCCGGTATCGCAGGTTATTCTTGCAGTTCCTTTGGTTCTGCTGTACGAAATAAGTATATTTATATCTCAAATGGCGCAAAAAAAGAATTGATAAAAACACAATTAAATAAAATTAGCAGTCCAATTAAAAATGAACTTGACGAATTTGCGTTGATATTTAAAAAATCGATGAAATCGCAAATAGGGCTGCTTGATCTTATTACTAACTTTATTATCAAACAAAAGGGGAAAAAAATAAGGCCTCTTCTTGTTCTGCTTTCTGCAAAAATATGCGGCGGAATAAATGAAAGAACATACCGGGGAGCGGTTTTGGTTGAAATGCTTCATACTGCAACGTTAGTGCATGACGATATTGTTGATAATGCAGATAAACGCAGAGGATTTCCGTCTATTAATGCTATCTGGAAAAATAAAATTGCTGTTTTGATGGGAGACTATCTTCTTGCGCGCGGTTTAACAATAGCTTTGGAAGGGAAGGATTTCGACTTTCTTGCCAATATTACAGGCGCTGTAAAAAGAATGTCGGAAGGAGAATTACTTCAGATACAAAAAACACGCAAGCTTGATATTGATGAAGAAACGTATTTCCGCGTTATTGCCGATAAGACTGCTTCTCTGCTTGAAACCTGTTGTCAGATTGGCGCTATGAGCGCTTCTGAAAATGAAGAATATCATAAGAACATGCATGAATTTGGCGCAAATCTCGGTATTGCTTTTCAGATTACAGACGATATTCTGGACTATGAAGGAAGCTCAAATATAATTGGCAAACCAGTAGGCGGAGATATTAGAGAGAAAAAAATCACGCTTCCTTTAATTTTTGCTCTAAAGAAAGTTTCGGCTGATGAAGGAGCTAAGATTAAAAAACTGATTAAGAATGTAGAAAAAAAGGGGAATGTAAACGAGGTAATTGATTTTGTGCATAAGCAGGGCGGAATTGATTATGCCAGAAAAGTAGCGGACGAATATATTCTTAAAGCTAAAAAATCCTTAGATATTTTCCCAGATTCTGAAACTAAAGAATCTTTAGTAAATCTTGTCGATTTTGTGGTAAAAAGAAAAAACTAATTTTGTCTTTTTTTATAATCAAATCCTTTCAGCGGATCCCTTAAAGTCAGAACCGGGCAGGGGGCTTTACGAACCACTTTTTCTGCTGTGCTTCCAAATAACATATGCTCTACTCCAGAGCTTCCATGCGAGGCTATTATAATCAAATCAACGCTTTCTTCTTTTGCCGTTTCTATTATTTCAATAAAGGGCTTGCCTGTTTTTATTATTGTTTTTACTTTTATTTCAGGCGGCGCTTCTGAAGCCGCCAGTTTTTCTAACTCTTCTACAGCTCTTGGATAAATTTCATTATCAACCGATGGAAGGACAATCTGTCCCATGCTGAAATCAGGAGGGTATACGATTGGTTCAATTACATAGATAAGAATAATGGACGACTGAAACTGTTTGGCAAAAGATACCGCATATTTCAGTGAATTAATGGAGTAGTCAGAAAAGTCAATCGGCGCTAAAATACTTTTTATTGTTAGTTCCATGATTAATCCTCTCCTAAATATTAAATATTATTTTTTTGCTCCAGCAGAATTATATAGTCCTGAATGATTCTTCGTAAACGCATAGTAACAATTTTAACTATGCCGCGCAAAATGTTTATTCCCTGGTCAGGGTACTTTTCTACAAAGCCGTCAAAATCGGGTCTGAATATAACTCCAATTTTACAATCAACGACAGCTTTGGCCGAGCTTGATCTGTTATCTCCGTCAATCAATGCAAGGTCTCCAAAAACGTCTCCGGCATAAAGGTTGGCCAAAATTACCTTTTGTCCTTTGTCGGTAGTTCTTTCAATTACAACCTCGCCTTTTTGGATAATATATAAACCTAATCCCGGATCGTTTTGTAAGAAGATATACTCGCCATTAATGTAGCTTCTATCGTGAATAATACTGAGCAGCGAATCAATTTCAGTATCGTTGAGATCGGCAAAAGGAGTCATAGCGGAAAGAATTTCTCTAAATTCGCTTTTGGGGGCGGGAACTTTAAAAATATTTGACCAGAAACCGCTATGTTTAATTTTGATTTTATTTTCGGGCATTAGGCATCCTTTTAACTAAAAATTCCATTTTCGGCAACGCGCCAAAGTTTTTGGCACGGGAATCTGTTTTCGTATAAGGCTCTTCCGATGATAACGGAATCTACGCCAAAGGGAATTAGATTTTTTATATCCATAAGCTCGTCCTTGTTTCTTACTCCGCCTGAGAGGGTCACTCTCGCTTTACTAATTTCCGCAATTTTTCTCGATAAATCAAGGTTAGGCCCGGTCATCATCCCGTTTCGCAGAATATCCGTAACAATAAAACGTTCTACGCCAAATTCTTTCATCTCCTTGGCGAAATCGAAAGGAGAAATTCCGGTTTTGCAACTTCTGCCTCTAACTATCAGCTCATTCTCTACAACGTCCATAGAGATTACAATTTTTTTAGGGCCGAAGTGATTAAAAACTTTTTCAAATTCTTTTTTATTTTCTATGGCCATAGTGCTTATGGTTATTCTTGACACGCCTAAGTCTACGACTTCCTTAGCATGCTCAAGCGAGCGGATGCCTCCAGAAAACTCAACCGGGATAATTACAGAAGAGCAGATATCGCGGATAATATGAAAATTCTTTTGCGAATTATCGTGGGCTCCGTCAAAATCCACTACGTGCAGGCACTTTGCATTTTCAGCGCGCCAGATTTTGGCCATCTCAACCGGGTCGTTTCCATACGCCCCGCAGTTAAGTTCAGGAATACCGCGTACAATTCTGACCGTTTTACCGTCTTTAATATCAATAGAAGGAATCACTAACAAATTATTCATTTACATTTCCCTAATGGCGTTTTTTATTACGTCTTTATAAGTCTTACTTTGAACTCTTACGTTCTAATCTGCTTTCGGAATACAAAATTACTTTTTGCAAATTTTATATAAAGTTCAATAGTCAAAAAATAAATAAATGAACAGATAAAAAAAAGAAAACCAATAATATATTTTGATTAATAAACCAGAAAACGCATTACACTAAAATAACTAAAAGACGGGTAGTAAAGGAGAGAAAATTAATTATATCTATATCTTTGAATCATCTCGACAATAGTATATACCGTTGCGGAGGATTCTACAGGTACGGACAAATATTTATCAAGCGCAGTTTATAGGAATAAGTTTTCAGTAGAGCCCCAGTAGAGAAATATTTTAGGCGCATCTTTGTGCGTTCTATAAAAACCTTGGGTTGAAATTTATTTAAAATACTATTACATTAATTTTAATTATTTAATACAGACTAAAACTATTCAACTACTAAAGGGGAATAGTAATTCTATTATTATTATATAAAAATAGGCGTATAGTTGAAACTGTAACAATTTTTCGGGGGGATGGCGTATAGGGTTCAACTTTATCAGCCGATTGAAGAAAATATACAATAACGATACTTCAAAGGATGCAATGAAACTTAAAATTACTTTAATTATTATTTTACTGACGTATAGCTTAGTCAATGCTCAGATAGTGGCGATTAAAGCTGGAAAGATAATTGAACCGTCAACTGAAAAAGTATATGATAACCAAATTATTCTTATTGAAAATGGAAAAATAAAAGAATATGGCGCGGATATTGCCATTCCCGAAGGAGCCAAGATTATTGATCTTTCAAAATCTACTGTTCTGCCTGGACTTATTGATGCGCACACGCACATTTGCGCTAAAGTCAGCATTTTAGCCGATCAATTAGGGATCGATTTTTTAGATTTAGTGTTGCTTAACCCAGATGGATATCTGGCAATTCAGGGATCGGTATACGCAAAACAAATGCTAGAGGCTGGATTTACTACTATTCGCGAAGCTGGCAATTCTGGCAAATATGTAGATGTAGACGTAAAAAGAGCTATAAATGAGGGCTTAATTGTTGGACCAAATATTTATGCGGCTGGAAGAATTATAGCTCCTTTTGGCGGACAATTTAGGACCAACGCAGACAAACAATATATTGTTAACAACGAGTATTTTTATGCCGATACTTACGATGAACTAAAAAAAGCAATTCGTGAAAATATTTTTTATGGCAGCGATGTAATTAAAATTGTTGTAGATTCTAAACAATACAAATATTCTTCAGATGATATTTCGTTTATTGTAAATGAAGCAAATAGAGCCAAACTAAAGGTTATGGCGCATTGTCAAACGCTTGAAGGAGCTTATAACGCCGCGCTTGGGGGCGTCGCTTCTATTGAACATGGCTGGACTTTACCGGATAGTATTTTATCCATTATGAAACAAAAAAATATTACTTTAGTTAGTACTGATTTTCCGGTTAATGTTCTTAAAGCATTTGGCAGTAACGATGAGTACGCTAAAAAATTCCATAACAAATTAATCGAACGATTGAAGAGAGCTTATAAAAGCGGAGTGAAAATTGCTTTTGGCAGCGATATCATGGTTGATATAGATAACGAAACCAGAGGCGAAGTTGCTCTTAGTTATATTGACAGCTTTGTTGAAGCTGGAATACAAACCATGGATATTATTAAAATTATGACTGTTAGCCCCGCAGAACTACTAGGAATTAGTAATATTAGGGGCGCAATTGCCAAGGGCATGTGCGCAGATCTAATAGCCGTAGATGGAAATCCGTTTGAAGACATTCAAAAATTGAAAAATATTTCATTTGTCATGAAAAGCGGCATAGTTTATAAAAAGTAAATTGTTATTTATTTCGCTAAGTAAAAAACGAAGGGAAACTTAATTTAGAAATATGAAGCTTTGCTTAATACGCAAGAAACTAGCGCAAATAACGAAGAATTTCATCAACAGACGCTAAGTGACTAAAAGAAAAGATTACTAAGCGCTATGTTTTTACTTAAACGTTGTAAAGCTTTCTACAGGCCGGCGAACGCTTACAGGATCAGGGTAATCTTTTACGTAACCAATGCGCGCTACAAAATGTATTGTCCCTTTGTAATCTAAAAAAGAATTCGCTTCGCTTTCATAATTCTTTTCCTCAATCATCTGGTTCATAGGCTGAAAACCAAGGCTCAATTTGCGGCATTTTAGGTTTACTCTTTGATATAGCCTGCCGGAATTTATCCATGCTTCTATATCGTTTTTAGGCTGAGTAATAATAATCCAACCGGCGCAGTTTTCCGCCTGCATTTGAGTTTTTTCAATGGCTTTATTAACAAACGATTCTTTTTTAGAATCTTCCGGATTAAAAAAGTTTCTTACAACAAAACCGCTTAATCCATTTAAATCAAGTCCGGAAGTAGTTAATCCGTCCCGTTTTTCTTTTACGTCTCTATTAGAGAATCTGAACCACTTAGCCAGTTCGTCCTGCGCTTCTTTGTTCTTAGCCTGCTGCGCATAGCTATTGATAGTATTCTTTTTTACGTATTTGCCGTTTATGAATGACGACGGAGCGTAATGGATATTTTCCGGAGCTGATTTGATCAAAGCTTCCAGATCATTTCCTTTTATTTCCGTTGTATCAAATGCAGTATGAAGAGTGCGGCGTTTTTCAATATCTGAAATCTGGAAGTCAGTTTTTTTACATTTACTTAGCTTAATTGTTGCAGTTGGGATATTTTTATCCGTAACAGCATTATTAATTCTAATTTCTGTATTATATCCATAGCTGCCTGCGGCAAGATTCAGGTTCTCTATAAACGCTCCAATTGAAATATAAAACTCCCGTTCTTTGGGGTCTATTACGTTTAACTTTCTTAGAGAGTCGGTAAAGACAAGTATTGAATCTTCCTTGTATACTTCAACGCGCCATGGCTGGGAGTTATGAGAGCTTCCGGAGAGAGAAGCATAATACAGAATATTATACATATCTCCCTTATTAGTTCTATCTGTTGTAAAATCGCTTCTATCGTAAGATGAGCAGGAGGATAAAAGTCCTGTTACAAAAAGGAGAGCGAAATAACTTTTTAATTTATTCATAGTTCTATATACTCCAAAGTCTAAATCCTAAACGTAAAACAAGAGAAAGATCGGTTGTTGGTATGCGGTAAACGGTTGAGCCGAAATTAGCTTCTTTCTCTTTTCTCAAATAAATATGCGCGCCGGGCTGAACATAAAAATAATCGCCTATAAAGTATTGATAGCTTATTCCGCCGCCAAAATCAGCGCTATGAATATCCTTTTTAATTCCAGTCGCTTTTTGCTCGATAGAAAACGTATGGCTCTCAAGATAAGTATAAATTTCAAGGCCTTTCCAGACATTATAACCCAGAAAAATACCAGGAGAAGTTTTGTAATATCTTTTGAAATCTGAGGAGGAATTTTTCAATCCCGCCGGTTCTGCATTATAAGTCCCGCCGTTAATAACGCTTAAACGCAATCTGAATTGATTGTAACGGTAACCTATGCCAAAATGATATCCGCCAGTAATAAACATCGGAACGAGGCTTTCAATTTCAAAAGCCTGGCTTATTTCATAAGGAGAAACTTTTATTTCGTTTGCAGCTTTACTAACAGAATCCGTCTGCCCTTGTATATTTATTGAGAGCAGGTAAAACAGAGCAATTAACATAATCATATTTTTCATAGTATAATATCCAATTTTATTTTGTGATATAAAATTAGATAGAATAAACCAAAAACCACTCCGCATTTGTTACCAAATTACTATAGGGCTATTTCCTTTCTGATTCTGCTTAGCGATTTTGGCGCTACGCCAAGAAAATTTGCAATATGGTAAAGCGGTATTTTCTGAAAAACATCAGGATATTTCTCTAATAATTTTATATATCGTTGGCTTGCGGTTAACGTTTGCAAATCAATTGAGCTCTGGGCTATTATTATAAAAGCCTGCTCGACTAATATTCTTCCAATTCTTTCAAATTTTGGAATTTGGTCATATAACAATGAAAGATTCGTATCGCTAATAATAATTAGCTCCGTATCCTGTAGAGCTTTAATATTAAGGTTTGAGGCTGTTTTACATAAACGGCTGTAATTATCCGCGACAAATTCGCCGGTAAAAGCAAAATCTGTCGTTATTTCTTTACCGTTTTCCATTAATGTAAAATATATTAGCGAACCATAGTTAATAAAAGCAACATATCCGCAAACGCAGCCTTCTTTAAGCAGAAATTCGTTTTTCTGTAGAATGCGTATTTCCGTATACTCAAAAAATTTAAGCCATTCGGCTTCGTTTAACTCAACAATAGATCCAATAGTTTTTTTTATTATGTCAGTATTCATAATTAAGCGGGGTTTTGTTTAATTTTATCCAAATTATCTCTTTTTAATAATAAAACCAATAGTAATATTAATCTGATTTAAACGGTAATTTTTTCAATTCGGCATATTTTTATTCCGTTTCATTTTGTCTCTTAAAATAATTAAGTTTAAGTATTAATAATCAAACAATTCTTCCGAAAAACAGATGAAAAAATATATTTATTCTTTTTTGTTAATCGCCTTGTTAATAAGCTCTGCGTTTTCGCAGGGGACTAAAAATGCCGCGGTCATATCCGCTGTTAAAGTGCAGGGACGGTTATTGGACGCGTCTTTTTCACATGTAAATTTTGAAGTTGGAGTTAAAGACTCGGTTACTTTTTATTATAATGCAGATTTTGCGCAAGTAGAAGCTTCGCAAATGCATTTCAAGGCTTTGTTAGACGGCAAAATAGCTGATGCGGATTTAAAAGGCGAATCGGGTAATTTTTTTACGTTAAAAAATCTGCCTGAAGGAACCCACGAAGTTAAAGTATCAGCATATACTTTAACTGGTTGGGAATCGCTTCCAGCGGTTGTTACGTTTACTGTAAAGAAAACTACAAGTCAACAGGAAACAAAGCCCGATGCCGCTCAACAGGAGGGGATTTCGGCGTGGTCAGGCAACACAATTATATATATATTGTCCGGCGTTATTGTCTTACTTTTGATTGTAATTATAATTCTTCTAATGGCTCGAAAAAGAAAACCCCGTTTTTCTAATGTCGGCGTTATTGAAAACCAAAAGGAAGAAATAAAAGACTACAAGTACTCGTATGAAAAACTAAAAAAAGAGATTAGAATATTAGATCAAGCTAATTCGTTTCTGAAAATTCAGATTCAGGAACTAAAGTCTACTGTTACTGATTTAGAAGACGCTAACGTGCAGCTTGTTAAACAGAAAGAAAGACTACAGGATAGCAAACGTCAGTTGGAGGAGCTACAGAGTCAGAAAGATGAAATATTTGCTATGGCTGTTCACGATATTAAAAATCCTGCGTCAATCATTAAGGGCTTAATTGAACTGCTTACGGATTATGATCTGAATGCAAAAGAACAACAGGATATAATGCACTCGCTTACTGAAACTTCCGCCAGAATAATTGCTCTTGCTCATCAAATGGCGACGGTTTGCGCTAAAACAACTCCTGAACCTGAAGTTAATCTGGAGCCCGCTTCTATAAAAGAAATAATTGATTCTGTTTGTAAACGAAATGTTTCTTATGCTAATAATAAAAACGTCAAACTGATAAATAATACTTCGTCTACTATCCCAGAGGTGGATATTGATAAAGGAAAAATTGACGAGGTGTTTGATAACCTTATTAATAACGCTATTAAATATGGCCCTGAAGATACTATTGTACAGGTAAGATCATATTTTAATCAGAGTAATATCATTGTAGAAATTGCCGATACGGGCGTGGGCTTTTCGGAAGAAGATTTGAAGCATATTTTTGGCAAGGGCGTTTTACTAAGCTCAAAACCGACTGGCGGAGAAACCCGCTCTGGTTTAGGATTATGGATTGTTAAAAAAATTATTGAAGACCATGGCGGTTCTATTAAAGTTGAAAGCGCTAAAGGAAGCGGCGCTAAGTTTACTATCGAACTGCCGCTTAAGGCAAAGTAATTTCTAATTTAGGACGGGGGAGTGTAAAATAGTTTGTGTAA
>DBTY01000048.1 GCA_002307295.1 Ignavibacteriales bacterium UBA1304
ATCTGTTTTATTTTGGACAGCTGTGTTTCAATTAACTAATTTTGGCTCGATTCTTGATTATTTACTGCGTTTAACATATATTGCATGTTACAATGAAAAACAAAAAGATAATATTAAAATTTTCAATTACCGCATTAAGTTTTAACACAAACTTCGGATTATAGTTTTTTTTAGGCGCTTCCAAAACAAGGAGCGCTTTTTTTGATATGAATGGTTATGATATAGAAAAATTTTTAGATAACTGGGCCCCGAAAGAGATTTCATGGCAAAAAGATAACGTAGGACTGCAAATTGGCAATCCTGGTAATGCAGTTAAAAATATCTTATTATGCCTGGAAGTTACCCAAAAGGTAATTGACGACGCCATAAAAAAGAAATGTAATTTTATTATTTCTCATCATCCCTTTTTATTTCAACCGATCAAAAAAATTGACCTTCACAAAGACAAGAACTCTCAACTAATCCGCCAGCTTTTAAATGCTGATATTACCCTTTATTCGGCTCATACTAATCTCGATTTTACTAAAGACGGGGTGAGCTTTCAATTAGCTAAACGATTAGAATTACTTGACATCCGTTTTCTTCTTAACTCAAAAGATAATCAGGTAAAGCTTGTTGTTTTTGTCCCTGAAGACTCTATTTCAAAAGTTTCAGAAGCTGTTTTCTCCTCAGGCGGAGGAATAATAGGCGAGTATTCTCAATGCAGTTTCAGAACGCAGGGAACAGGAACTTTCAAAGGCTCTAAAAAGTCTAATCCAAAAGTAGGCAAAGCTCTTAACTTTACCGAAACCGGAGAAGTGAAATTAGAGTTTCTGATAGATTCATGGAACGCAGGCAAAGCCGTAAAAAATATGTTAAGCGTTCATCCTTACGAAGAGCCCGCTTACGATATATATCCGCTTAAAAACGGCTCTGTTAACTATGGCGAAGGCGCAATTGGCCGCCTTGCAAAACCAATGAGATTTAACGATTATTTAAGCTACGTAGCTGAAAAATTGAAGATAAAAAATTTCAGATACAACAAAGGGAAAAGCGGTTTAATACAGACTGTAGCGGTCTGCGGAGGCTCAGGCGGCGAGCTTATTGGCCAGGCCATAAAACAAAACGCCGATTCTTTTGTTACCGCTGATTTGAAATATCATGCATTTGGCGGCGCTGAAAACATTATCAATCTTATTGACGCCGGTCATTACGAAACTGAAATAATTGTGCTGGATGAATTGAAGAAAAGATTAGAAAAAACTATAACAAGCTATAATCCCGAAATTAAAGTTCAAAAATTTAACGGAACAACGAACACCATTTTTTTTTATAACAAATAAGGAGCAAGAGTAAATTGCTTGAAAGACTAAAAACTCTTTATGAACTGCAATTAGTTGACGATCAGTTGGATGAATTAGAAGAATTGCGCGGAGACCTTCCTTCCGCTGTTCAGGAATTGGAATCAAAGATCAATGCTATTAAATCCGACATTTCTCAGAAAGAGCAAGAACAAAAAGAAGCTCTTACTAAAAGAGAAGAAAACGAAACTGAATCCGAAAAGTTAAAATCGAACCAGAAAAAATTCAAATCTCAGTTATATTCTGTAAGAAACAACAAAGAATATGACGCGCTTACTAAAGAAATAGACCATAGTGATGAAATTGTAACAAGATTAGTAGCAGAAAACGACGCTTTGGCAGATCAAAGTAAAAAACTTTCAACCCAGATTGAAGATTTAAGCCCTCTTTTAGTTGATCTGGAAAAAGAATTAGAAGAAAAAAACGCCGATTTAGGCGAAATTATTAAAGCCAACGAAAAAGAAGAAGCCAAACTGCGCGAAGCAAGAGCTAAAATAGAAGTAAAAGCTAAAAAGCCAGACTTATCCGCTTATTTAAGAATCAGAAAAGCTAAAAAAGGCAAAGCTGTGGCTTCGCTTAAAAGATCGGCATGTTCAGGCTGCCATAATATTGTTCCCGCTCAGCGTCAGCTTGAGTTGAGAAGAAACAGTAAATTATTTTTCTGCGAATATTGCGGAAGAATATTGGTTTCATCAGAAATAGCCGAGTTCTTTGAGTAAAATTCAAAAAGCGTCAACTTTGATTTAATTATGCTTTTACGCGAATAACTTATTTACTATATTAATAGTAATTAGTTAAAAATTTTTTTAAACAAATATCGGCTCTTCCGGGGGTCGGTAAAAAAGAATAAAGCATAAACATAAATCAAGTTGGGCAATTGCTATTAACTTTTGTGTGAAATAGAGGAAAGTCCGGGCTCCACAGAACAGGATGCCGGGTAACGCCCGGTTGCTATGCAGTTTACTGTATAGTACAGGAAAGCGCCACAGAAAATATACCGCCCGCCAATTTAGGCGGGTAAGGGTGAAATGGCAGGGTAAGAGCCTACCGCTTTGTTAGTAATAACAAGGGTCGCGTATGCGATTAATCTGTTTACAGATTAACAGGGTAAGCCCCATCCGGAGCAAGGTCAAATAGGAAAATTTTTCCCGGTTTTCCGGGAGCAGAGTTGTTCGCTTTGCTTAATTTTCGGGTAGACTGCTTGAGTTATTGAGTAATCAATAACCGAGATAAATAATTGCCGTCCCGATTTTATCGGGGTTACAAAACCCGGCTTACAGACTTGATTTAGAGTTTATTGTTCTTTATCCAAGATTAATAATTATGTTGAATAAACGATGGAAAATCAAAAAATTAAGTGATGTTACATCTGTCAGCGATCTGTCCACTGCTCTTAATATTTCCGAAATCCTGGCTAAACTTCTTGTTTTTAGGGGTATCACTAATTTTGAAGAAGCCAAAAAATATTTTCGTCCTTCCATCGATGATCTGCATGACCCGTTCCTGATGGACGGGATGAATTTAGCGACCCAAAGAGTTTTTGAAGCTTTAACCGAAAATCAATTAATTTATGTTTTTGGCGATTACGACGTCGACGGAACCTGTTCTACGGCGCTCCTATATCTCTTCTTAAAACAATTAGGCGCAAATGTTGAGTTTTATATTCCGCAAAGGCTTGTTGAAGGTTACGGCATATCCAGAGCCGGAATTGATTTTGTTCATTCGCACCAGGCTTCTCTTTTAATTTCTGTTGATTGCGGCATTACTGCCGTTGAAGAAACAGATTACGCAAAATCCCTTGGGATAGACGTTATTATTTGCGATCATCATCAGCCTAAAGATAAAATCCCTGACGCTTACGCAGTTCTTGATCCAATAAAACCTGGTTGTAATTATCCATATAAATTTTTATCTGGCGCAGGCGTAGCTTTTAAATTAACTCAGGGGCTTGCCCAACGCATAGGGAAAAGAGACCTCCCTTTAGAATATCTTGATTTTGTTTCGTTAGCCGCTTCTGCTGATATTGTTGCTCTCACAGGCGAAAACAGAATTTTAGTTAGAGAGGGATTGAATGCCATAAACAAGAATCCGAGACCCGGAATTCTTGCTTTAATTAAAAGCTGTAATCTTGAGCCAGGCAATTTAACTTCCGGACAGGTAGTGTTTACATTGGCTCCCCGCATTAACGCGGTCGGTAGATTAGGCGACGCCCAAAGAGCCGTTGAGCTTCTTATTACAGAAAGCAAACAAACAGCTATGGAACTTGCAAAAGTATTGGAATCTGAAAATTACGAAAGAAGAAAAATTGATGAAACCACTTTGGACGCGGCGCTTTATAAAGTTGAGAACTCTTTAAACTTGGAAGAAGATACCGCAATTATACTTCACGAAGAAAATTGGCATCCCGGAGTAATAGGCATTGTAGCAAGCCGCCTTGTAGAAAAATATTATCGCCCAACAATTATGCTAACAACAGTTGACGGCGTCGCTAAAGGCTCGGCAAGAAGCATTTCAAATTTTGATATATATGGCGCGCTAAAAAAATGCGAAGACGTGCTCATCCATTTTGGAGGTCATAAAGCGGCGGCAGGTTTAGCCGTAGAGATAGATAAACTCGGCGAATTTAGAAGCAAATTTAATAAAATTGCAAAAGAATCAATCTCCGCCATGGATCTGCTTCCTGAACTTGAGATTGACTCGGAGATTAATTTTTCAGAAATTACCCCCAAGTTTTTAAGAATTATTGAACAGTTTTCCCCATTCGGGCCTAAAAATCTTAGACCTGTATTTGTAGCTGAAAATGTTGAAATTGTTAATTATCCGCGGTTAGTGGGCAATAACCATTTAATACTCGCTTTAAAGCAAAGCGGGTGCGACCGCGTTTTTGATTCTATAGGCTTTGGATTGGGAAATTATTATGAACTTATTACAAAAGCCAAAGCCCAGCTTGACATTGTATTTACTATTGATAAATCGTCAAGGGATGGAAAAGAATTCCCTCAGCTTAGGTTAAAAGATTTAAGAATAAAAGAAAACAATTAGGAGATAATTTATGTCAGGCCACTCTAAATGGGCAACCATTAAAAGAAAAAAAGGCGCGTTAGACGCTAAGCGCGGTAAAATATTTACCAGACTTATTAAAGAATTAACAATCGCAGCCCGCCAGGGAGGCGGTGATCCAAGCGGCAATCCTCGGTTGAGGCTTGCAATCGATAATGCCAAATCGGCGAATATGCCAGCCGATAACATCGAAAGAGCTATTAAAAAAGCTACCGGAGAACTTGAAGGCGTTAACTACGTTGAACTTATGTATGAAGGGTACGGACCAGGCGGCGTAGCAGTGCTTGTTGAAGTAGCTACTGATAATAAAAACAGAACCGTGGCAGAAGTGCGTCACATTTTTAGTAAAAATGGAAGCGCAATGGGAGAAGCCGGTTCGGTAGCATGGATGTTTGATAGAAAAGGCGTTATCAGCATGCCTGCTCAGGGTAAAACTGAAGACGAACTCTTAGAAGTTATTTTAGACGCAGGCGCAGACGATCTTACTTCTGAAGAAGGATATTTCGAAATTAAAACTTCAATGGAATCTTTTGAATTAGTTAGAAAGACCATCTTAGAAAAAGGATTGACTATTGAAAACGCTTCGCTTCAATGGGTAGCTAAAAATCTTGTGCCTGTTACCGGCGAAGACGCTGAAAAAGTCGATAAACTTATCGAATCAATTGAAGATAACGACGACGTTCAAAATGTTTTCACTAATGCCGACTTTGTCGACTAATAAATGCAGCAATGATTATTTTAGGAGTTGATCCCGGAACAATTAATACGGGTTATGGCGTTGTAAAACAGCAGAATAACAAACTCTCTTTAGTAGATTCCGGCATTATAAAAATTCCTACTAATTTATTGCTTGCTCAAAAGTTAGAATTAATTTATGACGGTTTAGACGCCGTCATAAAAAACAACAGACCCGATGAGTTTGCCATAGAATCAGCGTTCTATGGCAAAAATATTCAATCGGCAATGAAAATCAGTTACGCCCGCGGAGTATCTTTATTAGCGGCGGCGCATAATAAAGTGCCAACAAGCGAGTATTCTCCCCGGGAAGTAAAAAAAGCGGTAGTAGGAGCTGGAGGAGCTTCCAAAGAACAGGTTGGTTTTATGGTAAACACGCTCCTTAATCTCAAAAATACGAATATGAAATTTGACGAAAGCGACGCAATTGCAATTGCGTTGTGCCATAGTTTTAGGATTAAAACGCCGGTTTCCAAAAATAAAAGCTGGAAATCGTTTGTGGAAGCTTTTCCTGAACGGGTTGTTAATAATTAAGAACTGTTATTATTATGATTGGATACTTAAAAGGGCAGATAATTTCCGCCAAACCTACAAAAATCCTAATTGACGTTAACGGCGTCGGTTACCTTGTAAATATTTCATTAAGCACTTTTGATAAAATTTCGGGCAAAGAAACCGTTTCGCTTTTTATTTATACAAATGTAAGAGACGACGCGATTGTTTTGTTCGGTTTTTTTTCCGAAGCAGAAAAAGAGATGTTTGAACTGCTTATCAGCGTAAACGGAATAGGCCCTAAAGTAGCGTTGAACATGCTTTCCAGCATTGAGTATACTGAACTTCGCAACGCTATCGCAACGTCGGATCTACCGCGCATTACGGCGATACCGGGCATAGGTAAAAAATCGGCTGAAAGATTAGTCCTTGAACTAAAGGGAAAACTTGGGAACATAACAAATGGCGAATTAGGGTTTGCCGACCATGGAATTAAAAGCGAAGCAATTTCTGCTTTGAGCACTTTAGGCTATAATACAAAAATTGCCGAAAAGGTAGTAGGCGGCCTGCTACAGCAATCCCCGGATTTATCATTGGAAGAAATTATTAAAAAAGCGCTCTCCGCTTTACTCTAATATAAAATGAATTTTACTCCCGTTGTTTTTTTAGCGCGGGTTAATTATGTCTTATAATAAATTATATAATAGAAAAATTAAATTGGTTACAATATGAATATATCAGCAGCTATTTCGGCGGAATTGAATATCAAAATCGCCCAGGTAGACGAAGTTATTACGCTCCTTAAAGAAGGAGCCACTATCCCCTTTATTGCCCGTTATCGTAAGGAACGAACCGGCGGCTTAGACGAAGATTATCTTAGAAATATTGAGGACAGAGTTAATTATTTAACTCTGCTTGAAGAACGAAAAGAAACTATCTTAAAAAGCATAGAAGAACAAGGCAAGCTTACCGACGAGCTTAAAAATAAAATTACCGAGTGCGTTAAACTACAAGAGCTTGAAGATCTTTATCTGCCATATAAACCTAAAAGGAAAACCAGAGGAACTATGGCCAAGGCCAAAGGGCTTGAGCCGCTAGCTTTGTTTATCCTAGAGAATAATGAATTTGCAGGAACTCTTGAAGATGAGCTTGCAAAATATATCAATCCTGAACTTGGCGTTAATACCATAGAAGAGGCTCTGCAAGGGGCTAAAGATATCATTGCAGAAATGATTAGCGAAGACGCCGAAGTTAGAAAATCAGTAAGGACCTATTACTCTACTTCTTCTTTAGTTAAATCTGAAAAGACTAAAGAAAAAAGAACTACCGACCTTGAAAATGAAAAGCTAAAAGAAAAAGAAAGAAAAGACATTTACCAGATTTACGCCGATTTCCAGATCGACATTAAAAGTTTGAAACCGTATCAGCTGCTTGCCTTAAACCGCGGCGAGAAAGAGAAACAATTAAAAGTGTCTCTTGGCGTGGATGAAGTCGAAGCTTATAAAGTTATTAAAGGCACATTCTGGGGTACAAAAGGCTCTGTGTTTATGGAGATATTAGACGATACGATTGAAGATTCTTTTGGCAGACTTATCTCTCCTTCTATCGAAAGAGAAGCAAGAAGCATTCTTACAGAAGCGGCCGATCTGCACGCTATAGAAATATTTGCCGCTAATCTAAGGCAGTTATTGCTACAGCCGCCATTTGCCAATAGAATAATTATGGGTATCGATCCCGGCTTTTATTCCGGCTCTAAAGTGGCGGTTATTGACGCTACAGGCAAGTACTTAGACGGCTCTACAATTTATCCGCATCCGCCTCAGAATAAAACCGAAGAGGCTGGTAAAATTGTAACGGCTTTTATAAAAAAATATAATGTAGAAGTTATTTCAATTGGCAACGGCACTGCCAGTAGAGAGACTGAATTTTTTATTGCAGAACTTATTAAAACAAATTCTTTATCATGCCAGTATACTATCGTTAGCGAAGCGGGCGCGTCAGTTTACTCAGCTTCCGAAGTAGCAAAAAAAGAATTCCCCGATCTTGAAGCCAGTCAACGCGGAAATATTTCGATTGCAAGACGTTTGTTAGACCCGCTTGCAGAGCTTGTAAAGATTGATCCAAAATCAATCGGCGTCGGTTTATACCAGCATGACGTAGACCAGAAAATGCTCTCGGCTAAATTGGATAACGTTGTAGAAAGCTGCGTTAACTATGTTGGTGTCGATCTTAATACGGCATCTACTTCATTATTATCGCACGTTTCAGGACTTAACAAGCGCACAGCCGATAACATTGTTAAACACCGCGAAACTAACGGCCGCTTTAATAACAGACAGGAACTGCTAAGCGTAAAAGGAATGGGAGAAAAAGCGTTTGAACAATCGGCGGGATTCCTTAAAATCCGCAAAGGCGAAAATCCTTTTGACGATACTTTTATTCATCCCGAATCATACGCTGCAACTGAAAATCTTTTGGCAAAATATAAAATACCAAAAGAAAATATTAAAGAGTCCGGCGGCATTTTACAACTGATGGTTAATAAAACCGGGACAAAAAAAATTGCTGAAGAAATTGGCGTCGGCGAACCTACGCTTATTGATATAATTGAGAATATAAAAAAACCGGGACGCGACCCCAGAGAGGAGCTGCAAAAGCCTATCCTGCGAAGCGACGTTTTAAAAATGGAAGACTTGCAGGAAGGGATGCGCCTTAAAGGCACAGTCCGCAACGTAGTTGATTTTGGCGCGTTTGTAGATATAGGAGTTAAACAGGACGGTTTGCTGCACATATCGCACATTGCAAATAAGTTTGTTAAAAATCCGCTTGATGAAATTAACGTTGGCGATATTATTGACGTAAGAATTTTAGGCATAGATATTCAACGCGGAAGAATTTCTCTAAGCATGAAAGATTAACTCTTCCCCTGTTTTTTATTAAGGAGCTTCATGTTTAATTGAAGCTCCTTTTTTTATTTTAAAAAATAATATGCGCAAATATACAGGCATTATTATCGAATAAATTTCTTTTTAATTAATGTAATTTTTAACAAAAAATTTTATATATTATCAAATCATTAATTAATTTATAATTTATATTTATAATAAACATTGAATTTATCAGTTGGGCGCTAAATGAATTTACAAGGGAAAATAATAGAAATCTATGACGCAAAACAGGTTTCGCCGACATTCACAAAAAGAGAATTTATTGTTGAATACGCTTCAAATCCTTCTTATCCTCAGTATGTCAAATTTGATCTTTTACAGGATAAAGTTTCTTTAATAGATAGTTATTCTGTTGGAGATAAAGTTGACGTGCAGTTTGAAATAAAAGGCAAACCTTACACAAATAAAAATAACGACAAAATCTATTACAACAGTTTGAATGCCTGGAAAATTGAACTTGTTGCGTCTAAAGGAGACCTGGATAACAGTTACGATTATAGTGAAATTGAACCTGCTAATCCAAGCACAGATGAAGGGATACCATTTTAGTTATACAATTTATTCTTAACAAACTCCCCTTTCGTTTTTATAAAAGCTGCGGTTAATGTAACCGCAGCTTTTTTTTGTTTAATCTGTATTATGCCTGCTTTGAATAAACGCGTTGTTAAAAACTCGCCTGTTTACTTTAATCTTTATTTGCAATCTGGACATAAAAAAGAAAGCCAGATTTTAAAAATTTATAAATAGCGGAAGCCGCGCTTTAAGGTCTACGGAAACAGTTTGGTTGCCGTCATAAAAATTATAATTACCCGTTAGTTCAAGAATAAACATTGATATGCTTGCGCCGATGCTGAAACCAAATTTATTTTTCGTATCAATAAAATTGCTCCTGCCAGACTCCGCCTTAAATTCATTCAACTCCTGCACAAGAGCGTAAGAAGCTGAAAATTCAACAGAAGGCAGAATAAGAACAAACTGTTCAAGTATAGGTGGGAAATAATACCGGGCTCCTACATGGACGGGAAGAATATTTGTAGAGAAATGCGAGTAAGAGCTCTCCTGATAAAATTCAGTCGAGCCGGGGTATTGTTCAAACCCCAATTGTCCAAAAAGAAAAATCGGAAGCGTTTCGTTATCGGTATAAGAAAGCTCTAAATTAAAGCCATACCCCAGAGCAGTTGTGCCGCTAAAGTTTCCAACAGGAATACGCGGGCCTACTCCAATGGCAAGAAAAACCCCTGTCGCTTTATCGTTTGGGATTCCGCCTGCAAACAGATTAAAAAAAGACAAGAAACAAATTATTAATATTTTAGATTTCACTTAAATTAATTCCACTCTGCTTTAATCTCCAATCATTAAACGGTTAACTCTTTGGCGTTCTTTCGCCTCAATTACTTTGACTTTGTTGCTCTAAAAGCGAAGTCTCGAAACGCGCGTTCAGATTTTCGATTTTACGTTTATTTAATATTATACTGTATTCAACTTCGCTGTTGTTAATTATTGTTTTGTCGCCAACAAAAACTGCGCCTCTAACGATTGACCTTAGGATTGCTTCCTTTGCCAAATAGTTTTTACCTGCTACTGTAGATAGCGCGTCCACTTTTCCCAAATTTACTTCTTCAAGATTATCCAGAGCAAAACGATCAGCGCTAACATATCAGAAGGTTTGCTTACATCCTTCTTCTGCCGCGCTCTATGCTTTCATCGTTTTTCTCTATTTTTATAAATTTGTAATTAAAAATAAGAAAAAAAACTTACCTTGAAAAGATTTAATTATGCGAGGAGAGATTTGAGCTGGGTATATCTTTACTCTTTATTTCTATTACTGCTTAAGCAGATTTTATAATTCTAATAATCCAAACGTTTCTTGACAGCTTTTATTAATATCAATAATGTTGAAATTTAGAGATATCTTTTTCTTCAACGTTTCAAATAATTTTAGACACTCTGTATCAGATGTCACAAAATGTTTAATATGTAATTCTGATTCAGCTTGAGCAAAAAGCTTTGCATCGTTTATTATAATTTTTCTTTCGGGAACCAATAATTCTTTTTTGTTTCTTGATTCATAAAGAACTTTTGCAAATTCCCCCGCTTTTTGCGCATGGTTTATATTAAACGGTAATACAACCAAATTTTTCAATGGGAGTTCTTGTATAGCGCCCTTTACGCAATATTCAGCAATACTTATTGTAGAGATAACCATCCTATATTCTTTTTCAAGAAAATATTTATAATATCTGTCCGCCTTCTCAAATAACGGATCGCTTTCCTTAAGAAATCTTATAAAAAAACTTGTATCAATCAACGCTCCATCAAGCATCATAGCCTCTAATGTCCCTTAACCAACTATCAGGATCAATATCGTTTATCCAGTTTTTTGCTTTATTTCTTAAGTCCTTCAAATATGCTTCGTCATATATTGTATTGTAATCTATAAGCTCCAAAAATGTTAGACTGCTCTTGTCTATTTCGCCTGTTTCTGAATTTTGTTTCCCCCTTGCTCGAATTCCGAATATTTTGTAAAGCAAATTTTCTTCTCTGTTGGCTAAAAAAAGCTGAGGAGTTTGAATAACTAATATCCCATATTCTTCAGTAGCCAAATGGATATTTGCTTTTTCTTTACCTCCGGCATTTGTAATTTTTCCATAAAAATAAAACTCGGCTTCCGCCCAATGTTCTTTTGTTCGGAAATATTGAGTCAAAGAATCTATTTTTAATATAGGCGCGTTTTGTAAGGAGGTTCTAATTTCAAAAACGAAATCTTTTTTTATGGCGGTTTCCTGAAACGTTTCTATTGCTCTTGCCGTATCGAGTTCAAGAAAATCAATACTCTTGCTTGACTGTATTTGCCCCAGCACTGCGCCTATGCTAATTATAGCCTGAGAGCTAGTCACAAAGATATTACGAACTGAGCCTTCCTCCATCCTATAGCTTATCAAAGGGCGTTCTCTTTTTTCCCCAGGAAATAATATCTTTTCAGCCTGTTCAATAATTCCAAGAACGTCTTTTATATCATAAGTTTCTGGTTTAAGCTCAATATTCCCATTTGAACCGCTAACCTTTATTTCTATATAGCCTGTCTTTTCCATACAAATAACTTACATAATTTTTATCTTAATTTTAGAAAATATTTTTCGGCTAATGTATTTTTCCTTTTTTGTTTTATACGCAGCTTTACTCGCTTTTAACATCTTCCTCAGCTTCAGGTTTAACATTTTTATACATTGGCGAGGCAAGCCAAATAAGCAGAAACGACGCGCTAAAGTATACAAGCGAGACGTACCCTATTAGTTTATCGTCTACCCACAAAAGCCCTTCCCACGAGTTGTATCTAGCCGCAAAAAGGATATTTACTATCGCTTTACTCGCCGTCCCAAACATCAGGTAATATGCCCATATCATTCCGAATACTATAAAGCTTGCTGAAAACACATTTTTGAAATACGCTAACGCTACAGCCGCTGAAGCAACAATTAGCAAAGGAAGAATAAACGTAGCATAACTTATGGAATAAATCTTTAACGGAACCATATCGTAAGCAAACAGAAGAGCTATTGTAATAAACGAGCATATAAACTTATGGTCGACCTGATCGGCTATATACCTTATTAATAGAGTTAAAGCTAATAGCTGCGGCAGGTTCCATAATAAATAAATGGGAGCGTCAAAAATAGACGACAGCCCAAATTCATAAAAATAATCCGGATCGCCTAAATCTACTTTGCCGTAATAATACAAAGCTCCCAAAGCCGCAAGAAACGGAAATATCACTATAAATAGTTGTAGGGAAAATCTCGTTTTACATGAAGACTTAATTATTTCTTTTACTCCGGTAAAATATTCAGCCTTTAAGAAAAACAACGCCGGTAAGATAAAATTTAATTTGAAACGAAACCCTAATAAAATAAAGTAGTCGTCTAAATTTAATATCTTCAATAAATAGCCGACACAGTTTGTTATAATTATTGCCGGTATAATTCTAAAAAGTATTTCTTTTTTTGTCATCAGTATAATTCAGTTTAATTAGCGGATTTGGAAGAATCAATTTTGGCCGGAACCGTATCTACAGGTTTAATTATCTCTGTTCCGACTCCATGTTTATAAACAAGCTCCCCGCCAAGTTCGCCAGTCTTAAATATAAAAAAACAACCTACCGCGGCTAATAAAGCTACGGCATATTTCAGATTGCCGTCAAATTTCTTTTTAACCAAAATAAAAGTCCTAAAGATAAACAGCGCCACAAAATACCATATTGTAATTGTTGCGTAATCTTCGTGCTTATCTATTAAGCCAAAAGGAATAACCAATTCGTCATATCTTAATCCTTTATCGTTCCACGCTTCGGCAAGTTTTAAAGCCTGCTCTCCCGTCATAATTGCGGCTAATGCAGATATAATTGAAATTACCAAAAGCACATAAGCAGATTTAGAAAGAAAACTTTTTTTAAGCAGTATGCCAAATATTTCAAAAAGAGCGTATAAAACTATTAATACAACCGGAAAATGAACAAGCTTTGGATGCAACCCGGCTAAAAACTCCATGGTTAACTCCTGATAAATAATAGCTTAGTTTTTTCATGACGGTATTTAAACATCGCTTTAAGTTGCATAAAAATCAATGGCGCCGCAAGTCTTCCCAAAAAGCCAAATGGAGGAATAAACTCCACCCTGTCAGTCATTTTAACATAATCTCCTTCAACGCTAAAAATGTGCTTATGCAGCCAATATTTAAATAAACCCTTTGTCTGAAGATCCGAAATTATAAATGAAGGATCGAAATCTTTTATTACGATATCCCAATTAAGCTTAACGATTCCCTTTTTAATCTCAAGCTTAATCGTCGAGCCTTTCTGCAAAGGTATTTCTGATATTTGGAGTATTTTTGTTTTGATATTTTTAGGGGAAATCAGCGGCAGGTTATTCGTATCCGCATGAAATGCGAACAGTTTATCTATTGGAGCCGAAATTAAAACCGATTTTTCAAACGTATATACGCTACTTTCGTTCAATATTTCACCTTGTATAAAAATAAACCGCAGCCGGGAACAGCCTCGCCCGCGCATTCTCTGTTCCTTTTTTCAATTATCTTTAGTAAGTATTCTTCTCCGTTACTTACGGATAATGCGTCAATCAGAGTTCCTACGATTGTTCTAACCATGCCATGTAAAAAACGATCCGCCTCTATATAGAAAACAATCATATCCCTGGTATCTTTCCAATGAATATTGTATATATTGCAGACTTTATTGATTGTTTCAGTTTTTTTCCGCGCAAAAGAAGTAAAATCATGCTCGCCAAGAATAACCCGGCTAAGTAAATTCAATTTTTCAATATCAAGAACGCCATTATAGCGGAAGGAATATTTTTGCAGAAAAGGAGTTTTTCGCTTAGAAATAAAATAAAGGTAGCTCCTCTTTTTTGCGTCAAAACGGGCGTTAAATTTTTCCTGCTCTTCCGCCAAATCAATAATGGAAATATCATTTGAAAGTATTGAATTTAGCTGATACTTAAATTTATATAAATCTACGCTTTGTTCAGTTTTAAAATTGGCCGCCTGCCCTAAAGCATGAACGCCAGTATCAGTTCTGCCAGAACCCGTCAACGTAACTTTTTCTTTTAGAATAATTGCAATAGCGTCAGTTATTTTTTGCTGAACAGAGACAGCATTTTTCTGTATTTGCCAGCCTGCATATTCTGTTCCGTCATATTGTATTATTAATTTGTAGTTATGCATTTCTGTGAGTAATAATTAGAAACATTAGTAAAATGCAAATATAGCGAAAGATAGTTTAATCTCCATCTATGCAGTCAAAAACTACAAAACAGCGCAATTAATTATTCTTGGGGAAAGCGCATAATATCTGGATGGAATCAAGAAGGTTAAATATAAGAACGGCGACTAAGCAAACGCAAGCGTATTCTGAATCATATTTGATTGCGCTTTCTTATTAAAAGAAGAATTTAGTATTGGGAATATTTTAATGCTTGTCTTTGCTTCATAAGGCAGATATTCAATTAATTCTTTTGCCATTTTTAATTTATTCTGCGGCGTTCCAATAAACAGAAGGACTTTTTTGTTTGTATATTTTGTTTGCCGCGAGGCTAAGAAAGTTAATTTTTGCAGTAGTTTGGGATCGGCAAAATCGTCTTCGGAAAGAGCAAGACCAATAGCGTAATTATTATTTTGACGAGCTATTGCGTCAACTTCAAAACCGCCAACTTTAGGAGGTTCAGGCAGATAAGTTCCGAACTTTCTGCTTATTGTTAAATAGCCCAGCTTCCAAAACTGGTCTATAATCGCATCGACCATTTTTTTATTCAACGAAGTCATAATACTTCTCCTCATATTAAATCAACTTGCTAAAGACATAATAGGGATAATAGGCGAAAACTTTCTGTCTTCGATAATTTTGATATTCACAATTTTGGAATACTCATATTTTCGAATAGAAACAGAGCTTGGCGTTCTGCCGTAAATGTATTTTTTACCTCCCTCTTCCGTAGTAAAATACGGATCGAGATTAATATGGTCCAGACCATAGAGGAACTTTATGCTGTTTCGGTTTTTTATTGCATCCGAGAAAATCATTGATTTCATATTAGCGCCTTTTAATTTATAAAAGTTCTTACAACTCCAATCACCTTACCTGCAACTGAGAACTCGTCTGTCTCGGTAACTTCTATTGGAGAATAATTTGAGTTTTCAGGAATCAACCTTATCATATTTTTCTTTTTTTCAAACCGCTTAACAGTAGCCTCTCCTCTTATTATCGCAACAACTATTTCAGAGTTTAGTATTTCCGTCTGCGGTTTAACAATAACCAGATCGCCTTCCAAAATTCCTGCGTTTATCATGCTATCCCCTTTTACCTTTAAGGCAAAGCAATCGGCTGATTTTTTCATAAAAGTAGAGTCAATCATCACCGACCCTTCCATGTTTTCTATAGCCGTTATTGGAACGCCTGCCGCTACCCGTCCTATTATTGGTATCTGGTAAACAGTATCGACAATTGGATTAACTTTAGCGAAAGCTTCCGGTTCTTCAGATTTATCTTTCACTATCGAAAGACCTCTGCTTGTATTGCTTTCCTGCGTAAGAAATCCTTTTTTGACCAATGCGTCTAGGTGTCTCTTTACTCCAAACGTAGAGCTAATGCCAAACTTTTTGCCTATCTCTCTCAAAGTAGGCGGATATCCAGTATTATCTCTAAATTCTTCAATGAATCTTAAAATATCCTGCTGACGATCTGTTAGTTCTTTTTTCATAGTAGTACTCTTATGTTCACTACAAACATAGTGAACAAATGAGCGCTTGTCAAGTGAAAAATGAAGAAACAGCTAAAATTCTTATGTTGTTAAACTCTCAATTCGTTAATATTTCAACCAAAAACTGAAATGAATTGTTCCCAAGCCAGCGCGCCCCCTACTGAAAAGAATGTATAAAGCGTTTATTTTGGCTTTCCCCTTCAGGTATAGCTAATAACTTTGAAATTATGCGCCGATTTGATTAATATTACTTTATTAAAATCTTATTAATTTAGAAAGAGGGAACCGGATGAGTATATTAGTAACGGGAGGCGCTGGTTATATTGGCTCTCACTTTGTAAAAACGCTTAAAAAAAATAATTTCGACGTAGTAGTTTTTGACAACCTCTCCAGAGGTCATATCGAATCTATCCCCAAAGACGTAGCTTTTGAAAATGTCGACCTACTCGATTACAGCGCGCTTTTGCAAAACTTAAAAAAATACAAAATTGACGCGGTAGTTCATTTTGCCGCTTTTGCATTTGTAGGCGAGTCTGTCAGCGATCCTAAATTATATTACATTAATAATGTAATAGGCAGCATAAACCTGCTTAACGCATTAACCCGGTCTGGAATAAATAAGATTGTCTTTTCTTCAACCTGTTCCCTTTATGGCAACCCTTTAAAGGTTCCTATCTCCGAAGACGAATCTATTAAGCCAATAAATCCTTACGCAAAAACAAAACACATTATAGAAAACGTGATGAGCGATTTTGATACTGCTTATGGTTTAAAATATGTAGCTTTAAGATACTTCAACGCAGCCGGATGCGACTTTGACGGCCTGATTGGCGAAAGCCACCAGCCTGAACCGCATTTAATTCCAATAGTTATTTCAGCGGCTTTAGGCAAAAGAGAAGGCGTTTCAATTTACGGCGCCGACTACCCAACGCCCGACGGCACTTGCGTGAGAGACTATGTTCACGTGTACGACCTTGCAGACGCTCATCTTAAAGCTTTAGAGTATCTTAACAGCGGAGCCAAGTCGGATGTCTTTAACCTAGGCACTGGCGACGGCAATTCGGTTAAGGAAATTATTCATGCTGTCGAGAAAATCTCCGGAAAAGAAATAAAATCGACTACCATTGAAAGAAGAGAAGGCGACCCGGCAATTTTAGTTGCCGATAACAAAAAAGCTAAAGAAGTTTTAGGATGGTCTCCAAAATATAATTTGGAAGACGTAATTAAAAGCGCCTGGAAATGGCACAACTCACAAAAATATTAATTGGTTTAAATGGAAATTATTAAAACTAAATTAGAAGGCGTTTCAATCATCTGCCCTGACGTTTTTAATGACGACAGAGGATTTTTCTTTGAAGCCTATAACAAACAAAAATATGACGAAGCGGAAATTAATACAAATTTTGTACAAGATAATATTTCTAAATCAAAACTTGGAACTATCCGGGGTTTGCATTATCAGGTAGGAGAATTTGCGCAGGCTAAACTTTGCGAAGTAATTGTAGGGAAGGTATTGGATATTGCTGTAGATCTAAGATTTGGCTCCCCCACTTTTAAGGAATATGTTTCGGTTGAATTATCCGACGAAAACCATTATCAGTTTTGGATACCAGCCGGTTTTGCTCATGGATTTTCAGTTCTAACCGACGAAGCTATTTTCCATTATAAGTGCGGCGCATTTTATAGTAAAAAAGACGAACGCGCTATTTTATACAACGATCCTGAACTTGCTATCGACTGGCAGGTTACTAACCCTATTATTTCTCCAAAGGATCTTTGCGCTAAGCCGTTTAAAGATATTGAAAAAGATTTTATTTATCAAAAGGCATTATATATTTAGGAGAGCAAAATGAATATTTCGGTAATAGGAACAGGTTACGTGGGCTTAGTGTCTGGAACCTGTTTTGCAGAAATGGGCAATCAGGTTATCTGCGTAGATAATAATCCTGAAAAACTTAAAAAGCTCAGACAGGCTGAAATTACTATATATGAACCGGGTTTGGATTTGCTGTTTTACCGGAACATAGCAAAAAAAAGACTTTCGTTTACAGACGATATAAAAGAAGCCGCGCTTAACTCCGATATAATTTTCTTATGCCTCCCTACTCCTCAGGGGGAAGACGGCTCGGCTGATACTCATTACGTGCTTGACGCTGCGGAAAAGATTGGCGAAGTTCTTAAAGAAGCGGGCGATAAAGATTTTAAAGTTATTGTAAACAAAAGCACCGTGCCTGTCGGCACCGCTAAAAAAGTGACCGACGCTATTAAGAAAAAAGGCGCGGTTAATTTTGACGTGGTTTCTAACCCTGAATTTTTACGCGAAGGCTTTGCAGTTGAAGATTTTATGAAACCGGATAGAATAGTAATAGGCACCGATAATCCTGTTTCCATGTCCAAAATGAAAGCTCTTTACGAACCATTTGTACGCCAGGGCAATCCTATCCTTGGAATGAATCCTGCAAGTTCTGAAGTTACAAAGTATGCGGCTAACTCCTACTTAGCTATGCGTATTACATACATGAATGAATTGGCGAACTTTTGCGAAAAAGTGGGCGCAAATGTAGACCTTGTAAGAATGGGAATGGCGGCGGATAATCGCATTGGTAAAAGATTTTTATTCGCTGGAATTGGATACGGCGGCTCGTGTTTTCCTAAAGACGTTAACGCAATGATTAAGTCTTCGATGGATTATGATTCTGAAATGAAAATACTTTCCGTAGTCGATAAAGTTAATAAAGCGCAAAAACAGGTCCTTGTAAAAAAAGTATCAGCTCATTTCAACGGCGATTTAAACGGAAAACATTTCGCAGTCTGGGGATTAGCTTTTAAACCCAACACTGACGATATGCGCGACGCCCCCTCTACTATTATCATTAACGAACTGCTTAAAGCCGGCGCGACTGTTTCAGTGTACGATCCGGCGGCAATGGATTCCGCTAAATTTTATTTGCAGGATAGAGTCATTTATTCGGATACGGAATATAATGCGACTAAAGACGCTGACGGCTTGTTGATACTTACAGAATGGAATGAATTTAGAAATCCCGATTTTGACATATTAAAAGAAAATTTAAAAAATCATTTAATCTTTGACGGTAGAAATATTTTTACTCCTGATAGAATGAAAGAAATTGGGTTTACTTATTACAGCATTGGCCGTGCGTCGGTAATAATATAGGCTTTTAACCTCCCCTAAATCCCCTCCTTAAACCCAGATTAAGCGTTAGAG
>DBTY01000046.1 GCA_002307295.1 Ignavibacteriales bacterium UBA1304
CCTTTTTCAACTTAAGCATTACATTCCGACCTATCTTTGACATAAACACTCCTTTTATCAATTAATGAATTTTAGAATTATGTATATTTACTTTTTAACTTTCAATATTTTTTTGTTATACAGTTTTTAGCTTTACTTTGCAATATTAAGATCCACTGTTAAAACGCTGCCCGCCGCATCGCTCGTCCCCTCGGTAATTAGGAACGGATGTCCTATATTTACTATATTACAGACCCTGGTATAGCAAATTGATTTGGGTCTCGTGGCTTTTCATTCTTTAGTATATAATAATGTTTTACACTCCATATTTTTGATACAGGAATCATTGAGCTGCTATATCCATTAAGTCGCTTATAAAAATCGCTCGGAAGGACTAACCACTCTTTATCTTTTTGGGCATTAATAAATGCGCAAGGATTCGAAGTATACTCTTTGTGAGATTCTAGAAATTTAACACTATCAATTAAGTACATTTTGTGTTTTCGGCCTCCTTCGCATATTTCGCATTTTCCCCATCCAGATGCGTATTGAAATTCAATTATTCCCTCGTTTAATCCATCTGATTTTCTCATTTCAGGATTGCAATTATATTCTAAATAGTAAATACCTTCGGTAGCATTCAATGGTATACAATCAGATATATTCAAGGAAAAGATATATCTGGTCTCATAATATTCTTCACACTTTCTTAAATCATCAGAAAAAAATTTATTTTGCGATTTATCATATGAACAATAATTTTGGGCAATACTTTCTTCAGTTGTAAAGGAAATAAATACTGATTTTGAAAGAAAAGTTTTTTCTGATTCTGTTAAAGGGTTAATATGAGCTTGAATTGATTCTAGTAATCCGTTTTTATTGATATAAGCAGGATTTCCACCATTTATTGATTTGCTAATAATACCGCAACTTCTATAACGTTGTGGCATTGTTGAGTTTTCTATAACATCTCCTCGATAAAGTGGTGGTTTCTTCATATAAAGCCTTAATTATTTCGTTAAAATTTGTATTACTTAATAGTGGATTAAATGTCAAATTATAATTAGACCGTAATCGAAAAATCCATTCTATAAATACAATTGCTCTTCAAACAATTTCCGCCGCATCGTTCGTCCCCTCGGGTTAAATGTAGTATGAAGGGTTTCATTACACATCTATATAAACTAATAAAAATTATTTTAATTGTCACTTATTATTTTATAAAAATAAAAAACTGAAATTTCGAGCAAAAAAAACATATAGATTAAAAAGAGGGGAATTCTGGGTCTTCGCCCGAAGGAGAATAATGTTCTGGTAAGATCGAGCGATAGGGATCGAACAGGCTCTAACACATTATTAAAAAAGTTGCTTTTAGCGCATACTTTTTTGAACGCTAATACGCCGAAAATCAATGGATTTGATAAAATATGAGCTTTATTTGGTCTATATTTCTTATACCATTTTTATGCTTGTTATAACAACCTTTTCAACTACGATGCAACCGTATCTGCCGTTGAATTTTCTTTTACATATAGTTTGTACATTTCCGGATATGCTTCTTTTCGAAGAGCATCAACATAGGTTTTTTTTGCTTCCTCAAAGGAAATTTCATCAATAATCAATTCTCTTTTGAGATTATTCTTTTCCGTTTCTTTTGCCTTACTATGTAAGAGTCCAAACAAAGTCCAACACATTAAATTATCCCAGTCATTTGTTGGATCTAATTTATCTTCAATAGTATTATATATTTCCGATAAGTTTGAACTATAATATCCGTTAGATTCTTCAATTATGTACCCATCGCTTATGTCAACTATTTTTGGCCATTGCTTTTTAACTCTATTAAATATATTTTCAAATTTTGCCGGTTTTAATTTAGAACTATACTCTTCAATTATTCTTTTATGGGATAATTTAATCTTGCCGTTTTCACATGGTAATCTGTGAATATAAATACCTCTATTTGAACCTTCATTAAAAAAAATACTCCCCGCTCCCCTTGGAGAAATATAGTATCTGCAATCGTCAACTTCGGATTGTTTTATAAACATATTCCCTATTAATTTTAAAGCTTCTGAGGTTCCTTCAAATAATACGTATTCGCCAATAGATTTACACGTAAACTGTATTTTATTGTCTTTTTTATTCTTCATTTCGATATTTTAATTAATTTATAGTTGTGGGTAAGTATAAAAAAAGGCTGTCGACAGCCTTTTTTTTTATTCTACTAAGAGCGAGCGACGGGGATCGAACCCGCGACATTCAGCTTGGGAAGCTGACACTCTACCAACTGAGTTACGCTCGCATTATTATTTTATTTTCCGTCTTCTATGTTAATAAAGTACATGCTTAATTTCAAGCGTTTTTTTCAAATTTTATATTGCGTTAACTTTATTCTAAATAAAACGCGCCTTTTATTAGTTCTTCCTGCTGCTCGTTTGATAATTTATGCGAGCCTACGGCCGGACTTGCGCTTTCCGGGCGTCCTGAATATATAAAATCAAGCTTTGCGTTTAAAAGGTTTTTCAGTCTGGCGGAAATAAAATTCCATGCGCCCATATTTTGCGGCTCTTCCTGCGCCCATACTATTTTCGCTTTATTTGCGTAACTGTGCAGTATTTCCGAAAGCGTTTCGTGAGGGAATGGATAAAGCTGCTCAATCCTAATTAGCGCCGTATTTTCTATTTTGTTGGCGTTTCTGAATTTTTTCAGCTCGTAATAAAGTTTTCCGCTTGTAAAGACTAAACGGTTTACGGAATTTTTATTTACGCTTTCGTCGTCGATAACTTCGTTAAACGCTCCGTTTATAAAATCCGATTTCGCAGATTTAGCTTCCGGCAGGCGCAGCAGACTTTTGGGACTCATAATTACCAAAGGACGTTTAAATTGTTTTCTTACCTGCCGCCTTAATACATGAAAGTATTGCGCAGGGGCGGTTATGTTGCAGACTTCCATATTTCCCTGAGCGCATAAAGTAAGGAACCTTTCCAAACGCGCGCTTGAGTGTTCCGGTCCCTGTCCTTCAAATCCATGAGGCAAAAGCAGAGTAAGGTTGTTTGGCGTTTTCCATTTTTCGTTTGAGACTGTGATAAAATTATCAATTATAACCTGAGCGCCGTTTGCAAAATCGCCAAATTGGGCTTCCCAGATAACAAGCGCAAGGGGATCGGAAAGGCTGTAGCCGTATTCAAAGCCTAATACAGCGGCTTCGGAAAGCAGGCTGTCTAAGGCTTCTATCTGAGCCTGATCTTTAGAAATAAAATTAAGCGGGACGCGCTCGGCGCCGGAAGTAATATCGGTAAGCGCAATATGGCGCTGGCTGAATGTGCCGCGCACGCTATCCTGTCCGCTTAACCGGATAGGAGTGTTTTCAAGTAAAATTGAACCGAATGCAAGAGCTTCGGCATAAGCCCAATCGGCCTCGCCGGAATTAATAAAGGCGGCGCGTTTTTCTAAGAATGTTTTTAACTTAGGATGCGGCGTAAAACCTTCCGGTAAAGAGGAGAGTCCGTTGATAATGTTATTAAGCGTTTCTTTGCTTATGTTAGTTCTTTCGCCGTTTTTATTTTGCGCAATTTTTTCTTTTGAGACTGCAAGCGGCAAATCCGCTTTAAACGAAACGTGCCGTTTTTTTACTTTTTCTAAAGCCGCGTTTAGTTTTTGGTTTGCCTGTTCGCGCATTTTTTCAATATCGTCCGCAGTTAATATTTTTTCCGCCGTTAATTTTTCAGAGTAAAGTTTTGTAACAGGGGGATGAGTTTTAATTTTTTCGTATAACAAAGGCTGCGTAAAGCCGGGTTCGTCTCCTTCGTTATGACCGTGCCGCCTGTAACCCAGCATATCAATCACAACGTCCTTATTAAATTTTTGCCTGTACTCAAGCGCAATTTTTGTAACCCAGAGGGAAGCTTCCGGGTCGTCTCCGTTAACATGAAAGATAGGAGCCTGAACCATTTTAGCGGCGTCTGTAGCGTATACGGAAGAGCGCGCGTCTTCAGGCGTGGTCGTAAAGCCTATCTGGTTGTTAACTATAATGTGGATAGTGCCGCGCGTTCTGTATCCTTTCAATTGAGATAGATTCAGCGTTTCGGCAACCACGCCCTGCCCTGCAAAAGCGGCGTCGCCATGAATTAGAACCGCCATTACATACTTTCCCGCCTTATCAAATCTACGCGTTTGTTTTGCGCGCGTAATTCCTTCCGTAACCGGATTTACCCATTCAAGATGGCTTGGGTTAGAAGGAACGGAAACGTTGATTTCTTTATTGTCCCTGGTTTTGTAGCGTCCCGTTGCGCCAAGATGATATTTCACATCGCCGGAGCCTTCAATAGAATCGGCGTCGGTAATATCTTCAAACTCAGAAAAAATAGACTCTAAACTTTTGCCTATAATGTTGGCAAGCACGTTAATCCTTCCCCTGTGCGACATGCCAAGTGCAATATCGTCTAAGCCGTCTTCGGCGGCCTCGTTCAACAGATAATCTAAAACCGGAATAAGGGTTTCGGAGCCTTCAAGAGAAAACCTTTTATGACCAATAAATTTATTATGGATAAAATGTTCAAGAGTTTCGGCGGTAATTAATTTATTAAGGATATTAATTTTAATTTCGTCGCTAAAATCCGGGGAGTTTCTTTGCGGCTCCATTTTACGTTGCAGCCATGCTTTTTCTTCCGGATTCTGGATGTGCATGTATTCCGCGCCGATTTTTTCGCAATATGTTTTTTGTAAAATTTCAAGTATTTGCCGCAGTGTAGACGTTCTAAGACCGCCGAATCCTCCGGTGATAAAAGTCCTGTCCAAATCCCAAATAGTGAACTTAAACGTAGCGGGGTCAAGTTCCGGATGATACTGCGCCTTAGAGCCGAGGGGATCAATGTTAGAAGTAAGATGCCCGCGCACCCGGTAAAGGTTAATAAGCTGAATAACCCGCGCTTGTTTTTCAAATTCATCAATATTAAAATTATTTTCAAAACCTCCCGGCTGGTAATCGGAGCTCCAGGTAACCGGTTTTAAAGGAATGCTTAAATCTTCAAAAATCTCTTCATAAAAATTATCCATCCCAAGCAGCAGATCGTGGATACTTTTTAGGAATAATCCGGATTCTGCTCCCTGAATAATGCGGTGATCGTAGGTGTTAGTAATGCTCATTACTTTGCTTATGCCGAGCGTGGAAATTGTTGATACGGACATGGCTTCATATTCGGCCGGGTACTGAATTGCGCCGACTGCAATTATTGCGCCCTGTCCAGACATCAGGCGCGGCACGGAGAACAGCGTGCCAAGGGTTCCGGGATTTGTAAGGGTTATTGTTGTGCCTAAAAACTCCTGCGGGTCTATTTGTCCTTTTCTTGCGCGTTTTATCAGTCCGTCATAGGCTTCCCAGAACTCTTTGAAGTTTAATTTATTTGAGTTTTTAATATTAGGCACAATTAAAGAACGGCTGCCGTCCTTTTTTTCAATATCTATAGCGATGCCAAGGTTAATATCTTTCTTCCGCACTAATCCCGGTTTTCCGTTGGCAATAGTAAAGGAATTATTTAAAGCTCTATTTTTAAAAATAGATTTTACAATTGCGCGGCTGATTATATGAGTAAAAGAAACTTTACCAAGATTATTTTTTGTTAAATAGCGGTTTATTATAGTTCTGTTTTCTTCCAATAATTTTACGGGGATTGACCGCTGGGAAGTTGCAACTGGAATTTCGAGGCTGTTCGTCATGTTTTCCAGTATTTTTGACGCGCTTCCAACGATTGGAGTAATTTCGTTATCATTTTCATGCGCCGAGGCAAAAACAGATTTGTTTATGCTTTCCGGGGCTTTGATTGTGTTAATATTATCGGGAATATTGTTATTCCGGAATACTTCCTGCCATTGGGGAGGAATATTTCCGCCGCCGTTATTAAATTCCTCAAATAAATACTCAACAAACCAGCTGTTTACACCAAAACGTTCAAAATCTATCATAAAATTGCTCTCATATTAAATAATGACATACTGGTATAACGAAAAACTGACTAATCAAGTTCAAATCAAGACCAAGGATTTGCTATTAAAAGAACGTAAAAAAAATAAATTAATACGGGTATAAATTACTTCACTGTTTAATTAGCCAAAAAACTCTTAAATTTGATTTATCAAAGTGAAATAAAATATCTGATATGAAAAAAAAATACTCGTTACTCGTTATTTGTTTGTTATTCATTACCGCTACTGCTCAATCGCAGTCAGTTTCGGAGCTGTATAATGAAGCTATGAACGCTTACAATGCAAGCGATTTTACAAAAAGCTACGACATATTTGAAAAGTTTTTTACAAACTATAATCAATATGACGAACTTTATGCGTCTGCAAAGTTTTATTCGTCCGAGTCGCTATTAAATCTTGGCAAGCAGGAAGCCGCGGCAAACAGTTATGAATTTTTAATTAAGAATTTTAAGAATTCCTATTTTCGAGAAAAAACTCTTTTTAAGCTCGGTTCAATATATTTTGAAGAGAAAGAATATGAGCGGTCAAGGGAGCGGTTTAGCCGGCTTAGGGAAGAATTTCCTTACACAGAATTTACCGGAGCCTCTTTATACTGGACTGGCGAAGCGTATCTTGCTGAAGATAAATACGACGAAGCCATAGCATATTTTCTAAAATCAATAGATAGCAAACGAAACAATAAATTTGTAGATCACGCAATTTTTTCAGCCGCCTACGCTTACGAAAAGCAGGGCAAATATACTGACGCGGTAACTTATTATGATAAATTGTTATCATTTTATCCCGATAGCCCGTTGGCGTCTTCGGCGCAAATTAGAATAGGCATTTGTTACTTTAAGCTTAAAGATTATGATTCCTCAATCCTTGAATTGAGTAATCCTTTAGTTCACCAGCTGCCTGATAACCAGGTGGCGTCTGCATTATATTTAACGGCTAATTCATATTTTAAGGTTAAAGAGTTTGATAACGCGGAAAAAACGTATCTTGAGATACTGAAAAAATTCCCTAAAAGCGGCGTTTTTCAGGATGTAAGATATGCTTTGGGCTGGACTTATTTTCAACAAAAAAAATATGACGACGCATATAAAATTTTTAATTCTCTTTCAAACGGAAGCGATACTATAGCTTCAAAGGCTTTTTATTGGAAAGGAGAGGCAAAAAGATATCTTGGGGATGAAGCCGAAGCTCTAAAAATATATGAAGCTTTTCTGAAAAAATATCCTGTAGATCCGGCGCGGTTTAAAGTGCATTTTCTGATAGGAACAATATTATATAATCAGCAAAAATACGATCAGGCGGAAAAGTATCTTAAGCCTATATTCAACAGTTCTGACGATCAGTTAAAGAGCAAAGCTCTTGTCTTAAACGGCGAAATTAAGTTAAACAAAAAAGAATATAATTCCGCATCGGAGCTTTTTGAAGACGCGTTAAAGATTGAAAAGATTGACGCCGAGAAAAAAAACAGAGCGCTGTTTGGTCTAGCAATCTCTAACTATTATATGAAAGACTTTACCGAAGCTCTGAAATATTTTAGTCTGTTGCAGGAAAAAGCTCCTGATTTTGAACAGGATAAAATTAATTTTTATTCAGGCGAAATTAAATTTGAAAAAGAAAAATACTCTGAAGCTTTAGGCTTTTACAGCAGGGTCGACGTCGGCAATCCAGACGTAGGTTTGCAATCGCTTTATTCAAAAGGCTATTGCTGCTATAATCTAAAAGATTATGAAAATGCAGTAAACTTTTTTACTGAATACGTAAAAAGATCGTCCGGCGAAAAACAATTAGACGCCAGACTAAGACTTGCCGATTGCTATTTTGTAAATAAAGGCTATGCTGCGGCTGGAAAAATTTATCAGGAAATATTTAAGAATCACAAAGCAATACCTAATGCGGACTATGCGTATTTCCAGTATGCTCAGTCGTTATTTAAAGCTGAAAAATATAGCGAAGCTATAAATGAATTTACTGCTTTGAAAAATAAATATCCAAGATCGCAGTTCGCAGATCAGTCTTTATATTTTATCGGCTGGATACATTTTCAGCAGGGGAAATATGAAGAAGCTATAGGCAGTTATAGAAATGTAATGGCCGTTTATCCTAAAACAAACCTGGCTCCGCTTTTGGAATACTCAATAGGCGATTCATATTATAATATGGGGCAATATGATGCCGCTATTGAAAGCTATTCAAAGGTGCTGAATAATTATCCTTCGTCAAACTACGTAGTAGACGCCGTAAACGGCATTCAGTATAGTTATGTTGCGAAAGGCGAACCGGAAAAAGCAGCTTCTGAAATCAGCGGATATGTGCAAAGAAATGCAGGCAAAAATTTTACCGATCAGCTATACTTTAAGAAAAGCGAGATATTCTTTAATCAGCGCCAGTATGATAAAGCAAGAAATAGTTATCGCGAATTCTTATCGCTTTATCCAAACAGCCGTTTGGCTCCGGACGCATATTACTGGATTGGGAAGTGTTCGCAGGGGTTAAATCAGCAAAGCGAAGCTTTACGCAATTTTGATATTGTAGTAAAGTCGTATCCTTCAAGCGAACTGGCAGCTAACGCTGCAATTGAAGCGGCTGCAATTTATAACTACCAGAAAAAGTATGACTATGCAATATCTCTTTATAATAAAGTTTTAGAAAGCTCCGGCAGCTCTTCCGGAAAGGCGGAAGTTTTATTTCAGCGCGGTTTAAGCTACAGTTACAAGGGCGATTACCAAAGCGCGTTAAATTCTTATGACGAAGTTATTCAACATCATGCGGGCACTATATTTGCCGATAAAGCAAAGCTTGAAGTTGGCGTAATCAGCTACGATCAAAAGAACTATGAAAACGCGATGGCTTGTTTTAGAAACTTATCAGAAAACAGAAGCGACGATTTGGGCGCAAAGGCTCAGTTCTTCCTTGGAGTTTCATTGCTCGAAACTAAAAAATACACAGACGCAATAGCGGCTCTTGTCCGCGTGTCTACAATATTCCCAAGTTTTGACGAATGGGTAGCGCGTTCGTATCTGAAACTTGGCGAATGTTATGAAAAATTAAAAGATTATCCAAAAGCTAAAGATATGTACAAGATTGTAATTAACAGCCATAGAGGCGATACGTTTGCAAAAGAAGCACAGATTAAATTAAGGAACGTAAAGTGATTAAGAAATTATTCCCAATTTTATTTTTAACATTTTATATATCGGCGTTTGCGCAAGACGATCAACAGAAGAACTCTTCCGTGGAGCTGCCAAGTTTTGTTATAACAGGTAAAGACATTATATCTCTTCCTAAGGCAAAAAAACTTACTTCGCCGTTTGTTTCTACGGTATCAGAAGAATTTCTTAAACCGGCTTTTACTCCTGACGATTTTGAAATTACAAATGTTCCAGATCCAGGTAAAAAAGAATTTAACAGCGTAGATACGGCCGATTATATTAACGGAAGCCTTGACGCCGGGTTTGGCGTCAACTTAAGACCGTTTGCTAATGGAAATTTATCCAAGCAGTTCAACAACGGAATATTTGGAATAGATTTTTCAGGTTTTAATAAACGCGCATATGTAGATAACAGCGACCGTTATTTGTTTGCAGGCGGAATTAGGTTCGCTTTCTTCATCGGCGACGAGAGCCCTGTTATTCCTAATACTCAAATTGACGTAGGCGCAAAGTATTCGTTTGACGCATATAAACTTTATGCTTCGGCTAAACCGGATGAAAGACGGAGATTAGAAAGAGGACATTTTTATTTCGACGTTAAAAATCCGGCCAACGACGTTTTTTCGTATGACTACCGTTTGTTTAATACTATAGACAGAATATCAGACGAAAGCTTTTTTGAAAATGTGATTGGCGCGGAAGGTTATACGCAGATTCAAATAGGCCCGGTTAGCGCTAATGCAAAACTGAAACTGATGAATCAAAGGCTATCGAACGATTCTCTTGATAACGTTAATTTTAAGCTTATTGACATAAGACCTTATATTGGGTTAAATATCTGGGGACCGGTAAGTCTTCAGGCGGGTTTTGATTTTTTTAAGTCCGATTCAAGTTCGGTCGGCAATTTATTTGGAGCGTTAACAATTCCTTTTGGCAAAGGCGTAAGCTTATATGGCGAATATGCTCCGCAGGAACAAGCTCTTACTTATTATGAGCTTAGCAAAGAGAACAGGTTTTTTAATACAAAAACGCTCAACAATATAGTTGAACACAAAAAGAATTTGTTCGATGCGAATTTTAAATATGAATACCTTATTTATTATGAAGTAAACGGCGGTATTGAATATTTTACTTCTGACGCATATCCGTTTTGGGACGACGAAAATTCTACTGGAACATTCCATACTGACTATGCAAAAATTAAAAGCGGTAAAATATTTGTAAACTTCCTGTTCCATAAAGGACCTTTTGGACGTTTTTACGCCGATCTATCGTATAACTCTTTGAAAACTGATAATGGAAACCAGCTTCCGTTTGTGCCGCAGATTGCTGCAAATGCAAATTATGGTTATGATTTTGAAAATGGAATTGGATTTGAAGCCAGACTTAAGTATTATGGCAATTCTTTTTCCGATCAGGGAAATAAGAAAAAATTAGATCCTTTTGCAAGTTTATCAGTAAAAGGGACTTATAATTTTAGCAAATTGCTTAATTTCTATTTTGAAGCGAATAACCTTACTGATAATAAAAATTATATCTGGAAAGGGTACCGCGAAGATACATTGGATCTGATTTTAGGACTTAATTATAAATTTTAGAAATTATTACTTTAATCCTAAAATTAGTTATTTTTACGGATATTGAAAAAAATAATTTAAAGAATGACTAAAGCCGAATTAATATCAAAGATTGCAAGTCGAGCGGGCGTACATAAGTCTGAAGCCGAAGTGTTTTTTGAGAGTTTTCTCAAAAAAATTGCGTCCAATATTAATGCAGGCGGCGCAGTTCATATTGAAAACGTCGGTCGCTTTTTTATTAAAGAAGGCATATCTGATAATCAGAATTCAAAAATATCCAAACCTAAAATTGAACATAAGTATTCCGACTTAGTCGTCTTCCAATCAGAAGAGAGTCTTAATTCGGAAGAGCCTTTGACGCAGGAAGAAAGCGCGCCTTTAGTATTTAATTTACCTGATTTAAACGGCTCTGGGCAGTCCGGCATCGACTCTATTTTTAGCCTTGGCTTTGGCAAACCGCTTATCAACCAGCCTGAAGAGATTGGCGAAGACGCATACGTGCCCTTATCAAGAGCCGAGCAAAAAATACAGATGGAGTCGAAAGCGGAAAAACTTTTTTCCGAAGCGAAAATTCAGGACGAGTCTTCAGCCGAAGAGGATAAATATTTTTATCTTAGCCCAAAAATTAAAAAAGATGAAGCGCCTGTTTTTTCTGTTGAAAATGAAATCCCTAAAGAAGTAATTAGCGCTGAAGAGGTTAGCGCAGACGAAGTGAGCGAAGAACAAAAACCAGAAATAGATGTCGCCGAAGCAGAACCGGAAGTAGAGAACGAGCCAGTTCCTGAAACGGAAGCTGATGAAGATGTAGATATCTCTGAGATCGTAAAAGAAAATCTAGAATGGGATTTTGGCGTTCCTTCTGAAGAAGTTTATGAAGAAGAATCAATCTTACCGGAAGCTGTTCCTGTTATTCCGGAAGGAACCGAAGAACAAACCGTTACTGAATTTATTCCTGATGAAGCTGAGCTAAGTTCTACTTTACAAGAAATTCCGGCGGAGACGGAAAATTTCGCTGCCGCGATATTAGAAGAAATACCAGAGCAGACGGAGCCTGAACAGACGGAACCTGTTCCGGCAGTTTTTGAGCAGAATGAAGCTGAACAAGCAGAAGAAGAGGCGGAAGCTCTTTGGGCTGAATCGCAAAGCGCAGCCGAAACGGGAAATACAACCGACTTTGAACCAAAGGAAGAAAAAGAAGAAGAGCTAAGCTGGGATTTTGGCGGATACGATAAACAAATCGAATTTGAAAATTCAGTTATGCACGGAAAAACGGAAGACGAAGTGGAACAATTCTCTTCTGAAAATGAAGAACCTGAGTTTCAGAGCGTAGACTCAATAACTTCTAAACTTCAAAAACTTACAGTAGCCGAAGATCAGCTTCAGTGGGACTTTGGCGGTCCTAAGCAGCCTGATAATCAGTTTGTCTCCGAATACCAGCCGGAAGCTTTGAATGAGGTGGTCGGCGAAGACGGCTTTGTTCAGGTTAACGGTAAAAAGAACAAGCTTATTTTTGAAGAAGATTTGATAAAAGAAAAAAGCGATCAAAAAATTGCAGAAGAAAATGCTATCAGTCAGGATGAAAAAGCTATGGAATTTAAACAAATTCAAGTTGACAAAAAGAAAGAGCCTGGATTCCAGAAAGCGTTGAGGTATTCTTTTACCGGGCTTATAATTATAGCTCTTGTGGCGCTTGGCCTGTATTCATATTTTAAATATGTTAAGCATAAAGACTTAATACGCGGTTTTAAGAGCGAACAGGTTGCAGCCGAAACAGGCGCTAAAAAAACAGAAATGATTGAACGGAATTATGATGTTCCAGTAACGTATCCGTATAACAAAAAAGATATTCCACCCGCAGAAGCGGCTAATAACAGCTCTGCAAATGCGCAGGGAGCAGGCGCCCAGGCAAATCAGGCAGTTAGTCCGGTTCAGGCAAAAGAAGCCGCTAAACAGACTCAGCAGAAGCAAAAGCAATCTAATGAGGATCTTTCGGCCGAAGAGATGTTTTCAAAAAAGAATCCGGGTAATATTCTTAATAAAAATAAGAATGTAAAACCGGTAGATGAAAAGAAAAAAGAAACTGCTACAAAGCAGGAAAAAGCTGCGCCGAAAACTGCGGCAAATAAACAGACAGCCGCGGTAAAGCCAGATAGCAAACCGGTCGCAGGCGGGCATATTTTTGCAGACGGCGGAAAGTTCGCTTTTCAGCTTTCATCATGGCCTAATAAAGAAAAAGCCGAGCAGGAAGCTGCAAAATTTAAAAAATCAGGTTATTCCGCTTATATAGCTTCGGCTTATATAGAAAAATATAAAAATACATGGTACAGAGTGCGCATAGGCGGTTTTAGCACAAAAGAAGAAGCTGAAAGCGCATACAGAAAATTATTCAAATAAGGCGTTCGTTTAGAAAAAAGAGTCAGTTACAATAATGATAATATCTAAAAATACAATAAAAAATACTTCGTTTTCAATTTCGATAGCGTTACATGTAATAGTGTTTAGTTTATTTCTCTTTTCAAGAGCTACAGAAGAGCCTCCTGCAAGAGATTATGTTGAATTGGGCTTTGGCATAGGCAACGGCAATGGTTCTGCCGGAGGGCTTGGAACAGGGCTTGAAGAAACTGCTGCCAATGTGCCGGAAGGAACTTCCAAGCAGGCTAAATCCAAAGACGAATCCGAGAAAAAATTAGACATTCCTCCTTCAAAAAGCGCTAAGGATGTAGACGCAATTTCGCAGTCAAAAAAAGCTAAAGAAAACGTTAAAGGGAGCAGCTTAGACGATTATAATTCCAACAGCCGTTCTATTGGCGGTCAAAGCCAGGGAAACGGAATGGGAGGCAATGGAAGTTTTGGTTATGACATCAACTGGGGCGGCAGAGGTCAGCGCCGTATTTACAGTTATTCAAAACCGGAATATCCGGAAGGAGTTAAGAAAGAAGCCGATATACGGCTGCGCTTTACAATACTTCCTGATGGAAGCGTAGGCTCTATTATACCGCTTACTAAAGCCGATACAAAATTAGAAAACGTTGCTATTAATTCGCTGCGTCAATGGCGTTTTGAAGCTTTAAGCAGAAACCAGAAACAGGTAGAGCAAATTGCTATAATAGTTTTTCCTTACCGGCTTCGATAGCTTCTTTAGAAGGTTCTCTGCCGTAATATAAGCGGTAAAAGAAGAATTCGCCTAATGTTAAAAGGGTAAGCGAAAAAGTATCCCTGTCAAACTGAACGCCTAACCCTTTAGGCTCCATTATCAGTTTTGCTATCATTCCGGATATTGACCAGCCTACAGTAAATAATATTGCAATTAAAGCTATATTGATAAAGCCGGCAGAAAGATTTTCTTCCTGCCACTTTTTTGTAAAAATTACTAGTGTAAAAATAAAATGAATTGTAAAAATAACTGCTGTAATCATATTCTTTTATTCAATGTTTGTTTTTTTGTTAATAAAATGCATTCCGAACAATGCGCCTACAATCCCAAAAATAATATCAACTACAATAGTATTTAATAAATAAAAGGCTAAATATAAAAACGAAAAACCGTACTGCGTAATTTCCTGTTGTATTCTTGTAAAGAGCGACATTGTCTGTGCAAAAATCGGGTTTGCAAGATAAACTTTCAACATATTATTTAGTTCCGGCAGAGTTTCTACAAATTCGTTAGTTCTTGTTATATATGTTATTAATACTTCAAAACCTGTGGAAAAAAAAGAAGCAAATAGTCCTGTTAACAAACCAAACGCTACAGCTTTGGAAAGTATAATACTATCGGAAAAGCGGTTTATCTTTATATCAAGCAATAATGAAAAATAAGCCGCAGCCGGAATAATTAAACAACAACTGAAGCTTTTTAAGCCTGGTATTGTCGATAATACAGAAGCCGCAAAACCGCATACCAAAGCGGGCAAAAATCTTTTCAAAAAGTGTCCTTATTAAATTCTTTTAAATAAATTTCAAAAATTATATTTGAAATATAAACAAATACAACCGAACCGAAAATAAATCCTGTTACGAAAGATAATAATTTTATATAGACGTAAACCCCGGCAGTAGTCATAATTACGTCAATTAGCAAAGGCGACGAAAACAACAATAGAATAGAAAGTTTTGGCGCCAGTCTGATATTGACGAAAAGCGAGATCAGGGAAAATATAAACGCTCCCGTATATATTCCAAAACACCTTGAGCAGACTAATACCCCGCCGCTGTTAAACGTCATTGTTTTTTGCGGAAGCTGATGACAAACGTGCGAGTAAGTGACTTTTAAAAAAGGAATAAGTATTTTAATATACGCAAAAGAGCCTGTAATGCATGGTACTAACAAACCTGCATACCAAAATGATATCAGGATAAAAACCAGCCATTTAAGCCGGGCGCAGTTTTTAATTATTCGCAAAAATTTTTACTCGGCCGTCGAATAAATTTGTATTTCGTTTGTTGTAAGTATGTACAATACAGAATTAAACATTGTGAACGAAACTATTTTGGAAAAATCATATCTCTCCGGAAAGTGAATCAGGAGATTTTTAGTAACTCCGGTAATTAAATCGCCTAGAATCAAATCTTTTCCGTAAAAAAGCAGAATGTTATCTCCAAAGGTATTAAAATTACTTATCTCAAAACCCATTTCCATTTTTTTTACGCCGTTGCCAAAATTATCATAAGCGTAAATAGCATTGCCATTTAGCACATAAACCCGGTTGTCTTTTGCGACGCCTATTTTACGCGGATCTGTGATTGTATATTTAGAGTCTTCAAAGCCGCCAAATTTTAAATAAAAATTTCCTGCAAGATCATACTTTACTACTCTTTTATTTTCCTGATCTAGCACATACAAATCGCCCAGATTTGAAACTACGCAGCCTAACGGGTAGCCAAAACGGGCGTCGGGATTTTTGGAATCGCGCTTATATAACTGCGAAATATAATTTAAATCCTTGTCAAACTGCTGAATTCGGTGGTTGTTCTTATCGGTAACAAAAACATTCAGCGCATTTGAAAATATATCTACAGGTCCGTCAAACGAGCCATTTTGCCAGCCGTATCCGCCTATTGAAGTTAAAACAGTTCCAAGCGTATCAAGTTTGTAGACCATGTTCGTAGCTTTATCTGAAACATATACAAAACCGACCGCATTTATTGAAAGCGAAGCTGCGTCGGTAAACTGACCAATACTTTTTTTGTATTCGTACGTTTGTCCAAATATCGCTCCGTAAATGATAATTACTAACAACAAAATCTTTTTCATATCAACGCCTTTTTATCAGTTTTACAATTTCTTTTAAATTAGACATTTTTCCATAAGACAAGATTCCAATTTCAAAAATCTTTGACGAAAATACAACAGCCGCCGCCGTGGAAATTATCAGAATTAAAAATGTTAAAAATATTTCTGATACGGGAACATGCGAAGCGTTTAACCTAATCAGCATAATTGTTGGAGTAGTAAATGGAATATAAGATAAAACTTTGACTAAAACAGTATCCGGGTTTTCTATTACAGGCGCAATAAAAACTACAGGAACTATAAGCAGAATGCTTAAATAACTATTTACCATTTGCGCTTCCTGTTCGGTAGAAACAACTGAGCCTACGCCTACAAATAGAGCCGAGTAAAAGAAAAATCCCAGCACAAAATAAACAAGCATCGGCAGTATGTTGTTAAACGCTTCTGGCGGAATTATGTTGTTGCCCAATAGCCCAAGGCTGATAATTGCCCAAACCAAAACCTGTAACAAACCAAGCAGGCAGAGCCCTAATACTTTGCCTCCAAGCAGCTCTTTTGCCGTGCAGCTTGAAACCAATATCTCTATCAATCTGTTGGATTTTTCCTCCAAAAGGCTTCTGATAAGCATTCCTCCTGAAGAAAGAATAGTCATCATCAATACCATTATAAACATGAAGGATGAAAAAAACGTAACTAAAAAATCGTTCTTTGCTTCTTTGCCGCTCTTATCTATTTTAACCGGATTCATCGTCACATTAGCGGACGTAATACGGATTAGCGAAGTATCGGCGTTTCTTTTCCTGAATTCGCTTTCAATACGAACCTGATTAAGCGTTCTTTCAAAACGGCTTAAGTCCTTAAAAGCTGAAGAACCGGGACTTCTGTATTCAAACTTAAACGCATCGTTTGAAGAAGTAATAAAAATATATCCGTCAATATCGTTTTTTAGCGTTAACGAGTCGGCAGTTTTTTTTAACGCGTTAATTGAGCTTGCTTTATTATATAGGTTTCTTACAATATATGCGGGTTGATTATTTTTTAATGTAAATGCGGAAATTTTTTTGTAAGCCGGTAAAAAATATTTTCCTGACGCGTCCAGGATCCCGATAGGTTTTGTTCCGCCTTCTTCCTGGTGAGATAAAAGCAGCGTAGGGCCAAACGCAAAAAGCATAACAATTAGCGGGCTTATAATTAAGGATAATATAAAAGCTTTGGTTTTTACTTTTTCTAAAAACTCCCACTTTGCAACTATGAATATTTTATTTAGCTCGTTAATTGTCAAAATCCTTTTTTATTTCATCAATAAAAATTTTATTCAGCGAAGGCTCAATTATAGAAAAACCTTTTAAGCTAATTTGGTTTATTATGGTTTTCAAAAACTGTTCCGGCGCAATGTTATTTTCAAGCTGAACTTCGGCGTAATTATTAAAAACGTCCGCCTGAACAACTCCCGGCAGAGCTGAAATTTTATCGGAAGCGTTTTCATATTCAATTCTGACGGTGTTGCTTGCATATTTCTTTTTAATCTCGGCAATTGAACCGCTTAATACTTCTTTGCCTTTGTTTATCAAAAAAATCTGTTTGCAAAGTTTTTCAGCAGTATCCATCTGGTGAGTGGATAAGATGATTATTTTTCCTTGCTGAGCTAAAGAAACAATAATGTTTTTTATAAGCTGCTGGTTAACCGGATCGAATCCCGTAAAAGGTTCGTCAAGAATTAAAACTTCCGGATTATGCAGCGTCGCAATAATAAACTGAATTTTCTGCTGGTTTCCTTTTGAAAGCTCGCCCGATTTTCTCTCTTTCAAATCTTCAATTTCAAGTTTTTTAAGCCATAGCTGGGCGTTTGAGATAGCCTCTATTTTGCTTAACCCTTTAAGCTGACCAAAATAGACTATTATGTCAATCACTTTGCTTTTTTTATAAAGGCCTCTTTCTTCCGGCAGATAGCCAGTGAGTTTGTCAAAAGCATGATTAATTATTTCGCCATTATAAGTAATTGTACCTGAGGAAGGTTTTATAATATTAAGAATCATCCTGATAGTCGTAGTTTTCCCCGCGCCGTTTGGACCCAAAAGCCCGAAGATCTTCCCCGGCTCGACGGAAAAAGAAATTTCGTCTACGGCGGTAAGATTTTTATATTCTTTCCTTAATCCTTCCAGAACAAGCATATTATAAAATGGGAATATGACTGAAATATGTAATTAACATTTATCAAATATATTCATTTATTATTAATAATAGAAGCCCCTGGTAATTATTATATGTAGTAAAATGGGTTAATTAATTGTTACGGAGTGATTCATAAAATAATAGCGTTGTATTTTTTTCTTAATCCCTTCTTAATTTCACCGCTTTTTAGGATATATTTTAATATATTTAAACCTCAAAAAATATTATCTATTCCATAAAAGGAAAAAGAATGCCTGCTACGACAAAAGAACTCGATTTACTATCGATCAACACGTTAAGATTTTTATCCATAGATGCGATACAAAAGGCAAACTCCGGACATCCCGGCATGCCAATGGGCTGCGCGCCTATAGCGTATTCGCTTTATTCACACATTATGAATCATAATCCGGAAAATCCAGCCTGGCTAAACAGAGATAGATTTATTCTATCAGCCGGACATGGTTCTGCGCTGCTTTACAGCGCTCTTCATCTTTGCGGTTATGATATTTCTTTAGATCAGCTTAAGAATTTTAGACAATGGGGAAGCATTACTCCAGGTCATCCTGAATTTGGGCGTACAAAAGGAGTTGAAACTACTACCGGTCCTTTGGGACAGGGATTTGCTAACGCTGTCGGTATGGCTTTAGCTGAAGCTCATTTAGCCGAAAGATTTAATAAAAAAGATATAACCCTGTTAGACCACTTTATATACGGAATATGCAGCGACGGCGATCTGATGGAAGGAATTTCGCACGAGGCGGCTTCAATTGCCGGTCACCTGAAACTTGGAAAATTAATTTTCTTTTATGACGATAACGGCATTTCGATTGACGGCAGCACTAAACTTGCTTTTTCGGAAGATATTGCAATGCGGTTCGCTTCTTATAGCTGGCATGTTCAGAACTTAGACGACGTAAACGATATTGACAGATTATTAGAATGCGTCAAAAACGCTAAGGCTGACTATCGTCCTTCATTGATTATTACAAAATCGCACATCGGTTACGGAAGCCCTAACAAGCACGATAGCGCCGATTCTCACGGTTCTCCGCTTGGCGAAGAAGAAGTAAAACTTACTAAGAAAAATCTTGGCTGGGACGAAAATAAAACTTTTTATGTTCCGGATGAAGTTGGAGCTTTATTTGCAAAAATAAAACCGCTTGGCATAAAAAAAGAAAACGAGTGGAATAAACTTTTTGATGAATATAAAGTTAAGTATCCAGAAGACGCGGCTTTATTTACAAAAATAATTTCCGGCGATTTGGGCGAAGAGTGGAAAACAAAACTTCCAGTTTTTGAAGATGAAGGCAAAGGCGTAGCCACTCGGCAGGCTTCTTCTAAAGTATTAAATGCGATATCCGCGTATCTTCCAGCTCTGATAGGCGGTTCGGCAGATTTAAATCCTTCTACAAATACATATTTAAAAGAGTTTAAGAGTATTTCAGCAGAATTGTATTCGGGACGGAATATTCATTATGGAATCCGCGAGCACGCAATGGGCAGCATAATTAACGGAATGGCCTATTATGGCGGAACAATCCCTTATGGCGCGACATTCTTAGTCTTTGCCGATTATATGCGTCCGGTTTTCAGATTAGCGTCTATCTCGCATCTGAACTCAATTTTCGTTTTTACGCACGATAGCATTGGTCTTGGCGAAGACGGCCCTACTCATCAGCCGATTGAACACATAGCCTCGTTAAGAGCTATTCCAGGGCTTGTAGTAATACGTCCCGCCGACGCTAACGAAACTTCATACGCATGGCAGGCTGCAATAGAAAATAAAAAGAATCCTACTGTGTTGGTTTTTACAAGGCAGGGAATTCCAGTATTGGATCAGAAAAAATTTCCTTCCGCAAAAAATCTATTAAAAGGCGCGTACATAATTAAAGATTCGTCCGATAAACCGGACGTAATCTTAATGGCTTCCGGTTCGGAAGTGTCAATTACGTTAGCGGCTTCAGTAGAATTGGGAAAGGAAAATATAAAAGTCAGAGTAGTAAGCTTCCCATCCTGGGAATTATTTGAAGCGCAAAGCGAAGAATATAAAAATTCAGTTTTGCCACAAGACGTAAAGGCAAGAGTTTCCATAGAAGCCGGAGTAAAGCAGGGCTGGGAAAAATATACAGGCTCTTACGGTAAATCTGTCAGTATGGAAACCTTTGGCGCATCCGCCCCGGCAAAAGTATTGATGGAAAAATTTGGATTTACAGCCGCTAATATAGCGTCTACTGCAAAGTCAGTATTATCTAATTTGAAATAACAGAAAAAATCCGGAGTATTTTTGGAATATATTCATTATTTAATAGACCTTTTTGTGCATCTTGATAAGCATCTTGCAGAAATAATTAATGCGTATCAAACATGGACGTATGTATTTTTGTTTTTTGTTATATTTGCCGAAACAGGGTTTGTAGTCACTCCATTTTTACCTGGCGATTCTCTATTGTTTGCTGCGGGTTCTTTTGCCGCTTTAACAGGTTCTCCGGTAAATGTTCACGTAGCGGCTTTGATATTGATAGCGGCTGCTTTTGCGGGAGATTCGGTTAATTACCTGATCGGCCGTTATATAGGTCCAAAAGTTTTTGAAAGCGGAAAATTTAAATTCTTTAAAAAAGAACATTTAGAAAAAACTCATAAATTTTACGAAAAGCACGGCGGCAAAACAATTATATTAGCCCGCTTTATTCCTATTATCAGAACGTTTGCTCCTTTTGTGGCCGGGATAGGGGATATGACTTATTTTAAATTTATAAGCTATAATATAATAGGCGGAGTTTTATGGATTTGTTTATTCGTATATTCCGGCTATTTTTTCGGTAATCTTCCGTTTGTTAAAAATAATTTTTCGCTTGTGGTAGTGGCAATTATTATTATTTCTACGCTGCCAATGTTTTACGAGTTTATAAAAAATAAATTAAAAAAAGAATAATCAATCAGGATCACTAATGGAAACAGAAAAATCCAACCGTCTCTTATCTCTTGATATCTTCCGCGGAATAACAATTGCCGGAATGATTTTGGTTAATAATCCGGGAAGCGATCCAGTCTACCCGGCTTTAGAACATGCAAAATGGAACGGCGTAACGCCGACTGATTTAATTTTTCCATTTTTCCTTTTTATTGTAGGCGTAGCTATTACGCTTTCGCTAACAAAAAGAAAAGAAAGGGGAGACGATCATACTCAATTAATACTACAGGTTTTTAGACGCAGCGTTACTATATTCCTTCTGGGATTATTTCTTAACGCATTCCCGTTTTTTTCAAACAGCGCCGGATTTCAGTGGATTGATTTTTCTACTCTAAGAATTCCAGGCGTATTGCAGCGAATTGCGATTGTTTATTTTATAGCTTCGTTTTTATTCCTTAAAACTAACTTTAAAACTCAATCTATTATTGCCGTAGCTCTGTTAATTATTTATTGGTTCGCTATGACGGTTATTCCGGTTCCTGGAGTCGGTTATCCCAACCTTGAACCTGCGACTAATTTAGGAGCCTGGTTCGATAATATTGTATTACACGGACACTTATGGAAGTTTTCTAAAGTCTGGGATCCAGAAGGCGTTTTTAGCACTATTCCTGCAATCTCAACCGCTTTGTTTGGTATTCAGCTTGGGCATTGGGTAAGCGGCAAAGCCGAGCCAGCCGTTAAAGCTGCATGGATATTTGTTGTTGGAAATATAGCTTTAGTTCTCGGAACAATAATGGATATCTGGTTTCCAATTAATAAAAGCTTATGGACGAGTTCATATGTCGTTTTTACGGCAGGCATGGCTCTCCAGTTTTTTGGAATATGCTATTGGTTAGTTGACGTTAAGGGCTATAAAAAATGGACGACCCCGTTTCTTGTTTATGGCAGAAACGCAATTACAGTGTTCTTTTTATCGGGCGTGTTAGGCAGAATAATGAACGTAATATTGGTTAAAAACTCTGCTAACGCAACGGTTTCTATTAAAACTTATTTGTATCAGACATGTTTTGCTCCTTACTTTTCGCAGTTAAACGCGTCGCTTGCATGGGCGTTAGTTTATATACTCTTCTGGCTTGGTCTGATGTGGATATTATATGCTAAAAAGATTTTTATAAAAGTATAAATTTCAAAAACAGATTATGTCATCCTTCGACTCCGCTCAGGATGACGGCTTTATCCTGTTTCTTCAGGGCTATCACGGTCGTACTGTGACTGGGTTATTCCACGGTCATGGTTTGACCATGACCGCCGAGATGCGACAAACAGACAGATTGCATCACATCATTTTCGGCTGAGTTCAGGATGACGGATAAATTAAAAAAGGCTCTCGTTACAATGTAACAAGAGCCTTTTTAGTATCCTTTATAAAAGCTTTATGCTTATTTTTTAGGTCCAATCATATCTTCAGGACGAACGTACTGGTCGAATTGTTCGGCGGTAAGCAGTCCTAATTCAATAGCTGATTCCTTAAGTGTTTTATTCTCGTGTAAAGCTTTCTTTGCAACTTTAGCCGCATTATCATAACCGATGTATGGGTTTAACGCAGTAACAAGCATTAATGAATTCTGGAGATGTTTCTTAATGTTTAATTCATTTGCTTTGATGCCTGCAATACAATGGTCTGTAAAGCTATCGCATGAATCTGCAATCAATCTGATAGACTGAAGAACGTTAAAAATAATAACAGGTTTGTAAACGTTCAATTCAAAATTGCCGCTTGCGCCTGCAAAATTAACAGTAGTATCGTTTCCAAAAACCTGAGCGCAAACCATAGTCATAGCTTCGCACTGAGTAGGGTTAACTTTACCCGGCATAATTGAGCTGCCTGGTTCGTTTTCAGGAAGGAGCAATTCGCCAATGCCGCTTCTTGGACCTGAGCCTAACCATCTGATATCGTTTGCAATTTTCATTAACGAAGCCGCTAATGTTTTTAATACTCCGTGAGCCTCTACAAGAGCGTCGTGAGTTCCAAGAGCTTCAAATTTATTTCTTGCGGTTATAAAAGGTTTGCCGGTAAGCTCTGCAATTTTTGCCGCGCCTTTAACTGCAAATTCAGGGTGAGTGTTTAAGCCTGTGCCTACTGCCGTTCCGCCTAAAGCTAATTCGCATAAACGTGGGAGGCAGCTATTAATTCTATCAATGCCGTTTGACAACATTTGAACATAACCGGAAAATTCCTGTCCCAAAGTTAACGGAGTAGCGTCCATTAAGTGAGTTCTTCCAATTTTAATTACATTTTCAAACTCTTTTGACTTAACTGCCAAAGCGTCGCGGAGTTTTGTAACCTTAGGAATTAAACTTCCGTAAATTTCTTCAACTGCCGCAATGTGCATAGCGGTAGGGAAGGTATCATTTGACGATTGAGCTTTGTTTACGTCGTCATTTGGGTGAATAGGTTTTTTGCTGCCCATCACGCCGCCTGCAATTTCGATAGCGCGGTTAGATATAACTTCGTTTACATTCATGTTGGACTGTGTGCCGCTGCCTGTCTGCCAAACGACTAATGGGAAATGATCTGCTAATTTGCCTTCAATTACTTCGTCTGCGGCTTTAACTATTAGATCAGCTTTTTCTGCCGGGAGAATTCCTAATTCTTTATTTGTTAATGCAGCTGCTTTTTTTAAGATGCCAAAAGCTCTGATTAACTCTTTCGGCATTTTTTCTCCGCCGATTTTGAAGTTCATAAATGAACGAGCCGTTTGCGCTCCGTAGTATTTGTCAGTTGGGACCTGAATTTCGCCCATACTGTCTGTTTCAATTCTAAAACTCATTTTTACTCCATATATTTAAATTATTATTTCAAATCTGACTATGAAAGATAAGCGGTTCAAGACTATTTTTCCACTTATCATCTTTGTATAATATCTGCTCAAGGAACAACCCGGAAGGGGGAGCAGTACACTCTGCCGGTTTTGTAGAAAAACTATTTAGGAAATATAATAAATCTTTTTCAGTTAATCTGCCTCTGCCAATTTCAACAAGAACGCCAACTATGCGTCTGACCATTTTCCATAAAAAATGCGAGCCGCAGATTCTTATCAAAATTCTATCGCCAGTGTCTTTAATCTCAACATTTTCAATCAATACTTTTGTCGATTTATCTTCCATATCTTTATCGGCAAAAGAAATAAAATCGTGCATTCCAATAAAAAGCTTTGAAGCTTTTTCCATTTGCGCAAAATTCAATTTATCTTTAATCCACCAGACGTAAGGTTTTGCAAAAGCGTCGCGCCGTTTTGATATCTGGTATATATAGCTCCTGTTTACGGCGTCGTGCCTGGCATGAAACTTAGGGCTTGCCTTTTCAACTTCAAGTATGTTTATATCGTAGGGCAGTTTATCGTTAAATTTCATTTTGATTATTTCGGGCGCAAGCATGGTCTTAACGTCCAAATGCGCTACCTGGCATAATGCGTGCACTCCGCTATCGGTTCTGCCAGAGCCTTGTAAATCGAGGCTGTTAGTATTAAAAATATCAAGAGCGTAATTAAACAGCGTTCCCTGAATAGTTTTACCGTTTTGTTGTTTTTGCCACCCGCTGTAGCGGGTTCCGTCGTATTCAAGGTAGATCTTAAATCTTGCCATTGCAGCCCGTTAATTGTTTTTATAAGAACGTGATTTCGTTTTCGGCGTAGGAATCGGAAGTTTCGCAGACTCGTATTTTTACTCTTTTTATATTTGCGGGCATTCCGTTCTGCTTTATTGCAGAAAGAAAATAATTGCAAATATTTTCCGCTGTAGAATGAAAGTCTACTACTACAGATTTAGAATTTAATTTTGTAAGAGCGTCTGCTAATTCTTTATCTTCTTTGTATACTAAAAATGCGTGATCAAGTTTTTCCACTATAGGGGCTATTATTTTTTTTAGGTCGTAATAATCCAGAACCATTCCGTTCTCGTCCTGTTCGCCCTCTACTTCGGCAATTAGCTTATACGAATGGCCGTGAAGATTTTTACATTTCCCTTTATGAAACGGTAGTCTGTGCCCCATTTCCCAATCAAATTCTTTTGCAATTTTCATTAAACGCCTTTTTGCGTAGGCTCCCAGATGAATTTATGCATCTGGAGCTGAAACCTTACGCGTAAGTTTTTTTCGAGTATCCAGTTTACTAAAGCTTCGGGGGTTAATTTTCCGAAAACGATAGAAAACAATATCTCGCATTTTTTATCTAATTCATATTTAGCAATTAGGTTAACCGACCAGTCAAAATCTTCTCTTGAGCCAATAACAAATTTAATTTCGTCATTTGGTTTAAGGTAATCTACATTTTCGTAAAGATTTTTTTTCTCCATTTTGCTCGAAGGGCATTTGAAATCCATAATTACTTTAACGCGTTTATCAACGTCTTTAACCGAAAGGCTTCCGCTTGTTTCAAGCAGCGTTTCATAACCTTCGTCACAGAGCCTGTTCATAAGTTCGAGCGATTCTTTTTGCATTAGCGGCTCTCCGCCTGTTAGTTCTACTAAACGGCAGTCGTACTTATGAATTTCGGCAATAATCTCGTCAATTGAGTAATCTTTCCCTTCGTAAAATGCGTATTCTGTATCGCAATAAGAACACCTCAGATTACAGAAAGTCAATCTGATAAATATACAGGGGAGTCCGGCTTTGCTGCTTTCGCCCTGAATTGAGTAATATATTTCGTTTACTTTTAGCATTTTATTTTAACTTCTTAAAATACAGATTTTATCCCTTATATGAAATGCAGAAAGAAAAGGCAAACGAAACCGCATAACAAAATCAGGGTAAAAAGTTGTTCTAAGCCAATAGACGTAAAAATTCCCGTTTTTGCGTTATAAGCAAATAAAAAGTCTTTTGTGTTATTGGAGAATTAGATTAATAAACGCGCCGGTAAAAATAGTATTAAGCGTAAGCTACAGTGAAATTAATTTTTCACCGACCATATTTTAAGCGCCGTTAAAAGCTCTTCCATTGCGTTGACTATAGCCGCTTGTTTATCCTGTGATATTCCATCAAGAATTTCTTTATGAAGTTTCACATGGCTTGCGTTAAGATTTTGTATAAACACTGCGCTTTTATCCGTAAGATAAGCTGTTATACCGCGTCTATCGCCTTCGTCAATTTTGCGTATTAAGAGTTTTTTCTTTTCAAGAGCTGTAAGTATGTGGGTTATTCTACCTGGGGTAACGTGCAATAACTTTGTAAGTTCTTTGATAGGTATTGCGTTTGTATTTCTGAAATACCTTAGACATCGGAACTCAGTTGTAGTAAGACCAAATGAAGCGGCAAAGTTTTGTTCTTTGTGTTGACAGGTCTTAACTAAATTAAAAGTTAAATCCGCCATCTTTTCTGCAAGAGCGGAATTTCCTTTTTGAACGATATTTTTTTCTTTTTTTGTCATATATAATTTAATATCCTAAAATATTCTTCAAAGTATAAAAAAGCAAGGGAATTATTTATTCTCTGCTAAAATTTTGCCCTCAACAACCGGCGTAACGCAAATGATTGGTCTTTCCGGAAGTTCGAGCTTTTCGAAAATTTCTTCAAATAAGCTGTATTGAAGCCCGTGTTGTTCTAACCGCGCAAATTTTTTATATTTAAGGAACGCTCCATTTTTATCCTGCGGGGCGTCAAAATGGAAAGCGCCTTTGAAATCGTCTTTGGCCTTTCCTTTTAAAAAATTGATTTTCGTATCGTCGCCCCCTTCCATTTCATATGCAATAGCCCGGAACTCGACGACGGAGTCGTTATTTATAATAATGTATATGTTTGCGATTTTTTCAAGCAAGCTAAATTATCCTGTTAATTTTCATCAATAAGTCTTATTTTAAAACACAAAATAATAATAATCAAAAAATCGATTTAAATACAAATATATTTTAAAATAATAATTGTTAAAAGGATTAAATATGCAATTTGAACGTTCCGCAGGCATTTTGTTGCATCCCACATCGCTTCCCGGCAGATACGGGATAGGGGATTTAGGAAATGAAGCGTACAACTTTGTAAACTTCCTTGAAGCCGCCGGGCAAAAGCTATGGCAGGTTTTTCCGCTGGGACCAACAGGGTACGGAGATTCTCCTTACCAGTGTTTTTCCGCCTTTGCAGGAAACCCGCTTTTAATTAGCCCCCAGAAACTGGCTGAAGAAGGATTGCTTACAAAAGAAAATCTTGAAGGAGCTCCGCATTTTGATCCGGTAAGCATTGATTATGGCCCGCTCATAAATTATAAAAACCAGCTTCTTGAATCAGCTTTTGGAAATTTTAAGAAAAAACAGGATTTAAAAGCTATCTCTGAATTGAGCGATTTTGAAGATGAAAATGAAGACTGGCTTGAAGATTACGCTTTGTTTATGGCGGTTAAAGAGGCTCACAATGGCGTTCAATGGAGTAAGTGGCATAAGGATATAGCTTTGCGCAAACCTGACGCTATAGAGGCCTGGAAAGAGAAATTGAAGGACCGGATAATGTACCAAAAATTTGTTCAGTTTTATTTTTTCAAGCAGTGGAAAGAATTAAAAGAATACGCGGTTTCAAAAGGAATTAAAATAATTGGCGATCTTCCAATTTTTATTGCCGGCGATAGCGCCGATCTTTGGGCTAACAGAAATTTATTTTCCGTAGACGACGAAGGAAACCTGCAGACCGTAGCGGGAGTTCCGCCCGATTATTTTAGCGCTACGGGACAGCTTTGGGGCAACCCGCTGTATAAATGGGACGAAATGGAAAAGGACGATTTCCTTTGGTGGCGGAAAAGAATTTCATGTCTGCTTAAGCTTGTTGATATTATACGTATAGACCATTTCAGGGGGTTTGACGCATATTGGGAAATTCCTGCCGACGCTCCTACTGCCGAGACTGGCAGATGGGTAAAGGCTCCGGGCGATAAGTTTTTTTCTACTGTGAAGAAATATCTTGGCGACGTTCCAATTATTGCTGAAGACCTTGGAATTATTACCAAAGGAGTAGAGGCTCTGCGCGATAAATTTGATTTCCCGGGAATAAAAATTCTTCAGTTCGCTTTTGGCGAAAAAATGGAGAAAAAATTCCTTCCTCATAATTATATTAAAAACTGTGTAGTCCATACTGGTTCGCACGATAACGATACTACGCGCGGATATTTTGAAAGAGTAAAAGACGACGGTACAGATATATATGAATTCACTCAGAAATATCTGAATTATTTTGAAGAGGATATTTGTTTTGAGTTGATCAGAGCGGCTTATAGTTCTGTCGCTAATACGGTCGTAATTCCTATGCAGGATATTCTGAATCTTGGCAATGAAGCGCGTATGAATTACCCTGGGCGTTTAGGCGGAAACTGGTCATGGCGGTTTACATGGCAGCAGGTTCCTCCAAACATGGCTATAATTTATAAATACTTTACCGAGCTTTATGAACGACCTCCTTTGCCTAAAAAGGAATTAGAGGAATTAGCATAAGTGTTTACAAAAAATCATTACATAAATATCGTTTCGCTTTTGCTGCTCGGGATAGTAAGTTCTCTTTTTATGTTTAAGTATTCATCGAGGATAAGCTCTGCCCCGGTTCTGTTTACGGGGTTATATCTTATTTTGTTCTGGTTTCTTGCGCTGTCGTTAGACAAAATGAATTATAAAATCAAAGCGCTTTCAGATAAAAAACTGTTGGCCTTTTTTATAATTGCAGCGTCGGTTGTTTTTATAATTGGACTGAATTACATTCCGATACACGAAAAAGTCGGCCGCTATGTGGCTATGAAAAGCTGGCTTGAGAATTTTCGGTACGGATTTTATCCTTATAGCCGTAATGGTAATCCAACTGGGTTTCCAGGCTTATTTTTTATTGCGTCGCCGTTTTATTTGCTTGGCGACGCAGGTTATTTAGAGGTATTCGGATTTTTTCTTTTTTCGCTGCTAATCTTAAATTACTCGGCTACGCCCAAAGAACGCATTACCCGATTTTCTCTTCTGCTGGTTCTTCCTTCGTTTTACTACGAATATCTTGTACGAAGCGAACTTTTTACAAATATGACTTTGTTTATTGCAATTGTGTTAATTGCTGCAAAATATCTGAATACTGAAAAGCTTGACTTAATATCTTTAGCAATAGCAGTTTTGTTTGGCCTTTTCTTATCGACTCGGATTATAGTGTTTATTGTATTTTTCTTTATGTCGGTATTGGCTTTCAGAGATAAGATTGGGAAGGGAATAGTATTTATGTTTGTCTCCACTGGCGTATTTGCCTTAACATTACTGCCATTTATTGTATGGGATCCGGCTTTCTTTTGGAGCGAGGGACCATTTTCAATGCAGCTCTTATATTTGCCGTTATGGATTATTCTATGCAGTCCGCTTGTTTTTCTATACATTGCCTGGATGATAAGGGATGTTCAGGAATTGTTTTTCGCTTCAGGAGTAGTAATATTTACGCTTGTTGCAATATCATTTTTACTTAAAGCGGCGGAGTATGGTTTTCATTTTTGCTTAATAGAAAGCGGATACGACATCTCCTATTTTGCAATGCCTGTTCCTTTTTTGCTGCTTTCAATAAAAGAATATAAAGTAGATAGATTTTTAGGCAAGGTATTAGATTAATAAAAAAAAAGCCTTTGAGAAAAATAATTCTCAAAGGCTAAACTTATTGTTTTTTATCTCGTGCTTATTAAACAGTCGCGCTTCGGCTTTGCTCAGCGTGACAAGTTATATATTTAAGCCATTAAAGCTGCAATAGCCGCAGTAGCTACAATCTCGTCAACGCTGCAACCTCTGCTAAGATCAAAGAAAGGTTTCTTTAACCCCTGACCAATTGGTCCAATTGCATCGGCATTACCAAGACGCTGGGCAATTTTGTAACCAATATTGCCGGCCTGTAAATCAGGGAATATTAATACGTTTGCTTTGCCCGCTACTTTGCTGCCCGGAGCTTTTTTCTTTCCAATTTCATCAACAATAGCTGCGTCAAACTGAAGTTCGCCGTCAATATTTAAATCAGGGCGTTTTGTCTGAGCAATTTTAGTAGCTTCGCGGACTTTAGTAACAAGATCGTGTTCTGCGCTGCCTTTTGTAGAAAACGAAAGAAGAGCTACAAAGGCTTCGTCGCCAGTAAGCTTAGTATGGTTTTCTGCTGTTGAGATAGCGATGTCGGCTAATTGTTCTGCTGTCGGATTAGGGTTTACAGCGCAATCGCCAAAGGAATAAAGCTTTTCAGGAAAAACAAGAAGGAAAAAGCTGGAGATGATTGAAATGCCGGGAGCCATGCCAATACACTGAATAGAAGCTCTTAACACGTCGGCCGTAGTAGCAACAGAACCGCTTACGCTGCCGTCGGCTATTCCTTCTCTAACTAACATAGCGCCGAAAAATATATCTCTTTTTATAAGGCTCTGGACTTTTTCTAGCGTTATATCTTTCCCTTTTTTCTTCTGAATATCTAAATATATATTACAGAAATCTGCGAACTTATCGGATTTTTCAGGATCAATAATTTTAATTCCGTCAAAATTTAATCCGAGTCTTTTAGCGTCGGCGAGGATTTTATCTTCAGCGCCTAGCGTAATGATAGAAGCAATTCCTTCTTTAGTAAGTATCTCTGCGGCTTTCAGAATCCTATCGTCATGCGATTCTGGAAGCAGTATCGTCTTATTTCTTTTAGAAGCTTTTGCTTTAATTTGTTCTACTAATTCTGATTCCGGCATTGTAGCCCCATATTTTGTTGAAAAACGAATTTAAATTGCATATGCAAATTACTAAATTCTAAAATTAAAGAACTATTTATTTTCTTTTTCTAATTTAGAGCTCCAGTAAGCGATCTCTTTTTTTACTATTTCCGGATTTGGCGAACCGAAAGTCTTTTTACGGTTTAGCGCTGTTTTAATTTCAAAGCAGTCCAAGGCCGATTTATCAAATACCGCGTTTACGCTCTGAATTTCTTCAAGCGTCAGCTGATCGAATTTTTTATTCTTTTCTTCCGCCAGTTTTACAACTTTGCCTACTATTGAGTGAGCTTCTCTGAATGGAATGCCTTTTAAAACAATCCAGTCGGCTAAATCAGTGGCTAAAGAAAAATCGCCTTTCAATTCTTTTTCAAACTTTTGCGCGTCAACTTTCATCGAAGCTATCAACATAGCCATGATGTGGAGACTTTCGCTGTACGTTTTAAATGAATCAAAAGCCGGTTCTTTATCTTCCTGAAGATCGCGGTTGTAGCTTAAAGGAAGTCCTTTCAATATGGTTAAAAGCGTAACATAATTGCCGCTTATTCTGCCCATTTTACCGCGGATAAGTTCCGCCATATCGGGATTCTTTTTCTGCGGCATAAGCGATGAGCCTGTTGTAAGACTATCGGCTAATTTTATAAAACTCCATTCGGAAGTGGACCAAAGTATAAGCTCTTCTGCAAGTCTGCTTAAATGCATCATGCCAATAGAACAGCCGTTAAGAAAATCCAATGCAAAATCTCTGTCAGATACAGCGTCAAGAGCGTTGCGGCAAGGTTCGGCAAAGCCTAACTTATCAGAAGTAAAGCTTCTGTCAAGCGGCAGGGTAGAGCCTGCTAATGCGCCTGAACCGAGAGGAGATTTATTTGTTTCGTTATAAATAAAATTTAATCTTTGTCTGTCTCTTTCTAACATTTCAACATAAGCGAGCAGATGAAACGCTAAAGAAACAGGCTGAGCACGTTGCAGGTGGGTATAACCGGAAATAATAGTTTCGGTATGCTGTTCTGCAATACTTAATAGATTAATCTGTAGAATTAAAACAGACTCGGATAAAGAGGCGATTCCTTTTTTTATCCATAGCCTGAAACCTGTTACAACCTGATCGTTACGGCTTCTGCCTGTGTGAAGTTTTCCGGCTACGTTTCCGGCAATTTCAAAAAGCCTTGATTCTACCGCCGAGTGAATGTCTTCAAAAAGGGAGGAATCCGGGCGCCAATCGCCCGAATTCCATTCAACTTCTATCTTTTCCAATCCTGCTATGATCGACTTTGCGTCTTCCGGGCTTATCAGTCCGACTTTAGAAAGCATTTCTGCGTGGACTTTACTAACAAGCAGATCTTCTTTTATTAGCGCTTTATCAACGTCAAACGAAGAAGAAAAGCTAAGCGCTAATGAGTTTAATTTTTCATCGAACCTTCCGCCCCACAGCATTATGATTTTACCTCTTTTTTAGCGATGTTAGTTACTTTGCCCCATGTTTTATATGGAAGCCCGTAGATTGACAAGAAGCCTTCAGCTGCTTTGTGATCAAATGTATCGTCGCTTGTATAAGTTGCAAGGTCTTTGTTGTAAAGGCTGTATTTTGAGCTTCTTGCAAGAATTCTGACGTTGCCTTTGTATACTTCTAAAGTAACTTCGCCAGTTACGTTTTCCTGAGTAGCGTCAACAAACGCTTTTAGAGAATTAAATAAAGGAGAGAACCATAGACCGTCATAAATAAGGTTAGCTACTCTGTTAGAAACATCCTGTTTGAAACGGAAAGTGTCTTTATCAAGGATTAATTTTTCTATCTCGGTATGAGCCGTATTTAAGATAACAGCGGCAGGAGCTTCATAAATTTCTCTTGATTTAATTCCTACTACTCTGTTTTCAATAACGTCTAATCTGCCAATTCCGTGTTTTCCGCCAAGTTGGTTTAAGGCTGTAACTAACTCAACCGGATCGGTAATTTTACCGTTTAAGCCGACTGGGATTCCTTTTTCAAAATTGATTGTGATTGTTTCTGCCTGAGGGGGAGCGTACTTGGGGTCTACTGTGATCTGATATGCGTCTTCGGGGGGCGCAACTGTGGGGTCTTCAAGAACGCCGCACTCAATAGCAATTCCCCAAAGGTTTTCGTCAATTGAATATGGAGAAGCTTTAGTTACCTTTACAGGAATTTTATTTTCAACTGCGTAATCAATTTCTTCTTCTCTGCTCTTAAATTCCCATTCTCTTAGAGGAGCGAGGATTTTAAGATCGGGAGCAAGAGTCTGGATTGCAACTTCAAATCTAACCTGATCGTTTCCTTTGCCTGTACAGCCGTGAGCTACGATGTCAGCTCCTTCTTTTATTGCAACTTCTGCAAGAACTTTTGCAAGTAATGGACGTCCGATAGCGCAAGCCATAGGGTAAATGCCTTCGTATAAAGCTCCGGCTTTAAGAGCAGTCCAAACGTAATCTGTAATGAATTCTTTTCTTAAGTCTAATACATAAGATTTAACTGCGCCTGTAAGTTTTGCTTTTTCTTCCAGACCTTCTAGTTCGGCTCTTTGTCCTAAATCGCCGGTGACTGTAATAATATCTGCGTCATATTTGTCTTTTAACCATTTTACGATTATAGAGGTATCGAGGCCTCCTGAATATGCAACTGCTATTTTAACTTTGCCCAATTGAGTTTTACTCCTATAAGTTTAGTTTGTTTTTAGTCCCTGATTGTTCGACCATCATTCTTTTAATTAGGCCGACAACAGCGCTGATGTTTTGATGCGTGTTCGGAATTACAAGAACAGTATCGTCGCCCGCTACCGTTCCCAATATTTCGACTCTGTTAAGCCGATCTACATAATGAGCTATTCCCTGGGCTCTTCCGGCCAGAGTTCTAATAACTATCATTGATTCGTTATATTCTACGCTCAGTATTTCAAACCCGATTAGCTTGGCTATTTGTTTGCCGGATTCTTCGGAATTTAAAATGTATTTTGCCCCTTTGTCTGTAAAGGTTCTTATCACTCCAAGCTCAGCAAAATCTCTGCTCAACGTCGCCTGTGTTGCAATGATATCTTCTTCCTTTAACAACTTTACAAGTTCTTCGTGGCTAGAGACTAATTTGCTATTCAGGAGCTCTTTTATTTTGTTTTGTCTTGTTAATTTTGCCGACATATTATTATTCTATTATCTCTTTTAATTTTAATGCGAAATTTACTATTTCTTTTTCTGTGATGATATATGGGGGAAGAAGTCTTATTACAGATTCTCCTGCTGTGCAAACTACATACCCGTTATCTAGCAATTTCTGCGCGATATCTTTTGATTTAATTCCTTCTGCAAGTTCTATTCCTATCATTAAACCACGGCCTCTTATGGCTTTAATTTTATCGGTATAAAGCAGCTCAACGGAGTTCTTAATTTTTTCGCCGAGTTTAAAATTTGATTCAAGAATTTCTTCGTCAATAAGATCTATAACGCAGTTAGCGGCCGCTAAAGCTAAGGGATTGCCTCCAAACGTTGTGCCGTGAGAGCCGGGCGTCATTTGAACTGACGCTTTTTGAGAAGATATTACCGCTCCAAGTGGAATTCCGTTTGCAATTCCTTTTGCCATCGTAATTATATCCGGCTGAACTTCTTCCCACTGATGAGCAAAAAACTTTCCGGTTCTGCCCATGCCTGTCTGTACTTCGTCTACTATAAGCAGAAGATTATGTCTATCGCAGAATTCTCTTATTTGTTTAAGATAACCTGCAGGAGGTATATTAACTCCGCTTTCGCCTTGAATAGGCTCAAGCATAATTGCTACCACGTCCGGAGAATAAGCATATTCTATGGCTTCAAAGTCGCCAAAGGGAGCATATTTAAAACCAGGAAGTAAAGGATGGAACCCTTCCCACAATTTGTACTGCCCAGAAGCTGACATGCTGCCAAACGTTCTGCCGTGGAAACCGCCAAGCGCGGTTATTATTGTGGTTCTTTCCTTGCCCCATTTCCTTGCAAATTTAATTGCCGCTTCATTTGCTTCCGTTCCGGTGTTACAAAAGAAAACGGTATCTAAATTAGCTTTTTTCGCTAATTTTTTTGCTAATTCTTCCTGAAGGGAAGATTGAAACAGATTTGAAGTGTGCCAGATTTTATCAATCTGGTCTAAGACCGCTTTTTTTATTTCAGGATGGTTATGTCCGAAGTCTGTTACGGCTATTCCGCATAAGAAATCGACATATTCTTTACCGTCTTTGTCGTATAAATTAAATCCGTTTCCTTTTACAAATTCGACATTAAACCTTGAGTAATTTTGAAGCAATGCCGAAGTATTTTCGTTATTATTAAGCTGATTGGACAATCCAGGTGCCTCTATAATTATTATATTCTTGTTTGTTAAACATGCTGCACAGGTTGTTAGAACCAATCCAAACTTTGTTTATTCCTTTATCTAATAATCCTACGCAGCTGTTTAGTTTAGGAATCATGCCGTCTGTAATTTCTCCGGCGGCAATTCCATTTTTAATTTCTTTTTCGTTAATCGTTTCTTTTATTTCGCCGTTAAGTTTTACTCCCTGAATATCGGAAACGAAGAAAACTGATTCGGCTTTTACTGCCGTAGCTATAACTTCAGTAAAAACATCGGCGTTTACGTTCATAAGATTGCCTGCCGAATCTCTGCATACGCTTGAGAAAACAGGAACCACTCCGCTTTTAAGTAAATCGGTTATCCAGGCTATAGAGCCGATTCTCTTGGGAATTCCAACAAATCCTAGAGCCTCGCTTTTGTATTCTGCTACAAATGCGCCTCTGTCTACTCCCGAAAGCCCGGTAGCGTCTATTCCGTTAGATTGCAAACGGCTTACTATTTTAGTATTAAGCACGCCTGCCTGAACTGCAGCCACGACTTCCATGGTTTCCTTGGTGGTAACTCTTTGTCCTTCAAAAAATTTAACTTCGTGCCCAAGAGCCTGAGACCATTCTGAAATGTTTTGTCCGGCTCCATGAACGATTATTAATCCATCGAAAGAGTTTTTAATTTCGATAAGAGAAGCGATCCAATTCTGGTTTGTGAAGATATCATTGAGCGCTTTTCCACTGAGTTTTAATACGGCTATTTTCATATTATTAATTTTATTTAGTTTTACTTTTGCTTTATCAGGTTCTGTAATCTGCGTTAATTTTAATATATTCTTCCGAAAAATCGCAAGTCCACCAGGTTGAGGATTCTTTCCCAACGTTAAGGTCGACGTTTACGCTAAATTCCGGTTGCGATAAAATCTTAAAAGCTTTCTTTTCGTCAAGAACAATTTCAAAATTAGGTTTAAGCACGGCCAAATCGTTAAAGCTGACGCTTATTTTTTCTGGTATAACGTCTGCGCCGCTGTTTCCAGCCGCCGAAACAATTCTGCCCCAGTTAGCGTCGCCGCCGTTTAAGGCTGTTTTTACTAAAGGAGAGTTTGAAATAGCTCTGCCGACTAAATTAGCGTCCGCCTGAGTTTTAGCGTTAGTTACGTTTACCTGAATTAATTTTGTGGCGCCTTCGCCGTCAGAAACGATTGTTTTTGCCATTTCTTTACAAACAGCCATCAAAGCGCTTTCGTACTCTTTATAATCTTTGGTTCCCTTTAGTATTTCAACGCCAGAAGCGCCGTTAGCCATAAGAGTAACCATATCGTTTGTGCTGGTTTCGCCGTCTACGGATATTTTGTTGAAAGACTCGTTAACGCATGAAGTAAGCAGTTTTTGTATAATAGACTGATCTATTTTTGCGTCGGTTGTAATAAAAGCGAGCATGGTAGCCATGTTTGGCATAATCATTCCGCTTCCTTTACAAATTGAGCCGATAGTAGTTTCGCCTTTAGAAAGCTGAACTTTTACCGCAAACGATTTTATTTTTTTATCGGTAGTGATAATTGCGTTAGCTGCGTCGATACCGCCTTTTTCTGAAAGCAAAGGAATGATTTTATCAAGCCCTGCGATGATTTTTTCAACAGGCAGCTTTTGACCAATTACTCCGGTAGAGCTTATAAGCACTTCCGAAGGTTTAACGCCTAATTTATCGGCGCATTCCTTTTGCATTTTAAGTGCGTCTAAACGTCCTTCTTCTCCGGTGCATGCGTTAGCGTTGCCAGAGTTGACTAAAACCGCTTTAACTTTGCCGTTTTGTTTTACAATTTCTTTAGAAATAACTATAGGAGCGGCTTTAACTTTATTTAATGTAAACGTTCCTGCAACTGAGCACAAAGAATCGGATACTATTAAAGCCAAATCTTTTTTTCTTTTTTTTACGCCGCAGAAAATACCCGCGGCTTTGATGCCTTTTACGCTTGTAACTGAACCGTTACTGACAAACTGAAACACTTTCTACCTCCTTAGTAATCAGACCAAGACCTTCATCCCAGCCGTAAAGCTTATTCATATTTTGGATTGCCTGCCCGGCAGCCCCTTTAATTAAGTTGTCTATGGCCGAAGTAATGATTAAAGTCGACCCTTCAACCGATATATTAATATCGCAGAAGTTAGTTCCTGTAACCCAACTTAATTGGGGGGGGACTTCCCGCAGTCTCACAAATTTTGAATTTTCATACACAGCCTGATATGCGTCTGTAATTTTGTTAATGTCTGCTTTCTCTTTCAGGTGTACCGAAGAAGTGGCGTAAATGCCTACGGCAGCCGGAAGCAAATGAGTAGTAAAAGAAAACGGAGAATGAAATCCCTGTTTATAAAGAGCCTGCAAAATTTCTGGCTGATGTCTGTGTTTGTTTACGTTGTATGCTCTTGCATTTCCGGCCATTTCGGTTAAAAGATATTCCGATTTGGCGGACTTGCCTGCGCCGCTTGTGCCAGAATAAGCAACCGTGCTAACGGTAAGTATATCCTCTGCAAAGTTAGTAATAAACGGCAGTAACGAAAGTAAAGTGGCAGTTGGGTAACAACCCGGATTTGCAATAAGGTTCACGTTGTTATACTTTTCCTGCGGAACTATATCGGCCAGGCCGTATAGTTTGCTTTTCAGAAGATATGAAGAGGTATGAGTAAATTTATACCAGTCTATATATAACTCTTCAAAATCTAATCTGTAATCGCCTCCTAAGTCAATTACTTTCTTCCCGTTGCCAACAAGCTTAGGCACATATTTAAGGGCTTCGCCATGAGGCAAAGCGATAAAATAAACGTCTAAATCAAGGTCGATATTATCGACGGATTCAATAGCGATATTTTTTGTAATCCCTACAAAATCTGGGAATAGCGAATGAACTGTTTCTCCCGCTGTTTTTGAACCGTATACTTTATATGAACTTATTTCTTTATGTATATTGCAAAACTGAATTAATTTTTTTCCGGTGTAACCGCTTCCACCAATGATACCTACTGATATCATGATATATCTCCTTGTTTAAAAGTTTAAAATGTAAAATAAAATGTGTAAAGAAATATTATAACCCCTAAACGGGGCGGCGGATGGGACGAGGACGTGCGAATTCGAGCGGCATGTTTGCCGTTCTGTCAGTTGCGATATGTAAATCGTTGATTTTCATTACTCAAACTTAAATAATTTATTTCTGCATGTCAAGAAAATAATGTATAATAATGCAAAATAATTCCGCTAATGAGATGTATATCAGGTTTTATGAATAAATATACAAAAAGACTGTTTCGTGAACGCTTGGTTTTTGCTTGCAGATTGGACGCTTTATTTGCCGATATAGTTAAAAAAATGAATATAATTGCAACGGGGCGCTTTAATTTTTTCGGTAAAAAGCCGGATTTGGCTAAATTAATAAACCGCATATTTTTACATTAAACGATCGTAGATTAATTTTAATGTTGTAAGTATAACAATGGCAATAAAAACGGGGCGGATAAACTTTGCTCCTTTTTTTATTACTAAATTTGCACCAATTTTTGACCCGGCTATTTCTCCTGCGCCCATTATTAACCCAACGGGAAAAATGACGTAACCGCCTGCCGTAAAAAGTATTAGCGAAACTATATTGCTTGTAAAGTTCATTACTTTAGTGTATCCGGTAGCTTTGCGGAAGTTGTATCCAAGCAGCGCTACAAATGCAATTGCCCAGAATGAACCAGTCCCGGGGCCAAAAAATCCGTCGTAAAAACCTAACGCTAAACCAAAAATTGAATAAAACAATTTTTCTGAAATAATTGGCTTCCTTTCCTTTATGCCGATTGACGGCTGAAAAATAGTGTAAATTATTATTCCTAATAACAAAAAAGGGATTATGTAGTTAAGAATTTTGCCGTCTATCTGCTGGACTGTAAAAACCCCCAGAGCCGCGCCAATAAATGTAAAAATAATGCCCGGTATGGCGGTTTTTAATTTAACTACGTCTTTTTTTATATAATAGTAAGCGGCAGTAAAACTGCCAAACGAGGATTGAAACTTATTTGTCCCTAAAGCAATATGAGGAGGCAGACCGGCGCCCAGCAAAACCGGAACGGTAATCAACCCGCCGCCGCCTGCAATCGAGTCTACAAGTCCGGCTATAAATGCGGCAATAAAAAGCAAGGCATAGTATAAAACAGAATGCTCCATGCGGGGCAATATAAATTAAAATTTTGAGATATGATACAACGGATTTTATTTGAAGGATAAACTTAAGCGCAAAGAAATACAAAGCGATATGACAATAAACAATGATTTGTTGAATTTTAAAACGGATTAAAAATTGTTAATGAAGGGAAATGCGTAGCTTTTTTTTGTCTTTTAATTAAATAAATTTCCCCCAGGTATGAAACCCAAATTTTTGATTTATCAAGTGTAGATCAATATCGTTTCTTATTTTTTTTGCATATATTATAAATTATGACAAAAAAATACTTAGCAAATCTATATAAAACGCATCAACGCGGCGATGCGAGAGAAGAATCTTATTACTCGCATCTAAAAGATTTTATTATTGAATTTTCTGAAATAAATCGAAAGAAGAAAATTGACGTAACAATTCTGCCTAAAAAGACAGAAGCTGGCAATCCTGATTTTAGAATATGGGACGGCAAACAAAAAATAATAGGTTACATAGAGGCAAAAGATTTGGGGACTGATCTTGACAGAATTGAAGACAGCGAGCAGCTTAAAAGATATTTGAGTACGTTCCCAAACGTAATTTTAACAAACTATACTGAGTTCCGGTTATACCGAAACGGCGAGTTAGTTGACAAAGTATCTGTTGCACGTTCTTATGTTATTAAAAAACTAACTACTACGCCGCCGCTTGAAAATGAAGATAAGTTGTTTGAACTGCTGGAAAGATTTTTAGATTTCTCGCTGCCCAAAACTTATACGGCCAAAACTCTTGCAGTAGAACTTGCTAAAAGAACTAAATTTTTAAAGGATGAAATTGTTAGTCAGGAATTAAAAACAGGCACCAAAGCAATACAGGGATTTTATGAAGCGTTTAAGGAGTTTTTAATAGCAGGTATAAGCGAAGAAGAATTTGCAGACCTTTATTCGCAAACAATTACTTATGGGCTATTTGCAGCCCGTTTAAGAGCAGAAAAAGGTTTTAACAGGAAGCTTGCATATTCTTATATACCGAAATCAATCGGAATATTACGCGACATATTTAAATTCATTTCGTTGGAAGACCTTCCGCAGCAAATGGAAGTAATTATTGATGATATTGCAGAAGTCCTTGCGGTTTCAGACGCTAAGGCGCTGCTTGACCAATATTATCATGAAGGGAAAGGAAGCGATCCGGTTTTACATTTTTATGAGACATTTCTTTCTGTGTATGATCCGGCAACAAGAGAAAAGAGAGGCGTTTATTACACGCCAGAACCTGTTGTTTCCTTCATAGTGCGGTCTTTGCACGAAATACTTAAAGAAAAATTTAACTTTAATGATGGTCTTGCCGATAAAAATGTTATGCTTTTAGACCCGGCTGGAGGCACGCTTGGCTTTTTAGCTAAAGCAATTGAAACTGCCGTTAACGAATTTGAAGGCAAATACGGCAAAGGCGCCGTTAAAGATTTCTTGAAAGAGCAGATTCTGCAGAATTACTATTCGTTTGAGCTAATGATGGCTCCTTATGCTATAGGGCACATGAAAATGTCCTTTTTACTAGAAGAGCTTGGTTATAGAATGGAAGATGACGAGCGTATTAAATACTATTTAACTAATACTCTTGAAATGAAAGAGCTTGAAGAAACAAAATTTCCGGGAATGTCGTCTCTTTCTACTGAAAGCCATGAAGCAGGAAAGGTAAAAAAAGATGTTCCAATACTCGTTATTCTTGGCAATCCGCCTTATTCAGGTCAATCGTCAAATACAGGCGAGTGGATTTCTAATGTTATAAAAGAATATTATAAAGTGGATGGTAAACCGCTTGGCGAAAAAAATCCCAAATGGTTGCAGGATGATTATGTTAAATTTATTCGTTTCTCTCAATGGAAAATAGACCAGGCTGGCGAGGGTGTTTTGGGTTTTATAACTAATCATAGCTATCTTGATAATCCTACATTCCGCGGTATGCGTCAATCCTTAATGAACAGTTTTGACGAGATTTACGTTGTAGACTTGCATGGAAATAGCCTGAGGAAAGAAAAGACTTCTGATGGGAGTAAAGATGAAAACGTTTTTGATATTCAACAAGGGGTGGCAATTGCGTTTTTCATTAAATACAAAAATGGTAAAAAGAAACAGGTTTATCATCAGGAAATTTTTGGATTAAGAGAAACTAAATACGAATGGCTTAATAAGCGCGATATTAAAAATGTAAAATGGAATAAACTTAAACCGAATGGCGAATTTTATCTTTTTATTCCACTGGATCAACGTCTGCAAAAAGGCTATCAGGCATTTACTAAAATAACAGAAATATTCCCGATTAATAGCGTTGGAATTGTTACATCAAGAGATGCTTTTGTAATTGATTACGACAAGAAAGTTCTTGAAAGAAGGATTAATGATTTTATAAATCCTAAATTAGATGATGAAATAATAAAACTGACCTATGATCTAAAAGAAAACCAAAACTGGAAATTAAAAACACAAAGAGAAAAATTAAGAAAAGATGACCAAACGCAGAAATTTTTAACTCAAATACAGTATAGACCTTTTGATATACGATGGATATTTTATCATGATGAAATGATTGAACGCTCAAGAAAAGAAACTATGTGCAATATGTTGGAAGAAAACATCGGGCTTGTAGTTTGTCGCCAGCAGAATATGGTTGGCTATTATCACGCTCTTGTGTCTGATAAATTAACTGAAGCTTGTCTCGTATCTAATAAGACGCGTGAAATTAATTATGTATTTCCGCTTTATCTTTATCCTGAAAGAAGGGGAAAAAGAACAACCCCGATTGTGCAGTTTATGATTTTTGAACCTGAAGTGAAATACCAGGTTCGAAAACCAAATATAAAACCTGAATTATTTGAAAAATTCAAAAAAGATTATGGAAAAGAAGTAACTCCTGAAGAAATATTTTATTACATCTATTCAGTCCTTTACAGTAAGACTTATCGTAAAAAGTACGCTGAATTTTTAAAGACAGATTTTCCGCGTGTACCGTTTACAAAAGATTACGAACTCTTTATAAAACTTGGCAAGCTTGGCAAACAACTAGCGGACTTGCATTTATTAAAATCTGATGCATTAGAGAAAACAATTTCTAAATTTCCTGAAAGCGGCAGCAACAAAGTTGAAAAGCTAAAATATGGAAAAGAAAAAGTTTATATAAATAAAGAACAGTATTTTGACGGCGTAAAAGAAGAAGTATGGAAATACCAGATAGGCGGATATCAGGTTTGCGATAAATGGCTAAAAGATCGCAAAGAAAGAATATTGTCTCTAGATGAAATTCAAACTTATTGCAAAATTGTAACATCTCTTTCCAAAACTATCGAATTACAGGAGGAAATAGATAAATATTTTGATGATGTAGAAAAAACGATATAAAATTTTGTTTTCATCTACATTTTGGGGTTTCTATACTTTCGCGACTGCCAAGAAAAAAAATGCAATAGTTTTCAGAGCCATTCAAGGCGGCTTTGCGCCCTCGAATGGTCGGGGAATAATAAGCTGTAAAAAAATAATATTAGTCGATTTTTTTCAACCTCCAAGGGCGTTGCGCTAATAGCTCCGCCCTGGAGGTCAAGCTTCTGCCTATTTTAGAATATTAAGTTTTTTTGTTTCGGTATAAGCGCCCGCCTGAAGTCTGTAAAAATAAACGCCGCTCGGAAAATTTGCGGCGTTCCAGCTCTTTGAATACGTTCCGGCGCGCATTTCTTCATTTGCCAGCGTTGCAATTTCTCTGCCTAATGCGTCGAATATTTTTAATCTTACAAACGATTCAGACGGAATAGAAAAAGAAATAGTAGTCTCCGGATTAAACGGATTTGGATAATTCTGATTAAGCATAAAACGCGAAGGTAAATTGACCACAGGATTTTTTACTGCCGTTATCTCCGATAAAGGACGTCTCCAGACTCCGCTGTTAGCCCCCGCATAAAGATATGAGTTATATGCGTACAAAGAATAAACGCAATCGTTATTAAAACCTTCATTTATTGCGGTCCAGCTTTCGCCCTGATTAGTAGTAAGAAATATTCCGCCGCTGTAAGTCCCGGCAAAAAGATTAGAGCCGTATGAGCAAAGCGAATAAACGGTGTCGTTAGTAAGTCCGTTATTTACTGTAGTCCAGCTATTGCCGGTATCAGTAGAGCGGCAAACGCCCCCATTACAAATCCCAATAAAGATATTTTTGCCGTTTACTGTCATAGCATTTATAGGGTTGTGAGTATCATTGTTCCCGGTTTTAATATTTTGCCAGATTGCGCCATTGTTTGAGGAAAGATATACTTCAGCTAAATTTGTACTAGCTAAAAAATTTGTATCGCTAAACGCAAGAGCTGTAATCTGGCTTGAGGGTTTTTGATTTGTTGCAATCCAGTTAGCTCCATTATCGGTTGATTGGAAAACGCCCATATTATTTGCGGCAAAAATACCTTTGTTACAGTTTGCAATGTCATAGACCATATTTCCCTGAAAGCCTTTATTAATTGCGCTCCAATCGGTTCCGTTATTAGTGGAAATATAAATGCCGCTGCCGGAAGTTCCGGCAAAAAGATTTGAATCGATAAATTTAAGTTTTGATATAACAATCTGGCGCAGACCGTTGTTTACCGACTGCCAGTCGGTTCCATTATTTGTTGATAAGAACACTCCGTTTCCGGGAGCGCCCGCGAAAAGGTTTTTGCCCGAAGCCGCAAATGTATTGACGTTAGTTTCCGATATCCCTTCGTTTGCCATTGACCAGCTTGCGCCATTATCGTTTGAAAGAAATATAGAGCCATTTGCGCCTGCAAAAACAGTCGTATCGATTATTGCAAGAGATAAAAACTCTAAGTTTGAAAGACCATTATTAGCTGAAGTCCAGCTTTCTCCATTATCTGTTGAGCGCGTTATGCCGCCGCCGTAAACTCCGCCCAGTCCATAATTAATTCCGGCAAACACGTTGGAGCCGCTGACGGCAAATGCCTGTATCATACTATTGTCGCTTACTTTTTTCCAGTTTTCGCCGCAATTGTTTGAAAGATAAATTCCTTCTAATGATCCAGCAAGAATGTTTTTGCCGCATACGGCAAGAGCGCTAATATTTAAATGCGGAGGCAACCCATTATTAATTTCTTTCCAGCTATCGCCGTTATTAGTTGAAAGAAAAACGTCGTTCCCATATGTCCCAACAAATATGTTGGTATCTTTTATGGCAAGAGAATAAACAAACTTGCCTGATAAACTGTTGTTTTTAAACGACCAGTCGTCGCCATAATTAGTAGAAAAATAAATGCCGTTGGCAGTCGCCGCCAAAAGCTCCGTTCCGTTAACGATGAGATCCGTAATATATGACGTAGTTGTTATACCATTATTGACAGCCGTCCAGTCAACGCCGTTATTTGTGGAGCGATATATTCCAGTGTAAGTTCTGGCAAATAAATAGGAGCCGCAGAAAACAAGCGAACGAATACAGGGCAGGGCAGAATTTTTATTAATCTTTGCCCAGTTTTTCCCGTTATTAGTGGAAAGGTAAACGCTGCCGACTAAAGTTCCGGCAAAGATATTCTTACCGCTAACGGCCAAACTGTATATTTGTCCGCTGTATGGACCATTTGTACGGGTCCATTGCGCTGGCAATTTGCAGGTAAGCATAAAAAGGATTAAGCCTGTTATAAAAAGCGTCCGGATAGATTTCATATTAGTACCGCCCCATTATTATGAAATAATATTCTAAATGTAAAACTATTTAAACATTTATGCAAATATTATGGGGAATTGAACAGGGGAGAAACAATAATTTCATTTTTGTTAACTAATAATAATTAAAAAATTTAACGGGTTAAAATCAATTAGCATAACAAAAAATTATAGGTATTCTGTTTTTTTTCAACCTCCAAGGGCGCTGCGCTAATAGCTCCGCCTTGGAGGTTAGTTTCTGCCATTTAAAAATAAAAAAGCCCTAACTTTCGTTAAGGCTTTTTTTGCTCCGCGAGCAAGACTCGAACTTGCAACCCTTCGGTTAACAGCCGAATGCTCCACCATTGAGCTATCGCGGAATATTTTCTCTTTTTGAGACTTCAAATTTAGTCTAAATTTCTTTTTTTGTCAAGCACATTCGAAAATATTTTTTTATTTTTTTATATTTTTAGTTCGCTCTTGTTTAAAAATTCAATAATTTTAATAAATAAATATTTTTTATTGTATTAGTAAAAAATATGCAGTTTTGGTTTTTATAACAAATAACAATCAAGGAATAAATTATGTCTGACTTAACAGATTTGAAATCTAAAGTTCAACAAGCTTATAAAGACTGGGAAGAAAATTCTTACAAAAAGTTTACAGCCAAAGCTCCCGAAAGACTGAAAGAGTTTACAACTGTTTCTTTCAGTCCCGTTGATCCTATCTATTTGCCTAACACAGATAATTTTGAGAACTATAACGAGAAATTAGGTTTCCCTGGAACATACCCTTATACAAGAGGCGTTCAGCCTACTATGTATCGCGGAAGATTCTGGACTATGCGCCAGTACGCCGGGTTTGGAACTGCTAAGGAATCGAACGAAAGATATCGTTATTTGTTAGAACAGGGGCAGTCAGGACTTTCGGTAGCGTTTGATTTGCCTACTCAGATCGGTTATGATAGCGACGATCCAATGTCTTACGGCGAAGTCGGCAAAGTTGGCGTTGCAATTGATACTCTTGCAGATATGGAGATTCTGTTTAATAAAATTCCTCTTGATAAAGTTTCTACTTCGATGACAATCAACGCTCCGGCGTCTGTATTGTTAGCTTTGTATATTGCCGTAGCTGAAAAGCAGGGCTTTACAAAAGATCAGATTTCAGGCACAATTCAAAACGATATTCTTAAAGAGTATATTGCCCGCGGAACATATATTTATCCTCCAAAACCTTCAATGCGGTTAATTACTAATATTTTTGAATATTGCAGTAAAGAAGTTCCTAAATGGAATACAATTTCAATTTCAGGCTATCATATCAGAGAAGCGGGCTCTACGGCTTCGCAGGAAGTCGGTTTTACAATTGCCGACGGTATAGCTTATGTAGACGCTGCAATTAAAGCGGGACTTGATGTAGACGCGTTTGCAGGCAGATTATCTTTCTTCTTTAACGCTCATAACGATCTTCTTGAAGAAGTGGCTAAATACAGAGCTGCCAGAAGACTTTGGGCAAAAATTATGAAAAATAGATTTTCCGCTAAAAAACCAAAATCTATGATGCTCCGTTTCCATACTCAAACTGCAGGCTCTACTCTTGCCGCTCAACAGGTTGATAATAACATTGTAAGAGTAACAATCCAGACATTAGCGGCCGTATTAGGCGGAACTCAGAGTTTGCACACAAACTCAAGAGACGAAGCTTTGGCTTTGCCTACGGAAGCTTCTGTAAGAATAGCTTTAAGAACTCAGCAGATTGTAGCCAACGAAAGCGGCGTAGCAAATACCATTGATCCGCTTGCAGGCTCTTACTATATTGAAGAGATGACAGATAAAATTGAAAAAGAAGCGGAAGAATATATTCAGAAAATTGACGATCTCGGCGGAATGGTAGAAGCTATCGAAGCCGGATATGTTCAGGGCGAAATTCAGAGAGCTGCTTACAGATACGAACAGGAACTGGAAAGGAACGAAAGAATAGTAGTCGGCGTTAATAAATATCAGGTAGAAGAAGGAGAACCAACAGGTCTTCTTAAAATTGATATGAGCGTTCAGGAAGAGCAAATTAAATTCCTTAATAAAGTACGTTCAGAAAGAAGCGCGGACGAAGTTAAAAATAAACTTGCAATACTTAAAAAAGCTGCTCAGGGAACGGATAATTTAATGCCGTTGATTGTAGACGCAGTTAAAGTTTATGCAAGCGTCGGCGAAATTAGCAATACTTTACGCGACGTATTCGGCGAATATAAAGAACACGTTGTTATCTAAATTAATTGTGTTTAATAAAATTCAGGAGTAAATAATGGCCCCAACTCATATAGAACATATTGGCATTGCTGTGAAAAATTTACAGGGATCTATTAAATATTATGAAGATATTTTAGGATTAAAATGCTATTCAATAGAAGAAGTTAAAGATCAGAAAGTTAAAACTGCATTTTTTTTGGTTGGTCAGACTAAGATTGAATTGTTAGAATCAACCGATCCTGAAGGCTCGATAGGCAAGTTTATAGAAAAAAGAGGCGAAGGCGTTCATCATGTTGCGTTTGCAGTTACAAATTTGCCGGAACAACTAAAAGAAGTTGAAGCAAAAGGAATTCAGTTGATTGATAAACAACCAAGGAAAGGAGCCGAAGGCTTGAATATAGCTTTTCTTCATCCAAAATCAACTCATGGCGTTTTAACTGAATTATGCGAGAAAGCTTAAGCTCAGTTTAATAAATATTCATTTTGTAAAGAATACCGCCGTCCCTGCGTAAGCGGGGACGGCAATTGATTAGAAGTTTTTTTTCGAAAGTTGTACTAAGTAAGTAAATAATTAACGGCTATATTTTAAGATCAATCGTAATTAGTAATAAGAGTTCATTTTACTAATGTAATTTTTCAACTGAAAAAAAGGTGAAATAATGATTATTCAAGAAAGAATAAAAGAACTAATGGAACTTCGCAACCAGGCGCGGTTAGGAGGCGGCGAGAAGAGAATAGATTCCCAGCATAAAAAAGGGAAACTTACTGCCAGAGAAAGAATCGATTTGCTGTTGGATGAAGGAAGTTTTGAAGAATTTGATATGTTTGTTTCTCACAGATGTATCGATTTCGGTTTGGAAAAACAAACCTATCTTTCTGACGGCGTTGTGACTGGTTATGGCACAATTGACGGCAGGTTAGTATATGTTTTCTCTCAGGATTTTACGGTGTTCGGCGGTTCTCTTTCGGAAATGTTTGCTGAAAAAATTTGTAAAGTTATGGATAAGGCCATGAAGGTCGGCGCTCCTATTATCGGTATTAACGATAGCGGCGGAGCTCGTATTCAGGAAGGCGTTAAGAGCCTTGGCGGTTACGCTAATATTTTTGAAAGAAATATTTTAGCGTCCGGAGTTATTCCTCAGATTTCGGCAATTTTTGGCCCTTGCGCTGGCGGCGCAGTTTATTCGCCCGCTTTGACTGATTTTACCCTCATGGTAAAAGATACAAGCTATATGTTTGTTACAGGCCCTAAAGTAGTTAAAACGGTTACAGGCGAAACTGTTACCGACGAGCAGCTGGGCGGAGCCTTTGTTCACAGCTCTAAATCAGGCGTATCTCATTTTGTAGCCGACGACGAAAGAGAAGGCATCCTTTTAATCAGAAAATTACTTAGCTATTTGCCTCAAAACAATATGGAAGAGCCGCCTCTTGCTCCTTGCGACGATCCTATTGACAGGCTTGAAGATACGTTGAACGAGATTATACCAGATAGTCCCGCTAAACCGTACAACATGAAAGACGTTATTCACGCAATTGCAGATTACCATGAATTTTTTGAAATCATGGAAAACTACGCTCCTAATATGATTATCGGTTACGCAAGATTTAACGGCATGCCTGTTGGCATAGTAGCTAATCAGCCGAATTATTTAGCAGGCGTGCTTGATATTAATTCCTCAAGAAAAGCCGCAAGATTTGTAAGATTCTGCGACGCTTTTAATATTCCTATCCTTACATTAGTAGACGTACCGGGATTTTTACCTGGCACAGCTCAGGAATACGGCGGCATAATTTTGCACGGAGCAAAATTACTTTTTGCTTTTGGCGAAGCTACTGTTCCAAAAGTTACTGTTATCTTAAGAAAAGCTTACGGCGGCGCTTATGACGTTATGAGCTCAAAACACTTAAGAGGCGACATTAATTACGCATGGCCGACTGCCGAAATAGCGGTTATGGGACCTAAAGGCGCTATTGAAATTCTTCATAATAAAGAACTCTCGACAATTACAGACGAAAAAGAAAGAGTTGAGTTCCTTAAACAAAAAGAAGAAGAGTACAAAAATAAATTTGCATCTCCTTATGTAGCCGCTAAATTCGGTTATATAGACGATGTGATTGAGCCGCGTAATACAAGATTCAGAGTGATTAGAGCTTTACAGTCGCTTTCTACAAAGAAAGACGTAAATCCTCCTAAGAAACACTCAAACATTCCTCTATAATAGAAGGAGAATGAAATGGATGCAATAACAGTAATAATAGGCATAGTAGCTGTGGCGGCTTTAGTGTTTGGACTTATGGCTTATTTCCAGAAAGGGAAAAAAGAAGAAGTAGAGCAAGCTGCTTCTGTAGCCCCGCAAGCCGCAGCTGAGCCTAAGAAAGACGACTTAGGCGAAATCGGCAGAGTAAACGCTGCAATCGGTTTGGCTTTAAGCTTATATATGGACGATGTGCATGATTATGAGAATATGATTCTTACTATGCAGCAAGTGGCAAGACCTTACTCGCCATGGAGTTCTAAAATATATGGGCTGACTCAAATTCCAACAGTTATAAAAACGAGGAAATAAAAATGAGAAAATTTAAATTTAAAATTCAGGGTTCGCAGTACGACGTGAACATCTTAAATCTCGAAGATAACATTGCCGAAGTTGAAGTAAACGGAACAAAATACGAAGTAGAAGTAGACAAACAACTTAAAACGACTAAAACGCCTACTTTAGTTCGCTCTAAAGTTGAGCCTTCAACTGAACACGATAAAACAACGGCTAAGACGGCTTCGCCGTCTGAAAGAAAAGGAACCGGAAATATTAAATCTCCTCTTCCGGGAACAATTATTAGCGTTCACGTTAAAGAAGGCGATAACATTAAAATTGGCGATAAGCTTATTACGCTTGAAGCCATGAAAATGGAAAACAACGTTAGCGCCGATAAAGAAGGAACAATTCTTTCTATAAAAGTTAAACCAGGCGATTCAGTAATGGAAGGCGACCTTCTTATCCAGATAGGTTAACCTTTGATGGAAATTCATTCTTTTTTCTGGGCTGTATTTATAGCGATTGTAGTGATCGTGTTTGCAATCGATTTTGTGGTCGCAAATAAACAGACGGGAACGGTTAAAATTAAAACCGCTCTCTTATGGACGTGGATATGGATAGTAACAGGGCTTGCATTTGGGGCTCTAATACACTATATGCTTCCAGATGGGAATGAGAAATCTTTAGATTATATAATGGGTTATCTTACCGAAAAATCTCTTTCGGTAGATAACCTGTTTGTATTTATTATTATCTTCACTTCTATGGGGGTTGAAGAAAAAAACAGACCCCGCCTGCTTAAGCTTGGTATTATGCTCTCTATCTTTCTTAGAATCCTTTTTATTTTTGCCGGAACTGCTCTGTTAGAAAAATATCATTTTGTCATAGATATTTTTGGCGTAATTCTGTTTTATACCGCTATAAAAATGGCTTTATCAAAAGAAGACGATAAAATTGATCCGGAGAAAAATGTTTTTTACAAAATTGCTTCAAAATTATTCAGGATTGATAACGATCCGTTTCATCACCGTTTTTTTATAGTAAAAAACAAAAAGATATACATTACTCACATGTTTCTTGTCTTTTTGGTAATTGGCACAACTGACGTTATTTTTGCATTTGATTCGCTGCCGGCAATATTCGGTATAACTAAAGATCCGTTTGTCGTAATCACTTCAAATGTTTTTGCGGTTCTTGGTCTATCTTCGCTCTACTTTGCTTTACAGGGTATTATGGGACTTTTCAGATATTTAAAAAGCGGAGTAATTGTCATTCTCTTTTTTATTTCCATCAAGATGCTTATATCCGGCTGGTACGAAATTCCTAAGCTAATTTCGCTTTTAGTAATCGTATTGGCTCTTACCGTTTCAATTCTTCTTTCAGTTATTATTAAAGAAAAACCAAAAAAATAAGCCTGTCTTTTGCTAATTTATGGCAGTTTATTTGAATTATTTTCAAATAAAACAGCTAAAAAGCAGCTATTTCTATAATTAGGACATTTTGAATAACTTGCTTGAAGTAAAATCAATTCCTATATTATGAAACAAATTACACTCTTTTAGTGTTATATAATTAAACAAAGGAATTATTAAAATGGACGGAAACTTTTCGGATAGGTTGCAAGATGTGATTAGGCTCAGCAGAGAAGAAGCTCTCCGTTTAGGTCACGATTACATCGGTACCGAACATTTATTGCTTGGTATCATTAGGGAAGGACAAGGCGTAGCTGTACGGATTTTAAGAAATCTTGAGTGTGATCTTGTTAAGCTTAAAAAATCCATTGAGGATACTGTTAGAACCACAGGCGGCACTTTAACAATCGGAAATATTCCGCTTACTAAGCAAGCCGAAAAAGTTCTTAAGATAACACAGATTGAGTCAAAAATCTACAAGGCCGATGTTATCGGAACTGAGCATTTATTGCTCTCTCTATTAAGAGACGAGGATAACATTGCCACGCAGATACTGCATCAGTTTAACATTACGTACGACACTGCCCGCGCAGAATTGAACGCGATGCTTTCAAACAAATCAACGCACGACCCAATAGGGGCTACCCCTCCGATTTCGGATAAAAAAACGGAGAAAACCAAGACTCCGGTTTTGGATAACTTCGGAAGAGACTTAACAAAGCTTGCCGTAGAAGATAAGCTTGATCCGGTTGTAGGCAGAGAAAAGGAAATTGAACGCGTTGCGCAGATATTAAGCCGCAGAAAAAAGAACAATCCTGTTTTAATTGGCGAGCCGGGCGTTGGTAAAACTGCCATTGCTGAAGGCTTAGCGCTAAGAATTGTACAGAAAAAAGTTCCGCGCATTCTTCAGGATAAACGGGTTGTTACATTAGACCTTGCCGGGTTAGTGGCAGGCACAAAATACCGCGGTCAGTTTGAAGAAAGAATGAAAGCTCTTATGAACGAGCTTGAAAAAGCGCGCGATGTTATTCTGTTTATAGACGAACTGCATACTATTGTAGGCGCAGGCGGAGCTTCCGGCTCTCTCGACGCTTCCAACATGTTTAAGCCCGCTTTATCACGCGGCGATATTCAGTGCATTGGAGCTACTACTCTTGATGAATATAGAAAATTTATTGAAACTGACGGAGCTTTAGACCGTAGATTCCAGAAAATAATGGTTGAACCGCCTAGTTATGATGAAACAATACAAATATTAAATAATATAAAATTTAAATACGAAGAGCATCATCACGTTCATTATTCTAATGACGCAATTGAAGCCGCCGTTAAACTTAGCGTTAGATATATAACGGATAAACATCTTCCGGATAAAGCTATTGACGTGCTTGATGAAGCCGGCTCAAGAGTGCACATGGGCAATTTTGAAGTGCCTCAGGAAGTGCTTGAGCTTGAAGGCGAAATTGAAAAAGTGCGGCAGGAAAAAGCTTCTGTCGTCAAAAAACAGGATTATGAAGAAGCCGCCCGTTTGAGGGATAAGGAAAGAACTCTTCAATCCGACTTGGAAGTTGCTAAACGGGAATGGGACGCTAAAACAAAGGATATAGTTTACGACGTTTCTGAAGAAGATATGGCTACTGTAGTTGCTATGATGACCGGCATACCTGTTAACAGAGTCGCTCAGACTGAATCTGAAAAACTTCTTAATATGGAAGAAGCTCTTAAAGGATTTATTGTTGGGCAGGACGAAGCCGTTTCTAAGCTTACGCGGGCTATCAGAAGAACGCGCGCAGGTTTGAAAAATCCTTCGAGACCTATTGGAAGTTTTATTTTCTTAGGGCCTACGGGAGTTGGAAAAACTGAATTGTGCAAAGCTCTTGCTAAATATCTTTTTGATACCGAAAACGCTTTGGTAAGAATTGATATGAGCGAGTATATGGAAAAATTTGCTCTTTCGAGATTAGTTGGAGCGCCTCCGGGATATGTAGGTTATGATGAAGGCGGACAGCTGACTGAAAAAGTTAGACGTAAACCTTACTCTGTAGTTCTTTTTGACGAGATTGAAAAAGCTCATCCTGATATTTTTAGTATTCTGTTACAGGTTTTAGACGATGGTATTCTTACCGATAGTCTGGGACGTAAAGTTGATTTCAAAAATACAATTATAATAATGACCTCTAACGTTGGAACAAGAGACGTTAAAGCTCTCGGTTCTTTTGGATTTTCTGAAAGCAACACGTCTGATAACAAATACTCCAATATGAAGAACACGCTTGAAGAGGCTATGAAGAAATTGTTTAATCCGGAGTTCCTAAACAGAGTGGATGAAACAATTGTATTCAGAAATCTTGAAAAAGCGGATATTGTTAAGATTATTGATATTGAAATAAAAGACCTTGTGAAAAATGTCCGGGAAAATAAAATGGAAATTTCGCTCGACCAGAGCGCGAAGGATTTTATTGCAGAAATGGGATTTGACGAAAAGAACGGCGCAAGACCTTTAAGAAGAGCAATTCAAAAATATGTTGAAGACCCTCTTTCAGAAGAAATATTGCGCGGTATCTTTAAAGATGGAGCTAAGATTCTTGTTAAACACGTTGAAAAGTTAGATCATCTGATTTTTATTGATGAAAATATCGATATAAATATATCGGATGAAGCTACTGAAAAAAGCGATACGACGGAGTCCTAAGCTTTATGTAATATTGTGATAAAAAAAGCGTATTGAATAAATACGCTTTTTTTTTGAAAAAAATGATTACGAAAATAGTATATTTGAAAAATAAAAATTGGCATATATGAAAAAGCTCGCTAAGCAGGAAGTAAACGATAAACTCGTGAATTTAAAAGAGTGGGTTAATATTGATATAGCAATTACCCGTGAATTTGTTTTTAAAGATTTTGCGGCCGCTGTTGAGTTTATAAATAAAATTGCAGCAGTCGCTGAAAAATTAGAACATCACCCCGATATACTGTTGCATTCATGGAACAAAGTAAAGGTATATAACTCCACGCACGACGTAAAAGGCGTAACAGAGAAAGATATTAAATTAGCGGAAGAAATTGATAAAATTGTTTAATTAACACAAAAGGAATTTTAATGGGACTATCTAAAGAAGAAATCTTAAATATATTCAAGAAAACAGAAGCTTTACTAAACGGACATTTTTTGCTAACCTCAGGACGCCATAGCAGCGTTTATTTTCAATGCGCAAAAGTTCTTCAATATCCCGAACATAACGAAGCGATATGTTCAATTATAGTAGAGCATTTTAAAAATTATGATTTTGACACGGTAATTGCGCCTGCAATAGGCGGCATTGTTGTCGGTCAGGAAGTAGCCCGCCAATTGAATAAAAAATTTATTTTTGCGGAAAGAGAAGAGAAAAACCTTACTTTAAGACGCGGTTTTTCAATTGCAAAAGGAGAAAAATTTTTAGTTTGCGAAGACGTAGTCACTACTGGCGGATCTGTTTTTGAAGTGATTGATATTGTTAAAAATGCAGGCGGAATTGTAGCCGGAGTTGGTTATATTGTAGACCGCAGCAACGGCAAAGTAAATTTTGGAGTAGAACAAAAAAGCGCCGTCAGTCTAGACGCAATTTCGTTTGCGGCTGATGAATGCGAGCTGTGTAAACAAGGGCTTCAGGTAGTTAAACCAGGTTCAAGGAAAATATCATAATGGATAAAACGCTTTCGTATATTCATAGTTTTGTGTCTGATGAATTACTTTTTCAGACGGTAATTACAGCGCTGATAATTATTGCCACTCTGATTCTCTCTAAAATTATCAGTTTTATTATTAGAAAGATACTAAAACCAATATTCGAAAAAACCGACACTACTCTTGACGATCAGTTATTGGTGGTTATAGAAAAAGTAACGTTTAGGGAATTGATTGTAGCTGGAATTTATTATGCTTCGCAGCATATTGAAGACGCTTTTCACTACATCCCATTTAGTCCTCGCGAATCGTTGTATGGGCATTACCTGTTTATAAAAACCGCCTTCAATCTTGTAGACGGATTTTTGTTTGCCGCATCGATAATTATTCTTCTACTGTTCTCATTTAGTTTGATTTCAATAACGTTTGACTGGTACGCAAAAAAAATAAACGCGGAAGCGAATCGTGATCTTAGCGGAAGTCTATTCCCGCTGTTAAAAAAAATATCCAAAATAATTTTAGCCGCTTTGGCAGTGGTTATTGTTCTTTCTAAATTTAACGTTAATATAAGCGGTTTTATTGTTTCTCTGGGCGTCGGCTCGTTAGCCGTAGCTTTAGCCGCGCAGGAAACGATTTCTAATATGATTAGCGGATTTATTATAATGATTGACCGCCCCTTTAGAATAGGGGATAGAATTAAATTTGCAAATAACGAAATTGGCGACGTTGTGGAAATTGGCATTAGAAGCACTAAGATATTGGACTTTGACAGCAATCATGTTATCATTCCAAATAACGAGATAGTTAAATCGAGGATAGTCAATCTTAATTATCCAATTACTTTTACCCGCGCTTTAGTGGACGTTTCAATTTCTTATGACGCTAATTTAAAGCAAGCAAAAGACCTGCTTATAAAAATAGCCGCCGAACATCCGCTTGTTGCAAAAGAATATCCTCCAGAAGTATATTTTATGAAATTTGGAGATTCGGCTATTGATCTTAGGCTGGCGGTTAAAACAGATCATTTTAAAAATGTGTTTGATATCCAGTGTCAGATTCGCGAACAGATATTTGAAACCTTTAAAAAAGAAGGAATCGAAATACCTTTCCCTCAGCGGGTTGTAAAAATTGAGAATGACGAAAAATAATAATTCTATTAGGCATGGCAAATGAAAATAATTATAAGTCTGCTTTTTATTTTAAGCGTATCGATTTGCGCGCAGATAAAATTTGACGATTACTTTGAATATAAATCTCTAAGAATTGACTATTTCCACACCGGCAATATAAACAACGATAGCTATTCTATTGACGAACTAAAGGAAGAGCCCTATTGGGGCGGTTCTAAAACAAACCTTCTTGATAAGTTTGATTATGGAAAATACAAAGTAGAAGTTTATGATTCCGAATCTAAGAAAATAATATTCTCTAAAAATTACTCGACGCTTTTTAGCGAATGGCAGACTACGGAAGAAGCTAAAAACACATATAAAACTTTTAGCGAAACTGTCGTTATTCCTTATCCTAAAAAAGACGTTGAGGTCAAATTTTATACGCGCGATAAAAAGAATATACTGCATGATAAATTTACGTATAAAATTTCTCCCCAGAATTATTTTATATCAAAAGAAAGACATCTTAGCTTTAAAACGTTTGACGTATCAGTAGCGGGTCCGTCCGATAAAAAAGTTGACATAGTGATTATTCCTGAAGGTTATACTGCCGCTGAAATGGGCAGGTTTAAAGAAGACTGCGCTAAGTTTGCAGGCTACCTTTTTAATGCTACTCCGTTTAAGGAAAATAAAGATAAATTTAATATCCGCGGCGTAGAAGCTCCTTCATTGGAATCGGGCGCTGATATTCCAAAAAATAACGAGTGGAAAAAGACGATATTAAATACAAACTTTTATACTTTTGACGTTGAACGATACTTAATGACTACAGATAATAAAGCCGTAAGAGACGTAGCGGCTAACGCGCCATACGACCAGATATACATAATAGTTAATTCTGAAAAGTACGGAGGCGGTTCTATATTTAACCATTATTCCATTGGCACAAATCAAAATCCTTATGCCGAATATGTTTTTGTGCATGAGTTTGGGCACGGTTTTGCAGGGCTTGCCGACGAGTATTATACCAGCGAAGTAGCTTATGAAAACATGTATCCTATGGATGTTGAGCCTATTGAGCCAAATTTGACTACGCTTGTAAATTTTGATAAAAAATGGAAAGACCTTGTAAGCAAAGACACTCCTGTGCCTACTCCTGACGAAGATAAGTATAAGGTTAAAAATGTCGTTGGCGCATTTGAAGGAGGCGGCTATGTGGCTAAAGGCGTATACAGACCGAGTTTTGACTGCACGATGAAATCAAAATCGGTAAATAATTTTTGTCCTGTATGTAAAAGAGCTATTGAACAAATGATCCGGTTTTATTCCGAATAATTTAGCGACGCTTTCAACTTAATATAAATTTACAATTTCGGTATTTAATTTATGAATCAAAAAAAACTTCATCGAACGATTGAAACAATTGCTTCAAAACATTTTGATTCCGAATATGAAATGTTAATAAGCGTGCTAAATCAGGTTGTTGAGGACGAGCAGCTTAATATTAACGGGGGAAGAATATGGGTTCTAAACCCGGAAGCAAAAGGATATAAGCTTTTATATCAGATAGGCAAAGTTGCAAAAATAAATCCTGATTTTTATCTGAAGATAAAAGACTATCCTGTCTTTGAACAGATTGTTAAAGAAAGAACCATTCTTGGCGACGAAACTAATACTGTCTTAAGGAAAAAAGGGATATTTAAATATTCGGCTTCAGGGGTTGGCGATAAAATAAAAATTGACGGAAAACCTTTTTACGAATATCTGCTTGCTCTTAACAGCGAACAGATTGACGACGAATTCCGATATCGCCTGAATATAATTGCCACAGCGCTTACTTCAAGATTAAAGCAAAAAAAGATTTCCGAAAGCGAACAATTGCTAAAAGCTGGATTAGACAAAGCAAGACAGCTACAGAAAAGTATCCTGCCGGAACATGAATATGTCTTTAGGAATTATGATTTATATGGAATAACCTATCCGGCTGAGATAGTTGGAGGAGATTTTTTTGATTATCTGCGCGTAGGAGACGATCCAGACAGGCTTGGCGTAGTAGTTGGAGACGCGGCAAGCAAAGGCGTAAGCGCAGCAGCCGAAGCTATGTATATCTCCGGCGCAATTAGAATGGCAAGCACGTTTGAAATAAAAATTGCAGCGCTGATGAAAAAAACAAACCAGCTTGTAAATAAAATTTTTAGCGACGATAAATTCGCTTCTCTTTTTTATGGCGAACTTTCACGCGACGATAACGGTTTGTTTTTGTATGCTAACGCAGGGCACAATCCCCCTTTGTTTATTAGGAAAGACTCCGATGAAATAATTCATTTGGATTCTACAGGACCTCTTTTAGGCCCTACTCCAAACGCTAAATATGTTGTTAACAGTCTTAATATCAACTCCGGCGACGTTTTAGTTATTTTCTCTGACGGCGTGGTTGAAGCAGCCAATACGGAATTTGAAATGTACGACGATTACAGATTGGAAAATCTTTTAAGGGAAGTAAAACATTTGTCTTCCAAAGAAATAGCGTATTCAATTATAGAATCTGTAATTAAGTTTTCGGTAAATGGAAAATACACAGACGATAAAACTTTAGTAATAATAAAGAAAAGATAAAATGTTAAAATCAATTAACCCGTTTAATAATTCTATTATTGCTGAATACGACGAGTATTCTCCTGAAAAAGTTAATGAAATAATAAAAAAGACCCAAGCGGATTTTTTATTGTGGAAAGAAAAAAGCTTTGATTATCGCAAAAAAAGAATGGAGAACGCGGCTAAAATTCTTAGAGATAACAAAGAAAAATACGCAATGCTTATAACCGAAGAAATGGGAAAGCCGATTACTCAATCGCGCGCGGAGATTGGCAAATGCGCCTGGGTATGCGAGTATTACGCCGAAGGAGCCGAAGAATATCTACAGGATGAAATTGTTAAAACGGAAGCTTATAAAAGCTACGCTACTTATCAGCCTATTGGAATTGTATTAGCCGTTATGCCGTGGAACTATCCCTTCTGGCAGGTATTCAGATTTGCTGCGCCTAATCTTATGGCGGGTAATGCGGGGCTGCTTAAACACTCGTCAAATGTAACGGGCTGTTCTTATGCTATTGAAGAAATATTTAAACTTGCCGGTTTTCCGGAAAATCTATTCCGCAGTTTAATCATAAAATCGGATAAGGTGGAAGCCGTAATAAATAATCCGGCAGTTAAAGCCGTTACGCTGACCGGCAGCGCTTTAGCTGGAAAGTCGGTTGCCGGGCTTGCAGGAGCAGCGCTTAAAAAAAGCGTGCTGGAACTGGGCGGCAGCGATCCTTACATTATTCTTGGCGACGCCGATCTTAATCTAACTATAAAAGCCTGTTATGCCGCAAGATATTTAAATGCCGGACAAAGCTGTATAGCCGCAAAAAGATTTATAGTAGTAGAAAGTATTTATGACGAATTTATAAAACGCTTTATTGACGAAATTAAGACAAAAAAATCTGGCGATCCAAAAGATGAAAAAACCGATATCGGCCCTCAGGCGCGAGCTGATTTGAGGGATGAGCTGCATGAACAGGTAATGAAAAGCGTAAACCTTGGAGCTAAAATTTTACTTGGCGGAGAAATTCCTAAAGGAGATAATGCTTATTATCCTCCAACAGTTTTAGCGGATGTAAAAAAAGGAATGCCCGCTTACGAAGAAGAATTATTCGGCCCTGCGGCTGTAATAATAAAAGTGAAAGACGAAGCGGAAGCTGTTCAGGTTGCTAACGACACTATATTCGGGCTTGGTTCGGCTGTGTTTACTTCCAACATTACAAAAGGTGAAAGTATAGCTAAGTATGAAATTGAAGCCGGAAGCTGTTTTGTAAACGACTTTGTTAAATCGGATCCTCATCTTCCATTTGGCGGAATAAAGAGCTCAGGTTACGGGCGCGAACTTGCTCCGTTCGGAATTAAAGAATTTGTAAATATTAAAACAGTCGTAGTAAAAAAATAATGCGTCCTGATTTTATAAATGGTTTAATGCCTGGATCTGATGAAAAATGGGAAACTTATAAAAAATATTTTAAGGAAATAAAGGCGGATAGCAAAACTACTCTACTAAAGGAAGGCGAAGTAGCTAAAAAAATATATTTTATAAAAAAAGGCTGCATAAGAATGTGGTATAACCACAATGGAAAAGATATCACATTTCAATTCTTTTTTGAGAACAGCGTAGTCGCATCAATTGAAAGTTTTAAATTAGAAAAGGAAAACCTGTTTTATCTGGAAACAATTGAGCCTTCCGAATTATATACTTTATCAAAAGAAGATTTCACAACTATAATAGAAAAAGAGCCTGCAATCAAAGACCAATTGTTTGAATTTCTATTCCTTCGTTTTTCGAATTATGCCGCTCAGTTTCTCTCGTCAATTCGCGATACTCCAACTCAAAGATATCTTGATTTGTTGAAAAACAAACCTTTCATCATTCAGAGAATTCCGCAGCATTATATAGCGTCTTATCTTGGCATTACTTCAGTATCGTTAAGCAGGATACGAAATAAAATTCAGAGAAATAATCAATAATTATTTTAGCTCCGCCATTGAAGCTGTTTTGCAGCGACATAATAAATTATCTAAGTATTTTGCATCTCTAAAGTTTATTTATTACTGAAAAAAACGCTTCAAGTTTGAATAGATCAAGTTTCCTGTTTGTGCGGACACCGCTGCAAAGATCAAGTCCAAATGGCTCTACCTGACTTATAGCTTCAGCCGCATTTTCTGGCGTTAAACCTCCAGCAAGAAAAACGGGGACTTTTACGCTATCCCGTATTTCTCTACTTAATTTCCAGTTGTGAGTTCGTCCTGTTCCTCCAAGCTCTTTAATAGCAAGATTTGGATTACCGCTGTCAAGCAGAAGAGCGTCTACGTTTTCAGAAATTTTTACCGCTTCTTCAACCGAGTTTTCATCAATCACGTGAATAACCTGAACAATCTTAATGGCAGGCAAAGCGTCATATATATGCTGATACGTTCCAACAGTTAGTTTGTCGACAATCTGTATAGTATTTGTAAGCGTTCTTTTATGATGGGCGATTATTTCATCGGCTGAGTTTTCGCTGGTAAGCAGAAAAGTAGCTATTGGCGGAGGGACCGTTTTAGCGATTTTGTAAATTGTTTCGTCAGTAATAATTCCTGGCCCGCTTGGCATTTTGCCAACCAGTCCTAAAGCCGAGGCTCCCAAACTAATGGCTTGTTTTGCTTCTTCTAAGCTGCTGATGCAGCATATCTTTACGCGAGGTTTCATATATTTTCTCTTTTTAATTAGCTTATTTAATTCTGTAAAAATAAATAAATATATTGAAAAATATATTATCGTTATGATAAAAATTGTTATTACAGAGAACCAAATAAGACAAGTCGTCGAATTGCCTTGGTAAATTGCCTTTTGTACCATTATTAAACCGTATAAACTATTTGACTTAAAACAATTTGCATTAATATTTATTTTTACTCATTGCTTTTTAGGATATGATATGCGTACAATTACTTATAACTTAAACATTGCGGATGGTTCGTATTACGACGATATAAAAGATGTAGCTGATATTTTGCTTGACGCTTCACATCCGCAATTAGAAAAATATATAAATGAATACATAAATTTTATTAGCGTAAATAAATTAGAAAAACTGCGCTCCTATGAGGAGTATCTTTTTGATATGCTCTCATTTGGCGCGTATTTAAAAATATATTCTTCCGCTTCGCGTAAGTCTTTTTATCCAGCTATTTATCTTTCGATAAAGCTATACCGCTTAAGGCAAAACAATAAAGCTTTAAAAAAGTATGTTGATCCGGTACGGGGCGTTTTATCGACGTTATTCCTTTATGATAAAAATCCACACAAGGCTTCTGATAAAGATTTCAAAATCATTAACAAACTGATTGACTGGCTTGAAGCTACAGGCGAATTTAGAGAAGAAGTAAAACGCTACCGGATATTTGCTGATTATATCAACTCAATAGGCGGCGAAGCAAGAAAAAATTTACTTACAGAAATAAAAAGGATAATCTGGTTTTTTGACGAAGAGAGGGTAAAAATATTAGCTAAATACACTCAGAATGTTAATACTTTTTTAGAACAGGAACATAGTTTTTATAAATGGAGAGAAGACTATATATTTTGTGGAAGAAAAGAATCTGAATACCATTTAAGCATGGTAGGAGCCGAGTTAATGAACAGGGCTTTTAAAAATAGTTTTTCAAATAGTAAAAGCGTTACTCTGCTTGTTCCTTCATGCATGAGGCTGTATAATGATTACAGATGTAAAGCTGTAAAAAAAGATTTTGATTTACAATGCGCCAGGTGCAATAAAAATTGTAATATAAATAAGCTTATGAGTAAAGGAGAAAGTGACGGATTTGACGTAAGCATAATACCTCATTCTTCCGATTTTACCGCGTGGCTTAAAACATGGGCTGCCGGAAGAAACAAAGGCGTAATAGGAGTAGCATGTCCTCTTAATTTAGTAACCGGGGGTTTGGAGCTTAAGAGCCTCGATATTCCGGCTCAATGCCTGTTAACTGACTATTGCGGCTGCGTTAACCACTGGGACGAAAAAGGCTTTCCTACGCGACTTAATATTGAAGAGCTGGATAAAATGATTTACTCCTGGAAAATAAATCACGTGTTTGATAAGTCAGAATTGCAGGGAGCCGGGCGTATAGAATTTTACTCTAAAGAATAATAGACATCTGGCATTGGGAGCAGTTAAATTCTAATTTATATTTTCTTTGTCCGTCGTTGATGTATAACGGTTCTTTTAGTTTTTCGATATCGCTTTTGTTATCAGAAAAGGGACACAAATTTAATTGAGCTTTAATGCAATATTTACTTGTAAGAATTGTTTTGCCTTTTGCGTCTTTTAATAGTTCAAAACCATCTTCAATAATTTCAGCAGAATGCCGCTGATAAAACTTTTTTGCAAGGCTGTTTACTGCGTTGCCTGAATAAAAAACCTGTTCCTCCGGGTACGGAATTGAATTTGGTTTAATTTCTGCTTGATCCTGCTTGTAATTTAAAAACCTTTCTTTTCCAAGCTCTTCAATTACAGCTCTTCTTGCTTTATTAATTTTGCTTATAGGAAGAAAATATAACTCGCTTAAGTTTATTTTTATATCCTCCGTTGTAAAAACAGAGTCCCCGGTTTTTTTAAGCTGATTCGTTATTACCGCCGTAGCTTTATCTGTGTTGTCGGCAAGCGCTAAATCAGGGTCAAATTTGTATTCTGCTTTATTGCCATTTTCGTCAATCGCTTTAAGGAATAAAGCTCCGTCTTTATTAAATAATTCAAAATTAACTTTAATCTTTCTGTAGGTTTCGTCTTTAGATAATTCCTTAAGAAAACGTCTGTCGCTGTTCCTGTATATTGCAGCGCCTTTATAAATGCCGTCCAATTCTTTAGTAAAAATTACATTCCCGTTTACTCTATTAACGTTCATCCCAAACAGAATATTATCTTCCGAAAAAAAACAGACGCCGTCTCCATTTGATATTTCTTCAGAAGCGTCAATTTCAAAAAAATCGGCTCCGACGTTTTTAACGAGACCTAAAAATTTCCCAATTGATTTCTGTGTGTCTAATGAAGCGGGTTTATTTCTTCCGCCATTTATAAAATACTCCGTATAGCCCCTGTTAAAAGTTCTTTCCAGATCAGGCGTAAAAGAATAAAATATTTTTCCGCTTGAACTTTTTTTATACGAGGGGGTATTTTCTATTATTGCGTCTAATTTTTGTCTGTAGAATGCAGTAACGTTTTTAACGTAATTAATATCTTTCAGCCTGCCTTCAATTTTAAAAGAAGATATGCCCGCGTCAATAAGTTCGGAAAGATGTGCGGAAAGATTCAGATCTTTAAGCGATAAAAGATATTTATCGTTTTCAATAATACGCCCCGCGCTGTCTTCAAGCGAGTATAGCATTCTGCAGGGCTGAGAGCATTCGCCTCTGTTTGCGCTCCTTCCGTTTTTTGCAAAGCTCAAATAACACTGGCCGCTAAAACAAACGCACAAAGCCCCATGAACAAAAAACTCAAGATCTACTTTGGTATTATCTTTTATCTCTTTAATCTGTTCAAGCGAAAGTTCGCGCGCAAGAATTATACGTTGCAGTCCTGCGCTTTCTAAAAACTGAATTTTCTTCAGATCATAGTTGTGAGTTTGAGTAGAGGCAAAGAGAGGAATAGGAGGCAAATCCATTTCGAGTATTCCCATATCCTGGATAATAATTGCGTCGGCTCCGGCGTTATAAAGCGAATAGATCAGAGACCGCGCTTCGTCTAATTCGTTGTCAAAAAGCAGTGTATTCAAAGTAACATAAACTTTAGCCCAATATTTATGCGCATATTTAACAAGCGTGTCAATCTCTTTAAGAGAATTGCCCGCAGCCGCGCGAGCGCCGTATTTAGGCGCGCCAATGTAAACTGCGTCGGCTCCGCAATTGATTGCGGCTATTCCGTGTTCGGAGTCTTTAGCGGGGGAAAGTAATTCTAATTTTTTTGTTTCCATCTGTAAGCTCTTTGGCAGAGTTTAATTTTTAGCCGACCACTTTTTATAAGGATTTTTGATAAGGCTTGAATTATAGTAGCGGCGTTTTCCGGAGACTTCTTTGCCTATCCATTCCGGCATTTCAATTTTCTGATTCTCGTCATGCAATTCAACTTCGGCTACTACAAGTCCTTTGTTATCGCCTACAAACTCGTCTACTTCCCAAATGAGGTCTTTTATTTTAATCTTTGTCCTGAATTTTTCAATCAGCGGTTTTGCGCATAATTGGTCAAGCAGTTTTTCGGCGTCGTCAAAAGGGATTTCATATTCAAATTCGTCTCTCGAAATTCCAACAGTTTTGCTTTTTATAGTAATAATGCCTTTGTCGTTTATAGTTCTTATGCGGACTGTGTTGCCTTTGCCATAAGAAAGATACCCCTGACGGTAAAAAACAGGCTCGGCTAATCCTTTCCAGTTATCGTTTTTTAAAAGATACTTCCTTTCAATTTCTTTATTCATAAACTCATTTTGTGGGGTTTTTTTATAAATGATTTTTAATATTATTCTAAGTTAAACAAAATAAATACAAGCGCCTAGTCAAAAGGCGCTAACAAAAAGACGAAACTGGCGGTTTTGAATCTTTCTCTCTATTAATGTGTTGGAGACGGTAAGAGGAATAAAAACCAGTTTGAGTTTGTCTATTAGCTTAGCTCTCAGACTTTTTTACAAAAAATCGTTCGAATCAGGAAATATGAAAATAAATTTAAAAGAAAAATTAGATTATCACTATAATGCGTTTGATAAAACCAAAATTGAGCCTGATCCGCTGCAATTTTTACATTTGTATTCAAATCCATTGGATATTGAACTAATCGGTTTTACGGCTTCAGTATTTGCTTATGGCAATGTAAAGCAAATAATAAATACGCTAAAAAAAATTACAGATATTATGGGAGACAGTCCTGTAGACTATCTTCTTAATTCAGATAATAGAACTATCAAAAAAGATTTCCAGAATTTAGTTCACCGTTTTTATTCTTCGGAAGACGTAATAACTTTATTTATTATACTAAAAAAAATATATAAGTCCCATGGAACAATAAAAAATCTGTTTTTAGAAACTCAGTCTGTAAGCGATATTAACATAAAAAGCGCGTTAAGCGCGTTTTCGGTAGAAATGCTGAATATTGCAAAAGTAAACAAGCGCGAAGCAGGCAGGGGAGTGCAATTTATGTTTCCTGATCCAGAAAAACGAAGCGCATGCAAAAGGATGAATTTATTTTTACGCTGGATGGTAAGAAAGGATGAGCTGGATTTTGGCTTATGGAACGAAATTCCGACAGAAAAACTTATTATTCCCGTAGATACGCATGTTGCAAACGTATGTAAAATGTTAAAACTAACAAATAGAAAAATCAGCGATTGGAAAATGGCTGAAGAAATAACAGAAAACCTAAAGAAATTTGATCCCCACGATCCGGTAAAATACGATTTTGCTATCTGTCATATAGGAATGCGGAAGTTAAAAATCTAAAATTTAAATAAAAAGGTTGAACGCATAAAAAAACATAACTATATTGACAATTTATTTTAGTAAAATTAAACTAATTAGTAGTAAAACATTAATACTCTAAGACCATAAGGAGAAATATATGGCGGATCAGAAAAAATTTGTTCCTTTTGTCTCCCCTGAAACAAATATGGCGGAGTTTACAGTCAGAGCTTTAGTTATTGGACTAGTTCTGGCGGTAGTACTTGGCGCGGCAAATGCATATTTGGGATTGAAGGCGGGAATGACAATAGCGGCTACTTATCCGGCGGCTGTTATAGGCATGGCGTTATTAAAATTGATGAAAGGGACGATACTTGAGGAAAATTTTGTAAGAACTGTCGGTTCAATCGGCGAATCGATTGCCGCTGGAGCAATCTTCACTATTCCGGCATTTTATATATCCGGGCTCTGGGCTCAGGATTTTAGTTCTATCCCTCATTATTTACAGGCAACTGCAATCATGCTGGCAGGCGGTATTCTTGGAATTATGTTTGTAGCTTTGCTTAGACGCGTAATGGTTGAAGACGCAGAGCTTCCTTTTCCGGAATCAGTCGCCGCTTCTGAAATTCATAAAGCCGGACGCGCTGGAGGAACAGGAGCTAAATATTTATTTATGACAATGGGCGTTGGAGCTTTAGTAGAGATATTAAAACAATTCCAGTTCTTTGCCGCTACATGGGAAAAATTCATTGGCTTTGCCCAGAACACAATTTATTTTTCAAGAGATCAAAAAGCCATTTTAGCAGATCCTGCTAAAGTTACTCACGTTGGCGCTCAGGGAGGAATAGTTTTAAGTTCTCCCGGCGTAAGTCCTGCATTTCTTGGCGTTGGTTATATTATTGGTCCTAAATTAGCTTCTTTAAACTTCAGCGGAGGTTTATTAGCATGGGGCTTTTTTGTCCCAATTATAATGTATTTCTTAGGCCCTCAGTTAGGCATCGAAAAAATGAACGAAGGGCAGTTGATTGACACAGCCGGACAAATCTGGTATTACATAGTTCGTCCTATTGCAATTGGCGGCATGTTAACCGGCGCAGGATATACGTTATTTAAAATGAGAAAGAGTTTATTTACTGGTCTTTCAAGAGCTGTAGGCGACGTTAAGAAAGCCGCTTCAAGCGATGCGGTTACTTCAAGAACTGATAAAGACCTTCCTTTTGCATATATCTTAGGCGGCATTATTTTAGCTTCAATAGCTACATTTTTTATCTACTTATTTTTCTCGCAAAATGTAGTCGCGGCTTTAGTCGCTACTGTAGTGATGATTATTGCGGGATTCTTTTTTGCGGCAGTATCCGGTTATTTAGTTGGAATAATTGGTTCAAGCAATAACCCAATAAGCGGATTAACATTATCTACATTAGTTATCGCCGCTCTTTTAATGGTATCGTTAGGCATGAAAGGCGATCAGGGCGTAGCCGCAGTATTAGCAGTTGCGGCGGTTGTTTGCGTTTCTTCTGCAGTAGCTGGCGAAATGCTTCAGGATTTAAAAGTAGGGCATATCCTTGGCGGTACTCCATGGAGAATGCAGATAGGCGATATTATTGGCGTTGCAATTGCTTCGGCAGTTATGTTTATTCCATTAGTAGTTTTAAATCAGGGCGATTTAAGCATTGGAGGAACAGGATTTGGAGGCAAAAACCTCTCCGCTCCTCAGGCTGGTTTAATGGCAATGTTGTCGCAAGGTATTGTAGCCGGCAGAATGGCATGGCCGTTAATTGTTGTCGGTATGATTATGGGTCTTGGTTTTGTATTGATGGGCGTTAAAAGCCCTATGCTTGTAAGCGTTGGAATGTACTTGTCTTTAGAAACAACATTCGCAATTTTTATAGGCGGAATGATTAAAGGCATAGTAGAAAGAATTGCAGAAAAGAGAAAACATAACGGAGCTCAAAAAGCAAGGACTGAAAATAACGGAGTTCTACTTGCTTCCGGATTAATTGCCGGAGAAGCTCTTACTGGTTTGGTTTTTGCAGGCATTGCTTTTGCAACTGGTAAAAAACCTTCAGAATTATTCTCATTCTTTACCAATCCGAGCTTCTTAGTAAGCCTTTTGGTTTTTGTAGTTCTTGGTTATATTTTAGTTAGTATACCTTTAAAGAACGCAGGCAAACCGGACGAACCGGCTCCGCCAAGCGCAGTATTTTAACAGATTAGAGAAAAAATAAATCAGATGAGTCTTAGTTTTTTTAAAAGACGAAAAATTTTGAAAGGAGTTAATTATTTAGAATTAACTCCTTTTAGAAGTTACGAACATCAAATTGAAGATAACGGTTTAGTTACTGTATTGATGCCGAAGTTTGAAAATAAATATTTAAAATCATTCTTCCTTTCAAAAGCAAAATCTCCTGTTATACGGATTAAACTTGATGAAATTGGTTCGGAAACCTGGCTTCAAATTGACGGCGAAAAAAAAGTAGAAACTATCTCTGAAATACTTTCGGATAAATTTGGCGATAAAATTAATCCAGTGCACGAAAGACTTACTTCTTTTTTAACGCAGCTTTATCTTCAAAGATTTATATCATTTAACGAAATAAAAAATTAGGAGAACGTAAAATGGGAGCTGTATTAGGGCATTTAAAACCAGAATTAGTCTGGAATCAATTTGAAGAAATTTGTAAACACCCCAGACCTTCGCGTCACGAAGAAAAAATAGTAGAGTATATTTTAGCCTTCGGCAAAAAAAATAATCTCGAAACTTTCCGCGACGATACCGGCAACGTAATAATCAGAAAACCTGCCACTCCTGGAAAAGAAAATCTTAAAGCTGTCGTTCTTCAAGGACATATGGACATGGTTTGCGAAAAGAACAGAGGCGTTGAACACGATTTTGATAACGACCCTTTGGATATTTATATAGACGGCGACTGGGTTAGAGCAAAAGGCACTACGCTTGGCGCAGATAACGGCATTGGCGTTGCGGCTGCTTTAGCTGTTCTGGAAGATAAAACTTTAGAACACGGTCCATTGGAATGTTTGTTTACTTATGACGAAGAAACCAGCCTTGCCGGCGCAGGAAATCTTAAAGCGGGAGTTTTGAAAGCGGATATTCTGCTTAACCTCGATTCTGAAGAAGAAGGAATTTTATATATCGGCTGCGCAGGCGGAAAAAATACTACTGCAAAAATTAAATTTACGTCTGAACCTGTTCCAGCTGATTCTGCAGCTTATGAAATTAACGTTAACGGCTTGCTTGGCGGTCACTCTGGTATTGAAATTAATCAGGGAAGAGCAAACGCAGTAAAAATATTAACAAGATTATTGTGGAATGCAAGAAAGAGTTTTGAACTTAGAATTGCTAATATTGAAGGCGGAAACAAACATAACGCTATACCAAGAGAAGCGTTTGCAATTGTCACTGTGCCTAAAAAATATGAAAAAGATTTTCTTAAATATGTGGCGGAATATGAAGCTATTGTAAAAGAAGAATTTGCGACAGTAGAAAAATCTGCTAAAGTTTTTGCGGAAGCTTTTAAAACGCCCCAATCAGTAATAGACGTTAAAACAGAAAAGAAATTATTATGCGCTTTGTATGGAGTGGCTCACGGCGTTCTGAAAATGAGCGCAGATATTCCAGAGCTTGTAGAAACTTCTACAAATTTGGCTACAGTAATAACAAAAGAGAATTACGTAGAAATAGTTACAAGCCAGCGCAGCTCTGTTAATTCCGAAATTCAGGAAGCTGTTGAAACAGTGTCTTCAGTGTTCCATTTAGCGGATGCTGAAGTTACTAACGAAGCAGGTTATCCTGGCTGGAAACCAAACGTTCACTCCGAAATTCTTGAAGTAGTAAAAGCCTCTTATAAAAAATTATTTGGTAAAGAAGCTGAAGTTAAAGCTATACACGCAGGTTTAGAGACCGGTCTTATCAGCGAAAAATATCCTGATATGGATATGCTTTCATTTGGCCCAACAATGATCGGCGTGCATTCTCCAGATGAAAAGCTCGAAATTAGTTCAGTTGGAGCTTTTTATAAACACTTGGCGGATGTATTAGCAAATATTCCTAAAAAGTAAAAGTGAAAGACAAAATATAAAATAGTTTAAGCGGGAAAGCCTGGCAGAGAGCCGGGAACCCGCTTTGTTTTTTTTATTAAAATCAAGCAGGAAGATGGAAGAAAATATAACAAAACCAGAACCAACAAAGTTTTTAAGATGGACCGTTTTAGTTTTTGTAAGCCTTGCAATGTTTGGCAATTACTATATTTACGATTGTATAAGCCCTTTAGCCGATTTACTTACGCATCAGCTTAAATTTACAGACGAAAACATAGGTCTTTTACAGGCTATTTATAGTATCCCTAATATTTTTATGGTGCTTATAGGCGGCTTTATAATTGATAGAATTGGGACCAAAAAAGCTTCGTTTATTTTTTCTTTATTTTGTATGCTTGGCGCAGTAGTAACCGCTCTTCGAGGCGATCTGATCACAATGGCGATTGGCAGGTTAATCTTTGGGTTAGGCGCTGAATCGTTAATAGTAGCAGCTACTACTATCATTGCCCGCTGGTTTAAAGGCAAGGAATTATCTTTTGCCTTTGGAATAAATCTTACAATAGCGCGTCTTGGTTCGTTTGCCGCATTGAACTCTCCTTCATGGGGGCATTCATTTTTTAGCTACTGGCAGAGTCCTTTATGGGTTGCAGCCTGGGCCGGCGTTATTTCGGTGATTTCAATTATTATATATGTAATTATCGATTCTGCCGCAGAAAGAAAATATGCGGTTAAGAAAGAAGGCGAACAGGATAAAGTAGTATTCAAAGATATTTTTAATTTTGGAAAATCTTTTTGGTTTATAACTTTTCTGTGCGTAACATTTTATTCGGCAATGTTCCCGTTCCAGACTTTTGCAGTTAAGTTTTTTATGCTGAAACATTTTACTCAGGTGCCAGTTGGAGTAGCGCGTTCTATGGGCGGATTTTTATCAAGTCTTCTTACTCTTTCAGCTATGATATTAACGCCTTTATTTGGTTTACTCTCTGATAAAATTGGCAAACGCTCCGGGTTAATGTTTATTGGCTCGTTCTTAATCATCCCGGTTTATTTGATGATGAATTACATTCATGTCGATTCAAAAATTCCGGTAGAAGCATTAAACTCAATTAACGGACGGCAGGAAATTTTAAAAGACTATGTCGACGGTCAGAATGAAGCTCTTGCTACAATTGATTTGAGCAAAGTAGAAAACGGAAATAAGTTACAGGATATTAAATCAAAAGTTTTATATAAAGTCGATAGCCTGAAACTTACGAATAGTTATGCGGTGTCAATTCAGGATATGAAAATAAAAATAGACGAAAAAGAAACTTCAGACAGCGTTAATTTTTTCGTATACTTTTTAAATATGATAAAGATATTAGTTCTTTACTTCCCAAACATCTTAATTCCAATGGTTATAATGGGCGTAGCTTTTTCTCTTGTCCCGGCTGTTTTGTGGCCTTCGGTAGCAATTGTAGTTGACGGCCCTAAATTAGGCACTGCGTACGGTTTAATGACGATGATACAGAACATTGGGCTTTCCGGTTTTAATCTGCTTATCGGCTATGCTAACGACGCTACAGGCGGGTATACGGCAGGGATGTGGATATTTTCTTCTCTTGGCCTTTTTGGTTTAATTTTCGCATATTTCTTAAGGGTTAATGAAAAAGGTCCTAATGCTCATGGATTAGAGCTTGGAATGAATAATAAAAAAGAAACGGAATAATGTTTAAAAAAATATTTTTAGTCCTGTTTGCTCTTGCTGTTACCGGAACCAACGCCCAAAAAATGGGTTTCGGATGTTTTGGGCTTGTCGGCGGATTTGGGGGATACTCTTTTCAGGCTTATAACGCCGATGGACTAAATAATTATATCGACGCTTTCAACAAAAGCCGAAAAGATACTTTGACTCAGCCAATGTCAAAATTTAAAGCAAGTTCCGGCTATAGATTCGGTATGAACTTTTTTAGGGCTAATATTAAAAATCTTGTTTTAACTACAAAAGGTTTTTATCAGTCTCTTTCCGAGTCTCATGACGCCAAGCTTGCTAGCGCTTCAAAAGATTATTCGGCTTTGTATGAGCTCAACGTAAACTCTTGGGGGGTCGGCGTGGATATCGGCGCTAAAATTTGTAAACCGTTTGTCTGGAAAGTTATAGACGCTTCAGTTTTGTTTAACAGCTCTGAGTTTAAAATTACAAATAATTATCCCGAAGCTATAACGACAATTGATAAATATGCAGACGACTCAAACCTAAGTTATTCAATAGGCACAGGGTTTATTTATTCAATTATTGATAATTATATTAGTCTTGAAGGAACTTTTGGCTATTCGCTAATAAGTATTAAAAACCTGAAGAGCGACGACGGTAAAAAGCTTAACGTCGATGAAAAATCAAACGTCGAAATGGATGGTTTTATAAAATCCGGCGGTATTAATGCGCTCCTTCAATTAAATATCAGCTTCCCTATATAAAGGTATTGTATGAAATTAACTAAATTAGATCAGGCTTCTGTAATAGCTATTAAGACTTGCATGGCGGTTAAGAAAACCGAAAAGATTTTGGTTATTACTGATGAAATAACAAATGAAATTGGATATTCGCTTTATAAAAATGCAATTGCTTTAGGCTATAAGGCTTTGTTTGTTGAAATGAAATCAGGCGCTGTAAACGGGGAAGAACCTACTGCCGAGGTTGCGGAATTGATGATGAAGTATGACGTGGTTTTTTGCCCGACTGCAAAGTCATTGACTCATACTGACGCAAGAAGAGCCGCATCAGATAACGGCGCGCGAATTGCTACTTTCCCTGGCGTGACAAAAGATATTATGATAAGAGGCATGAACGCCGATTATAAAAAAATATCCAAACTATCGGTGAAGTTAAAAGGCATCCTGGAGAAAGGAAAAGTTGTAAGGGTAACTACAAAATTAGGAACGGATATCACGATGCCAATAGAAGGCAGGCCTGCTTTTGCAAGCAAGGGATTATTTCATGCAAAAGGGGAGAGCGGAAATCTTCCAACCGGAGAAACTTTTCTCGCTCCCGTTGAAGGCGCTTCGGAAGGAGTTTTTATTGTAGACGGATCGTTTGCAGGTTTAGGGCTTATCAAGAATACTAATATTAAAGTTGAAGTAAAAAATGGATTTGCCGTAAAAATAACCGGAGGGAAAGCTGCCGACGCGCTAAATAAAATGCTTAATAAAGAAGGCCGCCTTGCCAGAAATATAGCGGAGTTTGGCATTGGGACTAACGATAGCGCTAAACTAAGCGGTATTTTACTGGAAGACGAAAAAGTTATGGGCACTATACACATTGCTCTTGGCAATAACAAATCGATGGGCGGAAGCGTGGGAGTTCCTATTCACCTTGACGGAGTTATTAAAAAGCCGACAGTTTATTTAGACGGGAAAATTTTGATGAAGGATGGGAAACTTTTAGTATCCTAAAATACTTTATTATTTGCAATGTATGCGTTTTTGTTTTAGTTGATATTCTGAATAAGGATCGTTGCGGGATTTGATATTTATATCTGATTCCGTAAAAATGGGAAATAAAATTTATCTTAGACTTAATTTCTTTTAATCAAATTATGGCGCGAAAATATGTGGTTAATAAATTCTGGTCGCTTTAGTCTTATTATTGCATTACTCTTTTTATTTAATTCAAGTATTTTTTCTCAAAAGTCTGGTTCTCTCCGCGGATTTATTACGGATTCAACAAACGGAGAAGCTGTCGCATATGCAAATGTTGTAATAAAAGGGGTTTCAAAAGGCTCGCCTACCAATACCCGCGGATACTATTATATTCCAAGCATACCTGTAGGAATGCAAAAGGTTTCCGTTTCCATTGTCGGATATAAAACCAGAGAAGTTGAAGTAAAAATTCAGAACGATCAAATAGTTCAGCTGAATGTAAAACTTGTTCCTATGAGTCTGGAATTAACAGGACTTTCGATATATGGACAAAAATCAGTTCGCGAAAATGAAATGGATCTCGGACTTCAGAAAATTTCTATCAAAGAAATTGAAATGAGACCTTCTGGTATTGAGTCGGATATATTTCGAGCGTTGAAAAATACGCCGGGAGTTAGTTCTACCGGAGATGTTTCATCAAGGTATTATGTGCGCGGAGGAGGGAGCGATCAAAACCTAATTTTACTGAACGGAGTTACAATTTATAACCCGTACCACGCGCTTGGTATATTCAGCGTGATTGATCCTGAAATGATTTCGAATATGGAATTTTACAAAGGCGGTTTTGCGCCTGAGTATGGCGCGCGTCTTTCATCAATACTAAACCTTGTAACAAAAGACGGCAATAGCAACGAGTATCACGCTACCGCTAACGCAAGCATGCTGGCAGGCAAGTTGGCCGTCGAAGGCCCTATCCCAGATGGATCGTTTATTGTTACAGGAAGAAAAAGTTATTATTCAAATTCGTTAAAAAAATTCCTGCGCGATAATGAAACTCCATTTGAGTTTTACGACGCGTCGATGAAAGTAAATTATTCAAATCCGGATTTTCTTGAAAACGCTAAATTTACAATTCACGGCTTTATCAGCAACGATCAGGTGAACAGCAACAATCAGCTTAAGGAAGATTATAAGGTCGGCAATAATTTATTTGGCATTAACTGGTATCAGGTTTGGGGCAGTCCGCTTTTTTCAACTATATCTTTATCGTACAGCGGATACAACGCTCAGGTATTTCCTAATTTAAGCCAAGCGAAACCGCAAAAAAATAATCTGTCCGATATTTCGAGCAATTGGAATTTTACATATATATATAAAGATAAAGACGAGTTAAATTTCGGATTGCAGAACACATTTCTTAAGACTTCGTTAAAATTGGAAAATATCTTCGGGCAAAACAGTAGTTATGATATGAGTGGGCAGGAGATGCGCGGCTATGCAAATTATAAATTTTATAGATTTGAAAAGGTCGGTCTGGATATTGGCATGCGCGCAAATTTAATGTCTATCTCGACGAGAGGTCCTTTCCTTTTAGAGCCTCGCGTTAATTTTACATACATGCCCGTCCCTACGTTATCGCTCAAAGCGGTCATAGGCAGATACTCGCAGGAAGTAGCTACGCTTAGTAACGAAAATGAATTAATTTCTATTTTTGAACCGTGGGTTATTATTCCTTCGTATTTATCTCCTTCTGAAGCTACTCACCTTATTGTGGGTATTCAGAAGTATTTTACCGACAAGTTTTCCGTAGAGGTTGAAGCTTATTATAAATACATGACTAACCTGCTTGAAGAGAATGATAAAAAAACTACAATAAGCTCTTATGATTATGTTAACGTAGACGGCGAGTCTTATGGCGGCGAATTTATGCTGAAACTGCAGGAATCGAAATTTTATTTAACAACTTCATATTCGCTTGGCTGGGCTTACAAATTCAAAGACGACATAAAATATCCGCCTCGTTACGATATAAGACATTCGGTAAATTTATTATTGGATTACGATTTTGGCGAAGGCTGGATAGTAAGCTCAAACTGGATATTCAACACCGGAATGCCTTTTACTCCTATAGCCGGATATTATGACAGGATGCAAATTGATAATCCCTGGCTTTCGGATTATTTATCCGGATTATTTAAGAGCGTTATTTATTGGGGGTCTAAAAATGTTGGCAGACTTCCAAGTTATCACAGGCTTGACCTTAGCTTAACCAAAAAATTTCATTTTAAATTTGCCGATTGTACATTAGGCGCAAGCATAATAAACGTTTATAACAGAAAGAACATTTACTACTTTGATAAAGATACAGGCGAAAAAGTTTATATGCTTCCGTTTTTACCGTCAGTTTCTTTAAAGGTGGAATTGTGAAAAATGTATTATTGCTGGCATCTGTAGCAATATCATTTTTATTTTTATCGTGCAATGAAGATTTTTCTCCTAAAACTGATATTGCCGACGCCATAGTCTTATATTCTGTTTTGGAAACCGATTATCCGTTATATGGAACTTTTTATCCTGAAGCGACTCTAAGTAAAGTTTATGATCTTAATGGATATTCCACATCGGCGACAGACGACACGACGCACTTAATCAAAGATGCTGAAGTTACAATGGAATGCAGGGGAGTGGAAATAGAACTGTCGTATAGCCGACGTACTAAAAGTTATCAAACTTCAAGCGTGGCTGAAGCCTACGCAGGCGATGCTGTAAAAATACAAGCGAAGCTTGCTGACGGACGCGTTTTATCAGCCTCAACGGTATTCCCGTCGCATGCCGATCTTAAATATTCTTATTCTCTTGCCGGCGGTTTTACTTCCAAAATCAGTCGTTTCCTTTGGGGAAACTCATTTACGATTTCCTGGTATACTAATAATTCAGGGCGTTTGTTTTTTCCTCAGATGACGTTGTATTATTCTAAATTAGTCGGCGGGCAAAGCGTTTGGGCTACTGTGCCTATTCCATTGAAGTATTTGAATGCAGATAAAAAATCCGGAGGAGCGTTTCCCAGTTATCAGTTTGAAAGTTCAGTTTCGTATGATTATGCCGCAATCGATTCCACTGTATCGCTAATTTCGCAGGGCGACTCTGCAAAAGGGAATTATACAATAGCCTATATGTATTTTCAGCTAGTTGAATTCGACGCCCCGCTTTCTAATTATTATGCAAGCGTACATGGTTTTACAGATCGGTTTTCCGTTAGGGTTGACGAATCAATTTATACTAACATTAATGGGGGCATAGGCATTTTTGGCGCTAAATGCGGTAATGGAAAAAAAATATATTTTAGAGACGAATATGCCAAATTGTTTGGCTATTCAGCCGCGGATGGGGATAATTAAAATTTATCAAAGAGCAAAAACTTTTGTTCGATAAGCATGACTTTTATTCTTGTCTATTCTAAATAAAAGGTATATTATGAAAAATTTAATTCTGATACTATTCTTCTTAGTTTCATTTGCCTTTACAGCTTGTAATGAAGATTTTTCTCCTAAAACTGATTTGGCAGAAAATTATGTGCTTTATTCGGTTATCCAGACTGTCGATTCGAATCAATATGATCCTAAACAATATACAGTATCCGCTTCAATTGCAAAAACATATAGCATCGACGGATATGACGCTTCTTCGAGCAGTATTGATCCAGTTGTAGAAGGCGCAGTGGTTACTTTTCAAGACCATGGTTCGCATATATTAACAGGCGAAAAAGTAAAAAGCCCTGCTGGATATAAGTATGGCGATTGGCAGTATGTTTACAGCGGTTCCGATTTGAAAGTGCTAGAGCAGGATACAATAACTTTAAGCGCAAAGCTTCCTAATGGAAAAATTTTATCCGCCGGAACAAAAATTCTTTCCGGACTTTCGCTAGCTTTCTCTTATCCCGTAACGGCAGACTTTACTACTCAGATCATTCGTTTTATCTGGGGCGAAGCGCTTACTGTTTCGTGGTCGTCAAAAAACACTTCGCATCTGTTTTTTCCAAGATTTTGGATAAACTATACAAAAAAAGAAAATGGCGTTGAAGTGTTTCACACAAAAGACGTCCCGATGAAATATTTAAATATTAACGGCAAGCAGGAGGCAGTTTATCCTTCCTATCAGCGGGATACTTTATGCTCATTTGATTTTGCTGCAATTGATACTGCAATGGCGCAGATAGCTGGAAACGATGTAGAGAAATCTAATTACTGGATTAAATCATTTTCCATAGGCGTTGTCGAATTTGACGCGCCGCTTTCAAATTACTATTCGAGTCTGTATGGCTATACTGACAGGTTTTCTATAGTTGTGGACGAATCCGTTTATACTAATGTTACGGGAGGGATTGGAGTAGTCGGCTCGTCAAGGCAAACGTCTTTATTAGACCTTCCATTCAAAAATGCATATATCGAATTATTTGGTTATAGTTATGGAACAGGGAAATAATTAATATGCTTTTTATATAATTGGATTTCCTATTCTGTTTTGTTTCTCTTTGCTTTTGTAAAAATACAAATAAAACGGAAGCCCTGTTAAAATTAATCCGAGCGATGCAAGAAGCCCTGCCGTAGGGTATGCCATAAATGTTCCCCATGCTACATATAGCTGAACTAATATTGAAAAAACGGCCATTGTTTTCCAGAACCGTACTTTATATGTAGGTTTGTAATCTTCTTTTTTCTTAAGGAAGAAAATAGCTCCATATACTAAACCGTTTTGCAGCACATAAGACAAAGTAAAATATCCCAAAAGGTTTTCGATATTTCCGAGCAAGAGCAGACAGATAGAAAGGAAGCTCTGAATAAAAATTGAATAATCGGGCGTACGGTATTTTGGGTGCAAGTGCCCAAATACTTTAAAAAATAATTCGTCTTTGGCAATTGCATATTCAAGGCGGGGTTGCGTCATAATGGACGAATTTAAAACTCCTACCATAGAAATAAACGCCGCAATAGAGAAGAAACCGCCCGCATATTTACCGAAGAATGGAAGATAAGCAAAAGGATTAATGAACTGACCGGCAGCATCGACTATATTTTTAAATGGAACAATTGCCGTAGTGCAAATGCTGATAAGACCGTAAGCTACCATTACAAATATAATAGAACTGATTAGCGATAAAGGGAGATTCCTTTCTGGTTTTTTAACTTCGCCTGCCATATAAAGAATATTTAGAAAACCTGCATAAGCCCAGATAGTGGAAGAAATACCGGCAGTAATAAGATAGAAAAATGAACCAGGATTATGCTGAGTAGCTCCAGCCGGAGTAAGGTTGCCTGAATTTAAATAAAACAGCCCAATTATCACAAGCAGAAAGAGAGGGCAAAGTTTTGCTATAGTTAAAAATATCTGAAAATTTCCTCCAAACTTAACGCTTCTGTACTGAATAAACGTAATTAAAGAAATAAGAACAACGGCAAATAGCTTTGCATACAAAGGGTTTACTAACGATGGGAAAAAGAAAGTAAGCGCAGAAGCCGCGGCTAATCCTATAATGGTTAAAGTTGGAGTGTCGCTTGTTAGAAAAGCCGTCCATGTATACATAAAAGCAAGAAATGGAGAACCGGCTTTATATAAGAAAAAATAAGGTCCGCCCTGCGCAGGATAGGCGACGCCCATTTCGGCAAGGATTAAAATTTGAGGTATCCAGAGAATTCCGCTTATTGACCAAATCAGCGCGCTCATAAAAGGAGAGCCGGCAAATTTTGATACAATAGGAATGTTCAGGAACACTCCTGAACCAATTACAATCCCAATAATAATTGAAGTCGTCTGAACTAAATTTAGTTGTCTTTCCGGCTGTATATTATTCAATATATATGTATAAAATTACAAGTTATTATCAACAGTGAAAATAAATATTTTTATTGCATTTCGCAAATAGATATTTATTCTATTACAAAAATAAAATGAATATGCAAGCGAATAATTGCTATAGGAAGGCTCTAATCAAAAATATAGGACGTTAATATTTATTGACAATCAAATAAAATATTCATACGTTAGGCAAGGTTTTTTTTATAATTATTTAACTAAACTAATTTAAAACTATCGATTAAAATCACACTATTTTCCTAAAATAGGAGCCACACCATGAGAATAGTTTTTACTTTTTCTTTTCTATTACTTTTAATTACATCTACATTTGCCCAAACTGGTAAAATTACCGGTTACGTAAAAGACGGCACAACTGGAGAGCCTTTATTCGGAGCCAACATTATTGTTGAAGGCACGACTTTAGGAGCTGCTTCAGACGCTGATGGGTATTATGTTATTTTAAACGTTTCTCCTGGAACATACTCGATGAAAGTCTCAAGCATAGGCTACGCATCGACAAAAACCACAGGAGTTCGCGTAAACATCGATCTTACGACTACGATCAATTTCCAGTTGAAGAATCAAACTCTTCAAACTCAGGAAATTGTTGTTGTCGCTCAAAAGCCGATCGTACAAAAAGACGTTTCATCCAGCGTTGTTAACCTAAGCATTCAGCAGGTTCAGTCGCTGCCTATCTCTAACGTAGCCCAGGCGCTTTCGTTACAGGCGGGCGTTGAGTCTGTCTCCGATGGAATTTCTGTTAGAGGAGGCGGAGCTGAGGAAACAGGTTTTTCTCTTAACGGTATGTCGTTAAACAGCGGTAGAACAAACCGCGCTTATACGGGCATAAGTTTTACGTCTATAGAAGAAATTCAAATCCTGTCAGGCGGTTTTAACGCAGAGTATAGCGATATACGTTCAGGACTTGTAAACGTTGTTTCCAAAGAAGGTAAGAAAGATAAATACTCTTTCAGCTTCAGCGGAAAAGTCAGCCCGGTTGCGCAGAAGCATTTTGGGGCTTCCGCTAATTCATACAATTCATTTTGGATCAGACCTTTTGTAGACCCTGCAACTGAATGGGTCGGTACAAAAGCCGGATGGGCGGGCAATACATATTTGCAAGGTCAATATCCTGAGTTTTCAGGATGGGTTGAAGTTGCAAAAGAGTATAACCAATTAAAGAATGCAGGCGGTTATGGCACTACAGCCGATGATATTACTCCTCTTGCTGCAAAACAATTATATTTGTATCAGCATCGCCGCTCATTGGATATAAGCAGCCCGGATTATGATTTTGACGTATCTTTCGGCGGACCTGTTCCGGTCGTTAGTTCATATCTTGGCAATCTTAGATTTTACGGTTCGTTCCGTAAGTCAGAAAGCGAATATGTAGTTCCGCTTTCAACAAACGGTCTTACCGATTATAGTTATCAATTGAAGGTTACTTCCGACGTTGGCAAAGGCATGAAGTTAACAGCCGACGGATTAATGAGCCGTACAATAGGAACATCAAGAAGCGCGGCCGGAAGTCCTACTTTCTTTAGTAACGCGCAAACTGTTTCAGTTAATTTGAGCGATTTTTCTCAATACAAAACTATAGAAAACAGAATGTTTGCCACCGATTATTTCTCTCCTTTGCAGGAAGATAATAAATCCGGTATGTTAAAGTTTACTCACGTTATATCCCCAGAAACCTTTTATGAACTTTCTGTAAGCGCATTGCAGACAAAAGACCGTACTTTTATTGGTCACACAAGAAGTACTGCTAAAGTTACACAGATTGGCGACTTGTGGGTAGACGAATCCCCTTATGGGTTTACAGGCAATCAGACTCTTGCAGGAGTTAACAATTTTAGAATGAGCGTTGGTTTTAGCAACGGTCGAGATACAAGTACAGTTAGTAAATATACTACTGCTTTTAGCATATCCAGCCAGATTGATAAATTTAATAATGTTAAAGCTGGGTTTGAATTTATTTATACAAATGACGACGTTCATGCTGGCTCTTATGATCAGTATCTTACAAGCGGACGTTATTTGGTTAATTATTCAAAAACTCCTGTTAAAGCTGGTATGTTTGTTCAGGATAAATTTGAATATGAAGGCATGGTCGCTAACGTTGGCGTAAGACTTGATTACGCTCATGCAGGCGGAGACTGGTACCAGTATGATAACTGGTCGACTGCTTTTGCATCTCCTTCTGATTTAACAAAATTGGCTACTGAACCGACAAAGAAAATTATTGCAGTCAGCCCAAGATTAGGCGTATCATTCCCTATTACTGAGAATACAAAATTGTATTTTAACTATGGGCACGAAACGCAGTTAGCTACTCCTCAACAATTATATTGGATCGGAAAATATTCAGATCAGACTGCTCAGATTTTCCAGATGCCTAATCCTAACTTACCGTTCCAAAAAACAGTTCAATATGAATTAGGTTTTGATCAGAACGCGTTCGATCAGTTTTTAGTTCACGTTGCTGGTTTTTATAAAGATATTTATGATGAACCGTACGCAGTTTCTTATACAAGCGACGCGGTTGATTATACCGTTTACGAAAACAAAACCTATTCTGATATAAAAGGGTTTGAAATATCGTTAACTAAAAACCGCGGAGACTGGTTTCAGGGTTTTGTTAACTATACTTATCAGGTTTCTTCTGATGGTATTTTTGGTTACAGCACATACCATGATATTACTTCTGTACAGCAGACTTACGAAAACGCTACAATATCAAATTACCAGAATAAACCTATAGCTCAGCCTTTTGCAAGAATGAGCCTGGATTTATTTACTCCTGTAGATTTTGGTCCTGAATACGAGGGCATTTATTTCTTAGGAGACTGGAGATTAAATATTCTTTCTAGCTGGAAAGCCGGGCAATACTTTACATGGACTGGCGGTTCAGGAAGTATGACTGGAGTTAGCAATAACGTTCAGTGGAAGGACAAATTTGGTGTTGATATAAAATTAAGCAAAAGCGTAAAACTTGGTCCTGTTAATCTTACATTATTTATGGATATGACTAACGCTCTTAACATTAAGAGTATGGACGGACCAGGATATGCATTTACCGATGCAAGCGATTGGTTAGCATATATGCAGTCGTTGCAATTGCCTGAAAGCGCTTTTAGCGGATTTACAAAAGGCTCTGATGGTAAACCTAAAACTGGTTATAGCAATGCTACAAACGCCGGCTCAAATGTTTACGTTTTTGGCAGCGATAAACCAGGCGACTACAGAACAGGCGATTATCATGCATGGGATGAAAGCGCCTCAGAAGCTCAGAAAAAGGAATGGCGTAAAAATAAATCCTATATAAATATGCCAAATCAGGAATATTTTACATTCCTAAATCCAAGAGATATTTTCTGGGGATTAAAAGTTTCCTTAGAATTATTTTAACCTTAGATGAGCAAAATATGAAAAAAAATCAATCAGAGGAAAAAATGAAAAATTATTGCATAGAAAATAAAAAGAATTTTATAGGCATTTTATTACTTTTGTTTTTTACCATTCCTTCTGTTTCGTTTGGACAATATAATGTAGCCAAATGGTTATCAGTTGGTTCTCTTCAGAACTATTATAACGGATATGGCTGCGAAATTGAAGAAGGTAGAGTTAAAGAACAACAAGATGGCTGGCAATGGCCGGCAATTTATAATAATCAGGATGCGCAAGCCGCTAAAGGTTTCTGGATTGCAGTTAAAAACTTCTCTTCAGAATATCCTTACAAGGTCGCTCAAGTAGGGCCTCGTTTAAATGGAGTTGGCGAGTTCTTCCCTTATGCGCATAAATTAATTAGCAAGATTGCAGCTCCTATTGTTACTGTTGACGGAGTTAATTCTTATAATAAAAAAGTTACAATTGAAGAAATTGACCCTTCAATTCCATGCGATAGAATGATTGTTAATGCTGCTAATACTATTACTGGTATTACCATGACAAGAAAACTCATGCAGTTTGCTGTTCCTAACCATGATAACTATATTGTTATGGATTATTGGTTTAAGAATACTGGATATACTGACGGTACTAACACTGTTGATCCAGCATTAAAAGATAAAACTCTTGAAGGAGTTTACTTCTACTGGCAGTACAGATGGGCTCCTACAAAACAAGTTGATAATATCATTGCTAACGGAACTCGTTGGGGTATGAATACTATGAACGATGTTAGAGGCGATTCTGTTTATTCAGGCGACCTTGCAAGCGAAAGTAAATATCGTACGATATTTGCATGGCACGGATATTTTCCTGATAAAACTGTTAAATATGATAATATCGGCGGACCAGTATGGTATGGCACTTCAGGCGCTGAAAGCGGTTTTGAAACTGCCGCAGATACAGTTGGAAGACTTGGCGCCGCTCAGTTTGTAGGAGTTGTTACATTACACGCAGATAAATCGGCCTCTGATAAGTCGGATGATACAAAACAACCTACTACGACAATGTATATGAACTCAGATGACGCTGTTCTTTCAGGCGACGCTACATCAAACAATGCTTATAACGAAGGTTTGATGATGAACAAATATAATAATTATGTGTCGGTAGGACATCAAACACGACACGCTTATAAAGTTCAGCCTGATGGTAAATTTGAGACGCAAAAAACTAATCCTTCTCTTGGTAATACTGCAGGCAACTCATCAGCTATAGGCTTTGGCCCTTATACAATAGCGCCGGGCGATAGCGTTCATATTGTTATTGCTGAAGGAAGCGCCGGTTTAAGCCGTGAAGCTTGTCTTTCAGTTGGACGTACATATATGAATGAATATAATGCTGCAAATGGCGTTGCTGCCGCTCAGGATGCTGCTGCATTGAAGAAAAACAAAGCGGTTCTAACTGGCAAAGATTCTTTAATGAAAACATGGGACTTTGCTTTAGCAAATTATAACTCTGGTTATAATGTCGCTACCAGCACTCCTTTGCCTCCAAAAACATTTGACGTTACTTCCAAAGGTAATATGATTACTTTGGCATGGACATCATTTAACTCGGGCACGGCTCCTGTTGCTTACAGAATATACAGAGCAGGTTATCAATCAGATAGCACATATTATTTGATACATGAAGCGACTACTTCGGAAACATCTTATGACGACGTTAACCTTATAAGGGGTATTTCTTATTATTACTACATTACAGCAGTTGGCGCAGACGGTTCAGAAAGCAGCCGTTATTATACGCAGACGTTTAACGCTGCAACATTAAAAAGACCTGCTGGAACAAGCATGGATGAGATTAGAGTTGTTCCAAATCCTTATATTATTTCCTCAGACGGAAATACGTTAAGATTTGGAGAAGTCGATCGTCCTAATCAAATCGCATTTTTTGGAATTCCAGGAAACTGCACAATTAAGATATATGATGAATTGGGTCGGTTAATCGCTACTCCAGATTCGCCAGAAACTGGTCTAAAGCAAAGACTACATCATACAGACGGCAGCGGCGACGCATATTGGAACTGTAACACTACTTACGGACAAATTGTTGTCAGTGGTATTTATATAGCAGTTGTTACCAATAACGACACTGGCGCAAAGAAAATAGTAAAATTCGTTGTAATTAGATAATTTAAGAAAAATTTTTCAAGCAGGTAACACAATGAAAAAATATACGATTTCAATAATTTTGATATTTACGTTTTTAGCGGCAAATATTGGATATGCGCAAAATTATAAAAAGCTGGCGCAGGCTGGTTTCGATTTTTTAAGCATGTCTAATGACGCTCGCGCAAGTTCTTTAGGCGAAGCGGTTACTTCAGTTGAAGGAACCTCTTCATCTATGTTCTATAATCCCGCTTCTATGGCTAGATTAGGCGGTTTTTCAGATGTCTCTCTTGGCAGAACAAACTGGATTGCAGATATTAATTATTTGCATGGCAGCGTTGCTATAAATCCTTTTGACGGTCAATTTGGAGTGTTTGGAATTTCAGCAGTGTATGTTGACTATGGAGATTTCCAAAGAACAATACGTTCTTCTTCAGCTTCGGCTGGTTATCTTGATATGGGCACATATAAACCTTATGCTTTGGCTGTTGGTTTAGGATACGCTAAAGCTCTTAGCGATAAATTCTCGCTTGGAGCAAATATCCGTTATGCTAAACAAAGTCTAGGCGCCGATCAGATTTACACTGTAGCTACTGACGGTTCTTATGGTAAAAAGGATTATTCAGCAAACACGCTCGTTTACGATTTCGGCGTTCTATATAAGACTGGTTTTAAAAGTCTTAACCTTGGTATGGATATAAAGAATTTTTCGCAGGATGTTAAATACGAAAAAGAAACTTTTTCTTTGCCAATGACTTTGAATATCGGTATTTCGATGAACGTATTTGAATTGCTTCCAAATATCAATCAGGATGTACATTCGCTGCTTATTACAGCTAATGCGTCGCATCCAAGAGATTATCAGGAACAAATAGGAATTGGAGGCGAGTACTGGTTTATGAAAACAGTCGCTTTAAGGCTTGGCTATGTTTTCCCTACGGATGAAAGCGGTATTAGCGCAGGCTTAGGTTTGAAGCAAAATATTTCGGGATATGATTTAGGATTTGATTATTCATATACAAGTTTCGGAGTATTTAGCGACGTTCATAGATTTACTTTACATTTTGCATTATAATTTGTTGAATTAAATTAAATTTATTAAATCAAAAAGTTTTATAATAAGAAATTTGGTAAGAAAAATGAAAAATCTTTTTATAAGTTCAAAAACAATACTAAAGACGCTTTCGGGATTAGCAGTTTTATTACTTGCTTTTACCGGTTGCAATCAGGATACTGAACCGAGCGCTTATAACCCTAATATCTCGGTTACGGCTACTCCTGTAATAACAAGCGTATCGCCTGAATCAAGCGCATTTGCAGGCGTTACAGTAATCACTATAACTGGTCAAAATTTCTCTTCTGATATTTCTCAGGATTATGTGGATTTTGACGAAACTTCTGGAACCATTTTATCTGCTACTCCTACTCAAATAACAGTCGTTCCGCCTAATTTGGTTAGCGATACTGTTAAGATTAGAGTTGCTGTGCAGACGGCTTTGAAGTTTGGCTACTATACTGATAATTCTGGAAATAAAAAATTGTTCTCGCTTAAAACAGCAACAAGCGAATATGGCAATTTTAAACATGCTGTTGAGTTCCCTTACGCTATTGCCAGTGATGCTCAAGGCAATCTTTATGCATCGATGACTACTTATTCAGTTGGTTCAGGAATTGTTAAAATTACTCCTGACGGCGTAAGAACAACATGGGCTCCTAAAGGAGGCGAAACTTCATGGACAAGTCTTGCTTTTGGCCCTGACGGTAATTTATACGGCGCAAGAAATATGAAGGCAATTTTCAGCATTGTTGCCGGAGCTAAATCCACTACATTTTCTACAGCATTTAACGGATCAATTGCCGCTTTAGATTTTGATAATAGCGGTAATATCTGGGCAGTTGGAACTGGAGCTTATATATACAGCGTTACTAGCGCAAAAGTAGCAAAAGCTTTTTCGCTTACTGGTTCTACTGTTACTTTACGAGCTGTTAAAGTGTATAACAATTATGTTTATTTCGCCGGCAGTTTTGACGGAGTTGAAAAAATATATAAAGCTTCAATTACTTCCAGCTCTCAAATAGGTTCTGTTGAAGAAGTATTTAATTTTTCAAGTTCAATTGCTACAGGTTATTCTATATATTCTCTTACATTTGATAAAAATGGAAATATGTATGTTGGGTCAGATTATACAGATCCAATACTTGTAGTAAAAGCTGATAAATCTTTCACGAAATTATATTCGGGCGTTCTTTATCCTAAAGCTCAAAGTTTTGCTTGGGGCGCAGGCTCTACTGGAAATTATTTGTATTATTCGCGCGGCAGGGTAGATACTTCTGAAACTGTTGTACGTGTAAATTTCGGAGAATCTATTGCTCCGTAAATAAAAAAATGATAAGTTTGGATAGTGTAAGGAGAGAGAGATAATCAATTAATTAACATAATGGAGTTATAAATGAAAAAGTTGCTCACAATTCTTGCCTTAGTGGCAATGGTTAGTTCGTTTTCGAATGCACAGCAAGCTGGCTGGACCTATAAAGGAATTTTCCCTGATGCTGTAAGTTCTTTATTAGGTACTGGATGTCATGGCGTTCAGGTTGATCCTGATGGAAAAGTATGGTTTATTTCTTATTCAGCTAGCGATACAGTTGCAGGTTCTGGCACAGCTGTAAAATCTGTTAGAATTTTTAATTCTGATGGAACTGCTGCTTCTTTCAGTCCTATTCGTTATTTAACTGGCGCTTTAACTGATACATTTACAAACGCAGGTAGAGGCTTAGGTATTGATCAGAATGGTAATATCCTTTATGGAGCTTATGATTCTTATTTCAGAATAAATTACAAAACAGGCGCTGGTATGGCTAAATTTACTCCAAATGCAGATGAAGTTATAGTTTCTCCAGGAGTTGATGCAGATGGAAACGTTTATACTTGTGCAGTACTTGACGGACATGCAGCAAGAGAATTTCAGACAGATTTCTCATTTATCGGAAACGATGTTGATACATTAATTGAGATTGGCAGAACAATGACCGTTACATCTGACGGATTGACAGCTTTTTATCCTAGATATACTTTAAAAGGCACGTTAAGATATACTCGCGATGACAAATTCAGTCCATTTGTACTAAAAGATACAGTATTTGTTGGCGCATGTGTTGAATCTATGAACTGGGATAAAACAACGGGATATCTATGGATTGACGGCGGTTCTTATACTGACGTTCCTACTGATACAGTTTTATATAGACCAAACGTATGGTACGGATATCAACTTGGAACAGACGGTTCTTTAACAAGAAAAGATAGTATTGTTTGGAATTTTGCAGTTCCTTATAACTCAAACGAAAGACCTCGCGGTATAGCATTCAGCCCTGACGGAAAATATGCTTATCCTGCAGTATTTGGAACAGCATCTTATCCAGCTCTTGAACAATTTGTAAGAGCTGCTACTGACGTAAAGAAAGATAATAATTCAACAGTTAAATCTTTTGAATTATCACAGAATTATCCTAATCCTTTCAACCCGTCAACAGAAATTAGATTCAGCGTTCCAAAAGACGGAGCTGTTTCTTTAAAAGTTTACAGTATTTTAGGTCAGGAAGTAGCTTCTTTGGTTAACAGAGAACTTACTGCCGGAACTTATACAGCTAACTTTAATGCTAGCAGACTTGCTTCTGGCACATACATTTATCAGATTAAAGCTAACGGCTTTACTGCTACTAAAAAAATGATGTTAATGAAGTAATTTTTGTTACAAAGAATTCTTATGTTTACTTAGCAATAAAAGCCGCGAGAGCGGCTTTTATTGCTAAATTGTATATCGGGCTAAGAAATAAATATATTATAATGGAGAAAATAATGAAAAAATACATATTTCTTATGACATTTATAACAATTTCTGTTGTGTTTTTTGGATTCACTACTAATCCAGGATTTGCTACGACTCCTGGATATACATATAATCCAGAATTTAATGCTACTATTGTTAATGGAGCTGCTCACGGATATTTTTCTACAACTGCTGTAAATGTTTATTTCTATTGCACTCTAAATACTGTGCCTAATACGGATATTAGATTCAGCGCTAAAAATTTAGCTGATAATACAGAATCATATGTCCTTGTATATCCTGTAGCGGGACAAAAATCGTACACAGGAATTATTTACCTTCCAACAGGCGATTATTTGGTATCTATGCAATGTGGTTCGTCTGCCCAAGGTTATACTGGACTATTTGGCGTAGAAGGAAATTAAAATAACAATCTAATAGGCTTAGTCCGATATTTATTTAAAAGTATCAATGTTGAAACAGTTAATATTGTTTTATAATGTTAAAAATGGACATACTGGAAGATTAAATAATCTAATCATTGAATATAGTTTTCTCAATAGTTAGTAAAGATAGGAAAATAAACACGGGGTCAAAATAAACAGTATCCTTAAAAAAACAGATTAAGGATGGATGAATTTTTTACTACTTATCAACAAAAATATAGTTAATCCTGGAGTTAAAATGAAAACTAAGTACTTACTACTTATTCTCTGCGTATTACTTACTGGAGCCGCAATACAAGCTCAAACTACTAACCCCAAAAGAGAAATGAGAGGAATCTGGATGGCTTCTCTTGGCATTGACTGGCCTACAAACGTTGGGACAAGCGCTTCTACTATTGCACAACAAAAAAATCAATTTGTAGCTATATTAGATCAGCATAAAGTAAGCGGAATGAACGCAATATTTTTTCATGTAAGGCCTCAGTGCGATGCCGTATATAAAAGCAGCATCGAACCATGGTCTTCTTATTTAACTGGACGACAGGGAACTGCTCCTTCAGATACTAATTACGACCCTTTGACTTTTGCTATTCAGGAATCACACAAAAGAGGAGTTGAATTACATGCATGGTTAAACCCATACAGAGTTGTTCTGTCTGGCGGAAGCGTTAGTTCTCTGGCGGCAAATAATGTGGTAAATCTGCATCCTGATTGGATTATCAAATGTAGCGGATCTGAATACCGCTTTCTTAATCCTGGTTTGCCTGAAGTAAGAGCATATGTAGTAAAAGTAATCATGGATATTGTTAGAAGATATGACGTGGATGGTATTCATTTTGACGACTATTTCTATCCATATTCTGATTACGGTACATTTACTGATAATACTACTTTTAGCGCTCATCCAAATGGTTTTACAGATGTAACAGCATGGCGTAAAAACAATGTGCATCTTTTATTGACGGAAATTAACGACAGCATAAAAGCAGTTAAACCCTGGATAAAATTTGGCATCAGCCCTTCCGGTAATAATTCTGTAAATGCTGGTATTTATGTTGATTGCAGCAGTTGGCTAGCTGGTACATATACTGACACAACCGGAAAAGCTGTAAAAGGAGCTCCATATATTGATTATATCCTACCACAATTATATTGGGTGGGCTTTAGTGGTTTATTACCTTCCTGGTCAGGCGATAGTTTTTTAAATGGACGTCATTTATATATTGGTCAGGCTGCTTACAGATATTCTGAAGGCACATTTCCAGCAAATGAGCTTTCGACAGAAGTTCAACTAAGCAGAGGTAATGTGAACTCCTCAGGCGGAGTTTATTTTAGTTCTCAGAGTATAATTAATAATCTCGCTTCATGCAGAGACTCATTAAGACATAATTATTACTCAAATTATTCATTAACGCCTAAAATGAGCTGGCTGCCAGGCGCCGCTACAAAGCCAAACGCTCCAACAAATTTTAAATGCGTATTAAACACGACAAATAATAAATATGAGTTTACATGGGATAAACCTGCAAAGGCTTCCGATGGCGATACGGCTTTTAGTTATGTCGTTTATAGATTTGATACACATCCTTCTAGTTTAGATAACGGTAACAATATTTTGGGCACTACCGGAGATGTAACTTTATCAAATAGTTACGCTAAATATTCTTCAACAAAGGGTAATTATTATGTTGTTACCTGTATTGATAGATATGGAAATGAAAGTGCGATGAGCACAGTGTATAAATTTGATACGACTAATATTGCTCCTACAAAACCAATGCTTGCTTTACCTGCAAATGGCGATTCTTCGCAGGGAGTTAACGCTACTTTAAAATGGAGAAAAAGTTCAAATACTGAGTCATATGCTTTGCAAATATCTACTAGCCCAACATTTTTAAGCGGAACGATAGTATACTTAGTGGAGCTGCAAGATACTACGTATACATTTAAGGGATTAAGCTCTGGTTTGAATTACTATTGGAGAGTTGCTGCAAATTCAATTGGCGGAACTGCAAATTCTGATACATATTGCTTTAAGGCAGGTTTCCCTACGGCTCCGGTTCTTGCGACTCCTGCTCATGCTTCTACTAATGTATCGTTGAACCCAATATTTAAATGGTACAAGCAAAGTATAGCTGCTTCTTATGAGTTTTGGCTTTCAACTTCTTCAACATTTAGTCCAGCTACATCAACTGTATTGGATACCACAATAAATGATACTTCTCTTGGTATTTATACAAAACTAGCGACTAATAAAACTCATTATTGGAAAGTTAGAGCTATAAATTCTCTCGGAGCAAGCGATTGGTCTTCGTCTTTTGGATTTAGAACAACAAGCTCAACTGACGTTGAAGACGTAAACGCTAGTCCAAAATCATATCAGTTAAACCAAAATTATCCAAATCCGTTTAACCCAACTACTACAATTACCTATGTAATTCCTAAATCGGGTTTTGTATCTGTAAAGGTATATGACGTTTTAGGCAATGAAGTAGAAACTTTGGTTAATGGAGTAAAATCTGCGGGTACATATAGTATTCAATTCCCAATGCAAAATAAACAATTGCCAAGCGGAGTTTATTTTTATAAAATGTCTGTAGATAATTTTATTAGTATCAAAAAAATGATTTTGATTAAATAAAAGAAAAATATTTTCCTTATTCTTTATCCCCGGTATCTTAAGGTAAAACTTAAAACAGCCGGGGATAAATTATTTTAAATCCTTTTTGTAAAATAAACTGCAGGTTCAATTGCGTATAGCGATAGATATATTAAAATTCGAACAAAATTACTATCTTTATTCACTCTTTTTAAGGATGTTTTATTCTTAAGTAATTAGATGTTGATAATTAAATCAAGCTTATAAAGGAAATTTATTGATTTGAGAAAAATTTATCTCATAATTCTTGTGGTTATTTATGCCGGATTAGTTTATTTACAGAATGCCTCTTCTTCAAAAAATTATATTGCAGGTAAAACTGTTAATGCGAATGATTATAAAAATGGAATACTGAAAGCGGAATACGGAAAAGTAAGCTGCTCTTCGGATTATAATATTGATGTTGAACTTTTTCCTGAAGAAAAAAGAATATCAGCAATAGAAGAAATAATCTGGATTAATAAAACTGATTTGCCGACAAAAGAAGTTTTACTTCATTTATATTCAAACGCCTTCAAAAACAAGCATTCTCTTTATATGAATGAAGAAGATATTCCGGAAGAATCAGAATCGGAAATTAATTTTTCTGAGATCAAAATAGCCGGTAAAAACGTAGCGCTTAAATATATTTGTACAGAAATAGAAAATAAATATGACAGCACTGTAGCAAAAATAGATTTAGAAAAAGAAGCAAAGCCGGGCGATACTGTTAGAATTAATTTAAAATATGATATGCCTGTCCCCAAATCTATAGGCCGGTGCGGGTATACTGAAAACAGAAATTTCTTTTTCCTTTCTCAATGGTTTCCTAAAGTTGGAGTGTTCGAAAATGGGAAATGGACTTGCAGTCAGTTTCATGCAAATACTGAGTTTTATTCTGACTTTGGAGAATATTCTGTGAAAATAAAAGTTCCTGCAAGCTATACGGTTGCGGCGTGCGGATATTTGTTTAGCAGAAAAAATCAGCCTGGACAAAAAGTAGCATATTTGTATAAGCAGTACGGCATACACGATTTTGCATTTATGGCTTCGGATAATATAATACCAATTGAGAGAAAATATAAACGGAAAGACGGTTCAGAAGTAAATATACTGGGCTATATTCAGCCGGAAAGTAAAAAATATGCCGATAGATATTTATCTGCTATTCATAATTCATTGGAGTATTTTGAAGAAAACATCGGCATATATCCTTACCAAAATATAACTTTTATCGACGCTCCTAAAACAAGCTGTTCTGAAGGGATGGAATATCCGACTCTTATTACAGTAAAGGCCGATATGTTTTCGCCCAAAGAAAGCAATGAACTGGAGGAGCTTACTGTTCATGAGTTTGCGCATCAGTATTTTTATGGTTTGCTTGCAAATAATGAAGTCTACGAAGCATGGCTGGACGAAGGCTTTACAAGCTATTGTACTTCTAAAATAATTGAAGATTATTATGGCGAGGGGAAAGCGTATTTTAATTTATTTAAATACTATCCGTTAAAAGGGGTGCAGTTTTTTTCGTACAAAGAGATTCCGTTAGTCTATTCGCTTACTGGTTATTCAGTACCTGAAGCGTCTAAGTATGTTACGTCATATTATGATAATATATTTCTTGGCGCAATAACTGATACTTCTTATAAACATTTTAACGGGGAGTCGTATGGCGCATTTAGTTACGATAAGCCGGCTTTGGTTCTCTTAAGTATGGAAAAGTTTATTGGCCGTCAGGCGATGACAAAAATTCTGAAGGGATATTATTCTGATTTTAAATATAAGCATCCAACGGCAAATGATTTTTATAATACGGTAAGCAAAAATTATAAACACGATATGAACTGGTTTATTCCTAACTATATTAAAAGCTCTTCGTTTTTTGATTATGAAATAAGCGCTATAAAAAAACTTGATAATGCAAATCAATATGAAGCGCTTGCATTGCGTAAAGGGGAGGCTATTAGCAGGAATATCGTTGTTTTATATACCGATAAAGACACTTTGTATCAGGTATGGGACGGCAAAGAAAAATGGAAGAAGATTATTTTTAAAACTCAAAACAAAGTAATCGGTGCGGAAATTGATCCGCATAGGAATAATCTTCTTGACGTTAACTTTGCTAATAATTCTTACATAATTAATAATCAGTATTCCGGAGCCGTTAGGATTTCTTTGCGTTGGTTTTTCTGGATGCAGAATTTGTTAATGATTTTTGGCGGGCTGGCTTGAAAAAATTTATTAAAAATATTTTGTTTCAGGGGAGCAGATTGGTTTTTGCCAATCTTAAGTTTATTACGTTATTCTTTCTTATTAACGTAGCTTTTGCAATTGCGCTTAGTCTGCCGCTATTTTCAACCTTGCGCGATAACCTGTTGCATTCTTCAATTAACGAAAGACTGAGCGAAGGATTCGATTATTTATGGTTTATTCAATTCAGACATTTATATAAAAGCGCGCTTGACGAAATTCCGTTTATTATTTATGCTACAGTAGGAATTTATGTCCTTATTGAAGTCTTTTTGCTAGGGGGCTTAATTTCAGTTCTGATAAATCCTAAAAAAAATCATTTTGTAGATTTCTTTTTCGGCGGAGTAAAATACTTTTACCGCTTTGCCAAAGTAATGGTCGCTTCGTTTTTGATTTATTACATAGCCGTAAATATGCTTGAGTATATTGGCATATTATTGAGTTATTTATTTGCTGAAAAGCAGGATGTTCTTTTGGAATTTATTTTGCAGGCTTTGCGTTATGTAATATTGGTGGCTGTAATAGGCACAATAAATATGATATCCGATTATACGAAAATAATTATTGCGGTTAAAGATTCCGATTTTGTTTTTAAGGAAATTTATCACAGCCTTAAATTTGTATACGACAATTTTTCAATTGTATCGCTGGTATATATAACAATAGCGTGCATAGGCGTTGCGGGCGCATTATCATACAATATGATCGACTCCCAACTGCCCCGGTACCCGCTTTATTACCTTATAATCAGCTTTATAATTCAGCAGTTTTTAATTATATTTAGACTTTTAATTAGGATGTATTTCTATTCATCTGAAATAGTTTTGTTCAACGATCTGAACGCGCAGGTGATTTCAGCTAAAGTTGAAGAAGTAAGTATAGGAGATCAAGATGTCAGTTTTTCCGATTAATTTATATGGCGATAAAATATTAAGAAGTAAAACCACTCCGGTTAAGAATATCGACGACAAATTAATCAGCCAGATTACGGAAATGTTCGATACGATGCGCAATGCAAACGGAATGGGACTTGCGGCTAATCAGGTTGGGCTCGATAAATCAATTTTTGTGATTGACCTTACTGTAGTAAAAGGTTATGAGAAAACAAAACCAATGGTGTTTATTAATCCCAAGATTACCAGCTCTTCTGACGATACAGTGGTTTTGGAAGAAGGCTGCCTGAGCATACCCGATTTACGCGCTGATGTTATTCGCCCTTCTTTAATTGAAGTAGTTTACTATGACGCTGATATGAAAGAAGTAAAACTTGAAGCTTCCGACTGGCTTGCCAGAGTTATTCAGCATGAGAACGACCACCTTAATGGAATTTATTTTACCGATAAAGTGGACGATGAAACTAAAAAGAAGCTGAAGAAAAATTTGATTAAAATTAAAAACCGCAAAATAGATATTGATTATTTAGTAACGGAAAAAAGCAAATAATGAAAATTATTTTTATGGGGACTCCGGATTTTTCGATCCCATCTTTAGAAGCTTTAATTAACAGCAACCATCAAGTAGTCGCTGTTGTCACTACGCCCGATAAAGCCCGGGGTAGAGGCAGAAATTTAAGCTTTACTCCAATAAAAGAATTTGCGGTAAAAAATAATTTGCCCGTCTTACAGCCGGATTCGCTTAAAGATGCATCCTTTATTAAAGCTCTGACTGATTTTAACGCCGATCTTTTTGTAGTGGTAGCGTTTAGGATATTGCCGCGGGAAGTCTTCTCTATACCAAAATTTGGAACGTTTAACCTGCATGGCTCTCTGCTGCCTAAATATAGAGGCGCGGCGCCTATACAATGGTCCCTGATAAACGGAGACGCTGAAACTGGCGTTACAACATTTTTGTTGGACGATAAAGTAGATACTGGTAATATTATTCTTCAGAAAAAAATTAAAATTAATGAAGAAGATAATTTTGAAGCTCTGCATGACCGAATGTCATTGATGGGCGCTAAAACAGTGTTGGATACAGTTGATATAATAGAGAAAAACAATTTTACGTTGCTCAGGCAGAATGGCGCATTAGCTACTAAAGCCCCCAAAATAACAAAAGAAACATGTCTTATCGATTGGAACAAAGACGCGTCTGAAATTCATAATCTGATTCGCGGCCTGTCGCCGTACCCGGGAGCGTATTTCACGTTTAACGGTAAAATAATTAAGATATTCAAATCTTATGTGAACGAAGGCGATTCGTTAGAACCCGGGAAATTTTTTCAGACAAAAAACAGCCTGACTGTGGGGTGCGGGAAAGGGACGATTTCTGTTTTAGAGCTTCAACAGGAAGGGAAAAAAGCGCTGCACATTGAAGAATTTTTACGCGGATATTCTTTTATTTAACCAAATAAATTACCGGAGATGTTATGGGATTTTCTACAGATGCAATCCATGCAGGTCAAAAGCCAGATGAAGTTACCGGCGCGGTTATTACTCCAGTCTACCTTACTACGACTTACGCTCAGGAAGAATTAGGCAAAAACAAAGGCTATGAATACGGCCGAACCCAAAATTTTACTCGTGAAGCTTTAGAGAATAATGTAGCCGCTTTAGAAAAAGCGAAACATGGCGTAGCGTTTTCTTCCGGCGTAGCGGCCATTAACGCTATCATGGGGCTTCTTAAAGCTGGAGACCATGTTATTGCTTCAGATAATATCTATGGGGGCACATACAGGCTGTTTGAAGCTGTTATTAAAAATTATAATATCGACTTTTCGTGGGTGGACGCTTCAAATGAAGAAAACATTAAAAGAGCAATAAGACCCAATACTAAAATGGTGTTTGTAGAAACGCCTACTAATCCAATGCTTACTCTAATCGATCTTAAAATGATTGCGGACGTTTGCCAGAAAAATGATCTTGTAAGCGTAGTGGATAATACTTTTATGAGTCCATTTTTCCAGAACCCAATTTTATATGGAATAGACGTTGTCGTTCATAGTTCTACTAAATATCTAAACGGGCATAGCGACGTTATAGGGGGAATTGTTTTGACAAACGACGAAGCAATTAACGATAAACTTAAGTTTATTCAGAATGCGTCAGGAGCCGTTCCTTCGCCATTTGACTGTTGGTTAACGCTGCGCTCTACTAAAACTCTGGCTGTAAGAATGGAACGGCATAATTATAACGCGCAGAAAATAGCCGAACATCTTTTACAATCCGGTAAAGTGAAAAAAGTATTTTATCCGGGGCTTGCAAACCATCCTCAACACGAACTAGCTAAAAAACAAATGACTGGTTTTGGCGGAGTTGTTTCTGTCGATCTTGGCGATTATGAATTGACTAAAAAGTTTTTAAGCTCTCTTAAAATATTTACCCTTGCCGAAAGCCTTGGCGGAGTAGAAAGCTTGGTTTGTCATCCGTACACAATGTCGCATCACTCAATGCCTGAAAATTTGAAAGAAAAATTTGGCATTACTAAAAGCGTGGTTAGGCTTTCTGTTGGAATTGAAGATGTAGAAGATTTAATTGCGGATTTAGATAACGCTCTTTAGCGACAAATTATTTCGCTTTAATAATCACAAACGTAATATCGTCGTGTCTATCGGCTCCCGTAGAAAATATATTGAGCGAGCTTAATATTGCGGATTTAAGTTCATTTGCGGAGCCTCCTGAATAACGCGATACTACTTTTTTCAGATTTTCTTCGCCGTATTCATTATGCTCTTTATCCATGCATTCGGTAACGCCGTCAGTATAAAATACAATTATATCTCCCGGGCGGGTAATAATTTTTATTTCTTCAAGAGTTTTATCAAACAAACCATGATCACGCAGACCAATGCCAATCCCCGCAGGCTTAACTAAATTAAAAGAATTCTCATCTTTTCGAAAAAGCAAAAGCGGCAGATGTCCGGCGCGGCTATATGTTATTGATTTATCGTTATGCAAAATAGCGGCGCTTGCAGTAAAATATGAGTTTGAACGAAAGACGCTTTTTAATTGGTTATTCAGCGTTATAAGAATTTCCTTAGTCGATGAAAAAGACTTTAGCAGCCGAAAAACTGCCTGTACGTGAATGGTGTATAAAGCGGCTGCCATTCCTTTCCCGGAAATATCGCCAATAATTAAGCTGGTTGCGCCAGTCTCTTCATTCTTAAGAAAATCAAAATAATCACCGCCGACTTCCTTTGCGGTTTCGTAAAAACACGAGATATCGAAACCGTCCACAATTGGAGGTTCGTGAGGAAGAATGCTTTCCTGAATATCCCTTGCGACGTCAAGCTCGTCTTTTGCGTTAAGTTTATCGGCTAACTCAAAAGCTAGCAATACATTTAAAATTAAAAAAGAAAGGAGCATATTGCCCGAATCGTCATTTAGATACCCGCCAATAAACAAGACAAGCGTAAGAGCGTAGAATATACGTCTTACTGGGGCTAGCTTGGTAAGAAAAGCGACAAAGAGTTCTCGAATAAAAACTATATAACTAATAGGCTTGCTGCGTTTTTTTTCCGGCTTGGAAATCTTCTGCATATAGAAATCTAAAACTTCCGGAGCGTCTTTTTTTATCAGACGCTCAAAGTCTTTAAAGTTCAAGCCTGCGGTAAATAGCTCAAACAATCGCCTTAATTGATTTCTTTTACGCATATAAATATTATTCGCCCATAACTTTTACGATTACTCGTTTTTTTCTTTGACCGTCAAATTCAGCGTAATATATCTGCTGCCAGGGACCGAAATCAAGTTTCGCTTCAGTAACCGGGACAATAACCTCGTGATGTATTAACAGGCTTTTAAGATGAGCGTCGCCGTTATCTTCGCCAGTGCGGTGATGTTTGTAATGCGCGTTAAAGGGCGCAAGTTTTTCTAACCATTCGTCTATATCCTGTATTAAACCGCTTTCTGCGTCGTTTACATATACTCCGGCTGTAATATGCATAGCTGAAATTAAGATCATGCCGTCTTTAATTCCGCTTTTGTGAAGTATTCTTTCAATTTCGGGAGTTATGTTAATATAATCTCTCTGATTTTTAGTATTAAACCAAAGATATTCCGTGAAATTTTTCATATTGCAATGTTAAGTATTTAATGTTTAAAAATTTTGTCCAAACTTTAGGAGGAACGCTTTTATAAAATTATTAAGGTCGCCGTTCATTACGCCCTGCGTGTCAGAAGTTTCAACATTAGTCCGATGGTCTTTTACCATGTTATAAGGATGAAAAACATAAGACCGAATCTGGCTGCCCCATTCAATTTTCATTTTAGTTTTTTCAACTTCATTCAGCTCAGCTTCCTGCTTTTCTATTTCAATCTGATATAATTTAGATTTCAGCAGTTTATAAGCGTTCGTTCTGTTCTGTATCTGCGAGCGTTCGCTCTGGCATGCAGCGACAACGCCTGAAGGAATGTGGGTTATTCTAACGGCTGTTTCAACTTTGTTTACGTTCTGTCCGCCTTTGCCGCCTGAACGATAAGTGTCTATTCTTAAGTCAGCGGGATTAATATCAATCTCAATAGTGTCGTCAACTTCGGGAATAACAAAAACTGATGCAAACGACGTGTGTCTCCTTTTATTTGAATCGAACGGAGATATTCTTACCAATCTATGCACGCCATTTTCAGCTTTAAGATAACCGTAAGCATATTCGCCTTCAACCTGAATAGTAGCGCTTTTAATTCCGGCTCCATCGCCTTCTAAAATATCTACAATTTTCATGTTGAAATTATTTTGTTCTCCGTAACGAAGATACATACGCATTAGCATTTCAGCCCAATCCTGCGCCTCTGTGCCTCCGGCGCCTGAATGAATTGTAAGAATGCTGTTTTTATTATCGTCCTTGCCGCTGAGCATATTTTTAAACTCAACGTCTTCAATTGCGGAGTTCAGTTTAACTAATTCATTATTAACTTCTTCAACAAATGATTCTTCATTTTCGCTTTCAGCAAGTTCAATTAGTTCTTTTAGGATGGTAGCTTTGTCCTTTGTCTCTTGCCATAAAACAGTCCAGTTTTGAAGGCTCTTTATTTCCTGAAGAATTTTTTGCGCCGATAGCTGATCGTTCCAAAAAGCGCTGTCTTCTGTTTGAGCCTGCAATTCCTTTATCTTAGCGTCCTTCTCGTCTAATTTAAAGATAACCTCTTAAATTGTTTATTCTTATATCATATTCGCTAAGCGTTTTCAATTCCTCTTCGTACATTTTTTATCCTGTTGTGGTTTATGACTGAATTATTAAATAAGTATATATGCAAGATAACAATTATGAGTCTTATAATAAATATTCATATATTAAAGAATACGTTAGCTGACATTTTGAATGAAGACAGTTGTCCCTTATAAATTAGATTCCCGTTTATTTTGGAGCTCAATTTCTGTATTTTATATTATGCTATTTAACAATTGTAAAAAATATAACTAAAATAGGGACGGATAAAGCTCTTATATATAAGCGGCTTTAATATTATTTTAATGGTAAAATTAACAAAGCAGGTATTATGGCTAAAACGGCTGAAGACTATATTGAAAAACTAAAATTAAAAAAACATCCGGAAGGAGGATATTTTTCAGAAGTATATCGTTCCGAAGATAATATAAAAAAAGAGGCTTTGCCGGATGGATTTAGCGGCGAGCGTTCAATATCAACATCTATATACTTTCTGTTAGAAAAAGAAGAACTCTCTCATTTTCACAGAATTAAATCTGATGAGCTTTGGCATTTTTATGACGGCGCCTCCGTAACTATTCATATAATAGATGAGCGCGGCGGTTATGAAAAAAAAATACTTGGCCGGGATATTGAAAACGACGAAAGTTTTCAAATTGTAGCGCCCAAAAATTGCTGGTTTGGAGCCGAGGTAAACGACAAAACTTCATACTCGCTAATTGGCTGCACAGTAGCGCCCGGCTTTGATTTCGATGATTTTGAATTAGCAAAACGGGAAGAGTTACTAAGTCGGTATCCTGAACGAGCGGCTATTATAACGGCTCTTACCGAAGGCCTGTAAATAATGAGCGCTCAAAATGAAATATTGATAATATTAGCTTTGACTTTAGTGAATGGAATTTTAGCGATGTCAGAAACCGCAATAATTTCAGTAAGCAAAACGCGGCTGCAAAATTTAGTAAAAAAGGGGGATAAAAAAGCTAAGCTTGCTTTAGATCTTGCAAACCATCCTAATAAGTTTTTATCGGCTACGCAGTTTGGCATTACCCTTATAGGCATATTTGCAGGGGCCTATAGCGGCGTTACCCTGGCTGACTCGCTTGAAGGCGTATTAAATTATTACGGTTATTTTGGAAGCTACGGTAAAGAAGTAAGCTTTATCATTGTCGTGGTTTCTATCACATATTTAAACCTAATAATTGGGGAGCTTGTTCCTAAACGAATTGCGCTCAACAACCCTGTTAAACTTTCGCGCTATGCGGCTACAATTATGAAAACGCTTTCTATAATTGGAATGCCGTTTGTATATTTTCTAAGCCGCTCGACTGACTTGATAATAAAGCTGATCAGATTGAAGCCTTCAAAAGAACCGACTATTACGGAAGACGAAATTAAAGTGCTTATTGAACACGGAACCCGCGAAGGGGTATTCGAATCGTCAGAAAAAAATATGGTTGAGGGAGTTTTGAGTTTGAGCGATTATAAAATTAATGTGCTGATGACTCCCCGCACAAAGATTGCATGGCTTGATATAAACGAATCTGTTGATGAAATTTTTAGTACGATCTATGAAACCAAATATTCGCGCTTCCCTCTATGCGACGGTTCGCTGGATAATGTTTTAGGAATAATAAGAGTTAAAGATATTCTTCCGTTAGACAGGATTACTTCTGCGCAGGAGTTAAAACAATTTCTGATTCAGCCTGTGTATGTAGCCGAAAGCGCAAAAGCGTTAAAACTGCTTGAACTGTTTAAGGCGACTAAAAAACATATAGCTTTTATTGTCGACGAATACGGAAGCCTTGTAGGGCTGTTAACATTGAACGATATAGTTGAAGCGATTGTCGGCGAAATTCCGGCTTATGGGCGTGAAGAAGATCCTTCGATTGTAAAAAGAGAAGACGGATCTTATCTGCTTGACGGCATGCTCGCCATCAGTGATTTTAAAGAGTTGTTTCAAATCTCTTTTTTGCCTGATGAAGAGCGAAAAGATTATGACACGCTTGCAGGTTTTATTATGAAGCGGCTTGGCAGAATTCCATCTACAGGAGAACATTTTATTTGGGATACATACTATTTTGAAGTAGTGGATATGGACGGCCGTAGGATTGATAAAGTCCTTACCAAGCAATTAAAATAACATGTTATGATATATTATCACTGCTGGTTTTCGTCCGGTTTAAATAAATATCTTTTTACTTTTTGCGTAGTAGTCTTTTCAAATTCGCGCTCGCGAATATAGAATTTTTTAATCTGTTTGTAGGACGAAAGCTGGCTGTTAGTTTTCTTAACTTCTTCAGCTATAATCTGATTGATTAATTCATTTGTGATTTTTACTTTTTTTGCTTCAGAATACTCAATAAAAGTTTCAGCGTCTACTACAATCTGGGCTGCAATGATCTCATCCTGTTTTGGATCTTTTTCGCCGTAAACAATGGTTTCCAAAACATATGGACTTTTAATAAGCATATCTTCAATTTCTTCAGGAAAAACATTTTTGCCGTTCTTGGCAATGATAACATTTTTCTTTCTGCCGCTGACATGTAAAAATCCTTCATCGTCAAAATAACCAATGTCTCCGGTCTTAAACCATCCGTCTTCAAAGGCCTCTTTAGTCATCTGTTCATTGTTGTAGTAGCCTATCATCACATTTTTGCCTTTGGCAAATATTTCGCCTACGCCTTCGGCGTCCGGTTTATTAATAACTATTTCTACATTTGGCAAAGGAAAACCGGCGGCGTTATCTTTAAAATTATCGAACTGATTTAGAGCGATAATTGGTGAAGTTTCAGTTAAGCCGTAGCCCTGCCTGAAATTAAATCCAAGTTCGCGTAAACCCTTTGCTACTTCCGGATCCGGAGCTGCTCCGCCTGCAATAAAGGCTCTAATGCTTCCGCCAAATTTATTATGCAGTTCTTTGAAAATAGTTTTCTTAAAATTTTTCCATCCAAAAAGTTCAAACACATTGCTGGCTTTTATCAGTGGAGGAATAATCAACGACTTTACTTTGTCTTCCTTTATTGTTTTGTAGACGCGCTTGAACATTTTGTCGAACAATAAAGGAACTCCTAACATCATAGTTGCCTGAACATTTTGAAGATCGTCAGTTATAGTCCGTAACGAGCGTGCATAGAAAACGCTTGAACCCGCATAAATAGGGCACAGAAACCCGCAAGTGCATTCGTATGTATGATGAATGGGAAGTACTGAAAGGAATCTATCTTCCGGCGTAATTAAAAACATCGAAACCATGCTCACTAAGTTAGCCGAAATATTAGCCTGGCTAAGCATAACGCCTTTTGCTCTGCCGAGCGAGCCGGATGTGAAAATAATTTCTGCTAATTCGTCAGGCTTTATTTTTGGAAGCTTTTTAATTGCGCGTTCTTCATTATTTTTTATCAATTCCGGCATGGAGAAAAAACCGTCAGTTTTTTCTTTCAAATCCATGCTTATATAGTATTTTAATTTTTTTAATACTGAGGCTTTTTCCCGAAGAGTCGATTCCAGTTGTTCGGAAAATATAATCGCTTCGGAATCGGATTCATATATGATATTTAATATCTCATTCAAATGAAGATTCTTATCTATAGGGACTACGACTAAATTGAAACACATACATGTAAGGTAGCTGATGCACCATTGAACGCGATTTTCGCTTATAACGGCTACATGCGTCTTTTCTTTAAGGCCAAGTTTGCTTAAGGCGTTTCCAAATTTCAAAACGGCGCTAAGTAGCTGATTGTATGTTAACGTATTTATCGGAGTATTGCTCAAATCGGTTAAAGCAGATCTGGAACCGAACTTTTCTGCGGATTTTAACAACATATCCTGTATAGATGATATTTGCGGCACAACGTTATATTTTAACTGTTTCTTCATTTGGATTTTTATATATAATTAAAAAAATTAAATTACATCTATAAAAATTAAGAAACTTATTATTCTAAAGAAAATATAATTTTATTTAAAATATATGTTAAGGGCGATAAATGAAAAAAATAACATTATTTGTGTTAGCTCTGTTTTTATTGGGCGTAAGCGCGTCGTATTCGCAAAATAAAGACAGCTCAGGAACAAAATCAGCAGGCAGGTTTGACGTTACGCGCGATCCGGAATCTGATCTTGCAAAAGCGATTAATGAAGCCAGGCATAGCAATAAAAAAATATTGATAGATGTTGGCGGCGAATGGTGCATATGGTGCCGTAAACTTGATAAATTTTTTGAAGAAAACAGCGATGCAGCAAAATATATGCATAAACATTTTGTTGTTATGAAAGTTAATTACAGTAAAGAAAATAAAAATGAAAAGTTCCTTTCTAAATATCCCAAAATAACGGGCTACCCGCATATATTTATTTTGGATAAAAAAGGCGCGTTATTAAAATCGAAAGATACAGGCGAACTGGAATCCGGCGATCATCATGACAAAGGGAAAGTATTGGCTTTTTTAAAAGAATGGGCGAAAAAATAATTTATTGAAATTTATTATTGTTTGGAGAATTGATGTATACTGAAAATAGACTTAAAAATTTTTATGAACCTGAACCTAACCTGGCTAATGGCGGAAAGCTGCCTGCAAGAGACCAGATAGAAGAAAAATATAAATGGAATTTGAAGGATATTTATTCCGATGAAAAGCTCTGGAATGAAGATTTTATCTGGGTTGAAAAGAAAAGCTCGGAATATAAAAAATATGAAGGGACGCTTAGTAAATCTTCGGAGGCTTTGCATGATTGCTTAAAGTTTGACGATGAGGTGGGCATTAAGTTAGAAAGGCTTTGCCTCTACGCGTCGCTTTCAAAAGACCTTGATCTTAAAAATACAAAACAGATGGAACTTGACGGAAAAATAAAAATTCTTTATACAAAAGTAATGGCGGCGAACTCGTTTATTCGTCCGGAAATACTTGCTATTACGCGCGAAGGCATTTCTAAAATGTATGCTGATAAGCCGGAATTAAAATTATACGAACATTATTTTGACGATTTATTCAGAGCGGCCGAGCATACGCTAAGCAAAGAACAGGAAGAAATATTAGCGCTCGCTTCGGAAGTGAGAGACGTGCCATATAATGTTTTCAGTCTGTTAACAAACGCCGATATGAAGTTTCCTGCGGCAAAAGACGCAGGAAATAATGATTATGAAGTTTCACATGCAAGGTTTTATTCGGCATTGTATACGCCTGATAGAAAATTTAGAGAAGAGGTTTATAAAAATTACTATTCTTCATTCATGAATTTTTCAAATACATTTGCCGCGTTGTTAAATGGAGCCCTAAAATCTAATATTTTTAATGCTCGCGCAAGAAAATTTAATTCGGCTCGCGAAGCGGCTCTTTCAAATAACAATATTCCTGTAGCTGTTTATGATAATCTTGTAAATGCAGTGAACGGTAATTTTGCCCCAATGCATAGATGGACTACTCTAAAAAAGAAAATGCTTAAACTTAAAGAACTGCATCCTTATGATAGCTATGTCAGTTTGTTCTCATTCAACCCGGAATACAAATTTGAAAAAGGAAAAAAAATAGTTTTAGATTCATTGGAATGTATGGGAAAAGACTATTGCAGCTCTATTCAATCAGCTTTTGATAATAGATGGCTTGACGTATATGAAACCCCGAATAAAAGAAGCGGAGCGTATTCGTCCGGCACAACCTTTGGAGTGCATCCGTATGTGCTGTTAAACTGGACTGATCTGCTGAACGACGTTTTTACTTTAACGCATGAAATTGGTCATAATATGCATTCGTATTACACGGGCTTAAATCAGCCGTATGTATATGCAAACTATTCAATCTTTCTTGCTGAAATAGCGTCTACGTTTAACGAATCGCTTTTATTAGATCATCTTATTAATACGGCAAGCTCTAGTTATGTAAAACTTGCTTTGCTTGAAAAATATCTGAATAATATCACTACTACATTTTACCGCCAGACAATGTTTGCTGAGTTTGAGCAGGAGGTTTACAAAAAAGCTGAAAACGGCGAAGGACTTACTCCGGAATCGTTTTCTAATTTGTACCGTGACCTCTATCAAAAATACTGGGGAAACGAAATGATAGTAGATAAAGAGGAAGAGTATACGTGGGCGAGAATTCCGCATTTTTATTATAATTATTATGTGTATCAGTACGCTACTGGTTTTGCGGCTTCAGAAGCTCTTGTCCAGAAAATTAAAAATGAAGGAAGTTCGGCTGTAGAGAAATATCTTGAATTTCTGAAATCAGGAAGTTCCGACTACTCTATCAATATCTTAAAAAGAACCGGAGTCGATATGACTACTACAGAGCCGTTTACCGCCGTTATTACGAAGATGAACTATTGTTTAGATCAAATGGAAGAATTATTATAAAAGTAAAAAGAGGCTAATACGATGCGAGTCTACACAAAAAAAGAATTAAATGAATACAACCAATCGCTTACTTATGACGATGTAAGCCTTATTCCAACAGAAGTCTCAAGGATAAGATCGCGCACAGAAGCGGTTACAAATTGTTCTTTCCTGGGTTTGGATCTTTCTTTGCCGGTACTTTCGAGCCCAATGGATACGGTTACTGGTTTTAAGATGGCAAAAGAATTAACTGATCTTGGGTGTCTTGGAATACTTAACAGATTTGATTCTTCGCTTGACGAAGTGATAAATAGCGGAGAAAATAAAAACCAGATAAGAGGCGTTTCGATAGCTCTTACAACTGGAGACGATATAATTGAAAAACTTGCCGAGCAAAATTATGTTATCTGTATTGATACCGCAAACGCAAATAATAAAGCGGTATTAGACAAAACAGAATATGTCAAAAAGAAATACGGAGTAAAAATTATTGTCGGCAACGTGGCGCATGGCTCAACGTTACAGCTGCTTGAAAACGCAGGCGCAGACGCCGTAAGAGTGGGCATAGGAAGCGGAAGCGTTTGTACTACTTCTATTCAGACAGGCATCGGGTTGGGGCAGGTTTCTTCTTTGTTGGACGTTTTATTTGCGCGAAATTCAAATAATCTAAATATAAAAGTAATTGCCGACGGAGGTATAAAAAGTCCAGGCGACGTAGCGAAAGCAATATCGCTGGGCGCAGACGCCGTTATGCTTGGAAGAATGCTTTCAGGCACAAAAGAAACTCCTGGCGAAGTAATTAAATATAACGGTCAGCTTTGGAAAAAGTATCGCGGTTCGGCCTCATTTGGAGTAAAAATGAAGAATGAGTTTATTGAAGGCGAAGAGACTATGGTGGCTTACAAAGGAACTGTTAAGAATGTTATAGACAGCATTTCAGACGGACTTCGCAGCGCTATGAGCTACATGAACTGTTTTAATCTAGACGAGCTAAGAAAAACTGAAACTTATACTGTGCTAAGCAATAGTTCATTTTTAGAAAGACTGCCAAAAATTTAAAACGGAGCTTTAGTTTTATTTGGCATAAAGTCCGCCAGTTTCAGTTAGCCAATCGGCAATGTTTTCTAATGCGGCAGGGATGTTATTATCGGAAATATCAATTTTAAGCTTTGGCAGAATGGATTCGTCAACTAATCTGCCAAGCGTTTCCTGCTCGCGGTAGAAAGCGTCTATATCGTCATATTGCGAAGGGTTGCCTGATACTTTTAGTCTCTCTTCCCGCGCTTCTTTAAAAGAATCTCTGTTGCGGTAAACGAATACTAAATGAAAACCGACTTCCTTTAACCGTTGTTCTAACCAATTAAAATCATACTCTTTTCCATATTTTTGGAGCTGGAACATTTTTGTTGAAAGATGAAAGCGGTCTATTATCCATGAATAGTATCTTTGTAATTCAAATAATCTCGCCCACGTAGCATACGTTTCCATGGCCTGGTTTTCTTCCTGCGGTTCAAAATTAATAAGACCGCGACCCCATGGAAAATTAGTAAATGCGCACCACTCGGCGGAAATAATAGGGGAGTGATATCTGTATTTTCTGGGACCTACAATTCTTGGATGCTGGTTCAATTCAAATGCAATTTCAGTTTTAAAGGTAAGTCTGGTCCCTTCCAGAATAATTTTAGGACAAAGTTTTTGAGACATGAAATATGCTCCTTAAAATAAAAGCGGCGTTTTATAAAAAGACGCCGCTTTAAGTTTTTAATGCAAATTAGTCTTGAATTTTTTTGAAAATAACCGAAGTATTGTGTCCGCCAAAGCCGAATACATTACTCATTCCATAATTTACAGTTCTTTTCTGCGCTTTGTTGAATGTATAATTCAAGTCGCATGCAGGATCAGGAGTTTCAAAATTTATAGTAGGAGAAACGATATCATTTTGAATTGAAAGAATAGTGGCAATAGCCTCAACAGCTCCTGCGGCTCCTAACAAGTGACCAGTCATGCTTTTAGAAGAAGACAAATTCATCTTATAAGCATGTTCGCCAAACAGGTTTTTAATAGCAAGAGTTTCGGCTGCGTCGCCTAATCCTGTTGAAGTTCCGTGCATATTAATATAGTCAATTTCTTCAAGTTTGATACCTGCTGTTTTAACAGCCATTTCCATAGATAACTTAGCTCCGCTTCCGTCAGGGCATGGAGCTGTAATATGATAAGCGTCTGCCGATAAACCGACGCCGACTAATTCAGCGTAAATTTTAGCGCCGCGTTTTTTAGCGTGCTCGTATTCTTCTAAGTATAAAGCGGCTCCGCCTTCTCCCATAACAAAACCGTCGCGAGTAAGATCAAAAGGTCTGCTTGCCGTTTCAGGAGAATCGTTTCTTTTTGAAAGAGCCTTAGCCGAATTGAAGCCCGCCATTCCAATTTCGCAAATGCTTGCTTCGCTGCCGCCGGTAACCATAGCTTCAGCCAAACCGTTTTTAATCAGCATGAACGAATCGATAATGTTATTATTAGCCGTAGCGCAGGCTGAAACAACGCAGTAGTTAGGCCCTCTGAGTCCGTTGAGTATAGAAATCATACCGGCGCCCATATCAGGTATAAGCATAGGGATAAATAAAGGGGAAACTCTATGCGGTCCCTCTGTGTGGTTAACTACCGATTGCTGATAAAAAGTATGTATGCCGCCGATGCCGCTGCCAAATACTACTCCAATTCTTTCTTTTTCTTCAGAAGGCAAAGTCGCCGGGTCAATACCGGCGTCTTTTAACACTAATGAAGCGGCAGCCACTGCATACTGTGCGTATGGGTCTAAACGTCTGGCTGTCTTTTTATCCATATAATTTGTAACATCAAATCCTTTAAGTTCGCATGCAAATTTAGTTTCTAATTTAGAAGTATCGAAGCTTGTAATGTTTGCGGCGCCGCTTACGCCGTTCAATAATGATTCCCAAAAGGTCTCTGCTGTTAATCCTATTGGCGTAATTGCGCTTATCCCTGTTACTACAACTCTTCTGTTTAATTCGTGCATATATTTCCTTTTTGTTACTAAATAATGTTTCTTACTATAAATTATAAAATTCCGGTTTTATGTGTCCTGCCTTTTGAAATCTGATAAAAACATCCTGTCTCCTGGATCTATCTCTATAACTCTGTCATCCTTCGTATTAGGTGCGTAATTTTATCAGATATACGCATATTTTTAATAACTATAAAATTGATATAATTCTGTTATTTACATAAATATCAAAAATATGCATCTAAATTTAACATAAAAGAAGGGAATTAGAAATTGAATTATGGCAGTTTTTTATATTCTGGATTTATCATCTTTTTGTCAATAAAGATAACAAGTTCTGCAAAATAATATCCAATAACTAAGCCGATAAGCGCTCCGCCTAAAATATCGGAAGGATAATGCAGGCCAAGGTATACTCTTGATAACGCCACTAAAGAAGCGACGCTGAATAAAATCCATTTTAGTTTAGGATAAAACCGCGTAAAGAATATTGCAACTGCAAAATTATTCAAAGCATGGTTTGAGGGGAAAGAGAAAGAGCCTGTAGGGCCAACGGGCAGTATTGCGTCCGATAATGCAATACAGGGTCTGATTCTGCCAATGGATTCTTTTAGTATTCTGTAACCGATCTGGTCAGAGATAAGGACAAGAAACAACACCGAAACAGCCGCTAATTTGCCTGTGCGCCCGCCTTTGAAAAAACAAATGCACCAGAGAATTATATAGGCTATAAACCAGTGGTTCACGTCCGTAATTGTTGAAAAGAAACGGTTTAATACTCCGCATGACAAAGTATGGTTGAAAAAATAAAAAATCGATAAATCTATATTATAAAGAAAATTTGTCATTAGTTTTACTATGCCAATAATTGATTAAGTTATTATAAAAAATTAAATTAATTTAAGTAAAAAAAACTTAAATTAAAAAACAGATACTATTGCATCATGTTCGCCTTTAGGTTGAATAAATGAAAACACAAAACGATTCGGTCGTTATTGATTACGTCTATAATGACGAAGACCTTTATTCTGGCAAAGATGGGAGACGCTATAGCGCCGTCTCGGACGAGTTGCTGTTAAGGTCTCTTAAAGTAATTGCCTTCCTAATTTTGATATCCGGTTTATTTGCTATGGTATTTGAAGTGAGGCATTATGCCGAACAGTCCTTGCAGGTATATTTTACCAGGCTGTTAGCTATATTGACGGCGTTTTCTATCTTAGCCCTTCTTCAGTTTTCTTCTAAAAAACTAAATCCGGTTTTACTTGTTCACATATTATTATTATCAATAATTATTTCTTCCGGATATATGATTTACCTGTTGCCAAGCACTTTGATAATAAACTCTAATATTGTAGGGCTGATGATATTCACGGCGTCGTTATTTTTAAGCTGGGAATTAAAGAACCAGATAATAGTGGCAATCTACTATAATATAGTTTTTGCGGCCGCCCTTTTGCTTAACGACGGCTCAATTTATACGCTTCCGAATATGTTTGAATCAGTTTTATTTGTCATGTTTTTAAGCATAGTGTCGGTAATTGGTAGTAGTATTAACTATAAATTACGAAGCGAAATATCAAAACAAACGTTAAGGTATCGGTTATCTCAAAAAAAATATGAAGCAATATTTAATAATTCTATAGAAGGGATTTATCAGTCGACGCCTGAAGGAAAGTTTTTAACCGTTAATAATACTTTAGTGGCATTACTTGGGTATGATTCAGCCGAAGAACTGAAAGGAATAAACATTGAGACCGACTTATACAAAAATGTATCGGATAGACGTTTGTTTTTAGAAAAACTAAAGGAAAGCGGCGAAGTAAAAAATTACAGGGTAGCTCTGAAGAAAAAAGATGGGAATAATATTATTGCTGGTTTATCCGCTAAAATGATAAAATCCGAAGCTAACGAGAAATACTATTATGAAGGAACAGTAGAGGATATAACAGCGCAGGCTGTTACGGAATTAAAAAAGAAGAAAATAGAAGAAGAATTAAAGGAAGAAAAAATAAAATCGGATTCTCTTGCAAAGAAAGCTATGGAAGCAAACGAAACTAAAACTCAGTTCCTTGCAAACATGAGTCACGAAATCAGAACTCCAATGAACGGAATTATTGGCTTTCTTTCTCTGATCGAAAGAGAATCATATAAAGACAAAACTGAGCTTGGGCAGTTCGCCTCAAGCGCCCGGAGTTCGGCTGAGTCGCTATTGGAAATTATTAATGAGATACTTGATTTCTCTAAAATTGAATCCGGGAAAGTTATTTTGCAGGAATCAGAGTTTAATTTGTTAAATGTGCTGGATGAATCAGTTGGCGTTATTTCTCCTAAGCTGAATGAAAAGAAGCTCGCTCTTTCGCGAGAGATTGCAGAAAACACAAATTTAAAATTGATCGGCGATTCTACGCGGTTAAGACAGATATTAGTAAATCTCTTAAGCAACGCTGTTAAATTTACTGATAAAGGCGGGATTAAAATAAAAATAAAATCGGAAGATTTAGACGAAGAGAACTCAAAAATATATTTTACTATTGAAGATACAGGGATTGGAATTCCAAAAGACAAAACATACAGCTTGTTTAAACCATTCTCGCAGATTGACGGTTCGCACACGCGTAAATATGGGGGCACAGGACTTGGCTTAGCCATTTCTAAAGAATATGCCGCTATGATGGGGGGCGAAATTGGCGTTAACAGCGAAGAGGGGAAAGGCAGCTCATTTTATTTTACTGTAAAAATGAAAAAGGATAAAGTGAAAGAAAATACTGACAATTATGCTGAACTTAATAAACTCTATGCGCAGCATGGCGTTAGCCAGGAGGCTGAAGCGCAAAATTCAGCAGAATTAAAAAAGACAAGAAATAAATATAATATTTTACTTGCCGAAGATAATCCGGTAAACCAGAAAGTGCTAACCCGCTTTCTTACCGACGCGGGTTATAATGTAAATGCAGTGGCAAACGGTATCGAAGCGATAAACTCGGTTCAGGCGATAAAATATGATTTGATTCTGATGGATATACAGATGCCTGAAATGGATGGTCTGACAGCTACGACGAAAATAAGGGAGTTTAACGGCAATGAAGCGGATATGCCGATTATTGCAATTACAGCTCATGCCCTGATAGGAGATAAAGAAAAATGTATGGCCGCGGGTATGAACGATTATCTTTCTAAGCCTGTTAGCTATCAGACGCTTATATCCGTTCTTGATAAATGGTTAGGCATAGGTTTGGATAATGCGCCATTACCTGAAGCAAAGAAAAAAGAAGCCGCAATTGTCGATTTTGAATATTTCGACAGCATAAGTCTGAGCGATATTGAATTTCAAATTGATTTAGCTTCTACATATATAAACGATACAATAAAAAGAATTGATAGACTTGAAGAGTATTCAAAGATAAATGAAATTTCTAAGGCTATTGCGGAAGCTCATACGATAAAGGGGGCAAGTTTTTCTACCGGAGCGCAGAAGATGGGAGAAAAGGCTCTTGGTATTGAAACGGCATTAAAGAGAAACGATATTGAAAATATTGAGGTCAAAATAACAGAGATACGTGGAATTTATGAAGAAACTAAAACTGCTTACGAAGAAAAATTAGGGATTAAAATTAATTAAAAAAAAGGGCGTCTGGGACGCCCTTTTTTACTAAACTTACGCCATTAATAAAACTTCCCGGATCCTTTCAACGGCCCAGTCAATTTCTTCTTTGGTGATAATAAGCGGAGGAGCAAAGCGGATTACATAAGAATGAGTCTCCTTACATAAAATCCCTTTATCCATTAAAGCTTCGCAGAATCTTCTTGCGCCGCCTGATTCAGGCTGCAATTCAACTCCAATGAATAATCCCTTGCCGCGCACTTCTTTAACATGAGGAGAATTAATATTTCTTAGTTGCTCTCTGAAATATTTACCTAATGTAAAAGAGTTCTCTACTAATTTTTCTTCAATTAAAACTTTAATGCTTTCTCTGGCTACTGCGGCTGCTAAAGGACTTCCGCCAAAAGTAGAACCGTGATCGCCAGGATTAAACAAGCCAAGGACTACTTTATCGGCAAGAACAGCAGATACTGGCAGGATGCCGCCCGAAAGCGCTTTGCCTATGATAACAACATCAGGTCTGACGTTTTCATAATAATGAGCAAAAAGCTTTCCGCTTCTGCCTAAGCCGGATTGAATTTCATCTGTGACAAATAAAACGTTATTCTTTTTGCAAATATCGGATACTTCTTTTAAATAGCCGTCAGGGGGAACTACTACTCCGCCTTCGCCTTGTATTGGCTCTACTAAAAATCCTACTGTATTTGGTGTGATGGCTGCGGCTAAAGCTTTTGCGTCGCCAAATGGAACTGTTTTAAAACCTGGAGTAAAAGGACCAAATCCGTCCTTGTACTGTTCTTCGGTAGAAAAAGTAATTAAACTGATTGTTCTGCCTGCAAAATTGTTTTCGCAACAGATAATTTCTGCTTTCGATTCTGGGACATTTTTAACTTTATAGCCCCATTTTCTAACGGCTTTTAAAGCTGTTTCAACAGCTTCTGCGCCTGAGTTCATGGGGAGAACCATTTGATAACCTGTTAAGTCGCATAATTCTTTATATAAAAGAGGCAGCTGGTCATTTCTGAAAGCTCTTGAAGTCAATGTGACTTTATCAGCCTGATCTTTAAGCGCTTTAATAATTCGAGGATGACAGTGTCCCTGGTTTACAGCGGAATAAGCCGCAAGGCAATCCATGTATTTTTTGCCTTCAACGTCTTCAACCCATATACCTTTAGCTTTTGCAATTACAACATCCAAAGGATGATAGTTATGAGCTCCGTATTTATCTTCTAACTCAATATATTCTTTAGTCAGCATAAAGCTCCTTAATGTTTTTTTGTTTAATTTTGAGCATGTATAATAAATTTAAACCAATTTAAACAAAGGAACGGAAAAATGAAACGATTTTATTTTTGTATAGTAATTCTTTTTTTGTTTTTATCGCTTGATATTTATTCGCAAAATGCCGTAAAGAACAAGTATGGTCTTGTTGTGGTTGATAATTATAAAGAATATAAAAAATTATCTGACGCAGATAGTACGCAACTATTAGTAGACCTTGAAAAATTTATTCCTTCTATAAAATTAGAAATTCATTACGCCACTTCGGATAATTTCTTCAAAGAGCCCGTATATAATTTAGCTAAAGCATTTTTACGGCTCCCGGCGGCTATAGCTTTAAGAGAAGTTCAGGCGGAGCTAAAGAAAAAAGGACTTGGCATAAAAATATTTGACGGATACCGGCCTTATAGCGTAACCGTTCGATTTTTTGATAAATTACACGACACTGTTTTTCTTGCCGTGCCCTGGAGGGGTTCGCGCCATAACAGAGGCTGCGCAGTGGACTTGTCTTTGATTTCCCTCAAGACGGGAAAGGAGTTAAAAATGCCGACCCATTTTGACGACTTTACCGAAAAGGCTCACTCGGAATATAAAAATCTTCCCAAAGACGTTATTAAAAACCGGGAAGCTTTAAGAGACGTAATGACAAAACACGGATTTAAAGTTTATCCCGATGAATGGTGGCATTTTGATTTTAACGAATGGCAGAAATTTGAACTGACGGATATTCCGTTTGAAGAATTAATAAAATAATTGATAAACTCTTTTTAACTAACAATCCGTTATAAAAAACGGATTAACTTTGAAATTGATAATATCTCCTTTTAAAGTTAACTTTTAGGTTTAATTATAGTGAATTATGCAAACTCCCCTAATGGCGCAATATAACAAGATTAAGGAAACTCATCCTGATACGATTTTATTATTCAGAGTTGGAGATTTCTTTGAAACTTTTGATGAAGATGCAAAAACAGCCTCAAAAGTCCTTGGGATAACTTTAACAAAACGTTCCAATGGCTCGGCTGACGGCGTGCCGTTGGCTGGATTTCCGCATCATGCGCTTGACACCTATCTGCCGAAATTTATAAGAGCCGGTTACAGAGTGGCTATATGCGAACAAACTGAAAACCCAAAGTTTGCAAAGGGAATTGTACGAAGGGAAGTAATAGAAGTTGTTACTCCCGGCGTTGCGTTTTCGGATAAGCTTTTAGATTATAAAAAAAATAATTATCTCTTCGCTATTTGTATTAAAGACGACGGCGCGGGTATTTCGTTTTGCGATATATCTACGGGCGAGTTTTACGCTTATCAGGTAGCCTCAGATGATATTAAACAGCAGATAGACCTTATTCTGCCGTCTGAAATTTTGGTTCAGCGAAAAGATAAAGAATATATTGCGTCGGTTATGCAAAAGATAAATCCGTCGGTCAGAATTACAAAAGTTGACGATTGGGTTTTTAACTACGAATATGCAAAAGAACTTTTGTTGATGCATTTCAAAACCGTTACGCTAAAAGGTTTTGGGATTGAAAATCTTCCGCTCGGTTCAACAGCCGCAGGAGTAGTATTAAACTATCTTCAGGAAACTCAAAAAGCAAATCTATCGCATCTGAATAAAGTTTCAATTTATAATCCTTCCGATTATATGTCGCTCGATTCTTCCACTAAGAGAAATCTTGAAATTGTTTTTTCGATGCAGGATGGAAACAGAGAAGGCTCTCTGATTTCAATTCTTGATAAAACTGAAACCCCTATGGGAGGACGTCTGTTAAAAAAATGGATTTCCGCTCCGCTGCGAAAACTTGAGCCAATTCTAAAACGTCAGGAAAGTATTGAAGAACTTTTGAAAGAAAAAGACCTGAGACGCAAACTTATTGAAGAGCTAAAAGAGATTGGCGATTTAGAGAGACTGATTTCCAAAATATGCACTGGCAGAGCTAACCCGCGCGATATAGTGGCGCTAAAAACTTCGTTAAAAAAACTGCCTAAAATTAAAACTTTACTTGAGCAGTCAAAAGCCGGCGCTTTAGAACAGATTAAAGAAAATCTTGTTGATCTGGCTGATATTACAAGCAAGATTGACGAAGCCATAGTGGAATACCCCCCGGTGAGTATTATTGACGGAGGAGTAATTAAAGGCGGTTACAGCGCGGAATTAGACGACATCCGGGATATTTCAGTTAATGGTAAAAACTGGATTGCAAGCTTGCAGCGCGATGAACGGGAAAGAACCGGAATATCGTCGCTAAAGGTTAGTTTTAATAAGGTCTTCGGTTATTATATCGAAATCAGCAATGCAAACAAAGATAAGATACCTGAAGATTATATAAGAAAACAGACGCTTGTAAGCTCGGAAAGGTACATTACTCCGGAATTAAAAGAGTATGAAGATAAAATTCTTCACGCAGAAGAAAAAATATACGATCTTGAGTCGCAGTTATTTAACGAAATCAGAATGACGGTAGCCGATAAAGCAGGAGAAATTCAGGGCGATGCAAGATTAACTGGCATGCTCGATTGTTTTGTCTCGTTTGCCCAGTGCGCTGAAGAATACAATTATGTTAAACCGGAATTAAGCGACGACGACGTAATAGAAATTATTGAAGGGCGTCATCCTGTTGTGGAAAGAATTCTTCCGCCAGGTGATAAATTTACGGCAAACAGCTGCAAACTTGATAATACTGAAAATCAGATAATACTGCTTACAGGCCCTAATATGGCTGGTAAATCGGTGTTCCTGCGTCAGATTGGATTGTTGACTCTCCTTGCGCAGATTGGTTCGTTTGTCCCGGCAAAAAGAGCAAGAATCGGTTTGGTCGATAGAATTTTTACTCGCGTTGGCGCAAGCGATAATATATCGGCGGGAGAGAGCACGTTTCTTGTGGAGATGCAGGAAGCGGCAAATATTTTGAATAACGCCACGAGCAAAAGCCTTATTTTGTTAGATGAAATTGGCAGAGGCACAAGCACGTTTGACGGCATTTCTATTGCGTGGGCTATTACGGAGTATCTGCACGAAAATCCGGATATGGCGGCAAAAACTCTTTTTGCAACCCATTATCACGAGCTGAACGAAATGTCCGAGATATTTCCCAAAATACAGAATTATAAAGTTGAGGTGCGCGAGATTGACGACAGGGTTATTTTTCTGCATCGCGTAAGCCCCGGCAAAGCCGATCATAGTTACGGCATCCAGGTGGCGCAAATGGCTGGGCTGCCAAAGTTTGTTACTGATAGAGCAAAAGAAATTTTACAGAACTTAGAAAGCAAAGAACTTACTCCTTATGAAATTAAAAAAGCTAAACTGAGTAAGATAAAAAATGACGATGAAATTCAGTTTAATCTTTTTGAGGTGAAAGACGACGCTTTGCGGAAAGAAATAACTGATATTGAAATTAATAAAATGACCCCAATAGAAGCTCTAACAAAATTAGACGAGCTTAAAAAGAAAGTGGACGAAAAAAGTTTTAATTAAAAAATGGAGAATATAAATTGGTAGTAGTATTAGAAAAAAATATCAGCGATAAGCAGATTGAAGACGTAATAAAACATCTTGAAGATTTTGGATTCGACGTTCATAAATCTACAGGCGTTGAACAAATTGTGCTTGGAGCTATTGGCGTAAAGCCCGATTTTGACACCCGTAAAGTGAAAATCTTAGACGGCGTAGCCGAAGTTTACAGAATAACTGATCCATTTAAACTTGCAAGCAGGACTTTCCAAAACTATGATACTACAATAACAATAAAAGACGTTACTATCGGCGGCGACCAGGTTGTGGTTATGGCCGGGCCCTGTTCGGTTGAAAGCGAGAAACAGATTTTTACGCTTGCAGAAGCCGTAGCAAAAAGCGGCGCAAGAATTTTAAGAGGCGGCGCTTTCAAACCCCGCTCGTCCCCATACTCGTTTCAGGGCTTGGGCGAAGAAGGATTAAAACTAATGCGTAAAGCCGCAGACGAATTTAATCTTGTCGTAATTACTGAAGTGATGGAAAACGCTCAAATTGAATTGATACAGGAATATGCCGATATTTTTCAGGTAGGCGCAAGAAATATGCAAAATTACTCTTTGCTTAAAGAGCTTGGCAAAGTTGATACTCCTGTAATGCTTAAAAGAGGGCTCTCCGCTACTATTGAAGAGTGGCTTATGTCTGCAGAATATATTCTTTCAAGCGGCAATAAAAATGTAATGGTTTGCGAACGCGGAATCAGGACTTTTGAAACTTATACAAGAAACACGTTTGATCTTTCGTCTATTCCTGTAGTGCAGAAAAAAAGTCATTTGCCAATAATTGCAGATCCATCTCACGCAGTTGGTTTAAGAGATAAAGTAATTCCAATGGCAAGAGCCGCAGTAGCCGCGGGAGCCGATGGAATAATGGTTGAAATACATAACGATCCTGATAAAGCTTTATCAGACGGACCACAGGCTTTATTGCCGGAACAATTTTTCGATTTGATGAAACAAGCTAAATTAATTGCCGAAGCTATTGGCAGAACTTTGTAATTTGCGGATGGCGATTAACTAAATGGATTCAAATAAAGTAATATCTATTATTGGAATAGGACTTATAGGCGGCTCGATTGCGCATGGAATAAAAAAGCAAAAGTCCGGCGTAATAATTAACGCTTTTGATTTAGACGACGTACTTAACAAAGCTCTAAAAGACGGAACTATTGACGGAAAGCTGGCTTCTATTGAAGAAGCCGCTTCTTCCGATTTGATATTTTTATGCATGCCTACAAGTTCGTCTCTTTGCGCGCTTGAAGCGCTTGCGCCTATTGTTAAATCCGGCGCTTTAATTACAGACGTCGCCGGGGTTAAGTCTGTGTTTTACGACAAATGGAAAAACCTGCAAAGTAAAGGGATTTACATCGGCGGGCATCCAATGACAGGAAAAGAAAAAAGCGGCTATGAAAATTCCGACCCTCTGCTTTTTGAAAATTCTGTTTATATCCTTTCCGGCTCTGTTGAAGAAAACGACAATTATAAACTTCTGTCTGAAATAATAAAACTTCTTGGCGCTAGAGTTAAGTTTGTAGAGCCGTATCTTCACGATCAAATTGTGGCCTATGTAAGCCATCTGCCGCAGCTTGCGTCTGTAGCGCTTGTTAATTCGGTAGATCATACAAATGAAGAGCTAAACTTTCTTGATTTTGCCGCAGGCGGTTTCAGGGATATGACAAGAATCGCTTCAAGCGGTTTCACTATCTGGGAGTCTGTTATTAGGCAGAATAAAAAATTTATTCTTGAGTCTTTATCTTCTTTTGAGCGCGAAACAGAGCTTATAAAAAAATACATTATAAACGACGATTATTCGTCTCTTGCCGGATTGTTTGAGGCTTCGGCCAATAGACGAGACGTGATTCCTAAAAATACAAAAGGGTTTATGCACCCTTTGCACGATATATATGTTTATGTTAAAGACGAACCAGGCGTTTTAAGCCGGCTTACAACAACCCTGTTCGATCATTCAATTAATATAAAAGATTTAGAACTGTTGAAAATAAGAGAAGGAACAGGCGGTACCTTTAGAGTGTCTCTAGAATCTGAACAAGACGCCGAAGACGCCAAAACGCTAATTGAAAATCTTGGTTTTACGATAAAATGAAATACACTTATAGCCGATTAATATTTTATACTTTGCTAATTTATTTGTTTATCGGCGCAATTTCTTTTGCGCAAAGTAATGAACCCGACGTAAGAAAAACTTATTATAAAAACGGAAAAGTTAAAACTTCCGGAACTTATGTAAATGGAGTCCTTGACGGTTTATTTTATGAATATAATGAAGACGGAAGTCTCTGGAAAGAATGGATATTTGTAAAGGGAAAAGAAGAAGGCCATTCTAAATGGTATTTTAGCAACGGCATTCTTAGCATCGACTGGAATTATCATAACGGGAAAAAAGAAGGTCTTTCCAAATGGTATTATGAAACCGGAGAATTATTTTCCGAACAAATTTATGTGAATGGATTAATTGACGGCCTTACTAAAACTTATTATAAAACCGGCGAACTTCAGGGAGAATGGAATTACGTCAGAGGAAACCTTGAAGGAATTTCCAAAACATATACTTTAGACAAAAAACTTGAAGTTGAAAGAATGTACAAAAACGGCATTCAAAACGGTATTTCAAGAGTGTATCACAGCAACAACGTAATTGCAGTTGAAGCTAATTACGTTAATGATAAAATGAACGGAGAAGTGAGATTTTATGACCCGTCAAGATACTTAAGAGTTAAAGACTTTTATAAAAACGGAGAGTTGGTAAGCCGCGTGCGTTATGACTATATGGGCAAATTCGAAGTCGCTGAAAAAAACGACGAGAATTATTATGCTAATGGATGTATGAAAGACGAAACTTATTCTAAAGCAAATAAGAAAGACGGACCTTTTAAGAAGTACTATGAATCCGGCTTCTTAAAAGAAGAAGGGACTTACGTTAACGATACTATTAAAGGCTATGTTTATGATTATTACGAAGGGGGAGTAGTTAGCCAGCGTAAAGAATACATTAACGGTGTACATAAAGGAATAACTCTTGGATATTACCCAACGGGAGAATTAAGATCGGAATCTAATTATGTTAACGATACTTTAGAAGGGATTTCAATTATTTATTCTAAAGATCATAATCTTGATTCATCTATGTACTTTAGCAAAGGGAAGGTAGACGGCGAGTTGAAAACGTACTACCCAAGCGGAATGACAAAGACTATTGAAGCGTTCAAAAAAAATGATATATTAAGCCGTATTACTTATTATAAATATGGCGCTGTTAAAAGCGAAGAGTATTATATCGGCGCCGCTCTTTCAGGGTGGGCAAAATATTATTACGAAAATGGCAAGCCTGAAAAAGAAGAATTTTATGATAATGGCAATATGACCAAAAGTAAAGTTTATGATGCAAATGGTAATCTTGTCTCTACAAAAGGTTATTAACAAATAGGCATCATGGTTCGACCATGACGCCCCAGGTCGCAAGAAAATTATTACTGGGCGGTCACGGTAGCGCCTCAAAGCCCCAGAAATGATTGGTATGCGTAAACGTTTAATAATGGTTTAATTATGAAAAAAAAGAAAAAATTTACAATAGGTCTAATTCAGATAGCTCTTTCTGAAAACGGCAAAGATAATCTAAAGAAAGCCGCTGTATGGATAGAGAAAGCGGCTAAAGCAGGCGCGCAGGTCGTATGTCTGCCGGAACTTTTTAAATCGCAGTATTTTTGCCAGAATGAAGACGTAGCTTTATTCGATCTTGCTGAAACAATCCCCGGCGAATCGACCGAAAAACTTTCTAAAGTAGCGGCAAAAAATAAAGTATCTATTGTGATACCTTTATTTGAAAAAAGAGCCGCAGGCTTATATCATAACAGCGCCGTAATTGTAGACGCAGACGGAAAAAGTTTGGGAGTTTACAGAAAGATGCACATCCCTGACGACCCGGCATATTATGAAAAATTTTATTTTACTCCCGGAGATCTTGGTTATAAATCGTTTGATACAAAATATGGCAGCATAGGAACGCTTATCTGCTGGGATCAGTGGTACCCGGAAGCTGCTCGTTTAACCGCTCTGCATGGGGCTGACGTGATATTTTATCCGACTGCGATAGGCTGGCACCCATATGAAAAAGAACAATACGGCGCGGCTCAACGCGATTCATGGCAGACTGTGCAACGAGGTCATGCAGTAGCAAACGGAGTTTATGTCGCTTCAGTGAACAGAGTAGGCCACGAGAAAACTATCCCAGACGCGCCGGGCATTGAATTCTGGGGTTCGTCTTTTATATGCGATCCGCAGGGCGTAGTTATTGCGGAAGCGTCCGTAGATAAAGAAGAGATATTGCTTGCAGAAGTTGATCCGGAACATCAGGAAGATATAAGAAGAAACTGGCCGTTTTTAAGAGACAGGCGAATTGATTCGTATAAAGAAATAACAAAACGATTTATTGATTAATATTATTCATGGATTTTTAGAATGACGATGAAAAAAAATAATTCCGCTGAAACTGATAAAGAAAACTTAAGACTTCCGGCTGAGTGGGAAAATCACGAAGCTACCTGGATCGGCTGGCCGCATAATAAAGAGGACTGGCCTGGTAAAATAGAAATTATTCAATGGGTTTACGGCGAAATTGTGAGCAAAATTTCACAAAAAGAAAAAGTAAGAATTATCGTTAATTCTAAAGCTCATGAAGAGCAGGCTAAAAAAGTTTTGCAGCTTGCAGAAATTAAACTAAAGAATATCGAGTTTTACATCCTGCCTACTAACAGGGGCTGGTTGAGGGATTCGGGCCCGGCTTTTGTTTTAGCCGATAGTAAAATTAAACAGGTTAGCTTTGGTTTTAACGCCTGGGCAAAATATGATAACTGGAAGAAAGACGTTAAAGTCCCCGCGATGATTTCAGAATGGCGTAAACTTAAGGAGACCGAAGTATTCTATAACAATAAAAGAGTTGTATTGGAAGGGGGAAGCATTGACGGCAATGGCTCTGGAACCTTGCTTACTACTGAAGAATGTCTTCTCGATAAAAAAATACAGGTAAGAAATCCTGGATTTGCAAAAGCAGATTATGAAAAAGTATTTGACGAATATCTCGGCGTTAAAAAAGTTATCTGGCTTGGAAAAGGAATTGCAGGAGACGATACTCATGGTCATGTAGACGACTTATGCCGTTTTGTAAATGCAAATACTGTCGTTCTTGTTCAGGAAAATGATAAGAAAGAAAAAAATTATAAACCGCTAAATGAAAACAGGGAACGCCTTCAGGGAGCAAAAACAGCTGACGGACAAAAGCTTAATACAGTTTATCTGCCTATGCCCTCGCCAATAGTATTTGATGGAATGAGATTGCCTGCAAGTTACGCTAATTTTTATATTTCTAATAATGCGGTTTTAGTCCCGACCTTTAACGATCCGAACGATAGAATTGCGCTTGGCATACTTTCCGAATTGTTTGAAGACCGTCAGGTAATTGGCGTCCATTCTGTAGATTTAGTCTGGGGCTTAGGAACCATCCATTGCCTGACGCATGAACAGGCCGCCGCCCCGGTAAAAAAGAAGTAAGCGCTATTTATTATTGTTCATTCTTTTTGATATCTTGTCGAAGATGGTATCAACCTGAATATCTTTTTCTTTACTGACCAATATCTTTATTCTTAAACGCGTAAGGACTAATCCAGCTGTCGCAAGTATTGCAAGATGAATTATTTGCGGCAATACGTCGTTAAAGCCCGCGCCCATTTGAGCTATTCTTGCAAAAGCGCTAAGATATGGCGTGGTTGGAAAAATTTGAGTAAGATATTGTAACGCAACCGGCATCGATCTCATTGGCCACGAATAACCAGACATCAGGAAAAAAGGATAAGTAGTAAATACAAAAAACTGCAAAGCCATTATCTTACGCTCAAAAAACGAAGCTATAAAAATACCCACAAACATTACGGATAATAATAAAAGCGCAGTCGCAACTACAAGCGCAAAAACACTTCCTTCAAGCCGTTGGGAGTACATATTAAAAATAAATGTAAAGAAGAAAAAAGCATAACAGGAATAAAGGATAAAATAGATCGCTCCTTTACCCATAATTAAAGCCCAGGGGCTTCCGTTCGCCGTATAAAACAATTCTCTTATGGTGTGGTTCTCTCTTTCTTTCGCTACGCTTTCCGATAGCCCTATTAGCAGAGTCTGCTGCAAAATAAGAATGATAATCCCGGCGATCATAAAATCGCCATAACTTTCGGTAGTGTTAAAAAGCGAACGCAAATCAAGACTTAGAGGATCGGCTGCTCTTTTAGCCTGATTAATATTATATCCGGCTGACTCAAAGAACTGTACTTTTGTTTTCGTCCCAGTTGCAAGAGCAATTTCGTTAACTGCTTTATTCATATCGTTAGAAACTAAAAACCGGGTTGTATTTAAAAAGAGTCTGAGGTCTGCGCCTTTGCCTCTTTTTACGTCCTTTTCAAAATCTCTCTCTATGTATATAATGCCCTGCGCTTCCATAGAGTAAATATATTCTTTCGCTTCTTCAAGATTTCCGGTTACCTTCATAACCTTTATCATTGGATGGGCGTCAATTTCTTTAATAAGCGTTTCTGAAGTTTTAGAATGATCCATATCAACAACAATGGTGTTGATATCGCGCTCTGTTTTATTCATGTAAATAGAACAATAGAAAAATGCATAAAAGAGAGGGGATAATAATATAATAGTGATTATATTTCTATCCTTTGCAATAAATGCCGCTTCTCTTTTGAAAACTTCAAAAAGGCCTCTCAATCTTCTATTCATTGTTAGGCTCCTCCTGAGATGGAATAGCTAAAGACTTTCTCATTCTTATTTTTAACATTATCATAATTACAATAAACGATACAACTAAAAAGACCGACAACTTTAAGGTTTCAGGCAGCGCATATTTTATTGGCGCGTTCATCTGGTATATTTTTAGAAACCCTGTAAGAAAATGCGTATAAGGAATTGTTTGCGCATAAAGCTGGTGAACTTCCGGCATGCCCCATAAAGGAAACGTGTAGCCGCTAAAAATAAATGCCGGAGTATTAATAAACAGGGCTACTTCTGTAGCCATCTGCTGATCGGGAAAAACTGTTCCAATAGCAAACCCATAAAAAAACGATACAATGACGAAGAAAAGTAAAAACAATACCGTATAAAGGACAGAACCCAATATAGGTATGTTGAATAACGTGAAGAATACGCCGAGTATCATCAATGCGGTAGCTGAATGAATACATAAATGCGGAATGGATTTGCCTATTAGGACGGGGAATATTCTGCCTCCGGCCAAGTCAGTAAGCTCTCTGAATGTATTATGAGTAATTTCTGAACTTATAAGCAAAACCGCTACTACCATTATTATCATTTGAAGAATTACTGTTAATAGCCCTGGCGTCAGGTAATTTTCGTAACTGTAGTTCGGGTTGAATAATATTTGCGTCTGAACTCTGATGGGGCTTAAAATATTCATCGCCTGATCTTCTTTGAGTCCTGCGGATAATAATTTTTTACGAACAGCTCCTGCCGAAACCATTTTTATTATTTTAACGCCGTCATTATATATATAATTGCTGGTTACTAAGTTTGTTGTTCCTTTGAATAATATTACTCCGGTAGATTTTCCGTTTTTTAAGCTGGACTCCATATGTTCAGGAATAAAAAACGCTCCCTGAATATTTCCTTTAAGAAACTGCGCCTTAATCTCGCTGATGGAATTTACGTTAATAACGTTAGTCATCGAACTGGTAGATTCAATGTATCTAATTATCAACCGGGAGGTTTCGCTATGATCCTGGTCGCAGATTGCAACTGGCACTTTATGAACTAATTCAAATTTATATATTGATGCAAATATGGTAAAAAGAATAATAGGGAGAATGATAGAAAGTATATAAAGCGTCTTTCTATCGGCAATCCTATGCAGTTCTCTTTTTAATATAGCAAGAGTCGGCGAATTTATTTTTTCATTTTTCATCTTGAACGTTTGCGCATTTTAAATTTATAAAACTATATTTACAGTCATGCCTGGTCTTAAACCAGTGACTGAGCCTTTAGGCTTTAGTTTTACTTCAAAAGTTTTCAAGTCAAAATCGCCTTTCTGATTAGTTGGTTTCCAGTTGGCAAAGTCGCCCATAGGAGCGATATATGTAACCTGAAAATCGGCTTTAACGTTGCCTAAAGCGGGGATAGTTCCGTGGAAAGTGGAACCTATTTTAACTTTAGCCATATAGTCTTCTCTAAGCTGTAAAACTACCCACGAATCGGAAAGATTAGTAATTGTAAATATAGGATAACCGCTTGCAATAACTTCGCCTGGGTCTACAATTTTTTTGCTTAACTCTCCGGTCATAGGAGCTTTAATCGTCAGTTCCTGCTGGTAAGCTAAAACTTCTTTGTATCCGTTTTGAGCCTGCTGGAACAATGCTTCGGCTCCGGCAATTTCTTCTGAACGCGCGCCTTTAAGGACCATTGTTAATTTAGCTTTTGCAGCTTCCATTTGTTCTCTTGCGGCTTTATACTGGAATTCAACCTGATCTTTTTCCTGAGCTGAAACTACGCTGTCTCTATAAAGATTTTGAAATCTTGCATATGTTTTATTTGCCAGATCAAATTGATATTGAGACTGATTAAACAATTTGTGAACGGCTTCTTTTTCTTCAGGGCGAGCTCCATTAAGAGCCATATCGTATTTGGATTTAGCTGCGTCCATAAGAGATTTAGTCTCAGCTACTTTAGCGTCCATTTCTTTACTTTCAAGAAAAGCAAGAACCTGTCCTTTAGTTACAGTTTGTCCTTCGTCTACAAATATAGTATCTATTCTTCCGGCAATTTTGGAAGCGACGTCTACGTCTGTGCTTTCAACAATGCCCGTAATAATTAATTCTTTTTCGCTTGAAGCCCGGGTTACTAAAACGACTACGGATACAATAGCGATTATAATTGGAATAGATAAAATTATTTTTGTTTTTGAGATTGCCATTTTATTTCTCCTTTTTATTCCATATAGATAAAACATTTTCCGGTTCGCCGGCAGTTTGAAGCAATTCATTAATAGATTTATAATAATCATAGATGGAGACTTTTCTGTCTACCTGTATTTTTGCAAGCGAGAGCCTTGCGTCTATTACTTCAAGCGATGTGCCTAATCCGGTTTCGAATCTTTTTTCATTTAATCTTAAATTTTCTTCCGCTAAACTAATGCTGGCGTCCAATCTTTCATATCTTTCTTTTGCGTTTAGAACGTCTTTATATGTTTTGTTAACCAAAAGACCTATTTTACTACGAGCGTCAGATTCAAGAAATTTCAGTTCGTCCTGCATGTGCGTTGTAGTCTGGATGTTGTTATAATCCTTAAAACCTTTGAACAGATTATAATTTAGCTGAATTCCAACCGCCCAGTGCGGCTCCATTATCGAAAGATCTTTCGGAATCATTTCGTATTTGCCAAACGCCGCTATTTGAGGAAGGAATTCTGATCTATCCGCTTTGTATTTCTGGGAAGCTTCGTCGCGTTTGATAGCAATTAGTTTTAGCAAGGGATAATTGTTTAAGGCTTTCTCTATATAAGTAGATAGAGTGTCGCCAAGCGGTTTATATATTAACGAATCGTCCACAATAACTGTTTCGTTATCCATGCCCATAGAATTCTGTAATGCAAGATAAGCTACGGTTAGCTTGTTTTTGTCGTCATATAAATTTCTTTCAGCTTCTGCGACGGCTACTTCTGCGCGTAATACGTGGTAATTGGCTATTAAGCCTTCTTTCAAAAGCTTCTCCGCCTGATTTTTATGCAGCTTCATCCCGTCCAAAACATTCTGCCGGGTTTTTATAACGTCTGTTACAAGAACAACGGAAAGATAATTGTTAACGGTTTCCTGAATAATTTCGTCTTTTGTCTTTTTAAGTTCAATTTCAGCGGCAATGCGTTCGTCAATTGACGCGTCTTTAGCCGCTAAGAGTTTGCCGCCTAAAAATAAAGGCTGAATGCCGATTAATGTAGCTGTTCTATAATCTTGTTTTTTTAACACATCTTCAAATTTGGGTATTGCGCTCGAAAGACCAGAAGCGTATGCAGAAGAAAGAGCCGCCCGTTGAGCAGCCGTTAGCTGCGTTTGTGTTTTAAGATAGTTGTAAATATTTGCGAGTTCAACCTGATTGCCGGTCTGTATTTGTATCATCGCCTGGCGTATTGGGTCAAGATCCATGACGATCGGGTCTTTGAGGTGAGTGTAGCTGGCCTGCAAGTCTATAGAAGGGAGAAAGTTGCCCCATGCTTCTTTTTCTTTGAATTTAGCCTGCTCAATTTTTTCGTTATACTGCTTTATTTTTTGGTTTCTTTCCAGCGCAATTGATATAGCTTGTTCCATAGATACTTTTTGTGAAAAAATATCAGTTGAAATCATCAGAAGAAAAAACCACAAAATACAAAGTTTTATTTTCATACCAACTCCATATATGTATTATGAATCATCATTCAGCAAACTTACTGAACAATTAGAATCCCTCTTTTTACAATAAATTTAAGATTTTGTCTGATTACGTTTAATGGAAAATCCTTAGGATTATCCGCCCATTGGTGCAGTAGATTGCTTACGCCTCCAAGCACAAAATGCCTGAAGATTAGTACGTTAATATTCGGATTAAAAACTTTTTTGTTTATGCCTTCCACTATTAATTCTTCGCCGGCCTGTAAAAAGACGTTAAAATAATGGTCGGCTACTTTTGTGGTGTGGCGGTAATAATCGTTTGCAAATACTGTCGCTAATGCAGGGTTGTCGGTAAAAATGTCAAATATCAAATCGAGTAATCCTTCTAATTTTTCAATAGAATTCAGGTCGGTTCTTGTTTGAATGGCGTTAAGTTCGCAATATAATTTTTCCCAAAGGGTTTCAAATATTCTTGCCAGCAGTTCTTCTTTATTCTTAAAATAAAGATAAATGCTTCCTGTGGCTACGCCGGCATTTTCTGCAATTCTGGAAATCTTTGCGTCATGATATCCGGTTTGCGCAAATACTTCAATGGCGGATTTCAAAATATCTTTCTCTTTATTTCCTTCCCGGGTTCTCATATTTATCGTAATCTTAAATGAATCAATATTCAAAAATAACATATTGACCGCTTTTTGTCAAGGTTATTATTAAAATTTATTAAATAACATTTCAATTATAAGCTTTCATTAACTATTTTTGTATAAGCTTTATTATAATTATTATGGACTTAGTTCGATGAAACTATTAATTGCAGTTTTTATTCTTTCCGTTTATTCAGCGTTCATCTTTCCGCAGGAAGGGGAGTACAAGTTTGATAATTTTTCTATCTCAGTTAAAAATAACATAGTTCTTGCAAAGTCGCAAACTGGCGAAACTCTTTATTCCCGCAATTTTGGCAACGTAAAAGAATTTATGGCTGATATGGACGGAGACAGCATCCCTGAATTTTGCCTCATTGGCAATAAAATAGAAGGGGGCAATTCAACATATAATTTATATGTGTTTAATACTGTTGATACTTTCTTTTTGGCGGACTCTTTAGAGTCGCTTAATACTGAGCCTTATTTGGTCTTTTCGGAAGAATTAGAAAAAGATGTTATTGTGGTTGGAAACCCGGATATTCTAAAAATTCAGGGTATTAGAAAAGATAGCAGTATTGTTCCGCTTGATTGTTATGAGTTTGACGGCAATACTTTTAATCTTGCTAATAATGAAATGTATGACTTTTTTATGCAGACAAATGAAGAGCTTTTGGATTCGTTAGACGACTTTTATGCAAGTCATCCTATGGATTGTCAAAACGCAAAAGAGATTAAATTGCTTTTAGCTTCTATATATCTTAATTACCTAAACGCTAATGAAGATTCTATGGCTTTACATTTTCTTAATAAATACTATTTTTGTGACGACGTAACTGAATTTAAAACAAAACTTACGGAATTGCTTAAAGTAGAACAGGATGAAGAACCGCCGGCAGATGATAACCAATAATTATCTCGGGAAAAATCGGTCTTAGCTCTTCAATAATGAAAATATTTATTTTTTATAGCGGCGGAATACTATTTTGTATTCCGCTGTTTAACGTTTCTTAAACGGCAAGCAGAATTATTATGGCAAAATTAAAAATAGGCGTAATTGGGGTCGGTCATTTAGGCAGGCTTCATACAAAAATGTTTACTCAGATTGAGTCTTGCGAGTTTGTGGGAGTTTTTGACCAGAACCGCGAACAGACTTTAAACTGCGCAAAAGAATTTAACGTAAAAAGTTTTGAGACTATGAAAGACTTGTTAGATCATGTTGACGCAGTTTCGATTGCTGTTACAACGAGCGCTCATCACGAAATTGCTAAACAATGCCTGGAAAAGAATAAACATGTATTTGTTGAAAAACCAATTACCGCTACAATTGCAGAAGCGCAAGAATTAGTTAAAATTGCAAGCGACCATAAACTAAATTTACAGGTCGGGCACATAGAAAGATTTAACCCGGCGCTTGTTTCTTTAGAAAAATATAATATTGCGCCTATGTTTATTCAAACGGATAGGCTTGCGCAGTTTAATCCAAGAGGAACAGACGTTGCCGTTGTGCTTGATTTAATGATACACGATATTGACATAATTTTGAGCCTTGTTAAAAGCCCGGTAAAAAGCATCGACGCAAGCGGCGTAGCGGTAGTATCCGATACGCTTGATATTGCTAACGCAAGAATTGAATTTGAAAACGGCGCCGTCGCTAATGTGACTGCAAGCCGTATCAGCCAGAAAAAAATGCGCAAAATGAGAATGTTCCAGAGAGATACTTATATATCGCTAGATTTTACTGACGGCGTTTCTGAAGTATTCAAGCTTTATCCGGCCGATGAAAAAGTCGACGCGGCGCATATTAGCTATGGCGAAATTGGAATTGGAGAAAAAACGAAAAAAGTAGTTTATGAACAGCCGGAAGTTTTGGAAATAAACGCGCTGAAATATGAACTGTCTCTTTTTGTCGATTCAGTTATTAATAAAACCAGACCTGTGGTTTCGGGAGAAGACGGTTTGAAGGCTCTTATTGTGGCCGATACTATCATCCGCAAAATTGAAGCCGCTCATATTGAAGACAAAATCTAATTAATCACTTATTTATTACTATCATTATACTTCCATGAAAAAAACTGAGAAATTTGCTATTGGCGTGGATCTTGGGGGAACTAATATAAAAATTGGAGTAGTTACTGATTCCGGTAAAATTGCTGAAAAAATAGTTGTTGATACTAATGCCGAACTTGGCCCTAAAGCTGTTATTGCGCAAATAAAAAAAGGAATTGAAAAAGTTTATCCTAAGAAAAAAAGCAGCATCAAAGGAATCGGCATCGGTTCTCCGGGAGTTGTTTCCGCTGAAAAGGGAACTGTTGAAAATCCGCCGAACCTCCCAGGATGGACTAAAGTAAATCTTCGTAAAGTTTTAGAAAAAGAATTTAATACTAATGTATTCGTTGAAAATGACGCTAACGCCGCTGCAATAGGCGAGCTTGTATTTGGCGCGGGAAAAAAACTAAATTCATTTTTACTTGTAACATTAGGCACTGGCGTCGGTTGCGGAATTGTTTTTGAACGGAAAATATTCGGAGGCGAACATGGCGGCGCGGGCGAATTAGGGCATACTACAATTGACCATAACGGTAAAAAATGCAACTGCGGTTCTGTGGGCTGTATTGAGGCTTACATTGGAAACAATTATTTAGTATGTTCCGTTAAAGAAGAAATTGTAAATCATAAAAATTCGGCTATTTGGAATATTATAGATAACAACTTAGATTTGTTAACTCCAAAGAGTATTTGCGACGCTATTGCCCTTGACGACGCTTACGCTAAATCCATTGTCGCCGATATTGGAGAAAAATTAGGTCATTCTTTTGCTTCTGCCGCAAATTTGCTTGATATTAGTTCGGTAATTATTGGCGGCGGAGTTTCAGGTTTTGGCAAACCGCTTTTTGACGCTATTGCCGAAGCAATGAAAGCGAGAGTTCTTAAACCTTTGCAGAGCCGGGTAAAAATATTGCCCGCTAAACTAAAGAATGAAGCCGGTATTAAAGGGGCTTCGGCTCTTGTGTTTTATAAATAATAGAAACTATTTGGTTATCTTGAAATTAAAATTTATATATAGTCCTATTTCGCTTTTATTCGTTTTTGTAATTGCCTTTACGGTTATTTCAAACGCTCAGGATAAAAAAGAAGTTTCTATACAGTCGCCTCTAGATACGTTAAAACCGCGTATGATGGATTCTGTATTTGTGGCTTCTGACACTTCTAAAAAGAAATCTGACGATGTGGATTCTGTTATATACACAAGCGGATCAGATTCTTTAATCTTTTTTGTAAAGCAAAAAAAGATGAACGTTTACGGTTCTGCGGCGCTAAAATATAAAACTACTGATTTAAAAAGCGAAAGAATATTTATCGATTTTCCCACGAACTACATCGAAGCTATCGGTTTGCCTGACTCTTTAAATAAAAAAGGGAAAGGACATCCTGTATTAACTGAAGGCTCGGAGAAATATGAGGGGGAGAGGATGAAGTATAATTTTAAAACCCAAAAAGCCTTTATTACGTTTGCCGGAACAAAATCGGAAGGCACCGCCTACTCCGGTATAAAAATAAAGAAAATGGATAAAGACACTTATTTTGTTAAAAACGGCGTTTATACTACATGCGACGCCGATACGCCGCATTATTGTTTTTACGGCAGCGAAATGAAAGTAATACAAAAGGATGAAATAATTGGCAGGTGGATATGGCTGACTTTTGGAGGAGTGCCTTTTCCTATCCCAATTCCTTTTGCGGTCTTTCCAATTCAATCTGGGCGAAGATCTGGTATTATTGCTCCAACATTTGGCGAAAGCGCAAATCAGGGTATGTATTTTTCTCATTTTGGTTATTACTGGGCTACGAATGATTATATGGATGTTAACATAACAGGCACTTATTATTTGCGAGGCGGTTTTGCCGCCAATAGTCATTTTAATTATGCAAAACGATATGATTTAAACGGTTATGTAGATTTAGGTTATTCTAGCCTTCATACAGGAGAAAGCTCTGATTTTGATAGAACAGAATCAAAAGACTGGAGCATATATTGGCATCATAACCAGACTATTGATCCGACAACAAGCTTTAATACCGACGTACATTTTCTGACAAAAAATTATCTGGGCAATAATAGTAAAAATATAAATGAACTCCTTGATCAGGATATATATTCGAACATTACATTTTCAAAAACCTGGGATGAAGCCGGAGAAAATTTAAATGTGAATTATAACAGAACTCAAAATCTTAAATCAGGAAGTATTGCAGAAGTTCTTCCAAGTATCACCTTTAGCAAAACGCAGTTTTTCCCATTTAAAAATAGCTCTTCCTCAGAATATTCGTCAACGTCAACTACTTCCCCAAAGGAAAAGTGGTACGAACTTATAGGTATCAGTTATAACGGATCCTTATTAAACAGAAGAAATACAACGGATAGTACATTAAACATAAGAGGAGCTATTAGTCATAGTTTAAGTACGAGCATATCACCTAAGGTTGGTTACTTCACAGTTTCTCCAAATGTAAGCTATAACGAGTTTTGGTACAATAAACAGGTTACAAAACATTTAGTCGCTTCTACTGTAAAAACTGTAGATAATAGAGACTCTGTTATTTATACTGAAAAAACTGACGATGTTAACAAAATAAGCATGCTGCGGACTTTTGATGTTGGGGTATCGGCATCGACCAAATTTTTCGGGATGTTTACTCCCCCTATTCCTGGTGTTGTGGGTATTAGACATACTGTTACTCCAAGTATTTCTTATCAATATGCTCCTGATTTTTCTAAAGACGTATGGGGATATTATAGCTATTATTTAGATCAAAATGGTAAAAAGGTAATGTATAGCAAATATGAAAAAGAAATTCTTGGCAGTGTCCCAACTTCCGAAACTCAAATGATAAGCTTAAACGTAGGCAATAATATTGAAATGAAGATAGCGGCCGATCCTACAGATACAACCTCAAAAGAAAAAAAAATACAGCTGCTTAATTTTACTATGAATATGAGCTATAATTTTGCTAATAAAAAACTTTCTGATTTATATCTAAATTATTATACAAAAATAGGAGAACTGTTTAATCTCCAGGGCTCTTCTACGTTTTCTCCCTACGGTTATAATTCGTCTGGGCCAACTAACGAATACTTATGGGATACTAAGAAAAAGTTCCTTTATCTTACAAATTCAAATTTAAATATCTCAACTTCAATTTCCGGCGAAAAATTGAAATCCGCCGATGATAAGGACAAAGATAAAAATAAAAATACATCCACAGACGAAACAAGCCAGTCAGACATAAAGACTACTAAAACTTATTCCGGGTTAAACGAACAAAAAGACGCCGACTTTTCAATTCCATGGGATGTTAATTTGGGGTACACGTTTGCTTATGCTAAGCAATATGCCAAAACTAGTTCAACGAGTCCTTATACTTCAAGCATTAACGCAAATTTAAATTTTAATCTTACGCCTGCATGGAAGATAACGTTTCAGGGGTATTACAATTTTATGGATAAACAATTTTCAAGCCCAATATTTACTATATCGCGCGATCTGCATTGCTGGTTAATGAATTTTACATGGACTCCTATTGGCATATACAGAGGCTACAGCTTTGAATTAAAAGTTAAGGCTCCGCAGCTTCAGGATTTGAAGATCACCAAGCGCGATCAGTTCTTCGACGGTAAATAACCGTTAGGCAATAATCAAAATGCAGAATTTAAAACACTATATTATTGACGGAAACAATCTTATAGGGAAGGACGCCTTTTTAAGCAAAATACAACGCGCCGATAAACAAAACGCAAGACGTCAGGTTGTAGCGCTTTTAGAAACTTTTGCGCGTTCAAAAAAAATAAAAATCTCTCTGCACTTTGACGGCTTTCCAGACGAATCTACAAAATCTAATATCTTCCAGATAAATTTTTCTTTTAAGAAAACGGCGGATTACTTTATAAAAAAAGAAATTGATATACGCGCAAACAAAAGCGATATTATTGTAGTTACATCGGACTCAAATATTATACAGTATGCAAAAGTCAGCGGATGCAGCTCTATCTTATCGGAACAGTTTATTGCAGAACTAAAACCCGGCAAACCTCAGGATGACGAAGAAGAAAGAATTAAACAGCTAAATAATATATCGGAATTTAAAAAATTGTTCGGCGTAGATTAATTCCACAAGCATTTAGAGCCGCTGTAATAAAAACTATTTTCGGAAAAAACAAGATAAATTTTTAATAAAAAAATAAATTGTTACTAAAATAAATAAGCGCAATATTGTGATAATTTCTTTATGCCCAGGTTCGTTTTGTATAAAAAGAGAAGAACTAAAAGCAGTTTCTGTATCAGTTATTAAGCCGAAAACAGAAAAAGAAAAAAATTAATAAACCAAATAATACGTCGCGATATGAAAACAGACGGCGCCATCTATTATAATAACGAGGAAATATACCAATGAAAAAAGCGATCTACTTTTTCATTTTCTTTTTGGGGTGTGTCAATTTAAGTTTCAGTCAGGAACATATGTCAATTCATCAATTATCTAAAATAGAACATCAAAACGATATTGTGTCAAAAAGCCTTTTTAACAAAGACGGCGAGGGAATAATTCCCCTTAAATTTGACAAAAGCCAGCTTACAGCCGCTGTATTTGGATATTTGCCGGATTGGAATTATTCAAGCGCAAGAAGCTATTTAAGATATGATTTGCTTACTCATATTGCGGCTTTTGAGTTTGACGCCAGCGCAAGCGGAGGAATTTCGGAACCAAGTTACTGGCCGTGGACGGATGTTATTAATAAGGCTCATACCAACGGAGTAAAAATAATTATGACAGTCGTCGATTTTACTGCCTCTGATATTCATAAAATAATTACAGATACTACCGTAAAGAAAACTTTTTTTAACAATATAAAAACTAAAATAGATAAGTATTTGCTTGACGGCGTAAATATCGATTTTGAAAGCGAAAGTTCGTCTGATAGAGCCGCAATTGTTACTTTTATGAACGATCTAACAAATTTTGTACATACAAATATATCGGCTGATAAAGAAGTTTCTTATGCCGGTCCAGCAGTAAATTGGGGCAAGTGGGATTTGCCTGGTTTAGTAACCGCTTGCGATTACGTTTTTATTATGGGTTATGATTATTACGGCAGTTGGAGCACAGAAACCGGACCAAGCGCGCCTCTGACTAATACATATTACAGCATTCAAAATGCAGTGGTAAACTCAAGTTATGGGTACGGCGGAGCGTTGGCAAAAAATGCAAATAAATTAATTCTTGGCGTGCCGTATTATGGGCAAAGATGGAAAACAAAAACTGACGTAGCCGGCGCAACAGTAACTTCTTATGTAGGATCTACTACATTTACTAACGATCAACCTAACTCCATTACTTATGGCGTTAAGTGGTCTACATATAAAACTCCCTGGTATTCCTATAAACAAGATTCTGTCACATATGTGCAGACGTGGTTCGATAACGATTCAAGTCTTGGCCTTAAATACGATTTGGCAAAAACCTATAAGCTTAAAGGCGTTGGCATGTGGGCTTTGGGATATGACGGCGCTCGTACAGAACTATGGAATCTTTTACAAAATAGATATCTTGTTACCGACGTAGCTGAAGATAAGCGACAGACACCAACAGGGTACCAATTATCTCAAAATTATCCAAATCCGTTTAATCCTTCTACTGTGATTAATTATGAACTGCCTTTGAGCTGTAAAGCAAGTATTAAGGTTTATGACGTTCTGGGCAAAGAAATTGCAACTCTTGTAGATGAAGAAAAAGCCGCAGGTAAATACTCGGTTGAGTTTAGCTCTAAACTTTCAAGCGGAATTTACTTCTATACTTTACGCGCTGGAACATATACGTCTACAAAAAAAATGATCTATCTTAAATAAACATTTTAAAATCAATAAGTTATTTCTTATGAATAAAATAAGTTTTATAATTGTAGTATTATTTACAATAAGTATATCGTTTAATATGAATTCACAAGATAAAAAAAGAGCATTTATAAACGGTAATATTTATACCGTTAACCAGGCGCAACCTTTTGCAGAGGCTGCGCTTGTTGTTGGAGATAAAATTGAGTTAGTAGGAAGCAATAATGAAATTAAAAGCGCCGCTGACGGAAATACAGAAATAATTGACCTCGGCGGGAAATTAATGCTTCCCGGTTTTATTGACGACCATACGCATTTTGCCGACGGAGGTTTTTTCCTACTGGGAATTAACCTGCGCGATGCAAAATCTGTGGCGGAGTTTAAAAACATTCTTAAGGAATACGACCAGAAAAATCATCCAAAATGGATTACCGGAGGATACTGGGATCACGAAGCATGGGATAAAAAAGACCTGCCTACTAAAGAGTTGATTGACGAAGTTGTTCCTGTTACGCCTGTGTTTGTGTACAGATTCGACGGACATATGGGCGTCGCTAATTCAGCGGCGTTAAAGCTTGCTGGAATTACTAAAGACTCTAAAAGTCCTAACGGCGGATTGATTGTTAAAGACCCTGTAACTGGCGAACCGACTGGCATTCTTAAAGACAATGCAATCGATTTGATAAATCCTGCAATTCCAACGCCAACTACCGAAGAATACGAAGCCGCAATTACAAGAGCTTTGCAGGAAGCAAGGGAACAGGGATTTACCAGCGTTCAGGATATCACAATGCCTAAAGAGCTTGAAACTTTGCAGAAGTTTGAAAAAGAAAATAAGCTTACTTGCCGATTTTACAGCCGTACGCCAATTTACGATTATAAATCTCTTGTTAAGCAGGGTATTAAAGCTAATACCGGGAGTAATTTTCTTAAACTCGGTTCTCTAAAAGCTTTTGCAGACGGTTCGCTTGGCTCTTCTACAGCTTTATTTTTTGAACATTATGAAAATGAACCAAATAATACTGGTTTAGCAATGGAGTATGTTACAAACGGTAAACTGCGGGAATGGGCTATGGATGCTGATAAAAACGGTTTACAGCTTTCTATCCATGCAATTGGCGACAGCGCTAATTACCTAATGTTAAAAATGTTTAAGGAAATTGTCGATTCTAATCCTAAGTGGGACAGGCGTTTTAGGATTGAACATGCTCAGCATGTAAGACCTCAGGACGTAGCTGAATTTGCCAGGCTTGGAGTAATAGCTTCCGCTCAGCCCTATCACTGTATTGACGATGGAGTATGGGCTGAAAAGAGAATCGGTAAGGAAAGAATAAAATATACTTATTCTTTTAAAACATATATTGATAACGGCATAACTGTATGCTTTGGCAGCGACTGGTTTGTGGCTCCGTTAAACGCTATTCTTGGCATTTATGCCGCAACAACCAGACGAACCCTTGACGACAAAAATCCGGACGGCTGGATGCCTGAACAAAAACTATCGGTTGAACAGGCCATTAAATGTTATACTCTGAATAACGCTTATGCGGCTTTTGAAGAGAACATTAAAGGAAGCATTGAAAAAGGGAAGCTGGCCGATTTTGTAGTCCTTAACGAGAATATACTTAAAATTGCGCCGGAAAAAATCAGGGATGTAAAAGTTGATATGACAGTTTTAGGCGGGGAAGTTATTTATAAGAGAAAATAAAATAAATAATCACTTTGCAATATTTTACGGAGACGCTGAGTTAATTTGCGTCTCCGTTTTTTTTAGATTAATTCGATACTTGATAAAAGCTACAAAGCGCAGAACCATTATTGCAGTTTTCTGATTTTTAATTCTACGTCTTTATTGGTTTGCATTAGCTTTACTAATTTTGAAATGTCAGTTTCGCCATAGTGATATGGATAAAGAATCTTTGGCTTAAACTTACCGGCTGCGTCTGCAACCTGTTCCGGAACCATTGTATAAGGCTGGTTCATTGGCAGAAAAGCTATATCAATATTTTTTAGCTCATTCATTTCAGGCGTATTTTCGGTGTCTCCGGCAATGTAAATTCTTTTTTTGCCGATAGTCAAAATAAATCCGTTATCTCTTCCTTTGGGATGATACATTTCTCTTCCGGCGGTTGTATTATATGCCGGAACAGCTTCAATCACAATTCCATCGAGCGTTTTCTTATCCCCATTTTTCATTACAAAACCTTTTTTTAGTTCGTCGAATGTGGCGCTGTTAAGAACTATTTGCGTTTTCTTTTTGGAAATAAGCTCAATTGTTTTTTTATCAAAATGATCAGGATGATTGTGAGTTATAAGAATTATATCGGCTTTGGGCAGAATTGAATAGTCGCCAAACATACTGCACGGATCAACATGGATAACTTTTCCCTTGAATTCAAGTATAAGCGACGCATGACCGATAAAATGAATTGTAAGTTTTCCTGTGGAAGTTTCGTAAACGTCTTTTTCGTATTTGCCATATGCAGGCGTTTGAACAGCTGTAATAAGAATAAACAGAGCTAAGAATAAAAATGATTTTGTCATAGAGTCCTCCTTTTTTATAGAAGTTAATTTACAATACATTGCAAAAAATAGCGAATGTAAAATTAGCGTTTTTGTTTAGGTATAAATTTTTATACGGTATTGCGATTTATGTATTCATATATTAAAATAATGCGGTAAAGAATTTGCAATATCTTTTTAAAATTAACTAAATAGAGGATTATATGATTAAGCGAAAATTAGGAAGTCAGGGGCTGGAAGTTTCAGCCATAGGATTAGGTTGTATGGGAATGTCTGAGTTTTATGGCGCAGCCGCTGAAGAAGAGTCTATTGCGACTATTAAAAAGGCGTTTGAACTTGGGATTACTCTTTTTGATACGGCAGATATGTACGGGCCATTTAAAAATGAAATATTGGTCGGTAAAGCCATTAAAGGAATAAGAGATAAAATAATATTAGCTACCAAATTTGGAATTGTAAGAACTGACGACCCAAACGTAAGAGGCATTAACGGAAAGCCTGAATATATAAAAGCTTCCTGCGAAGGCTCGCTTAAACGGCTTGGAGTCGATTATATAGACCTTTATTATCAGCACCGCGTAGATCCCACTGTTCCAATAGAAGATACAATTGGAGCTATGTCCGAATTAGTGAAAGAAGGGAAAGTGAGATTTATAGGGATGTCTGAAGCGGGACCGGATACTATAAGGAGAGCTAATAAGGTGCATCCTATTACTGCATTGCAAACCGAATACTCATTGTGGACGCGCGACCCTGAAGAAAAAATACTATCTGTAGTAAAAGAGCTTGGAATAGGGTTTGTAGCTTATAGCCCGTTGGGCAGAGGGTTTTTAACTGGCAGGATGAAAAGCATAGAGGACTTTGAACAAGACGATTACCGCAGATTTTCGCCCCGGTTTCAGGGAGAAAACTTTGTGAAAAATCTGGCGCTTGTTGAAAAAATACAAGAGCTTGCTGAAAAGAAAAATGTTTTGCCAAGCCAGTTAGCATTAGCGTGGGTTTTGGCTCAAAGCGAATTTATTGTTCCAATTCCAGGCACTACAAAACTAAAACACATTAAGGAAAATGTAGAAGCAGTGCAAGTAAAATTTTCCGCTGAAGAACTAAAACAGATAGACGATATATTCCCTATTGGCGCGGCCAGCGGTACGCGGTATCCTGAAACTATGATGGGGCTTTTAAGCAAATAATCTTAATGTTGGGTAAAATAAAAAACGGGCTTTTATGCCCGTTTTTTTAATTAGTTGATTCTAAATCACGCTGATTGTTAGTCAAATGCTGTGTCGCCCTTCAACTTCTCTTAGGATGACAATTAGACCAAAATTTTGTAAAGATTCATTCTAATAGCATTAAACCGCAAAAGCCGGATAATCAGTATAGCCTTTGCTGCCGGCAGTGTAGAAATTGTCATTATCAAATTCAGTAGCAATTGGGTTTCCATTTTCAAATCGCGCGACTAAATCCGGGTTGTTGATAAATGGTCTGCCAAAAGCAATGAGGTCGGCTTTCCCATTATTAACGTCAGCTTCCGCCAGTTCTTTAGTGTATCCTCCTGCAAGTATTAGAGTGTTTTTAAACTTGGCTCTTATAGTATCCTTAATGCTTTGCGGAACTTCAGGCGCGCCCATAGCGCTATGATCTGCAATATGCAGGTAAACTATTCCTCTTTTATTCAGTTCTTCGGCAAGATAAGCGTACTCTTCGTCTATTTCGGGATAAGGCTTCATGTCGCTTGCAACGCCGTAAGGAGATAAGCGCACGCCTGTTTTTTCTTTGCCAATAGCCGCTATAATAGCGTCTACAGTTTCAAGCAGAAATCTGCATCTGTTTTCAATACTGCCGCCGTATTCGTCAGTTCTTAAATTAGAAAATGGAGAAAGAAATTGTTCAAGCAGATAACCGTTTGCGCTATGTATTTCAACTCCGTCTAAACCTGCTTTTATTGCATACTTAGAAGATTCTGCATATTCTTTTTTTGCCTGAATAATATCATAATAGTTCATTTCTTTAGGGGTCGGATAATCCTGCAAACCAGATTGATCGGTCCATATTTGCCCAGCAGCTTTAACTGACGAAGGAGCTAAAACTTCCGCATCATTTGGGAGATTAAGCTGGTGTCCAATTCGTCCTGTGTGCATTAACTGGACGAATATTTTACTTCCTTTTGCATGAACTGCATCTGTAACTACTTTCCAGCCGGTTACATGCGCTTCGTTATATAACCCCGGTATTCTGCTGTAGCCTAATCCGTTATTTGAAGGAGACGTTCCCTCGGTAATTATAAGACCTGCATCTGCGCGCTGGGAGTAGTATTCTGCCATGAGTTCGTTTGGTATGCTTCCAATCGCCCGCGAACGAGTCATTGGCGCCATGACAAATCTGTTTTTCAATTCAATATTGCCAAGTTTGTATGAAGAGAACATTTTGTTTCCGTTCATATTTCTCTCTTTTTGTTTTGTTAAAAATTGTTTTAGACTTCTACGAAAAATCAAGGATCCCGAATATCGTATGTCCATCTAAAATAATAAACAAGGATTACTTTTTTAAAGTTTCCTTATAGCAAACTATTTGAATTAGTTAAGAATTGAATGTTATAAAAAGGGATGAAAAAAAAATAGCGGCTATTTGTATAGCCGTTATAAAAAATGATTTGTATTGAAAAGCTTATATTTTAAGAAACAGCCAACACTTCGCCTGCTATCTCAATTTTTTTAGAAAAAACTAAATCTAATTTCGCTTTCTGAATAGCAAGAAAATCTGGAATTGATTTGAGGTTTTCCCCAGGATAAGGCTCCTTATTGGAAATCTCTAAACAAAAGCGCATTCCGTTTTCAAGGTTGTTTTTAAATTCTGTCAGATATGCAACTCCGGCATTATCTAAATCCATAGTGTTAAGGAGTTTTTCAAAGTAATTAACATAGTGTTCCACTTCCTGACAGAACATATGCGGTCTGTTTTCAGGCACAAGCGAAACCCCTCTGCCGTAAATATGATCTACCATTTCGGTTAAAGTGTATTCTCTATCAAACCATATTATGTTTGGTCCCGGGCAGATAGCCTGCGGAGCTCTTCCTTTTTTTTCGAGGCCAAGAGCAATTAAAGCTCCGTTACCAAGATGTTCGCAGAGGCAGACTTTTTCAATAACGTTCATGCATAAATTTTCTTTTTCCGCTTCAGGCAATTGAAGGTTCAGAATGTCGCTGATTTTTTTCACCTGGAATTTTTTAGAAGCCGTGCAAATAGGTCTATCTGTATATTGCGTATTAGAAACCAAAAATCCTTTTGGGCAGGAAGAGCCTGGTCTTCCTTTTTCAGCTTCGCCTCTGGTCCATGTTTCAGAACCGGTTCCATGCAAATTATAAAATGGAACTCCGAGCGGAGAAGCGCCGCTTAGGTAAACGTCTCCCTTTTTTGCATTTACTAATAGATCAAGAGTGTCTCTATCTACGCATGTAGCTTCAGGCACCAATAAAAATGGGCTTCCCCAGCCTGTAGCGTCGCAGCCAAAATCTTCTGTTAATCTTCTTGCTTCGCCGTTTGTTCCAATCCCGCCCTGAACAGTAATAAGCGGTTCGTCTTCCATTGCGGATTCTGGATAACTCCATCCCATGCTTTTGTAAAAGCTAAGTATTATAGGCTGCAATTGTTTTGTAAAAAGTTCTTTCTTTTTGTTGAAAGTATCTAAGATAGAAGGGAGCAGGTGCCCTTGCGAAGCGAACGCATGACCGCCGCAGTTTAAGCCTGATTCAATTCTAAATTCGCTTACTTCCAATCCTTTCATCGCTAAAAATTTACCCTGAATTAACGCCGAGCGGAAATCGCTTACTTTAACGATTATTTTCTTTTTAAGCTCTCCGTTTTTGTCTCTGTAAAAATCGCTGAATTGAGAAATATAACTAAATAAGCTTCTGTTAAAACCGGCCGAGAAAATAATTGAAGAAGATAGAGAACTGTTAGCGTAACCGCGCAGAGCAGATTTAGCGTCGCTAAACTCAGGAGCAAGTAAAGCTCCGGAATCGTCATATCTGCTATTATCTACCTTCGCCATTATGTTTACGTCTATTGATCCTGGACGCATTAAATTTGTTAGCTCTTCTGAGTGTTTGGCGATATCAAAGCTTTCTCTATCGGCTATAAAACGATTGTATCTTTGTTTAAGCAGACTGCTTTCTGGCAGCATCTGAAAATATTTGCTTTTATCGTTAGTCTTAAAAAAAGGCTGACTTTTAATTTCTTCCATTTTTGAATGGACGATTTTATTTACAACATTAAGGTATGCAGTTATTCTTTTAGCTCGTCCATCCGGTTCTTTCCGTGAAATTTCATCGCAGTCAAATTTAAATTTGTCGCAATAAAAATGCCGTACTTTATCCATAAGGATATCGTCGACGACGGAAATTACAGAAGAAATTCCAAAATGAGCAACGCGTATTGGGGTATCTACAGAATGCCCCGTTCCCATTACTGGGATATGAAACGTATGATACATATTCTGCATAAAAGCTCTCTTTTTCAACATTCAGGCGGTTAGGAAAAGGTCAGGCATGAATATAGATTTGTAAATAATTTTATACTTATAATAATATACGACCAAAAACATTAAATTGATACAGCTTGGAAACTACCCTTAAAATCCGGGTTTTCTTTACATGAGCTGTACGTATTTTATGCGTTATATTATACTATCCATTTTTATTAATGGACTACCTGATAAATTTAACATTGCGTTTATTAATTTAGTTCCTTTGAAAAGTTTAAGGTCGCTTATTCTGATTTCTTCGCAGCTTACTTCTCCTGAATCTATCAAAGACGAACGCATTGTTCCATCTAATAAATATGTGGAAGGCGATATCCATTTTGTCCCGTCGAAAAAGACAAGATTAGAAAAACTTGTGTCGGTTATATATCCATTTTGTGCGATTATTATTTCATCTGATACCGCGCTTTTTAACAATTGATCGAATATCTCTCTGCATTTGTATTTATAGCTGTAATCGATTTGAGGCGCCTCTACAATTTGCAGAGTTGAAATCTGTTTTGGTTTGTAAGGGATAAATTCTATGGATTCTATTTCCTTAGAATAAATGATTCTGGCTTTATGTGCCGCGTCGCTTAAATCATCAGGAATTGCAATAATTTCGTTAAGTTCAATATAATCTGTTATGCCAAATAATTCTTCTCGGGTTTTGTTAAAACGTCTGTTGTGATATTCAATGTTGTGAACGGTTCTATTTTTAATTTTAATTGTTTCAATCAATTGGCGCATATACTTTATCCGTTAGTTCGTTGTATTCGCTTAATACGTCGCTGAATGCGGTAATTCCGCCGCCGCTTTTATATATAAGTTTATCGCCTGTTTGTTCAATGAACCTGATCATTACGCAGCTATCTAAATTAATGCCGTCGAATATGCCGCAAACGCCTGTGTAATAACCGCGCTCATATTTTTCAGCTTCTAAAATTATTTCTATAGTTTTTTTCTTTGGGGCTCCTGTAATTGAACCGGCAGGTAAAAGAGCAAAGACGATATCGCCAATCCGGTTATTATAATTTTCTTCTAAATCTCCGGAGATAATTGAGCTTACCTGCAGCAATTCCTTAACGTTGGTTTTAATTACGTCAATGTATCGGAACTTTTCAACCTTAATATTTCTAGCGACAATGCTCAAGTCGTTTCTTATCAGATCGACAATCGTATAATGCTCTGCCGTCTCTTTGGGATCGTTTAGTATTTTTGCTTCCGCATTGGGAACTGAAGCCTCTATCGTGCCTTTCATTGGGTATGAGGTTATTTTGCCATTGTTGATTTTCATAAACGTTTCTGGAGAGAAACACACAAATCTATCTTTATAAAAGATTTTGTACCTGGCTTTGCTATATAAATAAATATCTTCAAGGGATAAATTAATTTTGATCTCTGTCGGCGCAGTCAGATTAAGCAGATAAGAATTGCCTATTTTAATATTCTTTTGAACGATGTTAAATTTATCCGCATATTCTTCAAATGAAATTGGGAATTTATTTAGAATAATTTCTTTTGACAAAGATTTGTTCTCTACTGAATTTCCTTGTCCGTTAAAATTATACTTCAGCTCTTCGTCTTTAATTTCGTCTAAAAGGAAAAGAAGCGGCGTTTTCATTTCGAAATCAATTATGAATAAGAATGGAATCTTTTCGCTTCCATACATATTCATTTTTGCGATTGTATCGTTTTTGTTATACATTTAATTTATATTTTATCATATGCAAAGTTACTAAAAATATGAAAATCCGGGTATTGGTTGTCGATAATTTTGATTCATTTACTTTCAATTTAATAGAAATTTTATCCTATAACGCAGACTGTGAATTTTCTATTGTGCAAAATGATATGAATGTGTTGGAAGAAGCGGCGAATAACGATAAAATACTTTTGGCTCCCGGAGCCGGGGTTCCTTTAGACGCGCCGATTTTGAAAGAGGTAATTGCCGAATACCAAAGCTCAAAAAGCATTCTCGGCGTCTGTCTTGGTCATCAGGCTATAGCCGAGTTTTATGGCGGAAAATTATTCAATCTGGAGCGGGCGAACCATGGAATTAAAACAACGCTTAGTATTATTGACAATAATAATTATTTGTTTTACGATATTCCTGATGGCATTAGCGTGGGGCTGTATCACTCATGGGCGGTCGATAAAAATAATATTCCGGATGAATTAAAGATTTCCGCAATTGATGAAAATAATATTATTATGGCAATTGAGCATAATAAATATGACGTTAAAGGAATACAATTCCATCCTGAATCATATATGACCCAGGAGGGATCGCAAATTCTAAACAACTGGCTCAATCATTAGCGTTGAATAGAAAAATCATTTAGCGGGTTCTGATTAATAAAGTTCCGGATTAAGAAAAGGAATTAACGCTAAAACAACAGCTTCAGAATAATATTTAGTTCTGTCTGTGGCGTTTCTGGTTAGTATTCCAACCGCGCCATTATCTAATTTTGAATCGACTAATCCAAATACTATATCGTCTGCCTGGCCGAGCTCTTTCCCTGTTTTAACAAGAGCCGCAACTTTTTCAGGAATGAAAAAAGTCCCGGTTCTCGCCTTGCCTTCTTTTTTATTATCGCTGATAACAACCCAGGCAAAGGCTTCATATTCGTTATAAATTTCTTCAACTCCGCCTTCTATGCCAACCCAGAAATCTGCAGCCTTATTAAACTTATATGCGTTTTGTACTCTGTTCTTTGCGCCGAACAGAGTTTCTTTGGTGTTCATCGGCTGGTCGCTAATCCCTGAAAGAGGGGCTACGCCTTCAAATTTAAAATTTTCAGTCGGGAACATTTTTTGAAATCCTAACTTTACCGCCTCAATTTTGACGGGGTTTTTTGACGCAATAATTATTTTTTTCAATTTATTAACTCTTATCCTTTTGTTTTACAATGAAATATAATATTAATAATTAACAAAAATAGCTTAAAAAAAATTATTTTAAGTATTGATATTATTGATTCTTAGTCATAAATTTAATTTATGAAAATTGAAAAACAATATAGTATAACGAATAATTATTGGTGGTGGCAGAGCAATACTCTCCATCCCCAGGTTTAAAAAAATAAATTTAAAAATAACAAAGCCGTGGATGGTTAAAACTGTTCACGGCTTTTTCGTATAAAGTCGTGAACCTCATTAAGCGGCAATCTATTAAAAATATATAAATTAAATGGAGGTTCAGATGTCTAAAAACAAAATTGTTTTCCTTGATCAATCGAAAAGTCCAACTCACTATTATAACATATTAGCTGATTTACCTACTCCAATGGCTCCTCCGCTTCATCCGGCAACAAAACAACCGGTCGTTCCAGAAGATCTTACGCCAATTTTTGCAAAAGAATTAATCGAACAGGAAATGAGCGGCGAACGCTACATTGAGATTCCTGACGAAGTACAGGATCTTTATAAATTAAGCAGACCCACTCCGTTGATCAGAGCGTCTAACCTTGAAAAAGTTCTTGATACTCCGGCTAAAATTTATTTTAAATATGAAGGCGCAAACCCAACTGGCAGCCATAAAACTAATACGTCAATACCTCAGGCTTACTACAATAAAAAACAGGGTATTAAAAATCTTGTTACTGAAACCGGCGCAGGGCAGTGGGGATGTTCGTTGGCTTTAGCTTGTAAGCATTTTGATATGGGCTGCGAAGTGTTTATGGTTAAGGTTAGTTATGAGCAAAAACCTTATAGAAAAACTTTTATGGGATTGTTTGGCGCAACTGTTCATGCAAGCCCTACAAACCTTACAAACTCTGGACGAAACGTTTTAGCTAAAGATCCTAATTCTCCCGGTTCGCTTGGCATTGCAATCAGCGAAGCTGTTGAAGTTGCCGTACAAAGAGACGACACTAATTATACCCTTGGCAGCGTATTAAACCATGTTATGCTGCACCAGACAATTATTGGGCAGGAAGCTAAAATTCAGATGGAGCTTATTGACGAGTATCCGGATGTTGTTATCGGCTGCGTTGGCGGCGGCAGTAATTTTGCAGGCATCGCTTTTCCGTTTGTGCAGGATAAATTAAGCGGCGCAAAAAAGAATCTTGAAATTATTGGCGTTGAACCAAGTTCTTGCCCAACATTAACAAAAGGAAAATTTGAATATGATTTTGGAGACGAAGCCGGATTCACTCCTTTGATGAAAATGTATACCCTGGGACACGATTTTATTCCTCCTTCCATTCATGCAGGCGGTTTGAGATATCATGGCGCTTCGCCAATTGTTTCGCACTTATATCACGAAGGAATTATCGGCGCTTCGGCTTACGACCAATTGGACATTTTCAAAGCCGCTCAGCTTTTTGCTCAGGCGGAAGCCATTGTGCCTGCTCCTGAAAGTTCTCATGCAATTAAAGAAGCTATTGAACAGGCTCTTAAATGCAAAGAGTCCGGCGAAAAGAAAACGATCCTGTTTAACTTATCAGGACACGGGTTCCTTGATTTAGGCTCTTATGAGAAATTTCTTAATAATGAACTGGACTAATTTCTGATTTAGAATAGTAATTAAATAAAAAAATCCCGGTTTTGTATTATGCTCGTCCGGGATTTTTTATTAATTATTTTAAAAGTAACATTTTGTTTGTTTTAACAAGATTGTCGGCTTGTAATCTGCAATAATAAATTCCGCTAGATAAGTTTGAAGCATTAAACTCAACTTCATATTGACCGCTGTTTTTTTCGGAAGATATTAAATTTCTTACTTCGCAACCTAATGCGTCATAGACCTTTAGCGTAACAAAACTTTTGTATGGAATTGTAAACTTAATTTTGGCGCTTGGATTAAACGGATTTGGATAATTTTGCAAAAGCAAAACTGAGCCCGGCTGATTTGTAATTGTTACGCTGGTCGCCTGAGTTACATTCACTGAAAAGTTTGGCGCAAAATTCCATTGAGTCTTAGAGCTGACGCCTGAGGCGTAAATTGTTTGAATGCCGGTAATATCTGGAGCAGTATAATAGAAATTAAAAACGTATTTCTGGTTTGTAAAAATTTTTGCGCTGTTATGCGTAAGCTCGCCGTTTAGCAATTGTAGGTTTGCATCGAATATCCCTAGGATTCCGTTAGATGCTGCAATATCAACACCGGCCCGATCAGCGGCTCCGCTAACTATTGTAACTGTATATAATCCGGTTTGCTTTGGAGATAGAGTTGCCGGCCCTCCAATTGTAACTGATACGGAAGGATTTGCATTCCCGTGGCAAAAACAGCCTACGGTTCCCGATTTCAAAGTTCGGCCAGTCATGCCGGTCGGATATGAAAACAGCGTGAAGTTCAATCCGATTATTATAAGAGCAATAGAAAATACTTGCCTTGTTATAAAACGTCTCTTTATCATTATCATTTCTCCATCTCGTTGTAAAATTATAAGCCTCTAAGTCTATATGATAAGAATTCCATTTTAGATAGAAAAGTTCCTATAGAATTAAATATGCTAAAACTAATTTTGTTTTTCTGTAAAACAGCATCGCGCTAATGATATACAAAACGAAGTTAGTCTGTTAAAACAAGAAGCAATTATTCAGCTTCATTTGCAGCTTATGCGGGAATAACAATTTGTTATAGTCGATTATTATGTAATAAAAAAATATTAAAAAGTAGAAATATTTTCTTGACAAGAGAGAAAATATTATTTATGTTTGAGTGTATTAGTTAAGTAGTACACTAAAACAGAGGCTAAGATGATCGAAATTAAGGATGTGAATTTTGGTTATAAAAAAAGAGGGCTTTTATTTGACGGACTCAATTTGCAACTGAAGCCGGGCAATATATATGGGCTATTGGGGAAGAACGGAGCCGGAAAAACTACGCTGCTAAAAATAATTTCGGGACTGCTTCACATTTCCAAAGGGGAGCTATTGCTTGATGGCGCTAAAATAATCGAACGCGATCCGGCGATATTACAGGATATTTATTTTTTACCAGAAAATTGTTATTTGCCGGATATGCAAATGGACGAATATTTTGAAATTTATTCTGTATTCTACAACAGATTTAATAAAACAAAATTTGACGAATATTTGGTGAAATTTGAAATCCCATTTGCAGTTAAACTATCTTCTTTATCATTTGGGCAAAAGAAAAAATTTGCTATTGCGTTTGCGTTAGCCGCTGAAAGCCGCATTCTGCTGTTAGATGAACCGACAAACGGATTAGACATCCCTTCAAAAAGCATATTCAGAAAACTTTTAGCTGAGTCAATTAATGAAGAAAAAGTATTTTTGCTTTCTACTCATCAGGCGCGCGACGTAAAGAATTTAATTGATTCAATTATTATTCTTGAAGCGGGCGGCGTTATATTTAATCAATCGCTTGCCGATACAGGCGATAAACTTTCTCTCTGTTTCTTACAAAAAGAACCGAATGCAAACGATATTTTATATTGCGAAAAAACTTTGGGCGGTTATGCTGTATTTGCAGAAAAAGAAAAATACAGCAATGATGAAAACGAAATTGATATTGAAATGCTGTTTAACGCCGTTCTGGAGCAAAAAGAAAAATTTGCCGCATTTTTTTCAAAAGGAGTTGATAATGAAAAAACACTTTGATCTGCAACGCTTTATACTCCTTTTTGTTCGCGAGCTGATACTGAATAAACTAAGCATTTTAATTATGGGCGCAGCTTTGACGCTGTTGTTCCTGGGTTGGGATTATGTCTGGCGCTATATACACATGTCCGTTTACATAAAGCATTATTTTGTATATCCTGCCGCTGCAGTATTTTATTGTCTGGCAATAACATCTTCTGTTTTTAAGGAGCTCGATTCAAGCCAAAAGAAAATTGAATATTTAATGATACCGGCTTCAGTATTGGAAAAATATTTGGTGAAATATATTTACTCCACGTTTGTTTTAATAATAATGAGTATTGCGGCGATATCAACAGCTTCAATAATAGTAGAGCTGTTGAAGGTTCTCAGTCTTCCCGGTAAAAGTATGAGCTCAATAATGAACCATTACACATATGCTCAATTAGTTTTAGTCTTGAGCTATTATTTCCCTTTGCAGGCGTATTTCTTTTTTGGAGCGGTTTATTTTAGAAAATTAGAGTTTATAAAAACTTTAACTATGATAATTGCCATGTATGGAATTATTTATATGTTTTATTCAACTGTATTGGATCCATTTACTTATATAATAGGTACAAAATATTCATATGTTTTAAGCGTAAACAGCATCGAGTATACAAAGGATCTAGCTTCGGTAATCAGATTTGTTACAGTGAGTGTTTTACCATTGGCTTTGTTAGTTGTAGGTTATTTAAGGTTAAAAGAGACAGAGGCGGCTGATGGAATTTAGCGGCTCTCAACCGATCTATTTACAGATTGCCGAAATTATTTGCGGCAAAATCCTTTCCAATGAATGGAAAGCTGGGGATAGAATTCCTTCTGTAAGAGAACTGGCGGTTACGGTTGAAGTGAATCCTAATACTATTATGAGAACTTTTTCTTTTTTACAGGAAAGAGAAATAATCTCGAACCAGCGCGGTATTGGTTTTTTTGTTACCGACGAAGGTCGCGCTAATGCTAAAAAATACTTATCTGAAAATTTTATAAATAATGAATTAAAAAATATATTTAAAACAATGGACCTTTTATCAATGAATTTAAGCGATATAAAGGCATTGTACAATGGCTATAAAAACAGCGGAGGCAAAAATGAAAATGAAATTAACAAATAAAATACTACTCATTTTGTTCGGTTTTATTTTAGTTACTTTAACTGTTGCAAAAGTAGTTCTGGAAAAGAAAATAGAAGTAAACAGAGTTCCCTCCGCGCCGGGAGCAAAAACAAACAGGTTGGAAAGTAATTTTTCTGATTTCAACGTAATTGAAATAAAAGGGAAGTACAATGCGACTATTTATAAAGGCGATTTTAATAAAATAGAAATAGAAGGACCGGAGAACCTAATTTTTAAGTATACATCTGTCGAAAAATACGGAGATAAAGTTATAATATCATCAGGCGTTGATTTATCAAAGTATGGGCAAGTAATTAACGTTACAATTAGCGTTAAGGATATAAAATCAGTTTCTGCTTATTGTGGCAGCATAGTTGAATTAGAAAACATTACAGCTGATACGATAAACATAACGGCGACTGATTCTTCGTTAGTTAACAGCGCTATATGCAGCTTTACAAAAGCGAATATATTTGCAAAGGATAACGCTTTAGTTTTTATATCAAAAACAAAAAACGCTTATGTGCAATTATCTAATTACGGACGGCTTAGTCTAGAAGCTGATGGAAGTTACGTTACTGGAACAATGGGCGATAAAGCGGAAATGATTTTAACTGGTAAAGTCAAAGTTAATAACATAGATAAAAGTAAACTAAAAGCTAATCAACAGGGAGCGTTAAAATGAAAAAGATTGTATTTATTAAGAGTTGCATTTGCTTAATCTCGTTATTTATTATGGCTATGGCAGGGTGCCAAAATAGTAGCTCTAAATTAATTGATGAAAGCGCTAAAGCTTTTGTCGCAGGAAATATAAAGTCGGCAAAAAGTTACGTTGAGCAATCTATAAATGCAAATCCGCAAGATGAAAAATCATATTTCCGTCTTGCAAGCATAAGCATGAATACTGATTATGATAATCCGGAAGTAATAAGCGCTAATCTGAAAAAAATTGAGATTGTTGATACAAACTATATCGGGTTATTACAAAAATCTTTTTCGTTTCTGACTGCTTATACATGGTGCGAAGGGCGGCTTATGAGCGATAAAAGCGACGCTAAAGATAAAATAGCAAATGAGATAGCGATGATTGATGATGCTATAAAACGCAATCCAAATAATCCAAAATTATTTTATTCGAGAGCTATATGGCATTATTTATTAATGCAAGATGAAAATGCTATAAACGATTTGAATATGGCTGTTCATATTAAACAGGATTTTGTTCAGGCGTATTTAATGCGTTGCAACATTTATTGCAATCTTGCCGCTTATGGAAAAGATGGTCGTAAAATTGAATATTTTAACAGGTCGCTTTACGACTGTAAGAAATTAAAAGCTTTAAATTACGATATTAAAGAAATCATATATAAACTGGTTGAGTGTATTAGTAGCAAAATGAGAAGCGTAGATAATGAAAATAAACTTTTTGATGAAGCATATATGGCGGATACAACCATTACTTTTGCTTTAGAAAACAAAGCGGGCAATGAAGAACATAATACGCATGACTATGAAGCCGCCTGCCGCGATTATTCGATTCTTTATAAAAAACATCCTGAAAAGCTTTCTTTTCTAATTAATATGGGAAAACTAAAAATAAAAATGGGAAGCATTGAAGAAGGAATGAAAGATCTTAAGTCTGCAATTGGGAAAACAAAAGACAGGGAAATTGTAGAAAGCGCGCAAAGAGCTATAGAACGGTATTATAAAAAAAATGAAAAGAAAAACGATGTTTCTACATCAAGAAGTAACTCAAGATCAGAAAAATTTCAAATAAACCAATCCTCAAGAAATGATAGAAGGAAAATCAGCAGACGGGATGGGGTATTAGATAAATAATGCAAATACTTTAAGATTAAAATATTATTGAAATGCCGCCAGACGATAGTTATTTATTAAAATAAAATTTCTTGCAAAGCCGAGGGGAGAAGAACGCGCTTTCAGCGCTTTAATATCCACAAGAAGCGCTGACAGGAAAATAATAGATGACTGATTTTGGCAGTCGTCAAGACGGCATTTCTGATTTAGTAGTTGAAAATGTTATAAATTAAATAAATGAGGGAGTAATGAAAAGTTTGTTTACGGTGATTATTGGTCTTTTATTATTAAGCAATATATCTTTTGCGCAAAAGGGAGCTAACTCTTATAAATTAACCGGATACATTGTCGATTCGTCAGGCGGTAAAGCTTTGCAGGGAGTAAATATTTTAGTCTTATCAAGAACTGAAAATACTAATATAGGCGGCGGCGCTACGGATGTAAAAGGAATGTTCGATATTACAAAAATCCCCAATAAAAATGTGCGTATAAAAGTATCTCGAGTAGGATATCAGACAAAAGTAATAGATTCGGTTTCGCTTGAATCTTCATCGCAAATAGGGCAGATAAAGCTACGAGCTACTGCATACGAAATGCCGGAGCTTGTAATTCAATCCGTAAGGCCAATGGTTGAGTTCAAGGCGGATAAAAAAGTTATAAATATCGATCAGGTGCCGCAAGGGACTGGAACGCTGACTGACGCGTTAAGAAACTCTGGAGTTGTAGAAGTTGATCCAAAATCAAACGCAATAACCGTGCATGGTCAATCGGTTACAATACAGATGGACGGTCATCCGTATGAAATGCCAACAGATATGCTGGCGCAAATGCCAGCCGCAATGGCTGAACAAGTAGAAGTAGTCACTTCGCCCTCCGCTAAAGAAAGCGCCGAGGGAAGCTCGTTTATTCTGAATATTATTTCACGCAAAAATAAATTTGATAGTTTCAGCGGTTTGGCAAATGTTAATTTTGGCACGGATAAATTTTATAGAAGCGGTTTAAGCTTAAATTATAAACAGAATAAGCTGAATCTATTCGGCTCTTTTTATGGATCATCGTATGAGTCTACAGGTTCGAACGATTATAGCAGATATAATTATAAAAGCGCGGATTTTTATGAACAGTCATCTACGGGCGAAAGTAAAAGCAATAGCTTGTCCGGTTCTTTCAGACTCGGTATGGATTATGACGTAAACGCTAATAACTCAATTACAATTACTGCGCGCTATGATAAGAGAAATTCAAAGAATGATAATGTTTTAGGAAATGTAATTAGCAATAATATGCTTATAGAGCAATATGATTATGCAAGAAATGATCATAGCGAAAATGACAACGACAATCTTTCTCTATATGGTTTTTATAAGAAAAAATTTGAGAAAAAAGGAGAAGAGCTTACGTTAGACGCTTTATACACTAAGATAAGCGCGCCTTCTAATTCAAATATGAATCTCAATTATAGCAATCGGAATTATTTAGATATGCATAAAAATGGAACCAGCTCAGATACAAAAAACTATATAGTAAAATTAAATTATGTAAAGCCAACCGGCGTTGGAAAATTTGAAACCGGATATAATTTTACTGTTAGGGATAAGGGGCTAAATTATAATGCGCTTGATTATTTGAATGCGGAAAACGTATGGTCGGATACGGCAAAGTTAAGTAATTATTTTACTTACAAAGAAAGAATTAACGCTTTATATTTAACTTATTCAAATGAGCTTGGAGCATTTAATCTAACAACTGGCGTGCGTATGGGGAGTGTAAAATAGTTTGTGTAA
>DBTY01000017.1 GCA_002307295.1 Ignavibacteriales bacterium UBA1304
AGGGATTTCATTCAAAATTGATTCTTTCGGCAATATTGATGAAGAACATGCGTATGGAGCCCCTGATATAAAATCAGACCCCATAAAAGGCAGGTTTAATATAGACGAAGAAAAAGCCAGACAAATTGCATTAAAAGCCGGGTTTGAACCTGGCATAGAGAAATGGCGGATACGCTTTCATTGGCATGGCGGATTTAAAACATATGTTTGGTCGATAGAAAATATATTGGAAAATTTTGATAATGGCGCTGGCGCGCGCGGAAGAGGCTTGCTCATTGACGCAAATACCGGTAAAATTTTAAGCGATAATGGCATCTCATGGGAAACATAACAACGATAAAAAATATGAATAGAACAGACAACCTAAACGGAATAAAAATATTATTAACCCGAAGCGCCGAGCAATCGCAGGACGCGCTAAATCAGCTTAGAGAAGCCGGAGCCGAAGTATATTCGTTCCCCGTAATTGACATACTTCCGCCTGAAAGCTGGGCGGAGTTTGACGCAATTGTTTTAGAAAAAAGATTCGATATTATTATATTCGCTTCTGTAAACGCTGTAGGAATGTTTGCCGAAAGAGTAATAAAACTGAATATAGAACTAAACTACTCAGATTATCTTATTGTAACTTCCGGCTCTAAAACGGCTGACGAATGCAAAAAGCATAATATCCCGGTAAACATTATCCCGGAAAAATTCAGCGGAGCGGGGATAATTGAAGCTCTTGCGCGCCGCGGCGTTAAAGATAAGACTATATTTATTCCCCGTTCGGCGCTTGCAAAAAACGATTTGCCGGAAGGATTAAAAAAAGAAGGCGCGTTTATTAAAACTGCCGAAGTTTACAACGTCGGGATTCCGCCTGCTGAAACTATAACAAAAAATTTGGCTATAATTAAAGATATACGCCCCGATTTGATAATTTTTACTTCGCCTTCTACGTTTAACAACTTTCTGCGTATTAAAAATGTTAATAATCCTGTGGAATATTTTGCTAATTTTACAGTTGCGGTTATTGGTTCTACTACAAAAGCCGCAGTTAAAGGCAAAGGAGTTAGCGTTCAGATAATTCCTAAAGAACAGAACATGAACGGGTTAATCCAGGCGATTAAGGATTATTACTCAGGAACGAACAGAATATAAAATTAAAAGTCTATATAAGTAGACTTAAGGATTAAATTGTCAAAACTACAAAACGATTTATTTATACGAGCCTGCAAACAAAAAAGCGTTGAAAGAACGCCCATATGGATTATGCGCCAGGCAGGCCGCTATCTGCCCGAATACCGGGCAATACGGGAAAGGTACGACTTCCTTACAATGTGCAAATCTCCCGAAATTGCAGCCGAAATAACTATTCAGCCTGTCGATATTATTGGCGTAGACGCCGCAATAATTTTTTCGGATATTCTTGTAATCCCCGAAGCTATGGGAATGCCTCTTGAAATGCTTGAAGGGAAAGGGCCTGTTTTTCCCAAACCAATTCGCTCGTGGGACGACGCTAAACAGCTGAAAGAATTAACTCCCGAAAAAGATTTGAAATATGTTCTTGAAGCCGTGGCTCTGACAAAAAAAGGATTAGACAACCGCGTACCGATAATCGGTTTTTGCGGTTCGCCTTGGACGCTGCTTACTTATATGGTAGAAGGCAGAAGCTCAAAGAATTTTGACAATGTAAAGTCGCTGATTTATAACGACCCGAAACTTGCGCATTTTATTCTTGATAAACTTGCAGACGCCGCGGCGGATTATCTTTCCACAAAGATTGAAGCCGGAGTAAACGCAGTGCAAATATTCGATACCTGGGGCGGAGTTTTAACGCAGGTCGCATTTAAGGAATTTTCGCTGGAATATATTTCAAAAGTAATATCTAAAATTAAACGAAACGGAGAACCCGTTATTGTCTTTTCTAAGGGAGTCCATTATAAATTAGACGGCCTTGCAAAAACAGGAGCCGACGTTTTGGGATTGGACTGGACTATGGACTTGCATAAAGCAAAGAAAACCTTAAAAGGCAAAACCGCCCTACAGGGTAATATGGATCCATGCATCCTTTACGCCGATAACGACGCTATAAAAAAGGAAGCGAAAAAAATATTAAAATCTTTCGGCAACGGAGAGGGACATATTTTTAATCTCGGTCACGGCATACTGCCAGATACCGATCCGGAGAAAGTAAAAACGCTTGTAAGTTTTGTTAAAGAAGAAAGCAAAAAATATCATTAATTACGCGGTAAAGAAGCAGGATTTATTATGCAGGAAATTGATTTAGATTTAATAAAAAAATACGATAGACCGGGTCCGCGTTATACAAGCTATCCAACGGCTCCGCATTTTAACGAGCAGTTTACTCACGAAAATTTTTTAGACGAAGTGATTAAAACAAATTACGGTAATAATCTGCCGGATTTGTCTCTTTATTATCATCTGCCGTTTTGCGATACGCTTTGTTATTTCTGCGGATGCAATATGCTTGTTACCCGCAACAGGGAAAGAATTAAAGAATATATAAAATATTTGAAAAAAGAAATTGATCTTATAAGGACTTATATTCTGCCCGATAGAAAAGTCTCCCAGCTGCAATGGGGCGGCGGAACTCCTACGCATCTTTTGCCCGGCGAAATATCAGACCTGATAGCATATATAAATAAAAATTTTGAGTTTAAAGAAGACGCCGAAAACGGCTGCGAAATTGACCCGCGCGAACTTACGAAAGAACATCTTAGCGCATTAAGGAATGGCGGATTTAACCGCATCAGCATGGGGGTACAGGATTTTAACGAAAAAACGCAGAAAGCGGTTAATAGAATTCAGCCGGAAGACATTACAAGGCAGGCGGTCGCCTGGGTAAGAGAGCTTGGGTTCAACAGCATCAATCTCGATCTAATGTACGGACTTCCGTTTCAGACGATTGAGTCTTTTGCCTCAACGCTTGATAAAGTAATAGATATTTCGCCAGATAGAATTGCAGTTTTTAACTTTGCTCATCTGCCGTGGTTAAAAAAACATATGGCTCTTATACATGCGGAAGATTTGCCGTCGCCTGAAGAGAAACTTGAACTGCTAAAAATGACGATCGAAAAACTTACTTCTGCCGGATATGTTTTTATTGGTATGGATCATTTTGCAAAACCGGAAGACGAACTTGCGGTTGCGCAGCGCGAAAAAAAACTGTACCGCAATTTTCAGGGCTATAGCGCTAAGGCTGGAACCGATTTATACGCTATGGGAGTAACTTCAATAAGCCAGCTTCATCGGATTTATGCGCAAAATTACAAAACTGAAAAAGAATATTTTTCCGCCTTAGATAACGAAACCATCCCGGTTATGAAAGGCTATTTGCTCAGCGACGACGATATTCTGCGGCGCGAAGTAATTTCTCAGCTTATGTGTAATTTTGAATTAGACATCCCTGAAATAGAAAAAGAATTTAAAATTAATTTTAAAGAATATTTCAAAACCGCCCTGATAAATTTAGAAGAAATGGTTAAAGATAATTTAGTTGAAATTTCCGATAGCAAAATTACAATTAAAGGAATGGGAAAGCTGTTAATCAGAAATGCGGCTATTAATTTTGACGGATATATTGAACGGCAACAGGATAACGCAAGGTATTCAAGAACGGTATAAAGGAATATTTTTATATGGCCAAAACCGGAATAGTATTATTTAATTTAGGCGGACCGGATTCTCTTAACGCAGTCGAGCCTTTTTTAGCAAATTTGTTTAACGACCGGGATATTTTTAAACTCCCGTTTCAGAACCGTTTATCAAAATTTATAGCAAAAAAACGCGCGCCTAAAATAATAAAGGAATACGAGCTTATCGGCGGAAGTTCGCCTCTTATCTGCTGGACGGAACTTCAGGCAAAGGCTCTAAAAGAAGCTTTGAAGTTAGAAGGATACGACGCGGACGTTTTTATTGCTATGCGATACTGGAAGCCGCTTACAGCCGAAACTGCAAAAATAGTTGAAGAAGGCTGTTTTGATAAAGTTTTTTTATTACCTTTGTACCCGCATTTTTCTGTTTCAACTACTGGTTCTTCATTTAACGAATGGACCAGAGTTTACACTGGAAATAAACAGGGATTAGTTTATATTAACGATTATTTTGATAACGAAAAATACGCGGCTTCTATAAACAAAAGAATTGACGAAGCCCTGCTTTTATTTCCGGAAGAAAAAAGAAACGGCGTCCAGTTGGTTTTTAGCGCGCACGGAACTCCGGTTAGTTATGTAAAAAAAGGAGATCCATACAGCGGGCAGATAAAAAAGACGGTTGAATTAGTAATGAAGCAACGGAATAATTCGCACAAATACTGCGAATGCTTCCAAAGCAAAGTCGGCCCCGTAAAATGGCTTACTCCATCTACCAAAACAATGATAGAAGAATTAGCCGCGCAGGGCGAAAAATCTCTGCTGATTATTCCAATCAGTTTTGTTTCGGATCATTTAGAAACGCTATTTGAGCTGAATATTCAATACCGCGAACTTTCAGAAAAAGCCGGAATTGAAAATTATATTGTAATGCAGGGGTTAAACGATTCAGAATTATTTATTGAAGCGTTAACAGAAATTATAAAAGATAAATTGCAGAAGGGGAGTTAATTTGGAGAAATATTGTGAGTAAAAAAATAGTTGTCCTCGGAGCTGGAATTTCAGGACTATCTACGGCTTATCTGCTGCATAAAAACGGATACGACGTAACTGTTTTGGAAAAAAATAAAGAGGCCGGAGGCTCTATGGAGAGCTCCGTAGAAAAAGGCTTCCTGTTTGATAAAGGTCCAAACAGCGGTTTAGAAACTTCGCCGCTGATTAAACAATTAGTCGACGAAATTGGTCTAACTGATGAAATGGTTTATGCCAATAAAGAAGGCGGTAAAAGATATATTTTAAGAAACGAAGAACTTCACCCGCTGCCTATGACGCCCAAAGCGCTTTTAGAGACGAAATTATTTTCATTCAAAGGCAAACTCCGGCTGTTTGGCGAACCATTTATCGGAAGATCAAAAGAAGGTTATTACCAAAGCATAGCTCAGTTTGTTGAACGGCGCTTGGGACGCGAGTTTTTAGATTATGCAATCAACCCGTTTGTAGCGGGAGTTTATGCCGGAAATCCGGAAGACCTTAGCGTAAAATCGGCTTTTCCAAAACTATATGAGCTTGAAGAAAAATACGGCGGATTGATTAAAGGAACAATTCAGGGAATACGCGAAAGAAGCAAACGCGCCGAAAAATCTAAGCAGGCGGCTAAAATGTTTTCGTTTAAATCCGGCATGCAGGCGTTCCCTAAAGCGCTTGCTAACAAACTGCGCGGAAAAATTACGTATTTTGCCGAGGTTAAATCAATTGAAAAGGACGGCGAACAATATAAAATAACTTTTATCAACGCTAACCAGACGGACGTGATAAAGTGCGATATAATAATATCGACTATCCCGGCTTATCAGGCGTCTGAAATATTTAAAGAATATAACGCAGATTTGGTTAATCATTTGAACGATATTTATTATCCCGCAACTTTAGCGTTGTATCTTGGTTACAAAAAAAATGTAATAGGCAGACCGCTTGACGGTTTTGGATATCTTATTCCGGCAAAAGAAAGGAAATCGTATTTAGGCGCAATATGGAGCTCGGTAATTTTTCCTAACAGAGCCCCTGACGATTCCGCATCCTTCACTTTGTTTGTAGGCGGAGCAAGATCGCCTGAAATTTTTTCGATGGATAAACAGGTAATTATTAAAAAGGTTATAGCCGAATTTAATTCAATTATGAAGATAACCGAACAGCCTTATTATACCGCTTACAGATATTGGAGCAAAGCGATTCCTCAATATAACATTGGATATATTGAACACGAGAAATACTTTGACCAGTTTGAAAAGGAAAATCCGGGTCTGATTATAAGCGGTAATTTCAGAGGCGGCATTTCGGTAGGCGACTGCGTTAAGAACTCTGAAGATGTATTTAATAAAGCAGTCAGACTAATAGACTAAAATTTATATTTAAGGAGAAATATTATGGCAAATTATCCCACTAAACGATTTAGAAGACTCCGTTACAACCCGCTTGTAAGGGATATGATACGCGAAACTGAATTAAGTAAAAACGATTTGATACTTCCGCTTTTTGTAGTTCCTGGTAAAAACGTAAAGAAAGAAATAAAATCTATGCCCGGCAATTTCCAGATGTCGGTTGACATGTTAGTAGAAGAATGTAAAGAAATAGCTTCGCTTGGAATACCTGCAATTATGCTGTTTGGCATCCCGGAACATAAAGACGAAGTCGGTTCGGAAGCATACAGCCCAAACGGAATTGTCCAGCAGGCTATACGCGCAATTAAGAAAAACGTTACTAACCTTATTGTCATTACCGACGTTTGTCTATGCGAGTATACGTCGCACGGGCACTGCGGAGTTCTTAATGGCGAAGAAATATTAAACGACGAAAGCGTTTCGCTTCTTGCAAGGGAAGCCATTTCGCACGCTGAGGCGGGCGCCGATATGATCGCTCCATCAGATATGATGGACGGAAGAATTGCCGCTATCAGAAAATCGCTCGATTATAAAGGCTTTAATAAAATTCCTATTATGAGTTATGCGGCAAAATTTGCTTCAGGTTATTACGGCCCGTTCAGAGACGCTGCGGAATCAACTCCGGCCTTTGGCGACAGACGTTCTCATCAGATGGACTGCGCTAACGGAAACGAAGCCGTAAGAGAAGTGGAAAGCGATATTGACGAAGGCGCAGATATGGTTATGGTTAAACCTGCCGGCCCTTATTTGGATATTCTTTACCGCGTGAAAGAAAAATTTGGTCTTCCAACCGCGGCTTATCAGGTAAGCGGCGAATTTGCTATGATTAAAGCCGCCGGACAAAACGGATGGATTGACGAAGAACGCGTTATGATTGAATCGTTAATAGCTATTAAAAGAGCGGGCGCAGATATGATTATTACTTACTTTGCTAAAGATGTTGCAAGGTGGTTAGATAAAACAAGAAAATAATTATTTAGGATAAATGGAGAGCTTTTATGAAATACCGAAAGATAGGGAAAACGGACGTTGAAGTTTCTGAAATCAGCCTTGGCTGCTGGACTTTAGGCGGACTTAACTGGGTGGACGGAGTTCAAAACGGATGGGCTAACGTTAATGAAAATGAAGTCGCCGAAGCCGTTAATTATGCTATTGAGCAGGGCGTCACTCATTTTGATAACGCCGACGTTTATGGCAACGGCAGAGCGGAACGTATGCTTGCAAGAATACTTGGCGACAGAACAAATAAATTTATTATATCGACTAAGATCGGCTGGTTTCAGGGCACTGCAAGCCACGCTTATGAACCCGCGCATATACGGCATCAGTGCGAACAATCGCTAATAAACCTTAGAAGAGATTATATAGATATTTACTATTTCCATCACGGCGGTTTTGGCGATGGCGATATGTTTTTAGACGACGCTATTGAAGTGATTTATAAACTTAAAGAAGAAGGCAAAATCCGGGTTATAGGTCAATCGGCTTACAGCCACGAGGACTTTGTAAAACTTATTCCAAGAGTTAAACCGGAAGTGATACAAAGCTCTGCAAGCGCAATGGACGACGGAATTATTGCAGACGGAACGCCAACACGCAAATTAATAGATGAAAACAAAATCTCTTTTGTTGCCTTTGGCCCTCTTGGACAAGGCTTATTATTGGGCAAATACAACAAAAATAATCCTCCTAAATTTGAGCCGGGCGATCACAGAGCAAGCGCTCCGCGTTTTTCTGTAGAAAATTTGACTAAGCTTGAACCGAAGATTGAAAAGCTAAAATCCAAATTTGGCTCGTCTGTAGATGAGCTTTCACGGGCGGCGTTACAATACCTGCTTCATTATAAAGAAACGGGAACCGTAATTCCAGGTTTTAGAAATTTAGCCCAGGTAAAGGCTAATTTAGCCGGAGCTGATAAACCGCTAACGGACAGCGAATTTAATTTTATAAAAAGCGTATTTTCTGAATAAGAGCTTAAGGAGATTTTAATAATTTGTTCACTCGGTTCACGCGTTTATTTGGTTCAAAGTCCCGGTTAGAAAATGATATAAGCTGGCGTAAAACTTTCACGGCTCTTAAATATCCTAATTACAGGCTATGGTTCTGGGGACAGATGATTTCGTTGTTCGGATCCTGGATGCAGACTACCGCTCAGGGATATCTGATTTACGAGCTTACTCATTCGCCTATATTTTTAGGCTATGTAGGCTTTGCCACAGGAATACCGGCTTTGCTGTTTACTCTGTACGGAGGCGTTATAGCGGATAGATTTCCGCGCAGAAGCGTTTTAATTGCTACGCAAATTGCAATGATGATTCTTGCGGTTATATTAGCCACATTAACATTTCTGCATATAATACAGCCGTGGCACATAATTGTTCTGGCGTTTTTTCTGGGCGTCACAAACGCATTCGACTCTCCGGCAAGAATGGCGTTTGTGCTGGAAATGGTAGAACGCAAAGATTTAGTTAACGCAATTGCGCTAAACGCAACCATGTTCAATTCAGCCTCGGCCGTGGGTCCTGCAATTGCCGGAGTTGTTTATGCAATATTCGGCCCAGCATGGTGCTTTACAATTAACGGCGTTTCGTTTATTGGAGTAATTATAGCTTTAAAATTGATGAAGCTGAAAAAAATGGAAATAGCTCCCAGTCAGCAGTCTGTTTTTAAAGAATTAAAAGAAGGAATAGTTTACGTAGTTAAAGAACAGAAAATGATACTTACGCTGATTGTTATTATATCAATGACTGGATTTTTCGGAATTGCATTTGCCACAATATTTCCGGCCTGGGCTGTTAATATTATGCACGGCAACGCTGCGACTAATGGTTTGCTACAATCTGCGCGCGGCGCAGGCGCTTTAACAGGTGCCTTATTTATTGCCACAGTAAGCCATTTAAAAATTAAAGGCAAACTGTTAACATTTGGAATGTTTGCTTTCCCAATATTTTTAATGGTCTTTCTGTTCCTGCGGCAATTGCCTTTAACGCTTGTTCTGTTATACTTTATAGGCATATCTTCGCTTATGGTATTAAACATGGCAAACGGATTTGTACAAACGTTGGTTTCTGATAAATTACGCGGCAGGGTAATGGCTCTTTACAGCCTTGCATTTTTCGGGTCTATGACGCTTGGAGCTTTATTTATTGGAGCTGTAGCCGAGCATTTTTCCGAACCGATAGCAGTTGCAGTTAACGCTACAATCCTGTTTGTTACGGCGCTCGTTATCTGGATATTCATTCCCAAACTGAGAGCGTTAAAATAATGTTTTTGTAGCGTAGGTTTTAACCTGCGCTTTATGTCAGCGGTTGAGAAGGCAACGCAACTTTCAGAGCGTGATTTGACTGCGCCGCCCTATATTAAAGGCAATGCAGGGAGCACGAAAGAATTCCTAATTCCTAATATTACTTAACAATCGTCCATACCCAGTTTTGAAAGAGTCTTAGAATAAAATCATTATCAATATTTTCGATTTTCTTTTCGCTGGAAATCCATTCATAAGGCGTTTTTTCATAAGTTATATTAACAAGTATTTTTTTAGAATATAAAATGTCTTTTCCTGAAATGTTAAAATGTTTTATTAAGCTCTCAAAATTTTTACTGTTAATATATGGGAAATCACATCCAAATATATACTCGCCGTTTTCGACTGCTTTAGATAATATTCTGCTTAATTCAATTTCAATTTTTATCGAATCATTAGTGGGGACAAGCGCAAATAATGGATAATTCTTATATCGGGGAAAACCTCCTTTGTCTCCTGGCATACAAGGTAATGATTTGCTAATTAAATATTTTGGCCAAAATGAAATTTTATTTACAATGTAATCAGAGTCAGCAGCGCCAAACAAATAATCCAAGGAGTCAATCACCCCATCAACTTCCCAAAATGATAATTGCAAATATTTATTTTCTGGAGAGTGGTTTGCTATTGTAACGTCAATATAAACGACATTTTCAATATTAGTCCTTTTTGCCGTAGCCGTCAAATCTTGGCCTAAGCAATAAGAAGAAAACATAATAGCAATAATTAGCATTTTATTCATAGATTTCCCTTATCAAACTTATAATCAACTACTGTCTGCTTTCCGTGATTTTTAATTATTTTAACATAGCAGATTATGCGGCGAAATGCAATCGGCGATTTCAAGAATAATCTAATTAATTTATCTGGGCGGTTGACATAATGAAGCTACCTAAAAAATATGTCATTCCCACGCAAGTGGGAATCTCCGACTATTGTTGAGCTTTAAGTGCCTGCTTTCGCAGGCATGTCACACTTATATAAGGCGTTAAATAGTATATTTGTTTAATTAAAAATATCTTCTGCAAACGAAATTATTTTTACGTCGTTATTCTTTGCAATTCCAGCTTCAAGTTTTTGTCTGCTTTGGTGACCGTTGGCAATTAGTATACAGTCCGCGCCGATTTCTTTTGCAACCTCATAGTCGTGCAAAGTATCCCCAATCATAAGGGCTTCGCCTTTATTAACGCCAATTTTTTTAATCAGGTTTTTGCCAAGGGCGATTTTACTTGCGGCGTAAATATTATCCAGTCCCTGTATATGCGTAAAATAGTCGGTAAGTTTATAATGCCCAACTAATTCGTTTAATACGTCGTCCGAGTAAGCCGAAAGTATCGACTGACGGATATTCATATCGTTTATTTTCTGCAATATTGGCTCAATGCCTTCATATAAGGCGCATCCATATTTTCTGCTTTCGTACCCGTCAATCCACTTTTTACCAAGAACTTCAAAAGACTCTACTGAAAAATCAAACCCGACGTTTTTGTAGTATTCTTCCACAGGCATTGAAAACACTTCCCGGTATTCGTCAACCGTGATTGTTCGGATATTGTATTCGGCTAATAATTCATTTAGAATGCTATGACTAAGCTCTACGTCGTTTAAGATTGTGCCGTTCCAATCCCATATGACATGTTTATATTTTTCAATCATTTTTAACAATAAAGATTAATAAGAACCTTAAATTTAATTTCTTTTCTAAATATAATTAAGGTATTTCAAAATCAATAACGCTATATTAGTAACGAACGTACGGGGGCATTATGAAAGGCATTTTTATGCGCATTAATGCCAGCATTTCACTTGACTTTAGGAATGTGCCGCCATATATTTGCGATTGATTCATATGTAGCGTTAAAAAGGTAAAGTTATGTTTAGTTTTTTTCTTAATTTAATTAGAGCTCTGTTTGGCAGAAAACGCTCCGCAGAGCAGTTAGCAAAAAGTTTGGTCGCTAAATATTCGAGCGGCAATCTTAGTCTTAAACAAGGGAAATATTCACTAAAATAAAGTTTAATATATGCCAGAAGAACGGCTCGTTAAACTACAGGAATTATTCCGAAAAGCTGAAGATAAATGCAAAGAGGCTGAAATTTTAAATGACGCCCTTAGCTTCCCCTCGATAAATGAATTGCGATATGTAGCCTTTCACCTTACACATTATTTAGCGACCGACAACTTAATAGAAAAAGAAACGCACCTTTCAGAAGCGGAATCTCATTGCCGCCGCGCATAATTCGACGCCTCAATGATTGCAGTAGATTATTATTTAACAATAATAAGAGATTTCAGAAGCCGTTACAAATACATACCTATTGGAAGCGAAATCCCCGGTTATATTGATAAATTAAAAAAGATCAAAGAGATTGAATTTGCAGTCGCAAAGCATTTTAACGGTTCTCATGCCGAAAAGGAAAAGTTCTGCGAAGAACTGGCAGGCTATATTGATCCCCTTAGAGAAATATGGGATACCTTCGATCTATCAAGAGACGAAATTAATAAACGAGCTGCTATTCAATTAATTATTATAGTCATATCTTTGGCGGCCGCTATTATTGGCTTTTTGAAATTAATTCTATAGATTATAATTTTTTATATTGCGATAAAACCATTAAGCGCTCATTATTTTTCTCTCATATATTTATTATCAGTAAAATCAACCGTACATTCAAAAATAAGACCCGGAGGTCTTACAAAATCCGTACGCGCGCCTCTCCTTTATTTTAACTTGCTTATGAACAGGAGTATATTTAACTTTTACTAATTAGAAAGAACGTTGTTTTTGTGCGGGAAAAAATTGACCAGTAATTTGTATTTAATGTTCACAATCTATTATAAATAATTATTAAATAAACGGTCCTACAAAATTTAAACAAATCAGTATTTATAAATTTAAAAGGAAAATAGATGAATAAAGAAGATTGCATATTATTCAGCGGCGGCATTGTCGGCGCAGAAGCTGAGTTTGGCGCTACCGCCGAGCGCTTTGGAATTGAAGAAGTTAATTTTACGTTTGAAGGGCATTCTATTATTCGTAAGCGCGGATTGCGTATGCTGAACCATGACGAACTTAAAAACGGCGACGTTAGTCTTGAGTATATTTCTAAGCTTACTAACAGAAGATACCCTACAACTCCAATTTTTCATAAAATCCTTCAGAGCATCTGGTACCAGATTAACAACGGACAGGAAATTTATGTAATCGGTGAGATATTAGAAGATAAAACCGTAAAAGGCGGAACAGGCTGGGGCGCTGAGTTCGCCAAGCTTTGCAATAAACCTCTTTATGTTTTTGAACAGAAAAAAAACGCCTGGTTCTTTTGGGATCAGATTGACTGGGTTGAACTAAGCGAAAAAGACGCGCCTGTTATTACCCATATCCATTTTGTTGGAACCGGCACGCGCTTTTTGGAAGAGAATGGCAAAAAAGCTATTGCAGATTTATTTGAAAGATCTTTTTCTAAATAGCCAGAGTTGATTTTATTTAATATTACGGTCGTATTGCAGCTATAAAAATGCAGCGCGACCGTAAGATTATATGCGTTAGTCCGAACCTTTCAGCGCTTCCGCTCGTTTAAACATATATGACCTGCAACAATAGCCTTTAATACAAATTTTTAGCCCAAAACTTTTGTATTTATTTATAGCTATATTTAGAATAATTTTTATATTATAAAAAAAGTTAGAGGATTTATTATGCCGTTTAACCAGAATAAATTTACGATAAAAGCTCAGGAAGCGATACAAAACGCAATTGAGATTGCGCAGAATTACAATAACCAGATTATAGAACCGGAACATCTTTTGGCGGCATTGATTCAGGAAAAGGACAACATAGCCGATTCAATACTACAGAAAACAGGCAGAAGTATTGCCGGATTAAAACTTAAAGTAAACGAACTTCTTGAATCGCTGCCTAAGGTTACGGGTTCAAGTTTTGGAAACCAGCAGCTATCAAATTATGCGGCTCAGCTTTTAGACGCCGCTGTAGAAGAAGCTAAGAATTTAAAAGACGAATTTGTCTCGACCGAACATCTTATGCTTGCATTGGCTGACGACCGGGGTAAAACTGGTCAGTTGCTGCGCGATATGAATATTACGCGCGATACTATTTTGCTGGCCTTAAAAGACGTGCGCGGTTCGCAGCGGGTGACAAGCCAAAATGCGGAGGATAATTATCAGGCTCTTAAGAAATACGGCAGAGATTTAAACAGCCTTGCCAAAGCCGGAAAATTAGACCCTGTAATTGGTCGCGACGAAGAAATAAGAAGAGTTCTTCAGGTAATCTCGAGAAGGACAAAGAATAATCCCGTTTTAATTGGCGAACCGGGAGTTGGTAAAACTGCCATTGCTGAAGGAATTGCGCTGAGAATTATTGGCGGCGATGTTCCGGAAAGCATAAAATCAAAACGTATTGTAGCTCTTGATATGGGCGCGCTTATTGCCGGAACTCAGTTCCGCGGACAGTTTGAAGAACGTATGAAAGCTGCGCTTAAAGAAGTCGAGGATTCAAACGGAGAGATTATTCTCTTTATTGACGAACTGCATACTCTCGTTGGCGCAGGCGCAGTACAGGGATCTATGGACGCTGCTAATATTTTAAAACCCGCTTTAGCTCGCGGAGCGCTGCATTGTATTGGAGCGACTACGCTTGACGAATATAAGAAATATATTGAAAAAGACGCGGCGCTTGAAAGAAGATTTCAGCCGGTTATGATATCCGAACCTTCTGAAGAAGATTCTATTTCTATTTTGCGCGGATTAAAAGAAAAATACGAAGTGCATCACGGCGTAAGAATAACCGACGGCGCAATTGTAGCCGCAGTTCAGCTTTCAAGCAGGTATATTACAGAACGCTTTTTACCGGATAAAGCTATTGATCTTATTGACGAATCAGCTTCCAAATTAAGAATTGAAATTGACTCGATGCCGGAAGAGCTTGACGACCTTGAAAGAAAAATTAAACAGCTCGAAATTGAACGGGAAGCTTTGAAGCGCGAAAAAGATGAAGCTTCCGAAAAACGCCTTGACGATCTTGTAAAAGAGCTTAGCGACCTTCAGGAAGAAAGAACCAGATTTAAAATACACTGGAGCTTAGAGAAAGAAAAAATTCAGGCTATCCGGAAAATGAAAAGCGATATTGAAACCGCGCGCCTTCAGGCGGAAAAATATGAACGCGACGGCGAATTAGGCAAAGTAGCCGAGCTCAGATACGGCAAAATAACTTTTCTGGAAAAACAATTAGATACCGAGACTCTGGCTCTTTCGGAAATTCAGAAAGATAAACGCATGCTTAAAGAAGAAGTCGACGCCGAAGATATTGCCGAAGTCGTAGCAAAATGGACGGGCATCCCGGTAAGTAAAATGCTCGAAAGCGAAAGGAGCAAACTTATTCGATTGGAAGACGAGCTCCATAAAAAAGTGGTTGGACAGGCAGAAGCCGTTTCTGCCGTAGCTAACGCTATCCGCAGATCAAGAGCCGGGCTGCAGGATACGCAAAGACCAATTGGCTCTTTTATCTTTCTGGGCACAACTGGAGTTGGCAAAACTGAACTCGCCCGCGCTTTGGCCGAATTTCTTTTTGACGACGAACACGCTATGATAAGAATTGATATGTCTGAGTATATGGAGAAATTTTCTGTTTCCAGATTAATTGGCGCGCCTCCGGGATACATCGGTTACGAAGAAGGCGGACAGCTTACCGAGGCTGTTAGAAGACGCCCTTATTCAGTTGTTCTGCTTGATGAAATTGAAAAAGCTCACTCTGACGTTTTTAATATCCTGCTTCAGGTTCTTGACGATGGACGATTGACTGATAACCAGGGCAGAACGGTTAATTTTAAAAATACTATTATTATTATGACTTCCAACTTAGGCTCCAATCTGATTCAGGATACTCTTGTTGATACTGCAGAAGACGATATAGAAGAAACTATGGGCAATTTACGCGGTCCGCTTATTGAGCTGCTTAGAAAAACTATTCGTCCGGAATTCTTAAACAGAATAGACGAAGTTGTTCTTTTCAAAACTTTATCTAAAAAAGAACTTCGAGAAATTGTGGACATTCAGCTCGATAGAGTAAAATCCATGGTAAATGCAAAAGATATGTCAATAGAAGTTGACAATGAAGCCAAAGACTGGCTTGTACAGCTTGGGTACGACGCCGTTTATGGCGCCAGACCGTTAAAAAGAACAATACAAAAATATTTAATAAACCCTCTTTCAAAAGAATTGCTGCTGGGGAATTTCATTCCGGGAGATGCCATTGCTGTGAGCCTTAATGACAGAGGAATGTTAGACTTTACAAAACAAAAATAGGATTGAATATGAGTCTTCCGGGTAACGTAAAACAATTAAAACTAATATTAATGGCGACCTTGTTATTAACCGGATTCGGTTTTATGACTGGGCGCGCCAGCGATAAAATTCTGAAAAGCGGAAACGCAAACTATCTGTCTAATACATTGATAGTAAAACTAAAACCCGCCGCCTCGTCGGTTGGAAATAAAACTGTCAGTTTATCTTCTGAAATTTTATCAAAGATGAGCGCTTATTCTTTAAAGTCAGCTTATAAAATATACCCAACCGTTACGGATAACACCGGAGCAGGTCTTGACCGTATAATCGAAATCAAATACGGTTCAGACGTCGACCCGCAATATTTAGCGTCTCAGATAAAAAAATCTGCCGACGTGGAATGGGCCGAGCCCCGTTATATTTACAAGACAAGCTATGTTCCAAACGATCCGTCGCTTTCAAGCCAGTGGAACTTAACCAAAATAAACGCTGCTAAGGCGTGGGATGTTGCAAAAGGAGATACAAGCGTTATTATTGGAATTATAGATACCGGAATTGACTGGGATCATCCTGATCTTGCGGCCAATATATGGACAAATTCAAAAGAAATTCCAGGCAACGGTATTGACGACGATAATAACGGTTACGTAGACGACGTTAGAGGCTGGGATTTTGGCGGTTCTGCAGGAACCCCGGATAATAATCCGATGGAAGATCAACCTGACCACGGCTCGCACGTTGCCGGCATTGCTTCGGCAGTTACAGATAACGGGGTTGGCATTGCATCTATAGGCGGCAACAGCAAGCTTATGGCCGTTAAAACATCGATGAATAGTAATAGAGACAGTAATGGCGATCCATATATCGTTTACGGATATGAAGGGATTGTTTACGCTGTAGATAACGGCGCAAAAATTATAAATTGCAGCTGGGGCGGAGACGGATACTCGATGGACGGCGAAACAGTAATTAAGTATGCGCTTGCAAAAGGAGCTTTGGTTGTTGCAGCGGCAGGCAACGAATCCGTTTCAACTGATTCCTATCCCGCTTGTTACCCAGGAGTTTTATCGGTAGCCAGCACAGATAACTACGACGTAATTTCCTGGTTTTCAAATTACGGCAAAAAGATTGGCGTCGCTGCTCCGGGCAGCAGCATTTACTCAACTTGGATGAATGATACTTATGCGACTTTAAGCGGCACTTCTATGGCATCCCCTTTGGTTGCGGGATTAGCGGCTCTTGTCGCCGGACAATTCCCAACGTATAATCCATATCAAATTGCCGAACAAATTAGAGTAAACTGCGATAACATAGACAATTTAAATTCCAGTTATAAAAACCTATTAGGCGGAGGAAGAATCAACGCTTACAAAGCAGTATCAAATACAAGTTCAAAAGCGGTTCGCGCAGTTGATATTCAGGTTTCTGACGCGGCTCCTGGCGGCAATGGCAATGGGATTGTTGAGTCTGGCGAAACTATAACTGTCGCAATTAAATTTGTCAATTACCTCAATCCTACTTCAGGACTAACAGTATCGTTAGCAAGCAAAAATTCATATTCCACAGTTACCAGTTCTGTTTTTTCAGCTGGAACTGTAGCTACATTAGATACGTTTGACAACTCCGCTTCTAAATTCAAGGTAGTCATTACAACATCGGCTCCTCAAAGCGCTACTTTAGATTTTATGCTAACTTACTCAGACGGAACATACTCAGATTACCAATGGTTAAGCATTCCTGTAAATCCTTCTTTCGCCACTCAGTCGGGCAATAATGTTTCGTTAACCATCACAAGCAAAGGGAATTTGGGCTTTAATAATTACTCAACTAATACCCAGGGAACCGGGTTGCAGTATAATAAAAGCGCAAACTTATTGTTTGAGGGCTCGCTAATGCTTGCAACTTCCGCTACAAAAGTATCTGATAATGCGCGTAATTCTGTTGATGGAGCGACTGAAAAAACAAATTTCACAACGGTTCAGCCTTTCACAATTACGACCCCCGGAACCGTCGCCGACGTTGAGGGCTCGACAATATTTAATGATAACGGCGCGACTTCTAAAATTGGCGTTACAGTTAATATGAAGTCATATACTTTTACAGACGACGCTGATTCAAGCTATATGATACTTCGGTATAATCTGGCAAATAATGGCAGCGCGCCTATTAGTAACTTATATGCCGGTTTGTTTATGGATTTTGATATGATTGCCGCAACCGGGAAAGGAGATTCCACTGCGTATGACACAGCCGGTAAATTTGGATATGTATATCATCCAGGCGGAACTCCAAACGAGTACATTGCAACCGCGTTAATTTCTTCGACTAACTATGGTTATTGGGGGCTGCTTAACGACGGTTCAGACGGCGGATTTTCAATCTACGACGGCTTTTCAGATCAGGAAAAATGGAAAGCTTTATCTAGCGGCATAGGCAAAGCAGGCGCAGGCCCCGGCGATATTTCCGAGGTCGTTTCGGCAGGCGCTTTTAGCATCCCTGTCGGCGGATCAACCGACGTAGCCTTTGCTATTGCGGGAGGATACAGCGTTGCCGATTTAAGAACAGCAGTGGCAAAAGCCAGAGCCAAATATCAGAAGTCAATTGTTACGGATGTAAATAATAGCAAGGCTGTTACTCCAACCAAGTTCAACCTTAGCCAGAATTATCCTAATCCGTTTAATCCAACTACGATAATTAACTATCAGCTGGAAAAAACTTCCAGAGTAAGTTTAAAAGTATACGACCTTTTGGGCAGAGAAGTTTCAGTTTTGGTTGACGACGAAAAACCAGCCGGCTTTTATTCGGTTGAGTTTAACGCTAAATCAATGACTAATTCAACTCTCTCAAGCGGAGTTTATTTTTACAGACTACAGGCAGGCGGCGCCATTTCTACTAAAAAAATGATACTGCTCCGCTAATACGGAACTCCTTTAGTCCGCTGATTTTTAAGAGCCTCTAAGTACCATTCAAATTCATTGAAAAACTTAGAGGCTCTTCTTTCATAAACGCCTCCGATAGAGGCGCCGTCCTCGTTAAAACTTTCTTTTACTTTTGAAATTGGCAGCATTGTTGTAATTGCCGGCATCCCAAGAGAAGAACAGATGCTTCTTAAGTGTTCGCCCGCCCTTATTCCCCCAAACGGTCCGGTTGAATAACAGACAATTGCGCTCGGTTTAAAAAAGTACTCCGTTCTGTAATAGTCGAGCAGGTTTTTAAGCGCCGGAGGAATGCTGTGGTTATACTCGGCGGCCAATAAAATAAAACCGTCAGCGTCAGAAAGCGTATCGTGAACTGAAGTAAATTTTTTCTCTGGATTTTCCATCTCCTCGTAAGTTTTATCTAACAGAGGAAAGTCTATCGCCCAGGGATCCAATACTGTAGTTTGCCAGCCTTTTGCGCTTGCTAATTTTTCTATAAATAAAGATATTTTTTTCCCTTCGCGGTTGCTCCTCGAAGATCCGGATATTATCGCTATTTTCATGTTTTCCATAATTTAGAGTTATTTATACAATTAAAAACATTCATAATCTAAAAATAGTTTTATTAGTAAAAAAATAATATGCTGGGATACTCTTTATTTTTGCGATAGAACAATTTATTTTTTAGTACTTTTAATGTGTTGTTTTTAATAAATGTAAACAGGCATAAAGCGCTGCTGATACAATGCCCTATTTTTCAATTCGCATAATAGAATTTAAATCTGTCTGCACAAAGCATAAAGAATTATAATGAGAATATTTCTAGCATTTATAATTGTCATTCATGGCTTAATACATCTTTTAGGATTTACAAAAGCATTTAATCTGGCTCAAGTAGATCAGTTAACGCAAACCATACCAAAACCAATCGGTCTATTATGGTTGCTCACGGCAATTCTTTTTGTAACGGCAGCGCTTCTTTTTTCTTTTGGGAAAGAATCCTGGCCGATAACTGGAGCATTAGCATTTATAATTTCGCAAATACTGATAATATATTCTTGGGACGGCGCGAAATATGGGACTATAGTAAATTTTATTTTGCTCATTCCATTAATTGCTTTTTACGCAAACAATTTGCCGACAAGTTATAAAAATGTATTTAAGTTTGAAGTAGGAAAAGGACTAAAGCGCTCCTCTGCTAATGTAATATTAAAAGAAGAAGAAATAAGTTGCCTTCCATCGCCGGTTCAAAAATATATAATTTACTCAGGAGCTATAGGCAAAGAAAAACTACAAAACTTCAGAGCCGTTTTCCAGGGAGGAATAAAACCTAGCGCAGGCTCTAACTTTTTAGATTTTCATTCAGTTCAGTATAATTTTTTCGATAATCCGACAAGGGCGTTTTATATCAAATCAAAAATGTACGGAATTCCTTTCGATGGATTACATTTATATTCTGGGCAAAACGCAACTATGCAAATAAAGATTGCGTCTCTCTTTCAGGTAGCCGACGCGAAGGGAATTAAAATGAACAAATCAGAGACAGTAACAATGTTTAACGACATGTGCTTTTTTGCTCCCGCAAGTCTGATTGATAAAAACATTGAATGGGAGACTATCGACTCTCTTAAAGTTAAAGCGAAATTCACAAATCAGGGAAATACAATAGCCGCCATTCTTTTTTTTAACAATAAAGGCGAGCTTATAAATTTTTCTTCATTTGACAGATACGAAACAGCCGATGGAAAGATTTATAATAATTATGAATGGACAACTCCTGTAAAGAATTATAAAGAAAACAACGGAAGAAAAACCGCTTCGTATGGCGAGGCGATATGGCATAAGCCAGAAGGAGAATTTTGTTACGGCAAGTTTAATCTTTTAGAAATAGAATACAATTGTAAAGAATTTATGTGCTAAAAGATTGACAACACTTTCAAGTTATTCTGCATTTTTAGTTTAATTTTTTTGCGTTTCAGTCAGAGCCGCGCCTTTACTTTACAAGAGACGTTATAAAATACGCCCTTCCTTTTTTCACGCTTTGCTAACTCCAAGGTAATCGACAGATTACCCTTTGTGGTCAAAACGGAATTGAACCATCATATTTACCGGGTATATAGATTTACCTTAAATACTCAATAGATTTTGTATTAAGGAAGCATTAGCTCCAACCTGCAAGGGCTGCCTTCGGCTTGCCTTGCAGGTTAAGAAGCCAGTTGGAAATAAATTATTATTTCTTCCCTAAAACATTTTTTAATAACTGAGGATAGTTAGTTGTAATTGCGTCTACGCCCAAATCAATTAACATTTTCATATCCTCTGCCTTGTTGATAGTCCAGCAGTTAAAACTGATATTTTTTGAATGCGCATAGCCAATAATATTTTTATTAAAAGACCCGCTGCTGCCAACCCACTTGCCATTAATTGCTGCTATACTGTCAATATCAGCTTCTTTTATCCCGCCAAATAACTGCACAGAAAGGGAAGTATCAGTTTTTCTTGCTTCCGCCATTTGTGCAAAGTTAAAATCAGAAACAATTACTCTTTTTTGCATATCCCATTTTTTAATCATCTCTATAGTTTTTTTCACTATAGCGCGGTTTGCGTCTTTTATCTCAACCACTACGCCAATATTGTTAGAGCTAAATTTGGCGGTCTGCATAGCTTCAGAAAGAGTTGGAATTTTCTCTCCCGCAAAGCGAGCGTCAAACTTTGAGCCTGCGTCAAGCGCGCGGAGCTGTTCGTATGTAAACGAATTCAACCTGCCTTTCCCGTTTGTAGTGCGGTCAACTTTGCCGTCGTGCATTATCATTAACGAGTCGTCCGCTGACATTTGCACGTCTAACTCAAAATAATCTGCGCCAATCTCTATTGCTTTCTTCCACGCCGAAGCTGTATTTTCTGGCGCAAGCGACGAAGCCCCTCTGTGAGCTATTATTTTAACGTTTTGACTGTAAGTAAAACCAAGAGCTGCTAAGCAAAGAATAATTATTTTTTTCATTTCCGTTCCTGCTACAATTTGAATAATTTGCGCAAAAGCGCCTAAGACTTTTTTTTACGCGTTTAATTTAGCAATCAAAATGTTAAATTTCTTATACTTGAAGAATATTAATTAAAAATAAAAGCTTTAGAAACATGAATCAGCGCAAAGAAACGTCGCGTCAGGAATATTTAAATAGAATTCACCGCGTATTAGAATACATAAACAACAATCTGGCAGAAAATCTTGCGTTAGACGCATTGTCTGACGTATCCTGCTTTTCTCCGTTTCATTTCCATAGAATTTTTCACGCCTTTATTGGCGAAACTCCCAACGATTATGTCAACCGGCTGCGATTAGAAAGAGCAGCTAACTGTTTATCAATTTCAGATAGCGATTCTATTACTGAAGTCGCTTTAAAATGCGGATTCAGTTCTTCATCAGCCTTTGCCCGCGCATTTAAAAATCACTTTGGCTATAGCGCAACCCAATGGCGCAACGGCGGATACGCAGAATATATAAATAGCAAGATTTGCAAAAATGAAAGCAAGAAAGCGCAAGATATTTTTACGCCAGAGAACTATGTTTATGACGTAAATAATATTAGAAATTTTGAAGAGACTATTATGGAAGTTGAAATTAAGCTAATGCCAAAACTACATGTTGCATTTATTGCGACTTATGAAGGCTATAATAGCAAAATAGGGCGCGCATTTGAAAAGCTTTGCCGGTGGGGTTTCCCGCGCGGTTTAATTAGCAGGAACACTAAGTTTGTCGGAGTATCGCTAGACTGCCCGGGAATAACGCCTGATGATAAGTGCAGGTATAACGCATGCATTACAGTCCCCGAAAATGTTTTGCCGGAAAAAGAAATTGGAATTACGGATATTCCGGAACAGAAATGTTTAGTCGCGCAGTTCAATGGAAAGCAGGAGGAACTTTCAGCATTTTATGACGAGCTAATTAGCGTTCACCTGCCAGCTTGCGGATGCTTACCGGCTGAAGCTCCCGCTTATGAAATATATTTAAATGACCCGAATAAAGACCCGGAGCGGAAATTTGTTCTTCAGGCCTGTATACCAGTCAAACCATTATAAGGAATATTAACATGGATAAATTAGATCTAAAAAAAGAATACAAATCTCTCTTTACCGCTTCGGCAAAAGAAGCCTCGGAAATAGTCGTCCCTGAACTGAATTATTTTATGGTTGACGGCGAAGGCGACCCAAACAATTCTCCTGTTTTTCAGGAAGCTACCGGTCTGTTATACGGATTATCATACACGCTAAAGTTTATGATAAAAAAACAAAATCTTGGCCCCGACTATTCCGTTATGGCGCTTGAGGGACTCTGGTGGACAGACGATATGAATTGTTTTGACATGGATAATAAAGATCTCTGGAAATGGGCTCTTATGATTTTGCAGCCGGATTTTATTACTAAGGATTTATACAAAAAAGCAAAAGACGAAGTTGAAAAGAAAAAAGGCGTTTCGTTTGAAAAAGTAAGATTTGAAAAATTTCATGAGGGACTTTCCGCCCAGATTATGCATATAGGGCCTTACGCAACGGAAGGACCTACAGTTCAAAAACTGCACGATTTTATTAAAGAGTCAGGGCGTTCTTTGCGCGGCATTCATCACGAAATTTATCTTGGCGATCCGCGTAAAGCCAAGCCGGAAAAATTAAAAACCATTATCCGCCAGCCAATGAAATAATTTTGGCATAACGCAAAATCCATTTTTACCCAAAATTGTTTTGATTGTAGAGACGTCCCTATTAATCGGGACGTCTCTACGTAAAATGTTTAATTACCGATACGAGTAAATGATAAATAATTAAAATTATCAGCGCTGCCGCAAAAACTTTCGCAAAGGGTCTTGCAAAATTCAAAGTAACGCCAATTCCAATTCTTTTAGGAACAATGGTTCTGGGATCAGCGGGGTCATAATAAATCAAATATTTCCACCAGGCTTTTGGCTCCTCTTCAACCGGCTTCTTCCATGCCCTAGCAACCAACGTTTTATAATAAGAGTACACTGCAAAAAGCAGGAGGCTTACTGTGATTCCAGCTATGATATAAGGATTCATTTCACGTTCTGTAATTAAAAATTATATTAATTAAGCAAGCAGCACAGTATAGAGATATTACTTATTCTACTTGATAAACTCTATCAGAGTTTTAGATAGAGCTTCCGATAAAGCTAAATCCGGAACGTAATAGCTTTGTATGTTAGCTTTTCTTTCAATAGTCGGAACATTTTTTAAAATGTGGTTCATGTTTTCTATTATTTTTAATTTGGATTTAGGATTTGACTTTGAAAGCGCTTCTGCATTTTTTACGTCTATTTGTAAATCGGTCGTCCCGCCAATTATTAATATTGGCGCTGTTAATTTAGAAATTTCTTTGCAGGGATCGTACTTCATCCAGGAAATCATATATGGCTGAATACTGGGACGAAACAGATTAAATAATTTCGGATCGACATTTTTTACTAAGTTGCCTGCTTTCAAACTATCCATTATTACTGTGCAGTTATTTATAATTTCCTGCGGAGCTTTGCTATCCGTTATTTGCTTAATTATCGTTTTGGAAATAAGCTCGCCCGAACCGCACAGGGAGACATATTTTTTTATATCAATCCTTTCAGCCGCTATCATTCCAATTAGCGATCCTTCGCTATGCCCAATTATGATAACACCCGAAAAACGTTTATCTTTTTTTAGAAGCTTAGCCCATTCGACTGCGTCGTTAACGTACATGTCAAACGTTAATTCCGCTTCGTTAACTTTATCGCTTGCGCCAATTCCTCTTTTATCATATCGCAAAGACGCAACGTCATTTTTATAAAGCAGCTCTGAAACCATTTTTAAGGAGTTGTTATTCATCGCTGGAATCATCTGAACATTTCCGTTTCTATCAGTAGGTCCGGAGCCCGATATTATAAGCGCAACGTCGATAGGATGGTCTGCTTTAGGAACTTCTAACGTTCCTATAATTTTACATCCGTTAACTACTATTGAAACTTCTTCCGCGTTAACTCTAAAAAACGCTAAAAGAATAAAGACCGGGATTAAAATGTATTTTTTCATGATTGTTTACTGCTTTTTTTAATAAATAATTATTCTTAAACCTGTTTGACTTGATTAAACATACCTAGACAAATGCGAATATTTTTAGTAATATTTTTGATAAAATTTCTGCAATTATCAGCCCGCACGCAAACGAAACAATTCCTTTTGCTTTATTTAAATTACACGATACGCTGTACGCCTTGTACATTAAAAATATCGTCCAAATTATAAGGAGCAATCCAATTACCGATATGAATATGAGACTTGCCAGTTCATTAGGGCTAAACGAAGCCGCCCCGCCTATATTTTTATTCTGCATCGTTTTATTAAGAATAGTATTCATGTCAGGGGAAAAAACTGCAAGTAGCGCAGCAAACGTCAATGGATATCTTGCAAAAGCCTGAGTTCCAAATACGTCAATAAATCTAACTGATGATTTTGACAAGATGCGCCCCAGAATATACAAAACAAGCGTTATACTAATTACGTCAATTATATTTTCAGTCAGGTATAAAAGAAAATAGCCATGCGCCGCTTTGGGATGAAAATCAATAACGCCGTCAAAGTGCGTGGAGCTTAAAATGCAAAACGCGGAAGTAAGAATTATAACCGCTAAACCAATTAAAGACGCTTTCAATCCGGCAATATACTCAAACGGGTTCAATAACCATTTTTTCACTTTTTCTCCTCTTTGTTTTCAGTTGATGTTTCGCTCCCCAGAATATTTATTTTTTCAATAATTTCATCAAGGAGATTTCTAACGGTTGGATAACTTAAATTTAAATGTTTAGCCATTTCTTTCAGGCTGCCACTAGACCTCACAAAGTCTAATATAAATAATTGCTCGTTAATATTAAGACTTGCAAGAACAGGCAGAGAATATAAGCCTTGCACTAAAGTATCGCAATTTTCACAAATCAGACTTTTGACTTTTAGCTTGTTTTGGCAGCTCGGACAATATAAAGGTAATGCGTTCATATTATATGTTTATTATTATATAAACAAAATTAAAGCGCTTTTTAATATTATGCAACTATAAATTAATAATATTGACTTTTATTCTAATTCCGGCGTGTGGTTAATTGTAATTTGCAGAATAAAACGAAATTTAACATCCGCATTTAGCCGTTTAAGGAAATTATTGTTAAATTTTAATAGTTATTATTTGTAATTTGAGCTTTATTATTTCTTGTTTGAGTTAATTTTGGGAGGTTAAATGAAATCGATAACTATCTGCTTAGCGATTACGCTAATTACTATAAGCATTAATGCGCAAAAAATAATCTATAAAAGCGACGATTTTTCGGTTTATGAAGATCGCGTTATTCAGGAAAAAGACGAGGCTCTCGCTAAATCGTTTAACGAAATAACTTCAAACTATAAAAGCAGTTTTAAAACTCCCACTAAGCGAAATCTGGAATTTAAATTCAGCATCAACGGAATTGATAACGAAAGAGATTTTGCGCAAAACCATTACTTTACTATTAATCCTGTTAACGGCCACGCAGAATCGCCATTAATAGTATTTGGCGAGCCGGACGCTCAGACAAATATGGATAATACGCTAAGCGCTTTCCTCCAGGAAGACGCCGACATTACTATCCGCCTTGATATGCGAAAGGTTATTAACGACTTTAATACTAAAGGCTACTACCAGACTTTTAACGGTCAGAAAATTACCAAAGAAGAATTTAAAGGCGTTTATATAGCCGGTAATATTTACCCGCTTACATGGGACTTTCAGTCTCTACCGGACAAGCCTGAATTTAAACTTACCGACGCAAATAACGATGGCATTTATGAGATTACAATCCACTTTGGCAAAGAAACTTCTCCAACAAGCGATCTTTCAGCTACATACTGGAAGCTGAGTAAAGATATTTCTAATTATCCCAAATTGGAATCGCCGTTAGTTTTAACAGACGCGCTATATAACAAGGCTCTTGAAGAAATGCTGCTTGACGTAAGAAGCGACAGCGCTTTTATGGCAGGAGCTAAATGGCCGGGCGTATGGACGCGCGATATTTCATACAGCATTTATCTTGCCCTTGCCGCAATTAATCCGGACGCGTCAAAAGTTAGTCTTAGAGCCAAGGTTAAAAACAAACGCATAATTCAGGATACTGGCACAGGCGGCTCGTGGCCTGTTTCTTCCGACCGGATGGTTTGGGCTTTAGCCGCGTGGGAAGTTTATACCGTTACAGGAGATAAGGAATGGCTGAAGGAAAGCTACGAGGTAATAAAAAACTCAGCAGAAGACGACCTTTTAACCGCCCGCGCTCCTGAAACCGGACTTTTCCATGGCGAATCGTCGTTCCTTGACTGGCGCGAACAAACCTATCCTAAGTGGGCGGATCCGGTTGATATTTACAATTCCCAATGCCTGGGAACAAACGCCGTTCACTTTCAGACTTATACAATTTTATCGAAAATGGCAAAAGAGCTTAATGAAAACTCTGATAAGTACGAAATTATTTCCGCAGCAATTAAAGACGGAATAAATAAATATCTATGGATGCACGATAAAGGATATTATGGGCAGTATTTATACGGTAGAAATTTCCAATCGCTCTCGCCAAAGTCGGAAGCGCTGGGAGAAGCCTTATCGGTTTTATTTGGCATTGCAAGTCCTGAACAGGCAAAAACAATTATAAATAATACTCCAGTTGTAAAATTTGGCGTTCCTTCAATTTTCCCAAATATTCCAAATATAAGTTCATATCATAATAATTCAATCTGGCCGTTTGTTGAAGCGTTTTGGGGACTTGCCTCTGCAAAAGCGGGCAATTCGCTTTCCGTTGAGACTGCGCTTGCTGCAATCTACAGAGCTTCGGCTTTGTTCTTAACAAATAAAGAAAACATGACCGCCAGTACTGGCGATTTTTTTGGGACTGAAATTAATTCAGACAGACAGTTATGGAGCGTAGCGGGTTATCTTTCTACAGTTTACCGAATACTATTTGGAATGAGCTTTGAGCCGGATGGAATTTCTTTTGCGCCTTTTATCCCGCAAAATTATGGGGGCATACGCATCCTTAAAAATTTCAAATACCGCGGCGCCACGCTTGATATTTCAACAGACGGGTTTGGCTCTGAAATATCTCAAATTGCGCTTGACGGCATAACTCTGGAAACGCCTAAAATTCCTGCAAACCTGACAGGCAAACATTTGGTTGTTATTGTAATGAAAAACAAAGCGCTTGAAATCGATAAAATAAATTTAGCCGAAAATCTGTATTCTCCTGAAACTCCCGTTGTTCAGTTGAGTAGACAAGAACTGAAATGGGATAAAGCAGAAAACGCCGCGCAATACTTCATATATAAAAATGGAGTTAAAACGGCCGAAACCAAAGACAATTTTTATCCTCTTGAAAATGAGCAGAGTTTTGCCGAGTATCAAGTATTAAGCGTTGACAAAAACAATAATTATTCTTTTTTAAGCGAACCTGTTGTTGTTAATCAGGATGGAGCTGTTTTTATTTATCAGGCTGAAACTGGCGGCAAACGCGTACCGGGAAAACATTCCAGCGTTAACACGCCCGGTTTTGTTCGCATTGAAAAAGGGGATAAGAACAATCTTACAATTGGGATTAATGTTAAAACTGACGGATATTATTGCATAGACTTCCGTTATGCTAACGGAAACGGACCAGTAAACACCGATAATAAATGCGCAATAAGAACTTTGCTGGTTGATAAAAAACCTGTAGGACCTGTCGTTATGCCTCACAAAGGGAATAGCTGGACAAACTGGGGGTTCAGTTCTCCTGTAAAAGTTAATCTTAAAAAAGGGAAACACACTGTCGCGCTTACTTTCCGGCAGGCGGATAACAACATGAACGGCGAAATTAACTCCGCCAATATTGATTATTTACGGCTCACTTTGATTAAATAGATATTTACGCAAAGCGGCAGAGATTTTATTTTTTCTGCCGTTTTTTTTATTTGCCGCCATCCTATACTTCCACCATTAAAAAAAGCAAGATTTGTATAGCTCTCCGCAAGAAATGAAAAAAGTTTTGAAGTAAAAAGGCATAGGTTTGAGCTTCAAAATCAAATCACTTTGGAGATAAGAATGATCACTAAGAAAAATGCCGCAAGAAATATTGCGGCGGTAATGGCCGGTTTAATGCTGACGCTGTTTATTTCTTCGCTCGACAATATGATAGTAAGCTCGGCTATGCCTAGTATAATAAAGGATTTGCGCGGATTAAATTATTATTCTTTACCGTTTACAGCCTATTTATTATTTTCGGCAATTGTAGTCCCAATTTCAGGAAAACTATCGGATTCGTTTGGCAGAAAGAAAGTTCTGATTATAGAAATAGTATTTTTCCTTATCGCTTCTGCTTTGTGCGGCATGTCTACAAACATGATTATGCTGATTTGCTTCCGGGGATTGCAGGGAGCTGGAGGAGGCGTTTTAGCCGCTGGAGTTTTTACTATCACTTCAGAATTTTTTCCTGTTAGAGAAAGAGGCAAATACATAGGCATTTTGTCTTCTGTTTTTGCTTTAGCAAGTCTGCTTGGCCCGCTTGTAGGCGGTTTTATCACCGAGTATTTATCCTGGCGATGGATTTTTTTCATAAACGCGCCTATTGGATTAATCGCCTTATATTTTCTTCAAAAGTATCTTCCGGAAATGAATCACATGGGTGGTTCAAACAAACTTGATTTGAAAGGAATTTTAGCGTTTTCTGTTTCAGTTTTCACTTTTGTTCTTGGCATAGCCGAAACAGGCGCTTCAATTAAATTTGGATCGCCTTTAATGTTTGGCATATTCGGTTTTTCTGTCTTTACATTTTACATATTCTACAGAATAGAAAAAAAATCATCGGCTCCTTTATTGCCCCAGAATTTATTAAGAAACAGAATATTCAGAATAAGCGCGATATGCGCGTTCTTAACTTACTTTGCGCTATTTGGCATAATACTTTACGTGCCGTTTTTGCTGCAAATTGTTCTTAAAAAAGGCCCTGCTTTTACCGGAATGTTACTTCTTCCGATGTCCCTTTCAATGGTGGCGGGGGGCAGTTCCGGAGGATTTATAATTACAAAGTTTCAAAAATACAGACTAGTCGGTTCTGCCGGCTATGCCTTAGCTTCTCTTGGATTGATTTGCATTATTATCTGCGGAGCTTTAATCCCTTTTCCATTATTAGCTGTCTGTTTAATTTTAATTGGATTTGGCATAGGCCTCAATTTCCCGGTATATAATTTAGCGCCGCAGGCGGAGATACCAGTTAGCTTATTAGGAATTTTAATTTCGTCGATTGAATTTTTTCAGATAATGGGCGGAGCGCTTTCATCATCAGTTCTTGGAGCTCTGCTTCATGTTTCTCTCACAATTGTTGTTATTGCATGTCTGGCGGCATTATTAGGCGCAATAATTCTGATGCAGCTTCTTGACGAAAAACGAATATCAGAGGGGATAGCTAAAAACTTAGCCATTTAGTTATAGCGGCTTTATTGGCAAAGCAATATCATATTCAAATATGTCGTTATTTTCATTTCTGCGCTTCGGATAAATCTCAAGCGCAGGTTTTTCATCAGGAATGTATCCGCTCTGCGGCAGCCAGATTCCGTACAGCTCGCTATAGGCTACTGAAATTTCTTCTGCTTTTCCATAGAAATGATAAACGACGTATTTGCCTTCTTTAACGTCTAATATTCCTATCTCGCCGCTAATTTCCATTATGCTTTCTGGCGCGGTAACGCAGGCATAGTAGCGGCATTTCTTTTCTGGCGTTATGCCTGGATTATCAAAAGGGATGCCTATTGCCTGAGTATCGTCGTTTATTAATTCATGCGCATAGGCGTATTTGAAAATTTTATTCCACGTTTCGCCTATCCCATTTGAATAGCCTTCGTAACAGCGCGCATAGGCTAAATGAAAAGCAGGGAGCTTTTTAATAGTAATTTTAGAGTAATCTAGACTATTACTCAAATGACTTATTTTTTGTTCCGGGCGGTTTAAAGAATGGTAATCTTCTATATGTTTTTTTATAAAAGCGCTTGCCGAAAGACCAAAATGTTTTTTAAATGCGCGCGAAAATACAGATGGAGAAGAAAAACCGCATTTATAAGCAATTTCCGTAATAGCCTGGCTCTTTGGACTAAAAAGCATATTTGCCGCTTTCTCCAACCGAAGCCTTTCTATATAATCGTGTGGAGTTTCGCCCAGCATAGCTGTAAATATCCGGTGAAAATGGAATTGAGAAAAACACGCTTCCGACGCTATAGCTTCAAGGTTGATCTCTTCATCTAAATGTTCCTGCACATAATCAAGCGCGCGATGGATTCGTTTAGCGTATTCGTTATCGGAGTATGTTTTTTTATTCATGCCGTACAATTATTCTGTTAACCATATAAAAATAAATATATGTTATTCTAAAATTATAAACAACATGAATTGACTTTGCAGTACCAGGCTTATGCATGGTTGGGGAATAGAAATTTGTTTTAATTTATAAAGAACCTGTTTACAGTTTAATTTTATCATGAACCGAAGTTATAACTTTTTCAGCCATTAAAATTGAATTTGCACAAATTGTTTTATCTGGATAAAATAAAGGTAATGCGCTGCCAATAGGATATTTTGTCGGTAAGTAAATACTATCTAAAAAATCGCAGTCGTCTTCTGTCAAATCAATAAAGATATTGTTTTTCAACAAATCAGTCTTTAGCTCTAAAGCGTTATGCGTCTTTTTGAGGGGAATGGCGTTTTCAATAAACAAAGCTTTCAAAGCTTTCTCAACTGCCTGTTGAATATTCTGCAAACATGGGTTAAAAAGCTCGCTATCAAATAAAACGTGAGCGGCTTTTATGTTTTCATCGGAAAAATCTAACCAGATTTTAGTTTCCTTTCGCATATATAACTTCGCCGGTTTCAATTTCTGTTTTATAAAAACTGTTTTCAGTTTGTTTGATAATAGGTATTATATCCACAGCAATTTCTCTTGAGACATTTCGTATCAGTTTTCTGTATTTTAAGGCTAAAGTTAAATAAGTTTCATCGCTATTCTGAATAACTGCAACATCCATATCGTTAGGATTTACGCTTGAATTAAATGAACCAAAAATGATAATTTTTTCAATTTCATCCTGATCTTTTAATGAAGCGATTAATTCGTTTTTTAATTTAGTCTTATCCATTTTTTCATTAATAGTTGAATAAGGCAACATAACAAGAAGGATTTGTATTTGCAAGCTAAGTTTAAATATCACAGACAATTACAATGGAGGTCGGTTTATTCGGAGCGCATGCGCCAATTCCCGATATTACCGTAAAGCAATGGATAGTTTTAATTGACCATTAAGCCCTTTTTCAACTATGTTTTTCAATGTGGAAATACGCACTTCTTTTATATCGTTTTCGATTTTAGAAATATAAGCTTTATTGGCGCCGCACTTATCCGCAAGTTGCTGCTGGGTCATTCCTTTTTTCAAACGAGCTTCTTTAATCAGAGCCCCAAGCTTAAACTCAACATAATCCTCTTCAAGTTTTTCTCGTTTAACGTCCCCTTTTTTACCATACTCCTGATCTTTAAACTCGTCAAGAGTTTTAAGCGTTTTCCTTTTCGGCATAATATTCCTCCTTTATTTTTAAGGCTTTAACTACTTCTTGTTGGGGCGTCCTTTGTGATTTTTTTTGAAAGGCATTTGCAAGTATCACAAGTTTATCAGAATCAAAGAAACAAAATATTCTGAAAATATCTCCGCCATATTGAACCCTTATTTCATAAAGACCATCAGTTCCACTAATATGTTTAAGATAAGTCCCTGGGATAAGCTGAATTTCTTCAATTAATGATAAAGTCCAGATAATTTTATCTTTTACCTTTTGAGGTTGCCTCATAAAAAAATCCTCAAAGTAATTTTTAAAAAGAAAAACAGTTCTATATTTTCTGTTCTTATCCATTTACAAATTTAGTTATAGTTGCCCGTTAGTGCAACTTTGTTTTATCGCTTTCGACAATTTTCAGAAATAAACATCTGTTTCTTTTCTGTTCTACACGCATTCAGATGGTTACATTTGAATCCTCCGGATTCTATTTGTAAATCTTGATTGTGCGTTAGGATTATTTTATTGCGTCGGAACTAGGTTAAATCCCGGAGGGATTATATGTATATAGCTCTCCGTTAAATACTCTTTTGTGCGACCCCGGCTGGGGTCGGATGTTTTCCTCTCCCACAAAATGCTATAAACATTAGAATCCTCCGGATTCTTTTTATAAATCCAGATTGTGCGTTAGGATATTTTTAGTCCACAAAATGATATCGCCTTAATACCCGCTCAATTTCACATTACGCAAAAAAAACGGTATATTTGCACTTGGTATTTTTATTATTTTTTAGAATCGGCAAGAAAAAAATTTCAGCAGCCTGGCTATATGACAAATTGAAGATTAACGGCATTTACTTAATAATCCGCGTTTCAGTATAAAAATACCCTCGTATAATAAACGACAATTCTTTATAATAATATCTAAATTTAGACAGATTACTTTTATTCTGTTATGGAACATTAATTTATGGCAAGTAATAATTCGCCAAATGAACTTGAGACGCAAAAAATAGGAACGCTCCTCTGGCAGTATTCCATCCCGGCCATTGTCGCTACTGCCGCCGCGTCGCTTTATAATATAATCGACCGAATTTTTATTGGGCAGGGGGTTGGTCCGCTTGCAATATCGGGCTTAGCGTTAACTTTTCCCTTAATGAATTTAGCCGCCGCTTTTGGCGCGCTTGTTGGCGCGGGCGCGTCTACGTTAGTTTCTATCAGACTCGGCGAAAAAAGAAGACAGCAGGCAATATTAGTATTGGGCAATACTCTTCTGTTAAACATTATTCTCAGTACTTCATTTTCTATTATAGTTCTCTTTTTTCTTGATAAAGTATTATATATCCTTGGCGCAAGCAAAGACACTCTCCCTTATGCAAGAGAATTTATGCAGGTTATTCTGGCGGGAAATGTGTTTACGCATATTTATTTAGGACTTAATAACATAATGCGCTCCTCCGGATATCCCCGCAAAGCAATGATTACCACTCTGGTTGCAGTTGGAGCAAACCTGATATTGGCTCCTTTGTTTATATTTGTATTTAAATGGGGGATACGGGGCGCCGCCGCGGCTACAGTATGCGCGCAGTTTATTGGAACAATGATTGTTCTGTTCCACTTTATGAAGCGGCACAGCTACGTTCGTTTTCTGCCCGGATATTTTAAGTTAAAGTTTCAGATAATTAAAGATATTTTTTCCATTGGGATGTCTAATTTTCTTATGCTAACTACTTCAAGTTTAATAATAATAATATTAAACCTTAGTCTTGCAAAATACGGGGGCGACTATGCAATTGGAGCCTTTGGGATAATCAACAGTTTAAGCAACCTTTTCGTTATGATTGTGATTGGTTTTAATCAGGGGATGCAGCCTATAGCCGGATATAATTATGGCGCGCGCAAATATCAAAGAGTAGCCCAGGTTTACAAAAGAACTATAATCAACGCTTCGATGGTCGCCGCAGTAGCCTTTATACTTGCGGAGGGTTTCCCCAGATACATTGCCGCGGCATTCACCACTAATAACGAACTGATTAACCTCGCCGTTATTGGGATGCGCATAACAATGCTTTCTTTTCTTGTCGACGGGTTCCAAATTGTTACTGCCAGTTTTTTTCAATCAATTGGCAAAGCAAAAATTTCTATATTAATTTCGCTGCTTAGACAGGTTCTGCTGCTTATTCCAGCGTTGTTAATTTTACCAAGATTTTTAGGCTTAAACGGAGTATGGGGCGCAATCCCTGTGGCTGATTTTACCGCCGCAACAGTTACTTTTATTGTGATAAAATCTCAGTTCCATAAAATTATAAAACCATAACCTGACAAATACTACCCAGATAGCTATTGCTTTTTAATGGCTATCTGCATATTATAATGCAACTAATTTTAGCGGGAGAATAGTTGTGGGAAAAATTATAAATATTTACATTTCCGAAATAAAAATACAGCCATATAAAAAAGATGACAATAGATGCTCGGTAAGCTCGGGGGTTTATTTCGCCCAGCTAAAAATGCAAACTAAAGAGTTTAACAATTCTAAATTAATTAAAATGGTCTATCTTAAATAAAGGGGGTTATTATGAAAAAATTATTTCTGTTTTTCGTTATCATTTCTTCAGTTACATTCTCGCAAAATTACGGGACATGGAAATTGACTGATTCGCTTGATGAATACCGGCTTTACGCTGGTTCGGTTGAATTAGACAACGGCAATATATTGATAGCAGGGACTAACAATCTTAGCGTTAAAGACGATTCGGAAATATTCGATTACAAAACGGGAAAGTGGATAAAAACCAATCCTATGGTTGTCGGCAAAATAGGGGATATATTGGTAAAACTAAATAACGGAAAAGTATTAGCGTTGGGCGACCCCTGCGAATTATACGACCCTGCTTCAAATACATGGTCATTAGCAGATTCTTTAGAAACCGTAGATGGCAGTTGTACAGCGACTCAGCTTGATAACGGAAATGCGCTTATTACGGGTGGGCAGTATTATTTTAATTCTGGCAATTCAAGAGTTTTAAGCTCGTGCGGCATCTATAATTCAAGCGCCGGGAGATGGTTTATTACGGACTCGTTGATTATTAACAGAAACAGCCATACAGCCACAAAACTTTTAGATGGAAGAGTGTTGGTAGCAGGCGGTTCGCAGGGTTTCCAAAATGCAATAACTTCTTGCGAAATTTACGATCCCAAAACCGGAAAATGGACCGAAGCTGCCTCGCTTAATATTCCGCGTTTAGCGCATTCGGCAATTTTATTGCCAAACGGAACAGTGTTAGTAACCGGCGGAATGAATTTATTAAACACTTTAAATCCATGGTTAAAAAGCTGCGAGCTTTACAACCCTGATAAAAACACATGGACTATTGTGGATTCGCTTTCGGTTCCGCGTGATTTGCATACTCAAATTCTATTAAAAAACGGTTTATTGTTTATTGCCGGAGGCGTACAAAACAGCGCGACATGGGAATTATATGATCCAAGTAATTTTACACGTGTGCATTTAGATAATTATCCCGATAAACAGATTGATTATTTCACTAATTCATTATCAAACGGTAAAATTTTGTGCTTTGGCGGTTTTACATGGGAATATGGCGGCAGTATACAATTCCCAGCAATGATGTGTTACCTATACGACCCAAGCGGCATTGACGGCGTTAAAGATGAAAACAAGAATACTGTAAAAGATTTTAAACTAAGCACGAATTATCCAAACCCGTTTAATCCATCTACTACTATAAGTTATCAACTGCCAAAAGCTTCTAAAGTAATGCTGAAAGTTTATAATATTCTTGGCGAAGAAATTATAACTCTTGTTAACGGTTATATGACGGCGGGATCGCATTCCGCCACATTTAACGCAGGTAAGTTAGCAAGCGGAGTTTATCTTTATAAACTTGACGCAGAAGCTTATTCGCAAAGCAGAAAAATGATATTAGCTAAATAGGACGCTCCCGATTAGTTAGCGGTATTTTTACGGGGCAGTAAGATTAAATATTTTAACAAGTTAGCGTTTGGTCGCCGCATTAATGCAGCGACCAAATATATATCAACAAAGAGCGCTAATTAATTCAAATGCTTAATTTATAATGGTATGTCACACTTCGACTCACGCTCAGTGCGACGTACTAAAGCAAGCGCTCGAAAAAAGAAATTTCCCAAATCTTAAGTAAAATCACTCCCCGTTCATTTATTTATATGGATTTTTATCTTTAAAAAACATATTATTATACATCATTACCTCAATTTGTGTGATAAACCCCCTGAATAACAGGATGAACGGTTTTATAATTTAACTTCATTTATTTATTTTCGATAATTTACTTCACCACTTACATCGTCAATCAGTTAGTTTTTTAGATTAAAAAAGGACTTTGTTAATGCTCAGAAAAATTAAATTCCGACTTATATATATTACTATATGTCTGGCTATATCTTCTTCGGTTATAGGCTTTGCGCAAGAAGCTAACGAACCGGTAGTACTAACCTTAAAAAGCGCTATCTCTAAGGCTCTTGAGAAAAACTGGGACGTTAAAATGTCCGCTCAGGATATTAAAAAAGCTGAAGAGCAAATTAACGAAGCCTATTCAAACGCATACCCAACTGTCGGTTTCACGGGGCAGTATGTGCGTAACTTTTTGCTTCCTGTTATGTTTATTCCGCCTAATAATCCATTTAATCCTACTTCTTCGCCCGCGACTTTTGATATGGGTTTGAATAACGGTTATACGGGCACAATTTCTTTAAGCCAGGTTATTTATAGCCAAAAAGTTAACACCGCTATAAAAATTGCTTCCGAATATGCCGATTTTTCTAAAACAGGCGATAAGGCTACTAAGCAGCAGATTACGCTTTCCGTAAAAAAAGCTTTCTACGGAATTCTGCTGATGAAGGAAATGGTAAAAGTGAGCAAACAGGGATACGAAGTGGCAAAGGCAAATTATGACAATATCGCATCTCTTTATAAACAGGGAGTAGAATCTGAATACGATTACCTGCGCGCAGACGTTCAGCTTGCAAATACTCAGCCTGTTTTAATTGAAGCAGAAAACAGCCTTGAGCTGGCAAAAAACGCTCTTAAAAATATTTTAGCCATCGATATAAACAAACCAATCGACGTTCAGGGCGAGTTTGTTTTTGAAGACGTTTCCGAGGCGTTTATTGACGAATCAAGCAAGCTGGCCGTATCTAACAGCTTTTTGGTAAAGCAGCTGCAAATTCAGGAATCTCTGCTTGATAAAAATATAACAATAGAAAAATCAGAATACTACCCGACAGTTTCATTATTTGGGCAGTACGCCTGGCAGAGCCAGGATAATACGTTTAAGTTTTCAAACTACCTGTGGGCAAAAACATTTTCAGCCGGAATACAGGTCACTTACCCAATTTTTGACGGTTTCAAAAGGGACGCAAGAGTTCAACAGGCAATGATTGATAAAGAAAAAGTTTCTATTTCCAGAATGAAACTTGAAGACGGTTTAAAAATACAGGTTACGCAGTCGCGTATGAAAATGAATGAAGCAAAAAAGCGAATAGACGCGCAGGGGAAAAGCATACAGCAGGCCGAAAAAGCTTTAAAAATCGCTCAGTCAAGATTTAAAAATGGAGTTGGAGTTCAGCTTGAGTTAATAGACACTCAGGCCGCGTTAACTACGGCGCAAACCAATTACGCGCAGGCTATATATGATTATCTTACTGCAAAATCGGACTGGGAGTATGCAGTTACCGTTCAGGAATAATTTGAGTTTAAAAATTTCATCTAATCATTTGAGAGGAGATAGGTTATAATATGTTTTTATTAAACCGTTTAGATAAGTATATGTTAGTTTTACCGCTTGCGGCGGCGTTAATTTCAGGCTGCGGTAAAAAAGAAGCAAAAGACGAAACTAAGAATCTGGCTTTCAGCGATACGGTCTCCGTCCAGATTGATAAAGCCAAAACCCAGGATATAGAACTAATTAAAACATACTCAGGCAATTTTGAAGGAGAAGAACAGGCAAACGTTTCTTCCAAAATAGCCGAACGAATTGTAAGTATTAAAGTTAAAGTTGGCGATCAGGTAAAAGCCGGAAAAGCAATTGTATTCCTTGATAAAGCGGGAGCTTCTTCGCAATATTACCAGGCGGAAGCCGCCTTTCATAATACGGCAAAAGATTTAGACCGTATGAAAGCGCTTCTTAAGGAAGGCGCAATATCGCAACAGGCTCTTGACGGCGCCCAGACAAGCTATAATATAGCAAAAGCAAATTTTGAAGCGGCAAAAAGCTCAGTTGAAATAATAGCCCCAATTACCGGCGTTGTAACGGCTGTAAACATGAATCCAGGAGACGTTGCAAACCCGGGAGCTTCTATAGTTACCGTAGCCAATACAAGCAATATGAAGGCGATATTTGGCGTTAACGAAGCGGAAATTGCCAGTTTATCGCTCGGTCAGACTGTTGATATATATACCGACGTTAAACCGGACGTAATTAGAAAAGGCAGAGTTAAGGAAATTTCAAGATCGGCGGACGTTAACTCCCGCAGCTTTGAAGTTAAAGCAGTTTTCCAGAACACGGCAGATAAATTATTCAAACCGGGAATGTTCAGCCGCGTAAAGGTTGTGCTTAAATCGCAGAAAAACTGCGTTACCGTGCCTAATACTGCGCTTACAAATTCCGATAAAGGCGTTAATATTTTTGTAATAACCAATAACCGCGCCTATATGAAAAACGTACAGACCGGAATTTCCGACGGAAAAGTAACGGCGATTTTAAGCGGCGTTCAACCAGAAGAAACAGTCGTTACGCTTGGTATGAATAACCTAAAAGACGGAAAAGTCGTCCGTATAGATAATAAATAAAACAAATATCATTCATTGATTATTAGAGAGTTATATGAAATTAGCTGATGTATCGATACAACGCCCGGTATTTACAATTATGATGATTATGTCTCTGATTGTGCTCGGTTTGTTTTCGTACATAAAACTGAACGTCGATTTGTATCCCAACGTTGACATCCCATACGTGGTCGTTACCACGGTATTGCCGGGAGCGGGTCCGGAACAAATTGAAACCGACGTAACTAAAAAAATAGAAGACGCCGTAAATACAGTTGAAGGCGTAGACAAGCTTAGCTCAACTTCGCAGGAAGGCGCTTCTATAGTTGTAATTGGATTTAAATTAGAGATTGACGGTAAAGCCGCCGCGCAGGATGTGCGGGAAAAAGTAGCCGCTATACGGGCAAACCTTCCTACAGATATTAAAGATCCTGTTATCCAGAGGTACGACCCTGCAAGTCTGCCTATTATGACCTTAACAGTTTCCGGCAACAGGTCTGCAAAAGACGTTACGACTTACACCAAAGAAGTAATTAAAAAACGCCTCGAAAATATCCCGGGAGTCGGTTCGGTCGATTTAGTCGGCGGCGCTGAGCGCGAAATTCAGGTTGAAGTAGACGCTGCAAAACTAAGGTCTTACAGCTTATCTATTACCGACGTTATCAACGCGTTGGGCAGTTCTAATGTGGAAATCCCTGGCGGCAATCTTATAAACGGAAAACGGCAGGTTACCGTTAGAACTATGGGAAAGTTGAAAAACACAGAAGATTTTAAGAAAATTATAGTCGCTACGCCTAACGGAACAAACATTTATCTTTCCGACGTAGCCGACGTATTAGACGGCGTAAAGGAACAAACAAGTCTTACAAGGGCGGACGGCAAAATAGCAGTCGGATTAAGCATTATTAAACAATCCGGCAGCAACACAGTTAAAGTTGCAGACGGAGTAAAAAAGCAATTAGAAATTCTTAAAAAAGAAGCCCCCGCTGATATTCAGCTTGCTTTAGCTACTGATAGCAGCGAGTTTATTACGGATTCTATTAACGACGTATTGTTCGATATTATTTACGGCGGTCTGCTTGCAATCATTGTTATTTACTTATTCCTTGCAAATTTCAGAGCTACGGTTATCAGCGCATTAGCGCTTCCAGCCTCTATAATAGCAAGTTTTATCATCATGTTTGCGCTGAATTTTACGCTTAATATGATGTCTCTGCTTGCTCTTTCGTTAGCGGTAGGCTTGCTTATTGACGACGCTATTGTGGTTATAGAAAACATATACCGGCATATGGATCAGGGAGAAACCCCCATGGAAGCGGCAAAATCCGCCTCGCAGGAAATTGGTCTTGCAGTAATGGCAACCACGTTTACTATTGTGGCCGTGTTTGTGCCGGTAGCGTTTATGTCCGGCATTGTAGGACGTTTTTTCTATCAGTTTGGAATTACAATTTCTGCGGCCGTTTTGGTTTCGTTATTTATAGCTTTTACTTTAACTCCTATGCTTTCGTCAAAATGGCTCAAGAGGGAAGACGAGGTTTCGGCAGAGAAGAAAAATATATTGAATAAATTTCTTTATCGTTTCAACCACATTTTTGAAACGTTAAGTAAAAAATACCGCACTTCGCTTGAGTGGTCTCTGCACCACAGATTAGTTATTTTGCTTGCTTCGGCGATTGTTTTTGTACTTAGCTTTTTTATGATGGGAATGCTCGGCTCTCAGTTTTTTCCGGAAACAGATCAAAGCGAGTTTTACGTTACTGTAAACGCGGCGCCTGGCAGCTCGCTCGATCAGACGGCGGATATATGCGCTAAAATCGAGAAAATTGCGAAAAAGCATAAAGAAGTAAAAAGTACTTTAACCACTATCGGTTCTGGCAACGATCCGGTAACAAAAGCTAATATCCAGATTAAACTTGTTAAAAAGAAAGAAAGAAAAAAAGAACAGGCTGAATTAGCCAACGAGGTTCGTGATGAAATTATAGGCATAGCCGGAGCAAATTTCAGCGTTTCAGCCCAGGGAAGCGTAAGCGGCAACGGGAAACCCGTTACATTCAGCGTGAGAGGCGAAAATCTTGATACGCTTAAAGCTCTTGCCGACCAGGTTGAAAAGATTGTTAAATCAACCAAAGGAGCTGTTGACGTTGAAAACAGCCTGGAGCTTAGCAAGCCTGAAATTAAGCTTAACATAGAACGCGAAAAAGCTAACGATTTAGGAATCAGCCCTTATATAATCGCTTCCACAGTTCGCGCTATGGTCGATGGAGACGTGGCCACCAAATACCAGGAAGGGGACGAGCAATACGACGTGAGGGTGCAGCTTAAAAAAGCCGACAGAACTTCTTTTGCGAATGTCGCAGATATGACAATGCTCAGCACAAAAAAATCGGGTTCCGGCGGAAATCTGCTTGTGCCTCTTAGCGATGTGGTATCTATAAAAGAAGGCGTTAGTCCTTCTTCAATTGGACGCTACGCCAGACAAAAAGAAATTAAAATAGACGCCAACTTAAAAGACAAATTCCTTGGCGAAGTGTTGGGAGATATTCAGAAACGGGTAGACCAGATAAAAATACCGACAGGCTATACCGTTGGAATAGTCGGCGAAGGAGAAGATCAGGCGGAGTCTTTTGTAAATATTTTGATTTCGCTGGCTTTAGCTATTATATTTGTTTACATTGTTCTTGCAGCTCAGTTTGAAAGTTATACGCATCCGTTTTCAATCATGCTTGCGCTGCCGATGTCAATTATTGGAGCTGTAATAATGCTGCTTATTTTTAAGAGCGCATTATCTGTAATGTCGTTTATTGGAATAATAATGCTGATGGGACTTGTAACTAAAAACGGTATTCTTTTGGTAGACTATACGAATATACAGCGGGATCGCGGGATGTCGCGCACAGACGCGCTGCTAAAAGCGGGTCCAACAAGGTTAAGACCAATTTTAATGACTACCTTCGCCATGATTTTTGGTATGTTCCCGGTCGCCTTTGGATTAGGCGAAGGCTCTGAATTCAGAGCGCCTATGGGGCAGGCGGTTATTGGCGGATTGGTTACTTCAACCATATTGACTTTGTTTATTGTTCCTGTTGTTTATAGTTTGCTTGACGATATTACCGCTAAACTAAAAAGGAAACCGGTTAAGAATAGTAATTGAAAGGCTCTTTTTATAATTTTATAAAAATTAGAGGAGATCAATTATGAAAGCTGTATTTATTGTGTATCACGATATTTTAGACGACAGAGTAACCAGGCTGCTCGAAAGTTTAGACATAGATTTTTATACCGAGTGGGAAAACGTGAAGGGAAAGGGTCATAGCACAGATCCTCATCTGGGCACAAGAACCTATCCCGGCTATAACAACGTTCGCCTGATAGCCATTCAGAGCGACGAGCTGCTCGACAGACTTATAATTAGTCTGGATGAGCTGAATGGCGAGATTGAACGAAAAGACGATAAAATAAGGCTATTTCAGATGCCGCTTGAGCGGGTTTTGTAAACGGACGAGAGTCTCGGGAAAATAAAGAGTTAAAAAAGCGGCACAGGTATTGCTATTTAAAAAATAATTTGGTAAGTTTGGATTCTTGATAGAAATACGGGCGCGTAGCTCAGGGGTAGAGCATTTGCCTTTTAAGCAAAGGGTCGGTGGTTCGAGCCCACCCGCGCTCACTTAAACCCTCAAAACAAGCTGTTTTGAGGGTTTTTTATTTTAAATAGTCTTTCAAATTTAGCTAAATTACCCCCAAATGACCTAAAACACCTACCAAAACCAGCTTTTTGTATATTTACTATGGCAAGCTATTGCAGTAATATTTACCGATTTCCAAAATCCGCTAAAAATCCAATTTTATCCGCAGAAGTACTTTTCAGCCTATGTTTATAGGGGTGAAACGGGGGTAGCAGGTATCGCGATTTTCACGATAACAGCCAAATACAGGGGTGTGAGGGGTGGTGAAAATGGAATAATCATAAATGCCGCCGGAAAGACTTCTAAAATTAATCATTTATAAGTAATTTCACTGAAAATATTATTTTCCTCTTCTAAGAAAAAGTGGCTTAAATGAAATTCTATTGGTTTGCGGAACATAGTCCATATTTACCGACTATTGCAATATTTAGTTAAAATAGTTCTCGGAGTATCAGAGCCTTCATGAAAACATATGTTGAATTTTATATGTTTTATGATTATTGTATAAACTAATAAAATAACTATTTTTGAATTAATGCAATTATCTTTGCTGAATGATGAAAATATATCTTGATTCATGTTGTCTGCAAAGACCGTTAGATGATCGGACTCAACTTCGGATATCACTTGAATCCGAAGCGGTTTTAGGTTTATTAAAAATTCATGAAAACAAGAGCTTCCAACTGATTTCTTCTGAAGTATTATTTTATGAAACAATAAATATCCCGAATATGACAAGAAGAGAATTTACATTTAATATTTTAAGCAAAGCGGATATATTTATTAAATTAAATGACAAGATCGTTGATCAAAGTAAACATTTTGTTTCCTTAGGATTAAAACCATTGGATTCACTTCACGTAGCAGCTGCCGAATTTTCAGATTCCGACTATTTTTGTACAACTGATGATAGATTGTTAAAAGCATGTAATTCAAAAACCAATACTAAGTTAAAAGTACTTAACCCAATTGATTTGTTAAAGGAGTTATTAAATGCAACCTGAATTTAAGACGCCAAATGAGCTTAATAATGAAGCCATGAAAATATTATATGAAAAGCTTGGAGCTGTAAATACAATAAGATTTATTAATCAATTTAATTCAGGTTTTGGAGACTATACTGCCGAAAGAGAAAATATTTATAAGGAAAAGTCGGTTGATGAATTAGTAGCTGAAATCAAGCTCTTGAGGAAAGAAGAAAGTTAAAAAAATTATTGTGTTGTAAAAAAAATGCTAGGCAGTTTTAGCAGATGCAGTGGATTGTAATAGCGCCGCATATGTTTACTGAAATCAGGCGTGGGGTACAGCAGTTGAAGACAGCGATATAGGTTTGATTTAATCCTGCAAATTGGAAGCGAAATTCTCCTTCGAATAAATATTCTAAAGCTATTGCACTTGTCGGTCAAAAAGACAAATGTTTTTTCATCTATTTTTGGGACATACCGGAGAAGTATAGTTAGTAACGATAAAAAGTCAAAACAAAACCCGGATGTCCCTTTTATAAATGTACGGCATTGCTTATCGCGTTAAAAAGAACAATGAACCAGAAGCTATAACCGCCCATAAAATTATTCCAAGGGCAAAACTTCGCGGGCCTGATTTTTTAATTTCGCTTACTGTGATATTTGAACCAATAAGGAATAGGGCAACGACCATTCCGCGTTTGCCTAACCAGCTAAAATGGGCATAACTTTCCTGAAAGTTGGGGAAAATATTAGCAAATACGATGGCAAGCACAAAAAACAAAATGAACCAGGGAAATTTGATAGATTTTTTCTCGCCGCCTTTATTCATAAATGCAATCACTAACGATAAAGGAATAATCCACAATGCACGGATTAGTTTTACAGTTGTGGCCACCTGCAATGCTTTTTCGCCATAAATTGCCCCGGCGCCAACCACCGAACTGGTATCGTGAATGGCTATGGCCGCCCAGTTCCCAAATGTTTCCTGGCTCAGGCCCAATTGATGCCCAACAAACGGGAACAAAAACAACGCAACGGCATTCAGCACAAAAACCACGATAAGCGCAAATGAGTTTTGATAGTTTTTACTGTTAAGTATTGGAGCAACTGCAGCTATGGCGCTACCTCCACATATAGCTGTTCCCGTAGCGATAAGCAATGAAATATTTTTTTCAACCTTTAAAAGTTTCCCAAGCATAATGCCCAATAACATTACCGTAGTTACAGAAACTACGGTTTCAACAAAACCGGTCTTTGATGATGAAATTACAGCCCCAAGGCTCATTCCAAAACCCATTAAAACTATCGATGCCTGAAGAATTTTTGACGTGTACTTATGGATATTTTCGTGTCTTATCCCGCTAATTGAAAGCGCTAAGCCAATAAATAAGGCAATTGCCGGCGATATAAACGGCAAAAAGCTTGCACAAATAATAATTGAATAGAGCCAGTTGTATTTTTTAAACTGCTGCTCGATTCCCACAAAGTTCTTAAATATTTGAATCTTTTCCATACCATCCTTTTTTATATACAAAAATATGGGCGTCGCATAACTAAATCAAATTGCTAATATTTATTACCAATAACATTATGTTATATGCATTATTTTCACCTTGGTTTGTTATATGACCTTTTGCGTGTAATTAAAGGTTTGAGTTTCAGTGGGAAAATGATTGCTAAAATAAAGTTTTGTGCTATTGAAAGGTTGAAAGAAGAAACTACAAATTGTAACTGAACAAAAAATTCTCAAACAGCTCAACCTGTTGGCTTTTATGCCCTTGTTTGTATGCAATGCGGAGTTTTCGCGGAATAGTAAAACCTGCGACTTTTAGTCTTACTAGTGTTTTCATGTAGAGTTCGTTCTTAACGGCTTTTTCTGATATAATTGCCAATCCATCAAATTCCTGCAAAAAATTTTTGATTGACTCGGTGCTTCCCAAATGAATAAATGTATTAAGGTTTTCGAAACTGATATTTTGCAGCAAAAGCGCCTGCTTAATTACTTCCAGAGTCCCCGAACCCTGCTCGCGTAATACTATGGGTATTTTCAATAAATCATCTTTACCAATAGTTTCGCGTTTAGAGTAAACGCTGTTCTTACCTGTTACAACAATCAGTTCATCATCCAGAAAATCCCTGTACCGGATACCCAATTGCGAGGCTTGGTTTTCGACCAAAGCTATATCTACCTGATTATCCAACAACAATTTTTCCATTTCAAAGGAATTGCCGTTCATTAGGTAAATTTGGATTTTCGGGTATCGCTTATAAAATGATGCAATTACCTTAGGAATAACATATTGCGAAATGGTGGAACTGGCGCCTATTTTAAATTCGCCTGAGATGCCGTTTTGGAACTGTCCTATTTCAAAATCGAGATTACGGTATTGCTGCGCTATTTCCTTAAAAGCATTGTATACTTTTTCGCCAGCCTTGGTCAGGTATATTTTGTTGCTTTTCCGCTCAAAAAGATTGGTTCTGTATCGCTCTTCCAACTCTTTAATATGCCGTGTGACAGCCGGTTGACTAATATTCAGGTCATTTGCCGCTTTTGAAAAACTTAGGTTTTCGGCAACTGACATAAAAACGGTATCTCTATAATCCATAGTTTGTTATTTAATGCTCTTCAAATATTTTTACAACTGTTTTTGATTTTGTCATTTCTATAATATTGAACAAATCATCGTGATTTTCAAATTCAAAAGTTAATTTTCTTATTATTTTTATCCAAACATTGTGCTTTTTCTTTTAAATATCAACACTTATATATTTAGCTAAGCAGCATTCGTTAAAAAATTTACATCGCAAATAAAACGATAAGCAGATATGAGAAAACTGAATTTTCATTTTGAATAAATATACTAACGCTATTGTAGTTGTCGAACAAAAACGAAAAATGTTTTATTTATAAGGAAATCTCACGCAATTTCAAGAACCTATCAACCGCCAATAGGCAGAAGCGAAATAAGCAATTTCAAAATTCAATTGAATCAAAAATATAAACTAATTCAAAGTTATATCATTCTTTGTTAATAATTTGGGAATGTTTTTCTCATTTATTTTTTGTAATATTAAATAGGTTGTTTCCAGATCGGATAAAAATAATAAAGTGAGAATATGACTAAAGATGAAATAATTCAGATACTAAAGAATTACAAAGATCAAAATCAGGCGGTATATCATATTTCTAAATTGGGATTATTCGGCTCGTCAGCCAGAGGTGAAAATACCGATGAAAGCGATATTGATATTGTTGTTGAATTAGGAACTCCAAAAATGTTTGACCTGATAGGCATCAAGCAGGATCTTGAAGAGATATCCAAAAAAAATGTCGATGTAATTATGTACAGAGAAAAAATGAACCCTTTTTTAAGAAAAAGAATTGAAAGGGATGCGGTTTTTGTTTAGAGTATGAGATTGGAAGGGGAACAAATGCGAGTATTTCATTATTCGCGATTCGCGAATTCCGAATTTATTCCGTATATTAGAATCAAAAAGTGATATTATGAACAACCATAACGGAATGAGGCCGCTGGATATAGTGGTGCTTTTGAAAATTGCCGCTAAAGGAAAAAATGGCTGGTTAATGAAGGATTTAGCTGCTGAACTTGGAATTAGTCCAAGTGAAATTAGTGAAAGTCTAAACCGTTCAATGCTGGCAGGGTTATTGGCCGCGGACAAAAAAAAGCTTATGAAATCTTCACTGCTTGAGTTTTTACAATATGGGCTTAAGTATACATACCCGCAACACCCAGGCGGGTTGGTTCGGGGAATACCAACAGCGTATTCTGCGCCGCCGCTTAACGACATTATTCAAGGAGAGGAGTTATATGTTTGGCCGTACTCTGAAGGAACTGCAAGAGGACAAAAAATAGAGCCGCTGTATCCGTCGGCTGTTAAAGCTTGCTTAGAGGATCATCTATTGTACGAGTTACTTACGCTTGCCGATGCATTACGCGTTGGAAAGAAGCGCGAACAAAAAATTGCAATTGAAGAACTAAAATCGAGAATATATGCTTGAGTAGCGAATTAGATCTGTTCGCCTGAATATTTCCTGAATAACCTATTGATTTACAATATAATATCCTTATATTTGCACAATATCATTCATAAAGATATTGTGCGTTATTATGGATACTAACATTACTGCAAATGAGCTGAAACAGCTTAAGAAATATATTAGCGATACCATTGGTTTGGAAATAGCAATAAAACCCATGCCCAATTTGGAATTAAACAAAATACCTGGTTATTTACGCAGCACATATGAGCTCTTTATCTCGGCAATATTTGGGCGGGAAATATTATTTGCGGTTAAAAATGCTGAAACTAATACAACAGCAGATCAGTATAAAAAACAAAATGAAATTATTAGCGGCGTTTTTAATTTACCGGTGGTTTTTGTTTTTGATGGAATGGCTTCTTTTAATAGAAAACGTATAATTGAAAAGAAGATCGCTTTTATAATTCCAGGCAGGCAAATGTATATTCCTTTCATGTTTTTGGATTTGAAAGAGTATAAACAAGTTCAAAAAAGGGGAGTACAAAAATTATTTCCCGCTGCACAGTGTTTATTATTTTATGGTTTATTGAACAAGAAAACTGACCAGATGAATTTTGAGCAGCTTGCTAAGGAATTGGGTTATGGTAAAATGACTATCACAAGATGCGCAGCAGCGTTATCTGATTTCAACCTTTGCAAAATAGAGGGGAACAGAAATAAGGTATTGGTCATAGAAAGGGACAAAAACTCCTGGACAAAAGCTTTACCATATTTGATAAATCCCATAGCAAAGCAGTTTGCATTGGACTTTGATCCAGTTGGAGATGAATTTTATTATTCAGGCGATAAAGCCCTTTCTCATTATACAAATTTGAATAATATCGATAAGCATTATTATGCAGTATCTAAGAATGAATATGATGTTATGCTAAATGCAGGGAAGATAAAAACTTATGATAATTACGGCAATGATTATTATCTCCAAATCTGGAAATATAATCCTGGAGCATTAGCCATAGACAAGTACATTGATCCACTCTCGCTTTATGCGATCTATGCAGATGCGAAAGATGAAAGAATTGAATCTGAGCTTATAAAAATGATTGAGCAATTATGGTAAAAGGACTTGATATATTTACAGAATTTTTTAAAGAATATAATGGCAATTACCTACTAATTGGAGGCTCTGCCTGCGATATTCATCTGACAAACGCTGGTTTAGATTTTCGCGCCACAAAAGATTTAGATATAGTGTTAATTATTGAAGCTTACAATTCTGCCTTTGTAAATCACTTCTGGAATTTTATAAAAGAAGGCAATTTCCAAAACAGGCAAAAGAGCAGTGGGGAAAAACAATACTATCGATTTACAGATCCAAAAGACGAAAGGTTTCAATATTAATAGCGTTTTTAATTTAACAACACTCAAATTCTGTTGCGGCAGAGATCACCGCGAACATGGTTAAAATTTAATACGATGGAAAATATAATAACCGATTTAATAATGATTTTAATTGGAGTTGTTGCATTACTTTTGGAAATATATGGAGATAAGAGCCATAGTATACATGATATGGTCTTGAGTCTAGGTAATTATATTTTAATTCTTACAGGTATTATTGGTTTTATTAGACTGATATACCATTGTATAACTTGATTTTTTAACTTTGTTCACAACAGGTTTAGACGTAGGTTTTTCAGCTTCTATTTTTACGCCAAGCGTAAAGGGACTTTTACTTATTGGGTTATTGTAAGGATATCTGCATTTGCGGCCTAAAATCAATTTCAAAGAACTTGGGTATTCCACTAATAAAGCTAACTGATTTGTTGGTTCAATTAAAACAAACATTTAGCTTGTAAGCCTTATAAGCCTATTCTTTTAGTATCTTTTGAGGCGGATTAATTTAGGAATTTCGTTTCCGTTGAAATGCCAAGACACAGCTTCCCGAATATTATCTTTAAGAAGATTAAGATTATCAGCTTCGGTAAAAATCGAATGCCCAACAGCTCGAGCTTCAAATCCTCCATCAAGAGAATCTTCAACGATAAATATTATTTCATCTTTCATAATAAAACTTAAAAATATTTTTATAAAATATAAGCTGTAGATTTTTACACAACAAAGTAAACATTTTGAATTGAAAGCAAAAGAGTTTTTGTTTTTCCGTATTGCAGACCCAAAATCTTAGATTTCAATTCAGCGTCAAAACATTTATATTGCAAATAAAACGATAAACAGAAATGAATAAAACAAAATTTTCATTAGAGAGGGCAATTAAAGCCGTTGAGATTTCCTGCAGAATTGAAGGGCATAATCCGGTGAAAATTGACCCTGCAAATTGGGGGCAAAATTCTCCTTTGAATAAATACCGCAAAGCTGTTGCGGAAGTAAAAGATACCCCAGCAACTGGCGCCATTGTAGAAATTTGTAAAAAGAGTAATGAGTAGTCTGCCTCAAAGCCTTTTCATTTACGAACTAATTACAACTAAAAATATTCCAGTTCCCTTTAATAAAAAACGAATGCCAATTACTAGATACGCAATTAGCGAATTCCGAATTGATTTCATCTACACGGAACTAACCAAGTAAATTTTTTGAATTATAATTCCAAAAAGAATAGCGGATATAAAACGGCGTATTCTACGATGCCGTAATATTTATTAATAATGTAAGCTTTATATTGCAATTTATTGTATATTTGCAAAGCACACTTTACTTTATGAGAGAAGAAAAACATGATATTACCAAACATAAAAAGAATTCTAACAGAATTAGGCGAAAATATTAAACTCGCAAGGCTAAGAAGAAAGTTGAGTATGGAGCAAGTATCCGAAAGAGCCGGAATCAGCCGTCCAACTTTATCAGCAATTGAAAAAGGAGAACCCAATGTTGGTATGGGCCTTTATTCTCAAGTTCTTTTTGTCCTTGGACTGGCGGATGATCTATTAAAAATTGCGGCAGATGATGAATTGGGTAGAAAATTACAAGATGCAAATTTGATTACAAAGAAAAGAGCTCCCAAAAGAAAATCTGAGAATTAAAATATGGCTAAGACAAACACACGAAAAGAGATATTTGTATATGCAGGCTGGGTTGGAATAGATGAACCAATCCTTATGGGCAAGTTATTTTCTGAAATTATAAGAGGGAAGGAAATATTTTCTTTTGAATACACATCTGAATGGTTGGATTCTAAATTTGCACAGGTTATCGATCCAGATTTGCAGCTTTTCACAGGAACCCATTACTTAAAAACCAATAAAAGCAATTTTGGAATTTTTCTCGACTCCTCTCCGGATCGCTGGGGCAGAGTACTTATGAAGAGACGTGAAGCCATATTGGCACGTGAAGAACAGAGACAGGAAAAAGCTCTGATGGAATCAGATTTCCTCTTAGGCGTATATGACGGGAATAGACTTGGGGGATTGCGGTTTAAGTTGGATTCAGAAGGACCTTTTCTAAACTATGACAAAAGGCTGGCTACGCCTCCATGGACTTCGCTACAAGAGTTACAAAATGCAAGTATTTGCATTGAACAAGAAAAAGATATTTCTGATCCCGAGTACATTAAATGGCTGAACGTTTTAATTGCCCCCGGTTCCTCGTTGGGAGGCGCAAGACCCAAAGCCAGCGTTATAGATAAAACTGGCAATCTTTGGATAGCTAAATTTCCCAGCGCTAGCGATGGGAAAGATATTGGCGGATGGGAAATGGTTGTTCACGACTTAGCCGTGGGAAGTGGGATAAACGTTGCTGAAGCCAAGATTGAAAAATTCTCAAATAAATTTCATACATTTCTTGTAAAGAGATTTGATAGGAAGCAAAATGAACGAGTACATTTTGCTTCGGCAATGACATTGCTAGGTTATAACGACAGAACCGACTTCAATGCTGGCGCAAGTTACCTTGAATTAGCAAATTTCTTAATTACTAACGGTGTAACTGTAAAAAAAGATCTTGAAGAATTATGGAAAAGAATCGTGTTTAGTATTTGTGTTACAAATACAGATGATCATCTTAGAAACCATGGATTTATCTTAACTGAAAAGGGTTGGGCGCTATCTCCAGCATATGATATTAATCCAAACGAAACAGGGACAGGGCTAAATTTAAATATTTCTGAAACAGATAATTCACTTAACTTTGATTTGGCTATTGAAGTTGCCGAACACTTTAGACTGGATAAAAACAAAGCTAAAAAAATAGTTACGTCAATAAAAGATAAAGTAAGAAACTGGAAGTATGTTGCTGACAAATACCATCTTCCAAAATCGGAACAGTTAATTATGGGGAAAGCATTTAGAGTTTAAGAACCTTTAATCCGGTATTTTCATGCTGGCTCCTACTTGTTTTGGCTCTTTTACCCCAGGAGAAGAAAATAACAACAGCGAAGTTGCAAGTCCTTTTGTTCTAATTGGTTTTAAGGGTGTTATTTAGTGAAAACTGCTTTGAAAATATTTTCCTTATCCAAATTGCTTTGCCATTGGCGGTGACGTTTCACTGATTCTATTCTTTTCTTCCCAGTAATAGAAAGGAACCTGCTGGTTTCTAAAGGTCCAAATTTTTCTGTTAGTAGTCTTATTGCTTTATTAAATAATTCTTCTTCGTTGATATATTCGCTAGGCTTCATTCTAAACTATTTTACTCTTAATTTTATTTCCATTATTATAATAGGAATGAATATTGTTATAATCAATAATAACTTTTTTGCCGGTCTTGGAAAATAAAAATGCTATTGAAAACAGGATTTTATACTTAGCTGATAAATGTATGATTCAATAGGCAATTTTTTTAGGCAAAGCGATTAAAGATGTTGAGGTTTCTTCCAGAAAAGAAGGGCAGAAAATACGATCAGGGGATTCAAATATTGAAATACAACGAAAGGAAATAGAGCCAACAAAACTTGTGCCGGATAGCCCATTAACTATTTCTTAAGATTAAGAATTGTCAAGTTTTTTGCGCAATATACTTGACATTATATTACAAATAAAACGATGAGCAGATATGAATAAAACTAAATTTTCCATTAGAGAGGGCAATTAAGGCCGTTGAGATTTCTTCCAGAATCGAAGGGCATAATCCGGTAAAGATTGACCCTGCAAATTGGAAGCAGAATTCTCCTTTGAATAAATACCGCAAAGCTGTTACTGTTGCAGGACTAAAAGCAACAGGGATAGAAAAAGAGAAATAATAGAAAATGGAACCGCATTTATTTAGCGAATGAGATCTTTAAGCCAGAATAATTTCCGAATAACTTATTGATTCACAATATAATATCATTGTATTTGCACAATATCATTCTTAAAGATATCGGGCATTATCATGGATACTAACATTACAGCGAATAAGACGGATCATATTAAGAAATATATTAGCGACACCAGAGGTTTGGCTTAATTAATTTGATTTATTTTCCTTATATCCAATTATATTATTTGCCATGCCATTAAACACAAAATAGTGTAAGGGCATAACAGAATACCAGTACAGTCTGCCAAGTAATCCCTTTGGACGGAAGGTTGCCGTCTGATGAAGAGAAAATTTTCCGTTATTGTTAACAATCTTAAACTCAAGCCAAGCTTCGCCTGGCAATTTCATTTCAGCATAAAGCAGCATTCTTTTATTTTTCCTATCGGCTATTAGCACACGCCAAAAATCTAAAGTATCTCCGGCATTTATTGTTTTTGAGTTTGTCCTTCCGCGCCGCAATCCGACTCCCCAAAAAATCTTATCTATTATTCCTCGCAGACTCCAAAGCCAATCAGCATAATACCAGCCCCGTTTTCCGCCAATTGACCATATATTATCTAAAACTAATTCAATCTCATTTTCACTAATATCGATAACGCGCTTATCCCAAAAGCATCCATTTACGGGAATATTAATATGCTGACTTAAAGAGTTTTCGCCGGAACTTGATATAAGCGAGTCCTTCCAGCTAGAAAGGACTAAATTCTGCTCGATGTTTTGAAAGGCTAAACCTACAGCCTCTTTATATGGTATTAATTTAATATCAAGCATTTTTACAATCTTATCATCTTTTGCAAGAAATTCAATCTTCATACTGTTTACAAGATTAACAGCCAGCTGATAAGATATAGCAGTTACAAAGTAAAGCCAGTAAGAAGAAAGGCGGGGCGTCATTACAGGAACGGTAAGAATTAATCTTTTCAATCCTCTTACTTCGGCGAACTGTAAAAGCATTTGCCGGTAAGTAATTATATCCGGCCCCCCGATATCGAAGGAGGAGCCATAAGTTTCTTTATTTAGCAGAACTCCGGTTAGGCACTCAATAACATTTCTAATTGCAACTGGCTGGTGTTTTGTGTTTAGCCATTTAGGAGTTATCATAATAGGCAGCTTCTCAACCAAGTCCCTGATTATTTCAAACGAAGCGCTTCCGCTTCCAACAATAACTCCAGCTTTAAGGACTGTAAGGGACGCGTTGCATTGCTTTAATATTTCTTCTACATTATTTCTTGATTGCAGATGCCGTGAAAGCTTTTTCTGATTAGAAATTCCGCTTAAATAAATCACCTGCTTTGCAGAAGTCAGATTAATTAACTTAACAAAGTTACTTGCAGAATCAGATTCCAGTTTTTCAAAATCGCTTATACCTGAACTCATTGAGTGAATTAAATAGTAAGCGGCGTCAATATCTTTAATAGAATGCGGCAGGGGGTTATTTTTCAAAAAATCTATTTCGAGAATAGAAACATTTTTATTCGAATAGAATCCGTCTTTTGGAAACCGATTTTTGTCTCTAACACAGCAAACAACGCTATGTCCACCCTCAAGCAGAACCGGCAATAGCCGTTTGCCAATATATCCGGTTACGCCGGTTAATAATATTTTCATGATAGTAAAACAATAGTTCTATTACAATAATTCCATGACAATAGCAGCCGTTGGCTAAATCTAATCGTCAACGCTTGGTTTTAATTGCGCTAAGTAAATGTTATAGCCGAGCGCACAATCTCGCGTAATGCTGGAGCTATAGATTAAATTGAATTTCTTATAACCCATTTTATTTACAAATGGATTACATCTAAAAGTATTCCAATCTATTTCCGTTGCAAGCGACCTTTGCCCAAATAGTTCATTTTTTTGTGCATAGATAACTACCAGCGCCCAATTTTCGCAATATTTTGGGCATAGGTTTAGCGTAGCGCCAAAATTAATTCTCTTATTGAGCATAGCTATTTCAATAACTCATGGAATTGGGGACAAAAATATACTTTATCGTTTTTATAGCGCTTCTCTTCCATAATACCAATTCTTACAAGTTCAGTAAAATATTTAGAAGCTGTGTTCCGGCTTATACTTAGTATCGATTGCATTGATTTTTGAGAATAGTATGGATAGCTGAATAAATATTCTACAAGTTTAACGGTATATATCCTTGGGAGCTTATCGTTTAACACTTTACGAAAGTTGCTCATTAATTCCTTAATTCCGGTAACTGATTGTGTGGTTTTTATAGATTGTTCTTCGACTGAATCTAAAATAAACAGAACCCAGTTCTTCCAATTATTGGAATCTGTGACCTCTCTCAAATATTTATAATAGTCCGACCTATGCTGATTAATATAGCCGCTAATAAACAAAATAGGAAGCTCCAACCGTTTTGTCAGGCAAAGGTAAAGAACCATTAAAATACGTCCAGTTCTTCCATTCCCATCTAAAAAAGGATGTATTGATTCAAACTGATAATGCAAAACTGCCATTTTTATAAGCGGATCAATATCGTCAGAAAAATCATTAAAATATTTTTCAAAGTTCGCCAAAAGAGAACGAATTATATTTTCCCCTTCCGGTGGCGTATAAAAAACCTCGCCAGTAGAGCTGTTTTTTATACTTACCCCTGGCATTTTCCTAATTCCAGGTTTGGTTGGTTCAAGCTGAGACTGAATATCAATAAAAGAATTAGTGTTGAGAAAACCTCGTAATTTTATTTCATCAAAACCACTTAAGAGAGCTTGACGATAATATTTTGTCTCCTTCTGCTCTTCTTTCATATCTGCTTCATCAAAATAGGAAGATTGAAAAGCTTCATCAATTGTAGTGTTTATATTTTCAATTCCAGAGCTTGCTACAGCTTCTCTGAATGAAAGGGGCTCAATTAATACTTCTCTGTTCGGTATTGATTTTGCATCACCGCTAAGACGGGACAAAGCGATGTTTGCTTTATTAACTTTTTTTAGTATATCGAGATCGTTAAAATTAAAGTCGGGTGGAAGTAATGGTAAATCATTATATGGATTATTTGGATCAAATGTCATTGTAATTACTTTTTGGAATTAAATCAATATTTCATTTATAAGAAAATAAAACAAAGCTATATTAATTGAAAGTATTCTTTCCTTATTTTTACAAAATCGATTTATATCTGAAGAGATTTTTATAGACTTACTAATATAGGAATTTTCATCCCGAATAGTTGATTAACAATTTACCGAAATTAGTTAAACTAAACGCTTAAATATATGTTTATTTTTTCGCAAATTCTTAAAGACCAACATCCAATTAAACTTGATTTCGTTAACTATGTCAGTTAGCAATAAAGAATATACATTTGACGAATTCCCGCCATTTTTTGACGGTTTGCTGCCAGAAGGAGTAATGCTTGAAGGATTATTACGTAAAGCAAAACTGGATAACTATGATTTATTTGGACAATTAATGCGGGTTGGGGGCGATATGGTTGGGTCGGTAACTGTGGAGGAGATTTATGAATGAGCGTTCAATAGCTGATAAAGAAATGCTTCAATCACGTAAACCTTAGTAAGCTTCTTTTCGGTGACTAACCGAATGTAAAATTACCTCATTTAAGACATATTAAAGACTATTTCTTTTTCTTCTTAATAAGTTCATCTTTGAGCTCTGCAATAAATTCTTCTACAGGTCTCGATTTTCCAGAAAGATATTCCTCATAACTTTGTTTGATTTTGTTACTAAGCACAGAATCTTGAGTTTCCAAATAATCTTCAAAATCCCCAATATTCATTAGGGCTGCAATAGGAATACCGTCTTTTTCTAGAATAAACGTTTCGTTATTCATATAAGCCCTACGTACTACCTTTCCGAGGTTGTTGCGGGCTTCAGTAAGGGGTAAACGATGAACTAAAGTTTTATTTTTTAATACTGGCATTAAATATCTCCATAAAGTTGTCTATACTTGATTGTACAATCTTGTACAATAATAAACAATTGAGAACTATTAGTCAAGAAAAAGAGTCCAGTTTATTTGAAGGTAAAGCAAAAAATTGCCAATAAACTTAAATAAGGAGAGCCCTTATTTAAGAATTCCCTCATTTTGTTAAATAAAGATCGGGTTATTTAAGAAAATTGAAACCCTAAAGGCTGCTATTCAGCAGCCATGGGTCTTTTGTACTTCAAGAGCTCGGTTTTCATCAGTTTCATGTCAATCAGGTTGTAATATCTGTCGGCGGTGTTTTGGTGCTCGTGACCAACAAGTTCGCGGACGATAGAAGCGTCAATACCGGCAGCTCTTGCGCGGGTAATAAACGTTTTACGGAAAGTGCGGGCGGAATAGCCTTTGCTTTTTATTCCAAGTTTGATGAAATATCTTTCAATTGCATCGCCAAGATTTTCAGTTGCGCTATAGTTAATAAGCTTGCCTGTTTTTATTTCCTCTATCCTTTTTGCAAGCATAGACGCCAGGTCAGGATGCAAAGGGACTTCTCTGTGCTTCTTTCGTTTGGGGGAGTAGTAGCGCAGCTCCATATTTGCCAGGTCTATTTTCTCTACGCTAATATCCATCAGGTCAGAAGAACGGAGCCCGGTGTAAAAAGCCATGTACACAAGGGTTTGAAAGTTGCTGTTTTTCGTATTCAGATTGTCAAATATCTTTATGATATCTTCATCTGAGAATATTATTTTTTCGCCGACCTCTGGTTTGGTTTTGACTTCCCGGTTAATTTTGAAAAAGGGGACGTACTCGTACTCAAACAGAAAACTCAGAAAATGGTAACACTGCTTGCCAATTGCATGGATTGTATTTTTCTTGTACGGCAGTTTTTTAATATCTAATATCCAATCCTCAACGGCAATTTTAGTAATAACAGAACAGGAGTCAAATTCATTGAATTTTTCAGTGAAGAATTTAAAGAACCTGTTATACTCGTAAATGGTCTGGCGCTTTTTATCCGCATTGTTCTTTAAAAAATGCCCAAAGGCCTCCTTGATGGAGGCCGTCTGAGCGCTGGGTTGTATGTTGTCTTTTCTAAGCGTCATCTCATATTGGAATCGCTTTGCCATATACTCCGCCTTTTTCCTGTTCGCTTTATCATCCGTTAAGCCGGTTGATTTTGAACTTAGCTTTTTGGTAAAAGGGTCGTAGTAGTAAATATGCAAAATGTTTCCGCGTTTCTTAACAAATGCCATGGGCTAGTTCCTTATGATTTTTTCCAGAAGTCCCTGGGCAAATGTTTTAGAAATGTGCGGATAGTGGGACGCAGCTCTTTTTTCTATTTGCATTTCGGGCTCTTCTTTTGGTTTTAATATTTGTGTTTTTATTAAACACTCTTCCGAGAATCTTACTAATTCAACTTGTGGAATTAGCCTTCTCTTGCCGTCTTTTATAAAACGGATGCGTCCCTCATCCATCCATCTTTTCACAGTATCGCGACCTACGCCTAAAGATCTGGCAGACCTTTGAATTGAAAAGAGCCGTAACTTTTTTATCTCATCCATAATTATTTTTTCTGTTGTGACTAAATAAAGCGGGAGCCATAATATTTATGACTCCTGCCCGTTAACTAACTTCTTATACCGTATTTTAGCGTTTATCCAGCTAACCCAACCAACTTACCCCATGATGTCTTTAGGTAAATCATTTAGATCCGATATGCTTTTTTGTTGTGTAATTTTAACTTCTGGTTTCACTGCTTGCCTCTATTTTTTTGTGATTTTTATTTTAAGAGAAGGGTCGGCGTTTTAAGCCGACCTAATTAAAAAGATTTCTCGTTATTTCATTTTTGCGCGAGCTTCAGTTTCAAGGTTGTTAATGAAAATATTTAAGTCTGCAAATACTTCTTTGTAAGTTCTTGCATCCATTAAAATTAAAAACTGACAGTAGCCAACGGGACTGAACTTGAAGTTTTCAGACACAAAAATTAATTTTGCGGCATCATTATTGTCCATATCAATTGAATAACCTTCAGGGAACCAGGCGCTTCTATTTTTCAATACGGCGTTATAAAGAGCTTTTTGGTAAACCTCATGTTTTCCATTCATCTCAATATCTTTGGGATCAGTGATAGTAACAAAAGCTACTATATTTGACTTGCCCTCAATTGTAAAGGATGCGGTTACATGCTCTCCCAAAGCATCAAGTTTGTTATCTTTACAATAATTACATCCAAAAGGAACTAGAATGGGATAGAAATATCCTAAACTTGCCGGATTGTAATTCTGTAAATCAGCCGCTGACGCAATAAGTCCATTTTCAAGAACTGTAGTAAAAGGCTTATCGTCTATTAATACATCTTTTCCTTTAGGCGTCTGTTTAATCACAATCTTCGTCTCATCTTCCTGTTTTATGTTCTCATCGCTTTCTTCTGGGTTACTGGAATGATCAGCCCTTAAAATATCTATTTCGATACTATCAGGGTCAAACCGCCAATCAAAGATTTTGCAGCCGTTTTTTTGAACCTCGTTATGAACTATTTTAATAGTATCTTTTAGTTCATTAACGGAAACCATTTTCCTTGCATCTAATCCCCAATTACATATGACCGAAAAATCACACTGTTTATTTGTTTCAAAGCCGTGAACAGAACTTAATAGATGCGAGATTTTTTCAATCCGTTCATTTTTGTTTGATAAAATAACAATGACAAACAATCCTTTTTTGCTTTTATCCTTACATTGGCTTTCGATTTGCTTTAGTAAATTTTCCTCCTCATTCGGAAACTTGGAGTTGTTACACTGTTTAAGGATTTTATTTATGTTTCCAACCATCAACGGATCTTTTTTCTTAATCATTTCTTGCCTCTTTTAGTTTTTTATTAGATTTAGTTAACTCATCTCGGATTTCCATCCAGAGATTACCAAATACGTTTTCGCCTATCCATTGCCCATCCTTAAACACCATACCCCAAAACCTGGCTGATTCCCGGTCATGAGTTGTACAGTCCTCAATTATGGTTGCGGCGCCTGTTGCAAGCAGCTTATCCTTTAATTCCGGATGCTGCTCAAGCTTTAATAACAGGCATTCTTTCATCAGAGGGATATCCGAAGGATCTTCATCCCACTTTGCGCCTCTGTTAAGTTTCTCACGGTTTTTCCGCGCTTTCATTTTTGCCGCCATAGGAGATGTCTGTTCGTGTATCTCCTTTTGTATGTCTGGAAAATCTTTGAACCGGAGGCTCTGAAACAGAGCCTCGCATGTTCTGTATGTTGTGCCTTTGTATGTTACCGGGTAGGCTGACATGCAAGACAGCCAGCCGTTTTCTTCTTTTACTTTCCTTATTAGTACTTCCATTATTTAACTCCTTGTTTAGTAATTATTCTCTTGATGGATTCTTTCCATCTTATCATTGGATTATTTTTGTAGCGTTCGACCAGCTTTAAGATGTTTTCATCCGATTGCCATTCGACTAATTCTTCTGCTTTTGCAAGCGTGGCTGGATCGTTGTGACCGTTAAAGTCTAACCTGCCTCTGCCTGTTACGCCGATAAGATGGTTGATCTTGCCGACCCATATTGTTTCAGTAACATACGGGGAGCATTTCTTTATCACCTTGTCGATGTTATTGTCAAGCATAGGTTCGCATGAAACGCTGGCGCCAAAACCTTTTTTGTAAGCAAGTTTAAGGCACGCTAATCTTTCCTTGAATCCTGGAGCGTTGGGCTCCCAGAATTTTAGAACTGCGTCATCAGCGCTGCCAATTGTAAATCTGAAAAGTATTTTATCTTTATACTTTTCAAATTCTTTGCAGATAGCTTTAATGCAAACAAGATGCGGTTTACTAACAATTAGAACTTCATTACCAGCCTCAAGAATGTGCCTTAGGAACTCCAAGTTTCCCTTAAGGTGTTCTGGTCTGATGTCGTGACTTGAAGGATACATTACGCGTTTTTCGTAATGCTTGATCTTCTTTTTAAGATCGTGCTCGCGAACAATTTCATTCTTCCACGTCTCGGGAGAACTTCTTTTGTAGCGGATTGCCATCTCTTTACTGTAGCAGTAGAGGCAATCATTGGTACAGCCTGAAACGCAATTCAGGTTATCGGTTGCCCATTCGTATGTGCCCCATTCGTGTTGTTTTTCCATTTTTACTTTTCCCTTTGTGGTTTGAATATATAGGGCATGCTCCACTACATGCCCCGTTTGATTTGTTAATTAAGTATTGTTCTCGGTATTTTGTAAAGGGATACCGGACCTTGACCGAACCTTCTTCTGTCTGTTTCTACTCCAATCGTTTTTAGAGTAGTTGTTAGCTGGGCTTTATTTCTGTAAGTATTGTAAGGATCATTTTTCCTGATAACTTCCAATATCTCCTTGGTTTCGAAATAGAAGAAGTTAGTATCAGCGATTTTTGTGTTATCTGCAAAATCAGTTAAAAAATCTTTTATAATTGCAATACATGCATTCTTTGGAGATTTTTGCTCTGTTATTTGCCTCAACGCGATTTGTTTTAACGCATATTCCTGAACTATTTCAAAGTAATTATTCTTTTTAGAGCTAAATACCTTTGCTATTGCAAGCATTGGCATCCATTTGTCATATTCTCTTAAGACAATCCCGGCGTCAATTCCCATTGAATCGGGGTTCTGCAGATATGCTAATAAATTGCCAGTATTTCTTAAGATAGCTGATTGAATGTTTTTCTGCAGTTCAAGAATTTCTTCGCCGTTCTGACCAGTATAGGGAGTTATTTCAGCAGGATCAGTTGGTTTTTGTAGATTAATCTGAATGCAACGGTCTTCTACAGTTTCAGCAATTTGGTTTATCCCGGCAAGGATTTTTAATCCATAAGTCTTAAATGTTTGAACTAAGTTTCCGTGTGTTCTTGTTACTTTTCCTCCCTTATGATACCCGGAATTTAGAATCTGGATAAAGGAATTATTTGCCGTCGATTTTGAAGCCAGCGCTTCAACTTCATCCATAAAAAGAGTAGGAGCGTTATCGTCGACTATTCTGAATAATGATGAAGGGGTAATGTTTGAAACAAATACCGGGTGATAGACTAAGGGTTTCAGAACCGACATGAGCGTCGTTTTACCGGAACCTTTATCGGCTCTTAACCAGAAGTAAGGTATTCTTTCAAAAATCGAAATTATATACGAGAGAAGCGGAATAAGAGAAATTATCAGATATTCTGCCTCTTCCTGCAGATAGATATACTTCCGAATATGCGATTCAATGTCGTTAACAATGTTTCTGGGAGCTTTTTTAGAAAATAAAGCAGCGGCATTATCCTCATTAATTTTTTCCCCATCGTTAGCGGAGATTGTATTTATATCTACCTCTTTACCATCAAAATCTAAGTATTTGGGAGTTTCTCCATCAGGTATTTTGATTAAATATCGCCCGTTGACATATTCAACATGGGCGTTAGTTCGTAATTCTTTATCGGTCATGTTTTCCTTATTGAAATAGAGCTGTACAAGGCGTACGCGTGTACGCCTCATACAACCTTGATTGGTTAATTATTTTTTGGTTTTTAGTATTGCACGGACTTTTTTGTCCAACCGGGCAATTATTGTATTAGTGAGCTGAAAAACATCATTAAATGTTTCAACTTTAGCATAATATGTAAACTGTAAATAACCGACTTCCGAAAAATCGAATTTGGTTAATGAATCTTTAGCGCTTTCTTTTAACGCTTCTAATTTCTTCTTTTCGGTCCTGGGAAATTTCCCTCTGACTGGCGTATATAGCCGTAGGCTTTTATCATCTTTTACTATACTTTCCAGAGTTTTCTGATACTGGTCATGTAGACCTTTTTTTTCTATATCCACAGGGGTAACAACCGTTGGGAATACTTCGATATAGTTGTCGTCCAGAACTCGCAATGAAACGACTTTATTCTCAAGCTGACTAACTTTTGCCAGTTTGATGTAAGATTCATCAATCTCAACCATTATAGGATGTAGATTTGCAAGATCGTTTACGGCAACTGCTTCAATTTCGCTAGCCGCCAAAATGACCCCACAGCTGCCGTAAGTTTCGACCTTTTTATTATTAATAAAGATTGATTTATTTTCTTCATCCTTTTTAATTCGGATTGAGTTAATTTCTGAAAATTTGTTCATTTTATTTTTCCTTGTTTATATTTATTAAATATTCGTTTTTCGCCTTTTTACAGCAGAAAAACGTAAGAACCTCATGTTAGACCTAAGAAGAATTCAGCATCGACAACCTTGGCTTTCCGGCTTATTAAGCCGTCATTCAAAATGTCAAAGAACTTTATTTTGAAGCTTTAAGAGTTGTTTACTCAAAAGCTATAATCAAAAATATTTAGTCTCGTTCTGGCTTACAGCCCGGTCAAGTCTGGCGAAGTGCAATTCTTGCCAGATCTAATTAGATTTTTTGTATTTATTAGTTTTTATTTTAAATAGAATGGTTTTACCCCTATTTTTCGAGGAAACTGAAATATAAAAAAGGAATTGAGCGTTGAATAGTTTTGAGTATGGTTATACTTTACTGTGGTTTTTAATGTAAGTGGGAGTTTTTATGTTATTTTATAAAAAAATCGCTAATATGATGCGATAAAAAAGTTCAGTTAAATGATAATTCTATCAAATAGTCTAATTAGCCTAATTGAAAATAATCATAAGCCAACCGATTGTTTTGGATAAAGAGACTGAAAAGTAAAGATTAGAATTTATTTGGTATATGAACCGGAGTCATGGTTTCCCCCGCATTTTTTTTGCTTTTTTGTCTCTCGGCAATATCTTTCTCATATTTTTTTTCTAGTTCTGGGATTTCATCAAAAAAACCTTTAGGTATTTTGGAGTGAATTACTTCACATTCAATTTCGCCCATGGGATCAAAACAATATTTATATTTAGAGTAGTCAACATGTTCCTCACAAAAACGCGCTATACGTACATCATTTTTAGTTCTGTTGACACAATCTAATATTGATTTTCTGTCGTTCTCGATATCTCTATCATCAATAAAAGCTTGCGAAGGTTTATGGTCCAAATTATATGCTAATATTTTTAATGTTGAAGAGGCTACAGGATATTTATAACCATAATGGTTATAAATACTGATGAGGATCATAATATATTTGAGGCCAAGAGATGTGGAATAATTAAATATTAAATCTTTTCTTGATAACCCAAAGATTTTTATAAATTTGCCTTCTACGGCAAATATAATTTTAGACCGCTCTATTATAGGCGTCTTTTTTTTATCTTTCGTTTTTAGTTCTTTAAGTTTCGAAATTATATAATACCACATCTCGGTATTGCTATATAAATCACTTGGAGAAATTTTATGAAACATTTGGGTAACTTTGTTTAAGTCGTCTAAATTTTCGAAGTTGGTTAATAATCTGCTAAATGAATTATTTTCGATTAACGAACTTAATTTATATTGTTCAGAGACTAATACCCTGTTTTCATCAAGAAATGTAAGAAGGATGCGGCTAATTACATTTTCAACGTTTTGCCTATCTGGGAGGTCTATCTCATAAAAATCTTTAAAATATTCAATTAGTCTTTTTTGAGAAGAATGCAAAATTATATAAGTTAGTAAGTTAATTTTCTTTGTGAGCAGTTCAAGTTCTCTATATTGGGTATTGTTATTCAATTTATCGAAATCAGAAAATACTAACGGTGAGTTCTCGCAGGTCAATTGAGGTATTTCTAATTGTAATGAATAATATAGTGGTGTAACCTCGCTGCGGAGTAAATGATGGATGAACCTTTTCGCTAGGTATATCTGATCTCCATTAATTTTCAGTCTCTTTAAATCTTTGTTATAGACATTTGTAAGTGCGGTTAGTAAAGTGTTGGGAAATATCTCATATAAAGACATTGTGCGAAAACTATAAATCCCCGGGTTTTCATAGTCATCAACTCTTTCCTCCGCAACAATTGACAGTTTTTCCCGTATTTCAAAATACAAATCGCTTTCCATTTCAAAAGCGGGTATACCTTCTTTGATTTTCATTTGTTTGCTGTCAGAGAATAAAAGTATTTTTTTTACCTCTTTTGCATTATCAAGAATTTGATTTGTAATCTCTTTTCGAAAAGGCAGAAAAATAATAATTTCACTATTAGAATAACTCCTTATTAAGGAGAAAGCATTTTCCAAAACTTTAATGAATTTTACATTCCGAATTAGTTTTGTAATGAGCTCACGTTTTCTAAGATCAGCTAATTCAGATATAGAAGGGAAAATATTATTATTCTCAAAAATAAATTTGTACAGGTTGTAGTGCTCATTTTTTCTATGGCTATAATCTGATAGTATTGGGGAAAAGGTTGAAAAAGTATTTTTATAAAGGGTTTCGTCCAAATTGTCAGTGTAGATAAAATGGATTTCTTGAATTTCCTTTATTAACTCTATGTCTAAATTATATAAAAATTTATATTGGTCGCAGGCTTCATTTAAAGAGTAACAAAATTTATAATCATCAATGCAATGGATATCTATTGGCTTTTGCAGTTCGTATATGAATAACATAAAAAAATTTATTATATTTGGAAATATTAAAAAATAAAAATACTAAAATCTCTACAAATATGGAAATTGCACTTTTTACAAATGGTTCAAAATCGATTATTGGAATGGAAGATAATCGTTCGCACGTTATTGATTCCATACTACTTTTCCAAGACCCAAGTCTTTTCCCAGACCGATTAATTTCTTTAATGAAAACACATTTGGGAATAAACAATTTTACAGCTGTTACAGAGGTTATTATAGCTCTACCAGCTCCAATTGATACAGCGAATAATAGAATTAAAAAATCACCGCTTCTTAATGACTTATCCAGAGTAAGGAAATATGATGGATTTGATTTTAATAAAGCGTTAACGAATTATTTTCCAAAAGAAAACATATTTGTTCTAAACGATGCATTTGCTGTTGCACTAGGAGTAAGCCGGCATATTGGCAAGGAACAATTGCCTTGTTTAGTTTTAGCAGTTAATGATGGGATTGGAGTAAGCTTTATTAATGAAGCAAATAGCATAATGACTACTGAGTGGGGTGGGGATTTTGTAAAGTCTATAGGGAAAAACATTTATGATGCTTTAGGCAGAGATAGTATTATTAACTTATTGAGATTGCGACAAACAGATATAAACCTTGGATATACTGAATATTTAAGTCATGCAATTGAACATCTAGTTCAAAAGTACAACCAAGATAACCCTCCAATTAAATCAGTGTATATTTTAGGTGAAAAGACGCAGTATATTAATGAGGTTCAATTAAAAGCGAGACTTGAAAATCTATACATTACTGTTGCAACAGACGAAACGCTGAGAAAAGAAATTATTTTAAATGGATGCTTCTCTTATCCGGAGTATCTTGGAAATAGAAATAACGGAATTACGAAAATACAATATTTTTCTGGCGAGGAGTTAATTTACGATTTTGACGATTTCGCAAAATGTGTCCAGCATTTTATTTCGGTAAAACCCATTTGTAATCAGGAAAATTATTATAAAATACTATATTCAAATGGGTCAGTTAAAATTGTGAAGATGAAAGAACTAGATAATGTTGAAATGCTGGAAGAATACAAATTTTAACAATCACTTCTGAATAGATGTAATAATTAAAATTTATTCTTTACAAAATTCGCGAAGTTTGTTCAACTTATATATTTTTCATCCCAACTTTACCGGATATACAAAAAGCTTTTTTGAATATTTGTCTTCCTTCTCCGGATAATTCCGACAGGGAAGAGCGTGAAATATACATTCCTTTTTTACTCATTTACCTGCTCCATAATTTTTTTTGTAGGGGCAAGTTCATGCCCAAAAAGGAATAGAACGTCATTTACTTTGTCGAGTCTGAGCGTCTTTTTCCCCCTTTCCAATTCCCGTATGAAGCGCAAACCAACTCCGGCTTTTTGCGCCAGATCTACTTGTGTAAGGCTTAATTCTTTCCTCTTTTGCTTAACAAAATCGGCTATTACATCTTTTTCGCCCATAAGTATTCTCTTTTTATGTACCCGTATGGGTATAATTTATTGTGCTATAGCGTAAAATATACCTTACAGGGTATAATCGCAAGAAATATTTAAATATATTAAAAAATATTTCGCCCTCGCCTTGACTATATGGGTTTTTTAATTTATAATGACTATAGAACTGACAACTGAAAACCTTCCAAACTGACAACTCGACAACTTAGCCTTTTAGGCAATATTAATTTTAACCAGGTAAATCATATGCAGACTTATGCAAATAAAGACTTTTACTTATCGGCTTTTTTAGTAGCAGATGGGTTTGAGTTAGCTGATTACTTCCGTGAAAACGGAATTACGACCTTCATATTTAACGAAAGCGACGAGCTTTCTGAAGCTGTCCGTAAATATCATTCTTTAAGCTCTAGTATAGAGCCTCAACGTTATGGGAATGCGATAAAATCATTAAAAACGCTTATCCATTGCGAACAAATATCAAATTCAAAATCAAATAACTATAATGCAAACAAATACAAAGGAACAAAATGAACTATTAAAATTTCAAGCTTCAGTTCAAACAAAAGTATATTATGCAAAGGATTTACGAACTGTTTCTCTGAATGAAGTATTCAATGAAATAAAAACTTCTGAAGGACTTAATAAATTAACTGAACAGCTGAGAGCAATTCAGGATGAAAAAGAACAGCAGGAGTTTAAGAAAAACAATCTGCCATATTTTATTATAGCTACCTTTAACGATTCTCACCGCAAAAAAGAAAAATTAATAAGCTCTTCTTTCTTTGTCTTCGACTATGACCATTTAGATGAAAAACTTGAGTCAATGAAATCTAAGCTAAAAGAGGACTCTTCGGTTTTTGCATTTTTTGTTTCTCCAAGAGGCAACGGATTAAAAGTTATATATAAGCTAAAAAATGCAATTGTGAATCACGATATATTTTCCTCAATTTATAAACACTACGCTACAAAATTTCACATTGATCTCGGCGCAGATCCAGACAAAACTTCTGATGCATCAAGGGCTTGTTTTTTTAGTTATGATCCTGATCTATATGTAAATGTCGATGCAACACCATTAGAAACTGAAGGCATAATAACTGAAAAATCGATTCCTGAAATTAGCGTTGCTACGCCTGGTAACGGAACTATCATTCCATTTTGTGAAATAGCAGACGATGAAACAAAAAAGCTATTGTCTGCAATCGAACTCCTTAGAACAAGCAGAATAACCTACGCTGAATGGATTTTATGCGGATTCGCATTAATCAATAATTACAAGATTGGAGCTATGCCATATTTTTTAATGTTAAGCTGTAATCCATATTTTAAGAGGGATACATATGACTATATAAAGCGTCAGTTTAACGACTTGTTAAAAACAGTACAAGCTAATCCGCTTAAGCAAACCACTACTATAGGAACATTATTCCATATCGCTAAAAAATACGGCTTCAAGTTTGACGCATTTGAAGAATAAAATTAAGTGCATCGGCTTGCCCTCTATATAAACTGATAACTGACAACTCGATAACTGACAACCCCCCAAACTGACAACTCGACAACCGGCAAATAGTAATAAATATAAATAGAATTGCCGGTATATTACGGGGCAATTCATCTTAAAATGCAAAAATGGGGTAAAAAAAAGATGAATACCATTGAGTTAGTAAAAAAATATGTAAATGAGTACAAGATTAATGTTCTGCCAGAAAAACTGAATGAAAATGCTGACAGGACTACAAATTGGTTGGACTTCCAATCACGGTCTATGACTGATACAGAAATAGAAGCAGAATTCAGGGATGTGTTAAACATTGGTTTTGTGTGCGGAAAAGTTTCAGGAGGATTAGTTGTTCTGGAATTCAGCAATAAGCTAAATAACGCAGAACAAATTTATAATGAATTCCTGACAATGCCGGATGTAAAAGACGTTGTAGACAGGTGTCCGGTAGAAAAAACTCCAGGCGGTGGATACCAAATATATTTCCGCTGCAATGAGATAGGCGATAATAAGAAATTAGCGTTCTGGTCTACCGGAAGCAACAAGTACGAGAGCATTATCGAGACAAAAGGGGAAGGCGGGTTCTGCCTGTGCTCGCTTACTAAAGGATATGAGCTGCTGCAAGGAGATTTTGGTTGTGTGCCAACGCTAACTACAGGAGAACAGGAAGCGCTTTTTTCAGCTTGCAGAACTTTTAATAAAAAAGATTTAGCGAAGATAGCTAACTTTAAGAATAACAAAAAATACGACGAAAAGCCCTGGGATTTATACGATCAGTCAGAGGACGCCATAGAAGAATGTAAAATGCTCCTTGTTGAAAATGGCTGGAAGCCCTGGAATGATGAGTTCTGGGTAAGACCCGGTAAAGCAAAAGGAGTTTTGGCTTTATTTAAAGAAGACCTGTTTTATATCCTGTCAGGCAATGCGCAACCTTTTACCCTTGGGAAATATTATAAGCCTTCGGGTTTATATACCGCTCTTAAATATGGATCGGATGATAACGGCTTCAAAAAAGCTACGCTTGATTTTATTGCCATGGGCTTGGGGAAAAGCTCGTCTACAGATATAGGCATAGTTGAAAATCATCTTACGGCAAATTATGATTTTAGAATAAACGTCGTATCCAGCAAGCTGGAAATTAAGCTGAAGCAGGAAGAAGAATACCATGATGCGGAAGATTATGATATATCAAGCATATATAGAGAGCTGCAACACAAGGAGATATCGTTTTCCTATGAGCGGCTTAACTACCTGTTAAACTCAAACTACGTAACCAAATACGACCCCTTTGTTGAATATTTTGAAGGTCTTCAGCAGTGGGACGGGCATGACTACATAATGGATTTATCCAAAACGATAGAACTGCTTGATGAAACTAAAAGAGATTTCTGGTATCAGTCATTAAGAAGATACCTTATAGCAATGGCGGCATGCGCAACACAACCGGGCATAACTAATGAAGCGGCAATTACATTCTTTGGAGCGCAAGGGTTGGGTAAGACCAAATGGCTCAACAGGCTGATTCCCAACGCGCTTGATCCTAAAAAGTATTTGTTTGTTGGAACAATAAACGACGACAAAGATTCTCAAGTGAACATCTCAACCAAGCTGCTGATAAATCTGGATGAGCTTGGCTCGTTAAACAGAGATGAAATAGGTTACTTAAAGTCGTTGTTCTCATTATCAGAGTTCTCCATACGCGAACCATACGGTAGAAGAGCCAGGTCGTTTACCAGAAGAGCAAGTTTTGTTGGTAGCATTGACAGAGAAGAGTTTCTTACAGATCTTTCAGGGTCAAGGCGGTTCCTGTCCTTTGCAGTAAAGAACATAGACTACCAGCATAATATCGATATGGACAGGGTATTTGCGCAGGCTTACGCTCTTTATAAACAGGGGGAACGCACTTACTTTAACCGGAACGATATTGATGAAATAGAAAAGAATAATGAAGACTTCCGTTTACGGTCATATGAGGAAGGGTTGTTGTTTGAGCATTTTATAAAACCGGTGAAAACCGAGAACTCTCTTGCTATGACGACAACAGAAATTGCGCAGGCATTTGCAGAGAGCTCCTCATCTTATAAAATAACTGACGCCTCGCTTAAAAAACTTGGACAGTTATTAGGCAAGCATGGCTTCGAACGCCGTAATGTTAAGCATAACGGTGTTTCGCTTAAACGCTGGATAGTTCAAAAGAAATGCGAAGCGGCGCTCCCAGTCCAGAATTATCCATTAAGAAAGTTATTCTAAAAGTGGTAGGGTGGTAAGTAGGTGGTAAGATTACCTTACCACCCAAAACCTGCCAAAACAAGCCAGAATCCGAACAAATAAGCCAAAGTGGTAAGTAGTAAGTAAAATATACATAAAAAGAATAGGGGTAGGGTTGTGTAGTTGGGCTGGATATAGCTCTTTCATCACAACAGCAACTGGCGGGGGTACTTTATAGAAAAGTACCTACTTTACCTACCACCTTACCACCTTTTGGGCAGATGCTCAACCAAACACACTACCCCCCTGTACATGGCGTAAGCGATATTTAATAACAATAACTTGTTCCACCCAGGTGCTCCCCGTTTATGGACAAAAAACTCGTATTTGAGCGATGCAAAAGGTTAATTAATTAGTATCGCCTGTCACGGGCTACACAACCAATACCCGTCCAAATGGAAAAGTTCTTGCAAAGCCATATTTCTCAGTGTAAAAACCTTCGATTTTGGCTCGTTTTATGGTGAATGTAGGCAGCAGTTAGCACTAGAGTTGTATATAGTTAGAGAGTGCCGTCCGGTGCCTACAAAAGCCCTAAAATACGCTATTATCGCAACATTTGGGGTTGGTTTTTTTGTTACAAATACGTGTTTGCAATAACTTCCAATTACCATACAGCTCAGCAGATTTGCCAAGTTATTAGAAGAAAATCATGCGATTTTAAGTCCTTTTAATATAGGCAAAAACAAGGGTTACTCTAACCCGATTTTCCATTTAAAGTGGCTTATAAGGGATTTATGGAAGAGTTTGTGTTGGGCAAGAGTTTGTGTAGGGTAAGCAACTGCACAACAAACCTTCCCCAGTACTGCCCGTTTATGGATTCGAAATTCAAATCGAGTGGTGCAAAAGGTTAATTAATAGTAGAGCCTGTCACGAGTTACCCAACCAAACCACTCCCCCTGGTTTCGCCCATTTATAAAGGGCTCAGAAAGGCTAACATACTGAAGGAAGCAATTAATTTCGCCCAATACCAAACAATGTGTACGCGCCGTACAAGGCGTACAGGGGGTTTTAAGCGTAATATGTCTCAATACGAAACACGATAGTATTGATTTTTATTAATAGCAGTTGCCTACCGTGGGGCACAGCCTACACCCATAATCCAAGAAAAATTATATTCCTATCTTTACTTTACGATTACAAAATGAGAATTAGAATATTTTACACAGTAGTTAAATAATTTTATTAGAAATAATTTATTCTTTCCGAAAAACAAGCGTATTGCCAATTTTTTGAATGGCGTGATAATTGTGCATTTATGGCAGTTATTTAAATATAAATTTGTGTCAATCTTGCAATTAGAAAAACTGCCGGGCATGTTTTTTCTGATTCAGCATTTTTTTGATTGGCAAGATACTATTAATTTAGGTTAGTCATATCTATATATAACCCTCTGCTATATAACCGGGGGACGAACGATTCGCTTGAAACGTTTGAACGGTATTAAAATATAAACCAGATTTTATTTACAAATAATATTAGAGCAAAGTTGTTCTGAAATTTTTTATGTGAAAAATTTTAGTTGCGACTTAAATATGCGCAGAAGTTTTAAATATAACTTTCCTCCGCCGGGAAGTTATACAAAATTTTAGGCGGAATAATTAATAACCGTTAACCTTTACAAATAAAAAAATTATGAGACTATATCTATTATTATTTTTGTCACTTTTCTCGTTTATTTCTAATGCACAAAATATTCCTAACAAATTGCTAATAGAGTCGATTGAGCGTGGGAATAAAGAGCATGCATATTTATTAATTGATAAAGAATCAAATCTGAATTTACTTGATTCTTCAGGAATGGCATATATTCATTATGCTATAAAATTTGATCAATTAGAAATAGTAAAGTATCTAGTCGGAAAGGGAGCTGATATAAACGTAGAAACATTTCCAAACAAAAGAACACCTTTACTTTTTGCCTTACTAACGCAGCGCATGAATATTGCTAAATATCTAATAGATAAGGGCTGTAATGTGAAAACAAACTGTCCTGATGGAGCTACACCAATTTTAGTATGTGCTCAGAATGATTTGTTGGACATTTCGAAGTTATTATTAGAAAAAGGAGCAGATATCAATGCCGAAATTCCTGGTTATGGCTACAATGCTTTATATATAGCCGTACTAAATAATAATACGCCACTCGTACACTTATTATTAAAAAATGGAGCGAATATAGATGTATACGATCATAAAAATGGCTTTTCACCTCTTCAACTTGCAATTTATAATAAAAGTAGTTGGGATATTATAAGGCTGATTATTTATTATGATAAGGATAAAAAATCATTGGAATATCAAAATACAATTGGAACAGTTTTAAAAGGTTCAGTTGCAGAATTTGCATTAACATCTAACGATCCTAAAATTATTAGACTTATTGATAATAAGAAACTTTCTGTCTTTGATTATATAGATCTTGGATTAAATAAGCAATTTTTAGAAGAACTAAATAAGAATCAGAAATTACTAACACTTAAAGATGAAGAAGGCTATCCTTTAATTCATAGGGCTATTAGTAGTCGCAACTATGAATTATTATCCTTTCTGGCAGGTAAACCAGAGTGTATAAATATCAAAGATAATAATGGACAATCGCCTCTTCTGTATGCAGCTTTTCTAAACGATACACAAGCTGTCGATACACTATTGATATTTAAAGCAGATATGAATATTGCTGACTATAATGAGCATACTCCTCTTCATTATGCAAAGAAGTATCAGAATCAAAAGTTGATTAATTTATTTAAAGACATACAAGAAAAAACCGTAAAAAAACAGATTGAAATAAGTCTTCGTAATTTAGCCCCAGTCAGTACTTTTTGTCTCTCAAACGACAATTGTTATACACTAAGTGGTGAAAGTAATAATACACTTTGTTTACGAGATGCAGGTACTCAACATCTAATTAAATCTTATGAAGGTCATAACGGAACCATTAGTATGGTTTGTTTTGATGATTACCAACGAGCGATTTCTTGTTCGTCAGATGGTAGTATAAAGCAATGGGATCTGGAAACAGGACAGTTAGTTAGAACCTTCGCTGGCCATACAAGTGATGTTGTCGCCGTCTATTGCTTGCCTAATCATCTTCATTTAATTTCAGCTTCGTATGATGGGAAAATCATTATCTGGAACAAACAAACCGGAGAGATAATAAAAAAAATAGAGGCTGATGATGAACGGATCAGAACATTGGCTATTTCAGGTAACGGGTTATATGCAGCGACAGGTAGCGACGATAATTTGATAAAAATATGGGATATTTATTCGAGTAAGCTATTGAACACTCTTTCAGGTCACAAAGCGCATATTTATAGCTTAGCTTTTTCTCCAGATAATAAATATATTTTTTCGGGAGATGATAAAGGAATTCTATATAAATGGGAAATAGAAACCGGTAAAAATATTGGAGAGCTAAGAGGACATACTAACAGAATAAATAAAATATATTTTGCTGAGAACGGCAAAAAAATATTTACAGGTTCAGACGATCATTCGATCGGAATATGGGATTATGAGACAAATGCGTTAGATAAAACAATAAAAATAAATGGGTGGGTTAAAGATTTGAGTCTAAATAACAATATAATTACATTGATTTCTTTTCCATTGATTATGCAATATGATTTATCAGTCGACAAGCTTATATACAATAAAGATCTTAATCGCTGGAACGAACCGGGAAAGATATCTATAATTAAACCTATTCCCAACCCCAACAAAAGACAATTTGCTGTCGTTAGTACTGATGGCTTATCAATCTATAGTGTAGATTCTCGCGAAATTATCAGTTATAAGTCGATTATGAATATTGATAATATCTTACCCCTCTCAAATTATATTCTGGCAGATATTAGTAACAATAACAGTCATAAAATAATAAAACTGTCATTGCCTGAATTAAATGTCGATACAATTACGACGATAAATACAGGTGGGAATGAAAATAAACTTATATTTTCAAATGATGGAAAGTTTTCAATATATACAATTGGAGATCCTCAGCCAGATTTTTCCACAGCTAAATATGATAGAGATATGTATTTGGAAATATATAATTTAGAGAATAACAGATCTATTAAGACACTAATTCCTCATAAAGGATGTGGATTTATAAGCGATATTGCTATTTCTGATGATAATAGCTCATTTGCAACGACATCATCGGACAGCATTATTTCTATTTGGAATTTAACTACACATAAAGAGACTATATTAAAAGGGAAAATGGAGATGTATGACAAACTATTTTTCTTATCAAATGAGACTGTACTTGCAGATTGTTTAGGTAAACTGGAATTGTTTGATTTCAAAAAAGATTCAACAAAACAATTTGCCAAATCTCATTCAAATATGATTACCTCATTTGAAGTTCTCCCCGATAAGGAAAAGTTTATTACCGGATCTATGGATAATACAATCAAAATTTGGAATATTAAAAATCAGGATATTGATACAACACTGACCGGGCATAAAGGTTGGATTTCTTCTTTATCATTAGTAGAAGGATCAAATTATCTTCTTTCGGGATCAAATGACCAAACCATGAAATTATGGGATTGGAAGAAAAGAAAAGAAATCGCAACTATTGTCAATATGAAAAAGACTGATTTAAACTTTGATCAAAATTCTCAGCAAATTGAAAACAATCAAAATGCTTCCCTTACAGTCTTGAAGAACGGAATTTATTATGGAAATAAAGACTTAGTCAAAGCAGTTGGTTTTACTTATGGGTTACAGTATTTTAATTTTGATCAGTTTGATATCATGTTTAATCGTCCTGATGTTGTATGCAAAACTATCGGCTTAGACACAACATATGTCAACGATTATTATAAAGCATATTTAAAAAGAATGCAAAAAATGGGATTGAAATCGCTATCAATAAATGAATCTGCAATTGATGTGCCTGAGTTAACCATAAAAAATAGAGATTGTACTGGATCTATAACGACAAAACCATCAGTAGAATTAGCGATAGAAGCATCTGATAAAAATGATGTACTTACTAATATAAATGTTTGGATTAATAATGTCCCATTATATGGTTTTCGAGGAAAGGCAATAAATAAAGTAAAAAACATATCATTAAATGAAATTATTCCATTATCGAATGGGAATAATGACATTAGACTTTCTGTCCGAAATTCTAAAGGAGCTGAAAGTCGTTCCGATTATTTCAACATTCAATATAAACCTCAAAAAATATCACGTTATAAAGTTTATATAGTTGGCATAGGTGTTGCCCAATATGCAGATACTATTTATAATGTGACAAATGTTGATAATGACATTAGAGATTTAATTACTTTATACAAAAGTAATCCAATGTATGAAGTAGAAGTTGACACTTTTTTAAACAAAAGAGCTTATAAATCGGATATAATGTCTGTTAGAAACAAATTGTTAAAAACAAATGTCGATGATATAGTCCTTTTGTATTATTCCGGACATGGTTTTGTAAATAGTAAAGAAAGCGATAATTATTTCTTTACTTATGATTATAATAATTCTAATATAAAAGGAACGACTATTTCATTAACCGAGTTTGACGACTTGTTGGATAGTATACCTTCGCGCAATAAATTGCTTTTACTGAATGCTTGTCAGTCTGGAGAAATTGATGATGATCCAGTTTCTTTAAAAGTGATGAGTGAGACTTTCAATGATCTACGCATAAACAATGGAACCTCGATAATTTCACTTTCCAGTTCTTTGGAAAATAGTTATGCTCTTGCACCACTGAACGAAAAGAATTCAGTATTCGGTAAAGCAATTCTGGAAGCGTGCAACAATCATAGCGATGCGAAACATATGTATCAGGGTCTTAATACGGAAGAACTAATACAACACATTAGCACAAAATGTCGGGATACTTTAAATAAAGGCAGAAAACATAAAGAAATAGAAAGTAATCCATTAGATTTTACTTTAAGACAGAAAGCGAATAATTTTATAATATGGAAAAAACTGTAATGACTAAATTTTTATACATAAGTATTATATCCCTATTTTTAGTCCCTGTAAATATACATTGTCAGGAAGTTAGCGAAGCACAATTAAGTTTGAAAAGTTACGCAAGATGGCTTGAAAGGATGAACATTTCTCAAAGTACTTTATCTGTAGATACAATGGAAACCGATGCGGATAATACTGTCCTTTATATGAAAACAAACTTTGACAAATTTGCATGGAATAAACTCGATTCATTGTGTAAAACACAAACTCATACGAGTTTGCCGGACTTACTTATGGACAGGCTGGATTTTGATGTCGATAGACAAATATCAAAGGATAAAATTGTAATTAGTGGGAATAGCGTATTGATAATTATCACACAACCTAAAGATAGCGTCTTAACAGACATATCGCAGAAACTAGGAGTTTTTGATTCTCAGAGTTATAATTTGAATGCAATCACTTTTTTATTAGCAAAGAATCGATTAAAATACGATCAAAAAGAAAAAGAGAATATTGAAACTATTAGAAATAAAATAAAACTAGAGCTATTGCCGGTGGCAAAAAGAGGTTCAGAAAAGTCAACATCCTTAAAATATGCAAGTCAGCTTCAATTATGTGATAAAGGTAATACTCTTGTAATAGAAATAGATGGTATTAAAGGCTGGATAAAATCTGATAAAAAGTATTGGGAGAAAATAAAACTTGGATTTCATTTCAATCAGGAAGGTAATCAGTTGGTTATTGATTTTGATATTGATGGATATTTTGCTTCTGGTCGAGGAGATATCAAACCTCAAAAATCGGAGTTTTTTAAAAACCCGATAGATGAGTCTGATTTAACCGTTTTTAAAACTAACACATTAATTAATATACTAAATAAGATTATGTATGGAAAATAAAAGCGAAATCATCAGTTTTTGCTATAAACTAGGAATCTCAATATTAATTATCAACTTTTGTTTATTTGGTTATATTGTAGTAGAATGGAAAATGTATGGTTTTACTGATGGAGAATTTGAAGATTTAGTACAGATGTTATTTCCAATAAAATCTCTTTATATTTCATTAATTATCAATTTTTTAGCAGAGCACAAATTTAAACAAACAATAAAGGCTCAGAATCTAAGATTAGGGTATATACACTCAATAGTTTTTATCGTTGCGAGTTATATAATGTCTTTGTTTGTAATTATTTACTTGAAAACAGTTGGGATCTTGGAGTTTCAATATCTGATGAACTTAATTGTTATTATTGAAAGTGTTTTTGGTGGGTATGCAGGGTATATGATAAATGATTTATTTAGAAAAAACGACAGATAAATTTTATTATAATTATGTTGGGAAACAATAAAATACGTTTGCAAACTACTGCTTATACGCAATCATTATCCGAGTACAGACTTGAACAATTTTCATGTTCAACACTGCAGACCATGGAAAGGACACTATCGTAATCGGAAATAAAAAGAAAAAATCTTCAGAAAGTCTAGCACTTCACAACATCTAGAAATAACTGTACATCTCGTTTAACTATTTTTGGTACAACATACACAACCACTCAAAATTACTTCTATACTTTGCGCGGTGCACAAAATCACAACTGAGTCTTACCGATCGCCAAACAGCCAGTATGACTGGCACAAAACCCGGATGAAACGCCTTATCCCAACAGCTTAAGCTCTCTCCCATTTGTAAAAAATACTAAAGTATCCGATTAATTTCCGGCAATCAACCCGCGTATTTCTCCTGTACACCGCGAACATACCGAACAGGACTTTTTAAGAAAGCAATAAAAAATTTATTTGCTCAAAACGTCCTGATTGCTTGACTTCGCTTCTTAATTCGGTTATACTATGTATATAAACCTCAAATCATGGGAGAAATAAAACATGGTTAACATAAAAAATATACTTAAAAAAGAGCCTACATTAACGCCGCTTGGCATAGAAGGGCAAGGGACATTTCATTTAGATAATCCAAACTTTGAAGCAGACGATATTAAACAAATTGAAACCTGCATTAACTGGCTCAGCGCTAAAGCAATAGACGCAAGCATTAACAGAGACGTTACAAGCTACAGCATTAAACACATAATTGAGCGCGAGCTAAATACATATATTGCTAACGGCTGTTTTATTGCAGCGGTCATCCATCTGGGCATTCCATACAAAAAGAAAACCGGCTCGCCAAACGTCTATGTGGCAATATCATCAGACGAGCTGTACAAAAACGATCCTGATAAGTTTCAGAGTTGCTATATTGATCTGGAAAAAGAGGGAATAAAATGCTGAGAAAACATAATTATCCAAAACAGCGTAAAAAAAGAAATACCGAGTATTCAAAATCCTACAAGCTATTAAAAACTGTTGGCGAAGATAGGTTTTGGGAATTATCAGGTAAATACGGACAGTACAAACTTGCGGAGCTCCTAAGTAAGGAGCTTGCGCAGGACGTAAGTCCGTATGTTATTAATTTTATAAGACGGAAAAAGAAGAATGAAAGAGACGCTATCCAAACACAAGCAGCTCAGTAAGGCTGAATTCGTTTACTTAAAGCAACAACAACGGCATGACGAGCACGGAGGCATTTTCAATGTAGTACGAAACGCAGCAGTGCGCTATCATAACAACCCGGAGCAGGTAAATAAGGAGCAGGGCATTAGTTGAGCCCTGCTTCTTAAAAGATTTTAAATCTCCTTTTGCGGTCATTCCATTAGGCGCCCTCTCTGGGGTAGGAATCACCCTGATCAATCTCACCAGGTTTGAACTACAGGAACAGGGGCACCCCTAATTTTTGGGCGCCCCCGCCTTGTTGAAAAATATTTTTTTATTTTTGAAAAATCATTGCCCCTATATATGAGTCAATTAATTAGAAATTTAATGACAACGATATTTGATATTTATCAAACAATCCCGGATTCAGATTGACGTATAAGTCTTTCTGCTTAACTGCAATTGCGTCTATCAGACTCCATGAATAGAATACGGCGGCCGATATAAAGCTAACGGCGCTGTATGTATTGTAATTCTTAGATTCATTATTGAAATAATCTCTGCGGGCTTGCGTTCTGGAACTTAATGCATTATGATTTGCATCATGGCTTAGTTGATTAAAAACAAATCCTCCCGCTACACCGCCAAGACTCAGTATCATAAAAGACAACCCTTTGAATGTTTCCTCTTTGTATAGCTGACCCCATCCTGGCAATAAGACAGACCTCCAAACTGGCGAAAAAGACGACGGGGGAGTTATTGGGTTTTTCTTTGGCAAGCTTACTAACGTCCATGCTTCGTATCGGTTGTCTTTTTCTTCAAAGTAAGTCTCAACTTCCTTTAAATTTTTAATTGTTTTTGATTCGCCGCTAATACTAAGCTCCTGAACTGTTTTCCTGATAACTTCCGATTTATTTTTATCATCCAAAACATCATCAACAGAAGAAGTATTATACTGTTCAGAAAGATTAACGGTTATTGTATGATTACGCATTATTGACTTTATAGCGTCTTCAAACGCAATTTGACTCGCTTCGATTTTTGAGTTAGCGCTATAACCTCTTCCAACAAAGTAATCGTTAAGGTAACCGGCTGGTACTTTGTAATACCAGACCGGTTGTGAAAATATAAACTCGCTTCCAATGAAAAGGAGTAAGACAATTAAGTTTATTCTCATCATTTTTTATTCAGCTCATCTATCAAGTTTTTAGCAGTCTCTTCAGCTTTCTTATTGTTTTCGTCCTGAGCTTTTTTCTTCATTTCATTAAAAGCTCCTTCCAACGCTTTTTTATAATCAACCTTTGAAATGCGCAAATGAGAATAGCAGTTATAATAATAATTAACTCCAGTCGCTGTTTTTACTTCTACTTTTTCCCAATATGATTCTGGATTTTGAACTCCGGCGAACTTATATGTATCTGAAATCCAAGCAACTGCAAATTCACTAAATCTGCCTACATCGCCATCCTCCATATTGGAACCACGCAGAGCGGAAGACGATTGAGTTTTAACTGCATTCTGCATCATATTCATTAACTTACGAATTCCATCAGCATAAGCCTGGTTCATTGCAAAAGAGCGATCTTTCCCTTTTGATAATTCGCCTGACACATAAATGAAATCGCTCTGTTCAGTCGTGGGCGTTAATACCCAATCAGGAGTCGAACCGCTTTTCTCAACTGTTTTTTCGGCGCCAATTTCTGCTGATCCAGCACAGCCGAATAATGTTACTAAACAGAACAAAACGAACAAATTCAAAAATACTTTCATGGTATTTTTCCTTTTAATTATATTTGATTAATTAGTTAGCACGCTGATCTTACTCTTTATATCTTAAAATTTCTCCTTTAGAACTCACGGCCCAACCTGTTTTGGAGGAAGTCATTTTAATACATGAAATAGCTCCGCTAGTGGGGTTTTTTACAGATTTCCAGGTAGTTCCGTCATAATGGTAGAATCCATAACAACCTCCAACCCATCCATCGTTAGTAGCGATCATATCAATTGCTCCACAAACAACATTGAAAGAATCGTCGTCAAAGTATGTATCCGCGACAAATGAAGCGCCGTCATATTTATAAACTCTATACCCAGTTACAAACCATATATTGTTTTCATCAATCGCTGAGATTGCAAAAGCGCTATGGGAAATACTATATGTTGTTGACCAACCTACGCCATTGTAGCGCCAAATATTTAATCCTGCAGCCCATATTGAATTTCCGTTATACAAATCCATATCATGAACATAACCTTCAGATATTGTGCTTTTCGACCAAACTTTACCATCATAGTGGTAAAATGTGTTACCTGAGCAAATCCAAACATCACTGCCTCCGCTAAGTACAACATCATAGAAAATAATGCCGCTTGGGAAAACAGAACTAGTAATTTTTGTCCAGACGTTTCCATCATAATGTATTACTGTTGAGTTTTCTCCTACAGCCCAACCTTCGTTAGACGAGGAAAAATAAACAGCATTTAGCTTGCCAATACCTGATGGTTTTAGATCTTTTGCCCAAGTACTACCGTTCCAATGCCATATTTCGTCTCCGACAGCCCAGACATTAGTTTCTGACAATGAGAACAAACAATTAGCGGTAGGATTGATTCCGGACAAAGTTATTGCAACCGCCCAGGCGCCAAGCTGCTTTTCGGTAGTTGTATTAACAATATTACTTCCAGCAGAAGAACCTTTAGCGTTTACCACATATATCCTGAAGTAGTATTTTGTATTTCCAGATAAACCCGTTACCTGATAATTAGTTGTATTAATATTTGTAATTGTGGTTACAAGAGTTGAATTCTCTGTTACATCGGGGTTAGTATCCATGTAAATTTTATATGATTCGAAGTCGCTTGCGCTACTCTGTGACCAAGCCAATTTACACGAATTTGCAGTCGCGCCGCTTGGAGACCCAAGCGTTACAGCCGCAGGCGGAGCAGGGGGCGGGACTTTCATGTTAACTGTAAGCTGATCATTTCCGCCATTTGAGCTTATTGATAGAAGGCCCGAATAATCCCCCTTACTCATTGCAGTTCTGTTTATAGAGACTGTTACGGTAGAAAAGTTTGACCCCTGGGTTGGATTAACAGTAAGCCAGCTTTGATTTGAAACTATACTCCAGTTTAATGCGCCCGTCCCAATGTTACTTATTTGCATCGCTTTTGAAGTCTCAGTTTCACCATAGTCAAGAGAACTTGGATTGATGCTTAATATAGGCGTAGCCGGGATAGTCATTTTTACTCCGACTGTCTGATTCCCTCCGTTAGAAGTAAAGGCTACAGCGCCATTTAATGAATTTGCCTGAAGTCCGCTTCGGTTTGCTTTTATCTTTACCGTTATTGAACCTGTTGTAATTGTTCCTGAAGCCGGGACCACCGACATCCATCCGTCAGAAGTTGCAGCATTCCAGTTAATGTCCCCAGAGCCCGTATTACTTAATGTTACGCTCAATTCACTTTGAGACGTCCCGAAATCAAGTTGAATTGGAGTGGCTGTTAGTTGCGGCGCATTAGGATTTTGTTTTACCATCTGCACGTTAACAATAGCCGTACCGACATTAGACGTAATAGTAATGGCGTCGTTAAACGAGCCGTATGATACTTTACTCCTATCGACAGAAAGAGTTATATTTTTTACATCTGTAGTAATAGAACCAGCCGATTGGCTTAAGGTAAGCCAGCCTGCATTTTTTGATATAGTATAATTAATTGTCCCCACGCCAGTTTTATTATTAATCATTAAAACAGCTTGAGAATTATCGGTTCCAAAATCAACGAAAGTCGGGGTGACTTCAAGTTGAGCTGAAATTTCCTCAATCTGCATATCTGCTTTAGCAGTACTGCCTTCAACAACGTTTACATTTATTTGAGTGTTGTTATAACCGCTTTTTACAGCCTGGATTACATATGAACCGGCAGAAATATCGTCAAAATCATATTTCCCATTTGCGTCTGTTGTTATTGTTGAGGTTGTTGGCGTTGTAGTGACCTGTACTCCCGCAACAGCTGAGCCTGTTGTTTTGTTGGTAATAACGCCAGTTATTTTAGTTGTTATTATAGGAGCGTCAGTGGGAGCGCTGTCTTTGCAGGAAGATATTAATAACAAAAATGAGATTAACAAATATTTCATCCAGCCAGGAGAAAACATTTTCCTATAGAAATGATCAATCATAAAGTACCCCAGAAAAAGTGACAAAAAAAGGACGCAACTTTCATTACATCCTTCCTTGGGGCACTGCCATGCCTATCGACAAAAATGTTAGAAAGTGCGCCCTAGATTATAGGACGCAGCTCTCCTGCATGTTCTTGTCGATTTTTTGAAAGTTGGCAGTTTTCAAGGAAGAACATAGCAATTGCTACGTTTAATATTTAATTATTTAGAACCTGATTATCTCTTGTAATAAAACTCCATTAATTTGTTTCCAACTTAATTAATTCCATTATTTGTGACAACAGGTATTTTATATTAATCGTAAATTTCTTACAACTTGAATAATTTACTTACTTGTAACTGATATGCCGCTCGCATACGAAGGTCAACGACATGGCTTATGTACCAGGTCAGGTAGTTATACAGTATCCACTGATTAACAGCGGTCGGTTGTTTTGTTACGTGCTTCATAACTTTCTTGCCGAGCTTATGTTCAATGGCTTCTGTAAGCCCTTTGCCGACTTCAAGATTTTGCAATATCTCTATGCGTTGCTTGATTACCGGTATCTGATCGTATGTTTGTTCAACCTGATCTTTCAGATTATGCAGCTGGATTCCATTTGTATGTCTGGCGTAGAACCTTGCAAGCACAGTCCCAAATACCATTCCGTTGCTGCAAATGCCGCGGATAGCTCCCCAAAAAAATCTTACTCCTTCAGAGCCATCAAAACTATTATGAAGAAATAACGAAAGGGCTATATCGCTACGACCATCAAAAAATGTTAAGTCTGGAAAAGTTACCTGCAGCCTCATTCTTTGATCGCTTACAAAGCTATGACTTGGATCGATTATCCATTTGTTATCGAGGTTATGAAGCTGATCCATCAACGGCATAATAATGTCTCTGTTCGGAACAATCTTATAACTGTCGTTCATTATGGATATTAGTTTTCCGTTATCTTCTCTTGCTATTGCTTTATAATGTTCTGTGAAATTTGGCTTGCCGTGTTCATCTTCAAAGTAGACTCTCTTTTCTGTTACAGGAAACAAAAACTCACTGAGCCGCTCTTCAACTTCTGCCGTCATATAAGCCTCCGCTTCCTTTACTTCTGGCAATGAATAATGTTATAGCGATGCGGTTAACGTCAACCATGCCGTTTAGCTTTTCCTGTATCTTCATTGCGTCGTCATAGGAGGCAAACATAGCTTCAAAGTATGAGTCTTTGCTGTTATTGCCAGAATCGCTTAGGGCAGCGTCAATAGTTACATCATACTTTGTAATTATTTTTGTCCCTCGCTGTTCTGCAAGTTTTACAATAGTAAACTTAGCTCCTTTCTTCAGCTGCTTAATTTGTTCGTGAACTTCGTCAGGCGCAAAGAAGGAATACTCCTCGCCAGTTCCGTTCTTCACAACATACAGATAGTATTCTCCGTATCTGGAATTCCCAACGACAGGCTCGTCATACAGCAATTCTAAGTGTTTTTGCAGGTTCAACTCCAGTTCGAGTTTTTTGCGTTCCGGCATATTCCTTCGCCTCCTTTATTTTATAACTAAATTCTTCTTTTCCTTCTGTTACTGTTACTCCTGCAACTCCTGTAGGAGAATAGTATTTATGCATATACGCTTTTATCTTTGCTATATCAGGCTTTATCTGTTCCGGTATAACCGTAAGCATTTCAGGCTTTGCGTTAGCAAGGAATGTATTCAGGTCTGATATCTCAACTTTATCCGGTTTCTTGTGAAGCTTCAATGTGCCGTTAGGCATTTCCAGCGTTTTAACTTTTTTTTCTCTGATAAATGCCTCAAGCTTGCGTTCTATTTTTCCTATGCGCTCATGTAAGGCCATGTTCTTTTTAAGAGCCCACTGGTTTATTATTTCAACTTCCCGTTCTGCAGTTTTGAAGTTTGCTTCAATAGCTTCCTGCAACTCTCTTGCCTGTAAAAGCAGAAGATCATAATAAACCTCGGTTCGCTGCTCCTCCTTCGCCTCCTCTTCTTCAAGGAGCTCGTCAATAAATGATTTCTCCATACTACTTTTTCTCCTTAATCATTTCTGTAATAATTATTTCAATCACTGCAACAGCAATAGCAATAAAGATTTTCATAGCAAAAATTCCTTATTTTTTCTTTTCAAATACTTCTCTTAACACTGTCTCGACTAGTTCTGCCAAGACTTCCCACCAAGGCCGCTTATTTATTATCATATTTGTCTCCGTCATTAATTATTATATCAAATCGTCCTCGCTTAATGCCATACCGCAGTTCTCGCATCGGTTAAATAATCTTCCATAATGATAGCTTGTCATTTCCAGACACCAGGGGCATTCAATAATAAGCTCCTCGCCGACTGTTTTCTTTTTCGTGTCGAAGTAATTTCTGAAACTCCATTCGTCGCGTTTGGGGCTGTATTTTTGGTAGGTTTCTACTCCTTCATGATTTATCGTCATTGCATAATTGTTCTCCATTTCGTAATAATGATAATCATTCTCTCCCAAATTAAACCCGCGTTTAGAATTAGATTTTATTTCAAGAGCCTCCTGCATTATTGATCGTTCAGAGCAGAAATATAAAATATCGTCCCGAACATTGTAATACAGATCAACCGGATTATCTTTTTTAACAAGTATAAGCTGCTCTGGGCTGTTTTTATCAATCGCTGCAAATGCGAACGAGCCTTCAAGCTTTTCAAATACTCGTTTTATTTTATCTCCTTTGTGTTTTGCCGATAGCACTGCAAGTATGGCTTCGCTATCCACCTCTGCATCTCTTTGGTTCTTCCCGAATATTTCGCGATCATTATAGATAATGCCATTATGCACAATACACAACCCCTGCTTAAACAGCGGATGATTGTTGGCGTTATTCTTTTCTGACCCCTGCGTCTTTGCCCTTGCATGGAATATCATCGATTGAGGCAACGTTAGTTGTTTCCATTCATTTGTTCTTATCATTTCCGATGAACGAAGAGCAGCTTTGTGTACAATCAAATTATCTTCGCTTATAAATGCAAAACCCGAAGCGTCTCTGCCTCGGGTCTCTAATAATGCGAACATATTTGTTATTTTATCTTTATCTGGTTTTATATTGCCAAAGCAATAATAGCCCATTATACCGCACATAATATTTTACTCCTTGTTGTTTGTATGATGAGTTGAGTTACTTCTTCCAGATTGTTCTTGCGTAGCGAAAGGCTTACCCCTATTCTATTAACCCCTGAATCAGGATTTACTTTCCAGCCCAGACCGTTTAAGAGAATGTATTCTTTTACGTCGTCAATAAAGTTAGAGCTTACTGATAACTGATACTCCTCTCGGTCAATAAGTCCGTACACATAAACAGGATGTTCGACAATGCCGATTTTATCGCGGAGCTTTGTTAGCAGAATATCATTTTTATTTATCTTGATTAAGCTTCGCTTCATCAGCCTGCCAGCTAAAAATCCTCTTGATAGCTCGACAATCAGCTGCCTGTCTGCGTCATATACTTCAGGGTTATCAGGACTCTCATCGTCGTTTTCTTCTTCAAAGCATTCAGAGCAGTACGGGTCTCCGTCTCTATCCCATTGAACATCTTCTCTGCTTAGTAACCTGTCGCACTGACAGCAATAAGTAAACCGGTCGTCAAAACATCGTTCACAGTAAGCTTCGTCAAAGGCATAACGTACTTCACCCTCCGGGATGAGTTCCATACATCCCGTACATCTTGTTAATTCCATGGCTATTTTCTCCTTAGTTAATTATTCCCCAGTTAGGCAGAATGTTTTGTTCCCAGTTAAGGTTCTTTGAGATTAGCGTATCAAGTTCCTTAAGCCCTTCGTAGCAGTCTTCGGGAATAGTAATCAAATCGTTTTTGAGGTTTTTTAGAAATGTAGCCGAGCGCTGCCTGCCTTTAATCTGTTCAAGATTTAGTCCATCATCTGTAAAAGCAATTACGGCAAGTTTTGCAAGAGTAAGAGTAACAAGAGCAACGGAAGGGCTAAGCAGCCAGCTTCCCGGCGTGCGGTATTCGCATCCATGAGGCTGCCTGCGGTAAGCTCGCCGTTTACCATAACCAGTGCGCTCGCGTTTAGTTCGTTGATCCTTATCGTCAATGCAGTTTGAAAGAGAATACAACACTGTATCCAGAGAATCAATTAATGAATTATCAGGCGGCAAACCCAAATGGATGTGACCTCCCAAAGAATACTCATCTACATAGTGTCCGGCATAAAATTCCATATCGGGCGATTTTTCATGGCCATACTCAAGAATGATTTTTATTTTCGCAGTAAGATCGATTGGACTTTCAGAGAAACCTGGACGCAGCTCCGCGATGGACTCGCAGCCGTCGAGACCAAAAGAAGAGTTAGCTTTAAAGTAATTATAGGCAGGCACAAATTTGCCGTTAAGTCGGCATAGTAATTCGGGATCACATCCTAATGTGAATGACATTTTAAGAACTCCTTACTTGTTTATATTAGAGTTCTTATGCCAATAAATATTGAGAAAATATAATGCGGTAAAGAGAAAAGGACGCGAAATAGTTAATCAAGATTAATTTTGTCTTGAATAAAATCTGATTTCTAAGGATATTTAAATAACTAAAATTTATAGTAAAAAAAGGAGGTCTCTGAATGGACTTAAATGATCTTCCCATCGATTAATAACGATATACGCAAATTAAAAACTGCCAAATGCATTTATGTAGAATAAATGCATTTTTTGTTTTACTCCAAGCATTTTGGAAATTTTATTGAACGTATAAGAAAAAGATGGCACTTCTGAATATTTTGCAATAGTAGAGGGTGTCGTTGCTTATACTTAAATATTATAAAAAATAATGCGTTAAAGAAAAAGAGCTTAAAATTGAAAACCGATAGGGACTTAGCTTTTTTATTTGTTTTTAGCTTAATGAAAGTTGCCAATAACCCCAAAAACTCCAGAAGTGAAAATGAGGAGCACTTTCATTCCCGATAAGGGGCAAAACTTAGTTTATACTCGCATTTTAATAAAATAACTTAACGTTTTGTTAAATAATTTAACGCCTTTCTCAATTTTATATCCCCTAAATTACAAAAGTCGGTCTAAAAGCCTGTTTTACAGTGCTGGTATGCTAATTGCATAATAACGCTAAACTCCGCGTAGGCACATTTATGTGACTGACCGGGCGAAGCTATGAGAAAAAATATAACCAAGGATGTCCTCTTTTTAATGCCTTCAGAAAATAATAAAAGAATTTTTAAAAATACCCTGCTCCTTTATTTTAGGATGCTGTTAATTATGGCGGTATCTCTTTATACTGTAAGGGTAGTCTTAAAAACTCTTGGCGTAGTTGATTACGGTATTAATAATGTTGTAGGCGGAATTGTTACAATGTTTTCTTTCCTTAGCAGTACAATGGCTGGCGCTTCCGAAAGATTTTTTGCTTTTGATCTTGGGCGTAACGACCATATACAGTTAAAAAGGACTTTTAGTCTTACTTTTACAATTTATGGAGTAATTGCGCTTATTGTGCTTTTGCTTGCCGAGACAATTGGTCTTTGGTTCCTTAATACGAAAATGGTTATTCCTGCCGATAGAGTTAGCGCTGCGAACTGGGTTTATCAGTTCGCAGTATTATCGTTTATTGTAACTATTATGACTATCCCATACAACTCTGCAATTATTGCCCGCGAGAATATGAACGTTTTTGCCTATGTAAGCATTGTTGAGGCCTTACTTAAACTAGCCATAGTTTACCTGCTTGTATTTTTTAGTTACGATAAACTTAAACTTTACGCCATACTGCTTTTTATTACAACCTGTATTACAACCTTTATATACAGGGCTGTCTGCAAGCGCAAATACAAAGAGTGCCGTTTTAGCTTTTATTGGGATAAAACCCTTTTTAAAACCCTCCTAAGTTACTCCGGTTGGAACTTGTTTGGGGCGGTAGCTGGAATATTTAATAACCAGGCTATCAATATTTTACTTAATATATTTTTTGGCCCGGCTGTTAACGCAGCACGTGGAATTGCCTTTCAAATCAATATTTCTGCTAATAACTTTGTGCGTAATTTCCAATTAGCAGTTAATCCTCAGATAATTAAATCCTTTGCGATATCTGAAAAAGAGTATTTACATGAATTGATACTGAGGGGAACAAAGTTTTCATGTTTTTTGTTTTTATTTATTTCAATACCAATTTTTTTTGAAACTAGTATTATTCTTCGTTTATGGTTAAAGCTATTTCCTCCGCAGGCAATTATTTTCTTGAAATTAATTATTTTGATTGCTTTAGTTGATTGTTTCTCAGTTTCGATTGGAACAGCTATTGTTGCAACAGGTAACATTAAAAAGTATCAAATTATAGTAGGTTCTTTGCAATTACTTATAATAGTATTTTCATATTTATTTATGCTCTATGGATCGCCTCCAGAAGTAGCGTTTTATATTAATTTATTAATCGCAGTGATTGCTTTTATATTAAGATTGGTAATTGTAGCTCCATTAATAGGGTTGTCAAAGCTTGTCTTCCTCAAAAAAGCAATCTTCCCATCAATTTTAGTTTCATTTATTGCAGCTTCCCCTGTTTCGCTTATAATATCTGCGATGGAAGAAAGTGTTTTAAGGTTGATAATTGTAGTGATAGTGTCTTCAACATCTATTTGCCTTTCTACTTATTTCATTGGTCTAAATAAAAATGAAAAGAATTTCATAAGGAATATTGTAATTAAAAATATAAAAATGGTAAAATGGTAAAATCAATCATCGTTTATTTCATCAAATATTACTTGAAACGTATATTTTTAGGGTTCAGTATTTTAAGGTCAGACATCCAATCGAATAAAAGCAATTGTACCGCTAAAAAAATTGGTATTCTATATTGTATTCCTATAAGTTCTCCAAGGTATAAAACCTGGAATGATGGATTTGTAAATGCAATAAAATTGTTAGGGGAAAGATATGATTTTACTTGGATAAATATTGAGGATACTAAAATAACGGAGCCTTTCTTAAATAGTTTTGACTTTTTGTTAATAAAAAGTAACTGGGACTGGGGTCCTGACAAATTGTTGCGTGAGGAATTTAAAAATCTTAAAGTAAAAAAAGGGTTAGCTATTTCGGGAGTTGCAATACCTCCAAGTCTAAAAGAGATGCTTTATTATGATGTGCTATGGTACGAAACAAATTGGTATAGCAAAATTATAAACAATCATCCTAATATTTTCCATGGTTTTGGAATAAATAGTAATGCATTGGTTTCAAAAGAAAAAAACATTAAATATGATTATATCACGATTGGGGCATTTTCTCCAATAAAAAGAATGGAAAAATTATTAACTTTAAAAGGTCAAATCCTGGTTATTGGGGAATTGAACAATAGTATTTATTGTAAAAAAATAATTTCAAGATTACAACAGAAGAAGAATATTGAGATAAAACCATTTGTTGAATATTCTAGATTAAGTTATTATTTCGCAGAAGCAAGAACCTTGTACATTCCTGCCACAATTTATGGTGGCGGTGAAAGAGCAATATTAGAGGCAAGAAGCTGTGGCTTAAAAATTAAAATATGTTTGGATAATCCTAAATTAAAGGAAATAATATCTTCTCCAATTTGGGATTCACATTATTATGCGAATCAACTTCATAAAGGAATTGAATCTGTATTTGATTATGAAAAGAATTAAGAATTTTTACAATTATATCTTATATTTATTGTTAAAATGTTTCGCCTCTCCTTTTAAATTGAAATCAAAAGGGAAGTTAGTGGTTGGGAAGATGTCATATCATAATGGGACTTTTAGAATTTCAGGTGATCAAAACATTAAAATTGGGAATTACTGCGCTTTTGGCAAAAATATTAATATTATTACTTCCAATCATGATTATAATTACCCATCCATTCAGGGTACTTTTTATAACTATTATTTTAATAATCAGCATCCGGGAATTCTAAAAATTCCACCCAATAAAGAAAGAACAAAAGGGGATGTAGAAATTGGTAGTGATGTTTGGATTTCACATAATGTGACTATTTTGTCTGGAGTAAAAATTGGCAATGGAGCATGTATTGCAAATAATAGTGTTATTACAAGAGATGTTCCTCCTTTTGCAATTGTAGCAGGGATACCTGCCAGGGTGATAAAAATGCGCTTTTCACAAGAAATGATTGATTTTCTTCTCCTAGTCAAATGGTGGGAATGGACAGAAGATCAAATTAAGAGAAATAAAGTTTTTTTTTCTCTAAACTTAAATAGAATAAATGTTAATGATTTAAAACAAGTTATAAAGTATGAAGATATGCTATTATAAATCGAGTGAGAACAATTTTGGTGATAATTTAAATCCGTACATTTTCAATCATTTTTACCCAAATTATGAAGAACTAAATAATAACATAATTGTATTCTTTATTGGGACAATATTATATGATGACTTCTTGACTTCTAACAATATCAATCATTCTAAAAATAAAATTAAAATAGTTTTAGGTACTGGAATAAGATTTATCAATTCTCCTATCAAGTTAGATTCGACTTGGAATGTAAGATTTTTACGAGGTCCACTTTCATCACTTGCATTAATGAAAAATGCCTACACGTATATTACTGATCCGGCATATTTAATTCGTAAACTACCCATTTATGAAAACAATAAAACACGTACAAAAAAATATAAAATATCAATTATGCCGCATTTACGATCCTTGGATAAAATTGATTGGGATGATTTGTGCACTGAGTACGAAGTAAATTTTATTAGTCCAGTTGATGATGTAGAATCTATAATATTGAAAATATTGGAATCCGAAATGCTGATTACAGAAGCTATGCATGGTGCTATTATTGCAGATGCTCTAAGAGTTCCTTGGAAAAGGTTTAAGTATTGTTCGCATTTTTATGAAAGTGACCTGGTCTCAGAATTTAAATGGGCCGACTGGCTATTTTCGATGGGCTTAGTTAGCAAAGTATCATATTTAGATTATAATCCGATTCTTAGGGAAATTGATAAACGGAAGAAGCTGTTATTTATAAAAAAAATAAGAAAAAATATTATTGCTAATAGCTTCAGTAATTTGATAAATTATGGTGACTATCAATTGAGTGAGGATATCATCTTAGGTAGTAAAATGGATAGATTAATGCAGGAAATTACGGCAAGTTATCAATATATCAAAAGTTTTTAAAAATTCTTTTTTGAGTAATATATATGAAATATCTTATCTGTCAGGATTGGATTAATACAAGCAATAATCATGCAGGTATGAAGCACATGGGTAATTTGCTTAAAAAAAATTACCCTGCGGAGTATGATGTTGAAGTAATACCAGATATCATTTCTAATATTTATTTAGGTCGCATTGGGAATAAAATATTACGAATTTTAATAAGAAAAGTTATAATTCCTTTTTTATACTATAGGCTTGGGAAAAAACTGTGTAAAAAAGCAAAAGGAAATGACCAGATATATTTATTAGAATACCTCGAGAAATCATACCCACAATTATTACTAGCAAAATATATAAAAAGACATCACCCGATGATTGAAGTAAAAACAATGGTTCACTTAGTTCCAACGAATCTTGGCAATTTATTTAGTGAAAGTGAATTAAAAAAATGGCTTGACCCTGTTGATGAAATTATAACATTGGGCAGCTCGTTAACCGATTTCTTTTTGTCAACTATGAGATTACCGCAATATAAAGTAAAAACACTGTTCCATTATGTGGATTTGGAATTTTACAAACCATTGGGAAAAGCTCCATTTAATGCGAATAAAAATGAAAAAGTTAAAGTAATTGTGATGGGCAATCAAAAACGAAATTTCGATATTTTAGAGCAAATTGTAAAAAAAAATAAGTCTGTCCGATTCACAATTTGTCAGGGAGTATTGAACTTAAGGCCGAGATTTTCTGTATATGAAAATGTTAGAATTGTTGATTTTCTAAAAGAGGATGAGTTGCTTAAACTTATGCAGGAGTCTGATATTTCCTTAAATATAATGGATGATACTGTAGGAAGTAATGTTATCGTAACGAGTATGGCTGTTGGACTTGCCTTGATAGTAAGTGATGTAGGTTCAATTCGTAATTACTGCGGAGAAGATGGAGCGTTATATTGCCAGAATGATAATATCGATTCTTTTTTAAACGCGATAGACTTTTTGTCAACGAATTTTTTTGAATTATCTGAATTCAAGAAAAAATCGGTAAACAACTGCAAGAAATTGTCTATTGCAAGCTTACATGATCGGTTTTAAGCCTTAAAAAGGTTGATTATCGAAATTTTGCGTCTATTATTATATATATAATAAGTAGTATATATTGGGTTTTAATATTTTACGTAGTTGGAGTATGAAAGGAATAAACCATGTTAAAGATTGATTATTTATTTCTTGTTTCATCATTATTTATTTTATTTGTTATATTTGGTAAATTATTGAAGGAATTATCTATTGAAAATAATGCCCTCAGATTAAAAATCGGGGAAAAGGCTTCTATATATGCAACTGAACATTTTTCTATAAATAACACAAAACAAATTGAAAATCTTATTCAACATTCTTTTAAGTTATCTAATGATTCCCAATCTACGCATAATGCTTTAAATTCGTTTTATGTAAGTATAGCCCTTACATAAATATGTATCATTCTGTTAATGTAAATAATATGCTTAAAATAAATAGTTATTTCACATAATTTAGGATTAAGCATGAATTAATATAGGAATTTGCAGCAAAATTATAGGTACTATGAATTATGTCAATATTAAATAAAATTTTATTTCGTTTCTACTATAAATCAAATTCAGATCGATATATAGAGTATTTACGTAAGTCAGGTGTGAAAATAGGGGGAAATTGCATATTTAGAGAAGCAAGTTCTACGGCAATTTATACCACTCGCCCGTCTTTAGTCGAAATTGGCAATTATGTGGATATGAATGCAAATTTCACTATACTAACTCATGACTATGGAACAAGTGTATTTCTTAGGAAATATAAAGATTTCGTTAATGCTTCAGGGAAAGTGAAAATCGGTGATAATATTTATTTCGGAAAAAATTGTACATTGTTAAAAGGTATAACTATTGGGAATAATTGCATCGTTCGGGTTAATTCTTTGGTAATTCATGATATTCCAGAAAATTCAGTTGCTGCAGGAACTCCAGATAGAATTATTTGTTCTTTGGACGATTATTTTATTAAAAGGGGAAAGAATTGCTTAGGAGAAGCTTTTGCTTATGCACGCTCTATTGAAGAAAGATATAGCAGAAGACCCATGGCATCAGGTTTTTGGGAGGAATTCCCTTTATTTGTAGATGGAAACGAAATTAATAATCACCCTATAATTCCGATAAAAAAACAATTAAATATTGCTTTCCCCTATTGGATAAAAAATCACAAATCAAAATTCAAAAACTTCAGCGATTTTTTAATTGCGGCAGGTGTAAAAGATGAAACAGATCTATAAATTTTTGGTAATAATATTTATCTTATTCGTTACTTTTTTTTCAAAATTAAAATGTACGAATGTCGCTATTTGAGCATTTAGTTTTGTGTCTTATACTTTCCCCCAATTATTATTTATGGGGATCTTATGAGTAAATACAAAATAGAATTATACTTGTTTATCTTTGTTTGTATAACTGCGGCTAGTAGTAATTATATAATAAGTATATATCCACAAACAGAAGTTTTTTTAAGGTATTTAAAACTTTTAAGTGATAGTATTGTAATAATATTAGGGGTCGTAAATTTTAAGCGTGCTAAGAATTTCCAGAAGTATTCCATTTTCGTTTTTATCGTGATTTCATTTATAACTTTTATAAGTAATTTTTATTATGTGGATTACTTAACTCATTTAAATGGGGTTCGTGATATACTTTTCTACTTATTTGTTTTTGTATTTATTAATAGCAAATTATTTGGAGAATGGAATAAAAGCTTTGTTAAAAGTATGAACATATTTTCTCTTCTTTTCTTTTTCATTCAGATTCCAATATCAATTTCTCAATTAATAACATATGGAGGCGGGGATAAGGTTACAGGAACCTTAAGCGATAGTGGGCATCTATCGTTATTATGTTATTTGGCAGCGTATTACTTTTTTCATAATATGAGAAATAACGGAAGTGGAATTATTAAGACACTTGTGGTAGCAATTATGTTAATTTTACCATCAATGATAAATGAAACAAAAATTAGTTTTTTATTGCTTCCGCTTTTAGGTTTTTCTATTATTCGAAGAGAAAAAGCAGGCATGAGTTTTATTGTCCTTCCCTTTTTACTCCTTGGATGTTATTTATTATATATTCTATATTTTTCGACAAGTACTAGTTATTATTCAGACAAGTCATTATCACAGTTGTTTTCATGGGAATTTTTAGCAGATTATTTGTTTTCTGCGAATTACAATTCTGCTGATATATCAAGATTAGGGCGTTTTGCAGTATATTTCGATATGCCAAATGCTACTTTGTCAAATCTTATATTTGGGCAAGGTTATGGTCTATTTAAAGGTCAAAATATACTTGGTGTCAATGCTCATGCCGCTGTATTTTCGCAATTGATTGGAGGTTCTGTTGTTATGGCATTTGCTGCGTTCTTTCAAGGCGGTGCAGCATTACTATTATTATTGGTCTTTTACCCAATTAACTATTTAATCAAAGTTAAGCGTACTTATCCAGCCAGCAAAATACAAATTAATTTATTTTTATTCGCTTTCTATATGCTACTATTTATTTATTCAAATCCGCTTAACGACCCGTTTTTTTTAGTATTCTTAAGTTATGTAATAATATTTTTCAAATACCACAATGAAATTGAAGTATCAAAAATATGAGAAAAATTTTGATCATTTCGCAAACACAATTTGGTTATTTAACAGATGTTTACAAGTATTGCGAACACTTAAATAAAAAACTTGATATTACAGTGTTATGTTGGGATTATAACAAAAAGAGAATGGAAATTCCTAATGTAAAAATTAATTATGTTTCAAGAGATGGAAACCTAATTAAAAGGAACATTAGATTCATTAAGGCGTGCTTTAATTCATTTAGCCTTAACTATGATAGAATATTTATGATTTATTTTTATTTATGCTCATTATTGGCTTTAAGGAAAAAAGTTAGACATAGTATTATCTTGGATTTTAGAACAGCCTCGGTTTCCAAATTTAAGATTGTGAATTTTTTTTGGAATACAATCAGCAAAATTGAAGCTGGATTTTTCTTGAAAAAAACAGCTATTTCAGAAGGTGTAGCCAAAATATTAAAACTTAGAAATTATTCCCTGCTACCACTTGGTGCTGATATAATTAAACAAATTTCATTAAAGAAGAATAGTTTTAACTTATTATATGTTGGTACATTCGCTAATAGGGATCTTGAAAAAACGATATATGGCTTTCACGAATATTGTAAATCTGTTCAAAATGATATAAATATTTCATACACTCTTATTGGTAGCGGTTGGAATAATGAACGTAGGGAACTGCAACAAATTATAAATGCCGAGCATTTAGATGATAAAGTGAAACTGGTTGGTGAAAAATATGGAGATGAACTAACTGAATACTATAACCAATGCGATATAGGGATATCTTTTATTCCAATAACAAGTTACTTCGATCATCAACCCCCAACAAAAACCTTTGAGTATTTATTATCTGGATTACCAGTCATTGCAACCGCAACACATGAGAATAAAAAAATAATAAATAAAAAAAACGGTGTTTTAATTGATGATACAATAGTCGGCTTTAAAAATGGATTGCAAGTCTTACTGAATAGTATTGGTAAATATAAAACAAAAGAAATACAAGATGGTGTAAAAGAAAATTCGTGGGCTTATATCTGCGAAAAGTATTTCTTGAGTATTATTGACTAATAAATATTTTCTGACAACATGATATTAGAGTTTTATTAAAATCGAATAATAATATGAAAGTAATTATAACTTCTCCATCATTAGACACTAATGTAAATGTTGGAGGTATTTCTTCAGTAACTAGTTTTATTTTAGAAAACAACCAAGATTTCCAATATTCACATTTTGAAATAGGGAAAAAAGATAAAGAAAAAAGGGACTTCTTCAGGCTATTAAGGTTAATAAAGTCTCTGATAAATTGGCTAACCCTTATATCACACAATAGGGATGCAATAATTCATTATAATTTTGCATTATGTAGACCATCAATAATGCGAGATCCTTTTTTTATGTTGTTTGCTAGGTTATTTAGAATAAAGTTAATAATTCATCTGCATGGCGGTGAGTATTTAATGAAAGGAAAGGATCCATTTTGGATAAGCTTAATATTGAACATAGTATTTTCATTCGCTAGTACCATAATTGTTTTAAGCGAATTCGAAAAACAAGTTGTTAAAAAAAAATATATGTTAAAAAATGTTGTATCCGTTCCTAATTGTATTAACTTAACCGATGCATTGGGATTTAAAAATACTGTAAATAAAAATGACAGGTTGACTATCCTTTTTCTTGGACGAATTACAGAAAGCAAGGGACTTGTATCTATTTACGACGCAATGGAAATCTTAAATTTGAAAGGAATTAAACTACGATTTATAATAGCGGGGCAAGGTAATTTGAAGGATGAGTACATCCCTAAATTTAGAAAATTGCTTAATGATAATTTCGAATATCGTGGGATAGTATCAGGCGATGCAAAAATCAATTTAATTAAAGAATGCGATATTTTTTTACTCCCTTCAATATTTGGAGAAGGGTTACCCATTGCTTTATTGGAGACGATGAGTTTTGGACTAGTCCCAATTGTAACTGAAGATGGGTCCATGGGATCACATATTAAAAGTTATCACAATGGTATTATTGTCGAAAAAAACGATTGTATTTCGATTGCTACTGCGATTGAACAACTTCACAATGATAGAATTCTAATGAGAGAAATTTCTATTAGAACAAAAAAATATTTATTTGACAATTTTAATCCGAAAGATTATATAAAAAAATTAAATTCCATTTACCAGCAAGTATGCTCAAAATAACTATATATTGAGAGAAAATAAAAGGATTAATAAATGATTCAAAATTTAGATAACAAAACCCTTTTAATTACCGGCGGGACCGGTTCGTTTGGAAATGCTGTTTTACGGCGTTTCCTGGATTCTGAAATTAAAGAAATACGCATATTAAGTCGTGACGAAAAAAAACAGGACGATATGCGGCAACTTTATAAAAATCCTAAAATCAAATATTATATCGGCGATACCCGCGATAAGCGAAGCGTTGATAGCGCAATGCATGGAGTGGACTATGTTTTTCAGGCTGCTGCGTTAAAACAAGTGCCTTCATGTGAGTTTTTCCCTGTAGAAGCGGTAAAAACAAACGTCCTTGGCTGCGAAAATGTACTTGACTCGGCACTTCAAAATGGAGTCAAAAATGTTATTGTACTAAGCACAGATAAAGCCGTTTATCCAATTAATGCTATGGGAATGTCAAAAGCTCTTAGCGAAAAAGTGATGGTCGCTAAGTCAAGAAGCCTTAACGGCAGCGGCACAGTATTCTGTGGCACGCGGTACGGCAATGTTATGGCGTCGCGCGGCTCGGTTATTCCGTTATTTGTCGATCAGATAAAATCCGGTTCTCCGCTAACTATAACAGATCCAAATATGACCCGCTTTATGATGACTCTTGAAAATGCAGTTGAGCTCGTTCTTTATGCTTTCGAGCATGGCAAACCGGGAGATATATTCGTTCAGAAAGCTCCTGCCGCGACTATTGAGACTCTGGCTCTTGCATTAAAAGAGTTATACCAGGTTGAAACCCCAATTAAAGTAATTGGAACCCGTCATGGCGAAAAACTGTACGAATCTCTTGTAAATAAAGAGGAGATGGTCAAGGCTATTGATATGGGCGACTATTATCGGATTCCAGCTGATAACCGTGATTTGAATTATGATCTCTATTTTTCAAAAGGCGAAGCGGACATTTCTACCATTGAGGACTATACTTCGCACAATACTAAGCGGTTGAATCTAGAAGAAACGAAAGAGCTTCTATTAAAGCTGGACTTTATTCGCAATGATCTTGAAAAACTCGCAGTAAATCATGAGTGAGCCTTTTATAATTAAAGGGGGACTCTTTGCAGATGAAAGAGGGGTGCTGAAATTCGCAAACGATTTAAAATTTGACAAAATTAAACGATTTTATACAATTGCGCACAACGATTGTGTGACTGTAAGAGCCTGGCAGGGACATAAAATTGAGCAGAAATACTTCTTTGTGGTTCAGGGAGTTTTTGAGTTTGCCTGGGTAAAAATTGACGATTGGACTAATCCGTCTCCTTTATTGAAAAGCGAAAACTGTATTATATCGGCGCAAGAACCAAAGGCGTTGTTTATACCCGCAGGTTATGCAAATGGATTTAAAGCTCTTGAGAATAATTCTACTGTTATTGTGTTTTCAAGTTTAGAGTTGGAAGAATCGTTAAAAGATAATACTCGATTTGATAAAAATTTGTGGTTTAACTGGGATTAATTATGAAAAAAAGAATAGGAATAACAGGTCAAATTGGTTTTGTAGGGACACACTTATTCAATTTTCTTGGCCTATATAAAGAAGAATTTGAACTCGTCCCATTTAAGGACGAGTTTTTTAGCGATTATAATGTATTCAAAGATTGGGTTAAGCAATGCGACGTCATTGTTCATTTGGCCGCAATGAACAGGCATAACGATCCTGAAGTATTATACAAAACAAATATTGAGCTTGTTGAAAAATTAATCAAGGCTATGGAAGAAACTGGGAACGCTCCCCATGTGTTATTCTCGTCATCTTCTCAGGAAGAAAGAGATAATCCATACGGAAAGTCCAAAAGGCATGGAAGAGAACTATTAATTAGCTGGGCCAAGAAAAATAACGCTAAATTTACCGGGATGGTTATTCCCAATGTATTTGGCCCATTTGGCAATCCTTTCTATAATTCTGTAGTCGCTACATTTTGTCATCTGCTTGTAAATGGCGACGAACCGAAAATTGAAACTGACGCAAATTTGCAATTGATCTATGTAAACGAGTTAACATCTGAGATTTGTAAAATAATCAGAAACGAAATTACAGAAAATGAATATAAAATAAAATATACTGGCGAGCGAAAAGTTTCAGAAATATTAGAAACGCTTAAACTATACAAACAGCTGTATTTAGAAAAAGGGATAATTCCCAACTTACCTGATCGCTTTAGCGTTAACCTTTTTAATACCTTTCGGAATTATTGTAATATAAAAGAGCAGTTTCCTGTAAAGCTTATAAAAAATAGCGACGCTCGCGGGGCATTTATAGAAGTTGCAAAGTTGGGCGTCGGCGGGCAGGTATCATATTCGACAACTGTGCCGGGCATAACAAGAGGAAATCATTTCCATACAAGGAAAATTGAACGCTTTATTGTAATTAAAGGCAAAGCGGTTATTAAACTAAGAAGGATTGGAACTGATGAAGTTTTGGAATATCAGTTAAATGGAGACGAGCCTTCTTATGTAGATATGCCGGTATGGTATACTCATAATATTACAAATGTTGGAGATGAAGAACTGATTACAATCTTTTGGATAAACGAGATATTTGATCCAAATAATCAGGACACTTATTTTGAAGCAGTATAAAAACGGAATTAAATGAAAAAACTAAAAGTCCTCACTGTTGTTGGCACCAGACCCGAAATTATTCGCCTTTCGCGAGTCTTGGATAAATTAGATAAATCGGAATCGATTGAACATATTTTAGTTCATACTGGTCAGAATTATGATTATGAACTTAACCAGATATTTTTTGAAGATCTTGAATTAAGAAAGCCTGATCATTTCTTAAATGCTGCCGGAGCAACTGCGACTGAAACAATAGGGAAAATTATAATTAGCATTGATCCTATTCTCGAAAAGGAAAAGCCTGACGCATTTTTAGTTTTGGGCGATACAAACAGCTGTCTTTGTGCAATTCCTGCTAAGAAAAGACATATTCCAATATTTCATATGGAGGCTGGCAACAGATGTTTTGACCAGCGCGTGCCCGAAGAGACAAACCGTAAAATTGTAGATCATATTAGCGATATAAATTTGACTTATAGCGATATTGCCAGAGAATATTTGCTACGAGAAGGCTTGCCTGCCGATAGAATAATAAAAACAGGCAGTCCGATGTATGAAGTATTGAATCATTATTTACCTAAAGTAAAAAAGTCAGATATAATATCGCAACTTGGTTTATCGGATAAAAAATATTTTGTGGTATCTGCTCATAGAGAAGAGAATATTAATTCCGAAAAGAATTTCAACAATTTAATAAGCATTTTGAATACAATTTCTGAGACGTACAAATTGCCAATCATTTTAAGCACTCATCCCAGAACAAAAAAAATGATTGAAGAAAAAGGAGTTGTAATTAATCCTTTAGTTAAAATGCTGAAACCATTTGGACTAAGCGATTATTTAGCATTGCAATTAAATTCATTAGCAGTGCTATCGGATAGCGGCACAATATCAGAAGAATCTTCTATTCTGAATTTCCCAGCTCTCAACATTCGAGAAGCTCATGAACGCCCAGAAGCAATGGAAGAATGTCCCGTAATAATGACTGGGTTAAATGTAGAAAGAGTATTACAGGGTTTAGAGCTAATAAAAAAACAAAACCGCGAGGCAAGAGATTTTAGATTAGTCAACGACTATTCAATGCCGAATGTGTCTGATAAGGTTATTAGGATAATCCTTTCCTATGCTGATTATGTAAAACGTGTGGTATGGTCTGAGTAAAAATAAGCATATGAATCGAATAGTTAAAAATAAATAATATTGGTGAATAAAAATCTATGAAGTCACAACAAATGTGGGGTATAAGGTTTGATATATTAACTCAAGAAGCAATCAAAAAAAAATATTCCAATTATGAAATGTTAGAATATCCGCACCAAATAATTGGTGTTAATCCAGAAACAATAGTCAAAGCAAAAAATTATCCAGAGTTATTCTCTGCTATAGATGAAGCCGAAACAGTTTTAATAGATAATACTTTGGTCTATTTGATGCTTAAATTGTTTGGTAGAAAGCCGATAGAAAGGAACCCATCTCCAGATGTGATGGAACTATTATTACAAGTTTGTAACGAAAATAAATTAAAGATATTTCTCTTGGGAGCTAGAGAAGAAATTGTAAAGCTGGCTGCTGAGAATATCAAAAGGAAATTCCCTGATATTTCTGATATTTATTTCCGAAATGGATATTTTTCAAATGAAGAAGAAATTGAAATATTCAATCAGATAAAGGAATTAAGACCTAATTTTTTGTTCATAGGACTGCCGACTCCACAGAAAGAAATCCTTGCAAATAAGTATAAAAATTATCTTAATGCTACAGTGCTTTTTGGTATTGGCGGAGCTATTGATGTATATAGTGGTAAGGTTAAGAGAGCTGGGAAGTTTTTTCGGAAATTAGGGTTAGAAGGTTTTTTTAGACTATTTCAAGATCCTACAAATTATGGTAAAAGGCAGCTCCAATATTATCCTGAGTTTTTCAAATTTACTTTTTCCCAACACAGATAAAGTCTTTCTCAATAATATTGACTTCCAATTCTAACCAACTAAAAATCAAATAACAAAATCCAAATTCAATAAAAATTATTATGTGAAAATATGATTAACTCAGCAATAATTGGACTTGGCAAAATGGGCTTGTCTCATTGCGCCATAATAAACGCGCATAAGGATGCAAATCTTGTGGCTGTATGCGATACTTCTTCGTTTATGCTTAATGCGCTTAAAAAGTACTCGGGTATGGCTTGCTATACAGACTACAAAAAAATGCTCGACGAAAATAAGCTGGACTGCTTATTCGTGGCTTCTCCTACAAAATACCATGCAGAGATGGTTAAATATGCTTTGGAAAGAAACATAAGCGTGTTTTGCGAAAAACCTTTCGCCTTAAAAATTGAAGACGCTGAAGAACTTGTCAAGATTGTAGATGAGAAAAAACTCGTTAATCAGGTTGGATATCATAATAGGTTTCTTGGTACGTTTAATTATCTTAAACAACTGATTGATAAAAATCTTTTGGGAGAGATTTACCATTTTACTGGAGAAGCTTATGGCCCGGTTGTCCTTAAAGAAAAAGGCGGAACTTGGCGCTCAAATAGTTCGGAGGGGGGCGGTTGTTTGTATGATTATGCTTCCCATGTTCTTAATCTTATTAGTTTTTTAGTCGGAACTCCTAATCAGGCAATTGGTTCAATCTTAAAACGTATTTATTCAAAACAGGTTGATGATGCCGTTTACTCAAACCTGATAATGGATAATGGCTTAAGCGGGCAGTTAATTGTTAACTGGAGCGATGAAACTTATAGAAAAATGAGTACGCAAATCACAGTCCTTGGTAAAAAAGGGAAAGTAGTTTGTGATGCTACCGAGTGCAAAATTTACTTGAAAGAAGATTGCAAAGAAGAAAACCTTACAAAAGGCTGGAATATAAAATATGTAACTGATTTAACTGAACCGGTTGATTTCTATCTTCGCGGCGAGGAGTATTCTTCTCAGATCGATTATTTCATAAAACATGTTATTGCAAAAAACACTGATAATGTAAATTCATTTAAAACTGCTTACGAAACTGATAAAGTAATAGACATGATTAAGGCAAATGCCGGGAGGTTATCATAATGGAAAGAATTTTATTTGGCGATAACCAGTTTTTTGCTGTAAACCACTTGTCTGATGAAAAATCCAGAGCGCAAGCGATTAAGTTTAAAGACAACAGTGCTATTATTAAAGTTTTGGATGATATGTATGATTCTGGCATCCATACTTTTATGTGCACAACTCACGATAGAATTGCAAGCGTTTGCGATAACCTGCGTAGTAATCCCGAAAAATATAGTGATTTTAAAATCATCCCATGTATGCCATATGCACATAAATATGCAAATGCGGTAACCGAGCTTGGTATTATTGGCACATTAAAGCAATATATTCCAGGCAATATAATCGGAGCGTTTACAAAAGGCGGTCTTGCTCTTGCAACTAACGACTATGTTTCCTTGATGGAATTGCTTGTAGATGCGGAAATTAAAATGTTCAAATGTATTCAGACTCCTGCAATATTCCTACAAAATGTAATGACGGATTTGCTTCTTGGTCTTGGCATGAATGACATTCTGGTCGCTTATGCAAAGTACATTAAAGATAAATACAAAGTAGATCCGGGTTTTATTACAATGAATCTTCCTTTGCTGCTTGATGTTCTTGAAAAAGGCGGTATCGAAAATCCTTTAATCTGTTGTTCGATAAACAAAATAGGTTTTAGGATGTCGGGCGGAATAGAGCTATATGAAAGAACACTGAAAGAAAAAAGATGCAGGGTAATTGCAATGCAGGTTTTTGCTGCCGGAGCTATCCCTCCCAAAGAAGCGTTAGAATATGTTTGCAAGCTTGATGGCGTACAGTCAATCCTTTTCGGTGCGTCGTCCAAATCTCACATAGTTCAAACAAAAGAACTAATAGACAAATTGAGCTCCTAAATATTTATTCAGTTTTTATGAAAGCAGCTTTATCCCCCATATTCTGGGGGATTTTTATTTTATTGAGTTAAGTTTCTTTATTCTGGGGTTAAAATTTCTTATTAAATTGTAGCGACTTTCCTTCATAACTGCGTTTTTGACTTATTTTAGTGCCTTCCCTGTGGCACAGGGTTTGCCTTCCTGCCTATGTGTTTATAAAATTATCTTGGTTCAGGTATGTATTCAAATAGAAAAGCTTTACATTTTGCGAGATTTATCAGCGACATAGTTCTGCTCGTCGTTTCGTATAATTTGGCTTTGTACTTGGTTAAATTTGACTTCCAGTTCGTCCTAAAACATCAGGATGTTCCCGCCATTCTGTTCTGTTTATCTGTTGTCTGGTTCTATTCTTCCAGAATTACTAGCCTTTATGATGATTTTAGAACTAAGGACTTTAGCTTTGAATTAGTCCCTATAATGAAAAACGTAATTACTCAGGCTGTAGCGAGTATTATTATCTTATTCTTGTTAAAAGATTGGGACTATTCGCGTTCTTTCGTCTTTTTGTTCTCCGGGTTTCTATTCCTTTCTGTTGCTATTCAAAAATATTTATACAGGAAGATTTTTGAAGAACTGAGACGTAATGGAAGAAATACAAGAGCGATGCTTATTATTGGCGGCGGAGAAGTTGGCATTAATTTTTATAATTCAATAAATGATTACAAACAGGCTGGTTATAATATCCTTGGCGTATTAGACGACAAAAAGGTAAGTTATTTTGGTGAAAAATATCTCGGCACAATAGACGCTCTTAATTATGTGCTCTCTCATAACCACGTGGAAGAAGTTGTTGTAGCTCTGCCAAATTACGCTTCGCAAAGATTGGAATATGTGGTTAATACTTGCAGGAACTATGCTACAAGAGTTAAAATAATTCCAGATTATTTTAAGTTCCTTTCCGAACAATATGAAGTAGATAAAATTGACCGTTATACAATAATTTCATTACGAAAAGAAACTGTTAACGAACTACATTGGAGACTGCTGAAAAGAGGATTTGATATTGCATTCACGCTTATGGTTTTTGTATTTGTTTTTAGCTGGCTTTTACCTTTGCTTACAATACTTCAGCTGATTTTAAATCCAGGTCCAATTTTTTATAAAGCAATTAGGTGGGGACGTAACGGCGATAGTTTTTACTGCTATAAATTCAGATCAATGAAGATGGCTATAGCCGGAAGCGCTAACACCGGAGTTCATCACTGTACTGATAAAAACGACTCCAGAATTACCGGATTTGGACGGCTGCTTAGAAAGCTTAATCTTGACGAATTGCCTCAGTTTATTAATGTCCTTAAAGGCGAGATGTCGATTGTCGGTCCAAGACCGCACGACGAATTAGAAAATATTGAACTGAAAAGCAAGATTAAATCATATATGCTTCGCCACTTAGTTAAACCTGGCATTACAGGTTGGGCTCAGGTAAACGGTTTCCGCGGCGGCACAAAAGATATGAACCTGATGAGAAAACGTACAGAATGCGATTTATGGTACCTTGAAAACTGGTCGTTCTGGCTTGATATTCAGATTATCTTTTTAACGGTTTGGAGAATGATTAAAGGCGATCCTAACGCTTATTAAAACCATTTGCAAAACTAAAGTATGATTCTGACATTTTATTTAATTAATTTTTCCCGTTATTAAAATTTGTTAATTTTGGTAACGGGTTTTTTATAGGATTTTTATGATAAGAAAGACGCTTATTCTATTGGCGTTCATTTCAGCAATTTCTTTTGCACAGACTAATTTTGTCCCTGTGTGGAGCAGCGTTTATACTTTTCTGGATAAGATGACTGTGAAAGGGATTATTAACTCCAATGAGTTTTCTAAACCGCTTTCGCGAAAAGAAATTGCGGGATATTTGGATAAAATATCAGCCGGCAAGGATAAGCTTAACAGCCTCGAAAAAGAAGAGTTGGATTTTTATTTACGCGATTATTTGGATTTGCTTCAGCAGTCTGCTGCCTTAAAACAAAGTACTAAATCCGCCGAAAAATCGGATTATACTTTTGTAAAAGACACTACTGGAGGGAATAACAACGTCTATGTTAGCGCCGAACATCCGCAGATAAAAGAGAGATGGCATTTATTCTCTTATAGCGATTCTTTGTTTCAGGTAAGTTTTAATCCTATTTTCGGATTAACCGCCAATAATATTTATAAAGAGACCCAGCTCCGACGTTATTGGGGTTTCAGCGCGTATGGAAACATCACAAAAAATTTCAGTTTCCAAATGGATTTTAGAGATAACTGGGAAAAAGGGGATCATCTAAATAAGTTTCATCAGTTCAGTCCGGATGAAGGGCCGAGCATTGTTGTCGAAAAACCGAACTCCATCGAATATAATATGACCAATGGAGCAATGCTTTATTCTAACGACTGGCTAACTATAGGCGGAGTAAAACAGACTTTTAATATGGGAAGCGGTTATAGGGGGCAGCTAATTATGTCTAGCAAAGCTCCTTCATTTCCAGCAATTTATATGAAACTTAATCCTGTAAAGTGGATACAGTTTTATTATATGCACGGATGGCTGTTATCAAGAGTATTGGATAGCGCTAATCAGTATTTATCTCAAGTGCCTGGCAAGTACAAGGAAGTTGAACGCGGCAAATATATAGCTCTTCATGCTGTACAGATTAACCCTTATGATAATGTCTCTGTTTCTCTTGGCGAAACTACTGTTTATAGCGATATTGGCCCATATTGGGGATATTTTATTCCGTTTCTTATGTTCCGCTCAGTCGAGCATATGTTTGTAGGAGATAGAGTCGGAGACGTCGGCAATAACGGATCTATGTTTTTAGACGCCTCCTATCTGCCTTATAAAGGACTTAAATTATACGGCTCATTTTATATCGACGAATTTTCTTTAACAGGCGTCCTAAAAGGAGATAGCCAGCGGAACCAAACCGGATATACTATTGGTTCGACGGTATATGATTATGTAGTCCCTAATTTACTTACGCGTATCGAGTACACAAAAATAATGCCCTGGGTTTATTCAGATTGGGTTCAGACTCAGACCTATAAAAATGCGGATTACTTAATGGGGCATTACATAGGTCAGAATGCAGATCAGTTTTTTATTCAGTTTGAGTATCAGCTCAAGAGAGGGCTTAACCTAAAACTCTGGGGCGAGATTGTCAGGCAGGGAGGAATGGATTCCGTTAAATACCAGTACATGCAGGGCGGAAGAAGCTTTTTATATGGTCTGTTAAGAAAAGAGAAAAACATCGGCGTAGAAGCCTCTTACGAATTTATGCACGACTTAATCGCTAAATTATCCTTAAAATTCTCCGACGTTACGGACGAAGACAAAACACGCACGCCTTCGTATATGCTTGGCAAATTATCGTCGTTTGGGATAACAGTTAATTACGGAATGTAGCAAAAACAGAGTAAGATTTTAATTAAATAAGTCTTAGATTTATTATCAAATTTTTAACGCATCATTCAGTATAAATTATAAATTTTCTGGGTGATGCGTTCTTGTTTTTAGGGGTTTGGCGACATAGTCAAACTGCCACTTATTAGTTACTATGGCAAACCTATGGCAGTCTGCCATAGGTCTCAAGCTAACTCCTTATATAATATGCGTTTATAAGCGTAATAATTATTGCCCATGTCCCTTTTAAGCAAGAGGTCGGCGCTTCGCGCCTAATGCTCTTATTTACAAAGACCATCAAAATTACTTTTTGATGGTCTTTGTTTTAAATATAAAGCAATACCTTCAATATAATCGGAAGATTTCATTTTAAGATCAAAATCTCACAATATAGACTTAATATTGAAAAATTGGAGATGTATAAGGTAAATTAAATACTTACCTGCAATTTGCTTCTCTACAAAAAGGACTAAACATAAAATTGAATTGATTGCAATTGGAAAAAAAATTTCCACAGAGGATATTTCTCCTATAGTTGGAATAGTCCGAAGTAAATGTAAAATGGCCGCTTAATAAAAACGCATTTTTTATATTGACTGCGATATGCTTGAAAATAAAAATTAACTTTTACCATTCGCTATACTGATAACCAAAAAGAGCGGCATAATCTGGGTTTATATAGAATTTATTTGTAGTAGCGCATTTCATTCCAAAAACCCCTATACCGCCTGCGACATTTGAATAAACTGATTCGTCAACTCTTACTGAAAAACGATCGCTATATCCGTATATGCTTGCATAATAACTTGAAAGATTTGGGTCAAATTCCAAAATCTGTAATGACATCCAGTAAAGTTTAAATTTACTTTTATCGCTTTCGCCGTTTGAAAGTCCCGCAACTACAGTATCAATAGCCGCATAATCAAAGGCTATTTCTTTTTCATATTGACTTGAAGGATAAACGGCTTCGTAGGCCCCATTTTGTTTTATAAATTTTACAGGAATTTTTTTTGAGAGAAATGTTTCAACCCCATTTATCATTTCAGAATAATAAACCGAAAATGAAGCAAAAAACATGTCGTTTGTTTTATTAGTCGGCCATGATATTTTGAAAGAACTTCCCCATAAAAAATGGCTCATTTTTGTCGTAAATCCGCTGCCAAAAGCGTAAGAATAAACCAGATATAATTGGTTCAGACTTACAGCATTTGCCGTTAAAACAGTTCCATCCTGCAACACTGCTGTTATTGTAGCTTTTTCGTTTGGTTTTATTAAATCAATAATATTCGAGTACACCGACCTGGATTCGTTGCGATATCTTGTTTCCGGAAAGTCGTAAGTATGGCTATTTGTTTGAAGAGTAACTTTTGCTTTTACCGCCGGCTCAATTGAAAATTTAGAAGGATCGTATCCGTCAATATCATAAACGCGCGAAATATATACGTCGGAATAAAAGTCCGATGGCGAAAAAACCGCATATAAAACATATTTATCCGCAATATCAGATTTAGGCGAAAAATCTTCGCTGCATGAAAAGAACAATACCGAAATAACAGCAAAAGCAAAGTATAACAGATATTTCATATTTCCTCGGCGCAATTTCAAAATAGATTTGGAAAAAAGTATATGAAATTACTTATTTATTTGTAACCTTTCAAGAAAGAATTTGTAATCAGCATAGATCAAATTATCTTTTATTTTTCATATAATTAAAAATAATTATTAAATTTATCGTTTAAATATTATTGGGTTACGCATTTCATATATAGCAATTAATATAAAAATTTATTGAGCCTGGAATGAAAAAATTTCTAATAGTTTTACTATGTTTAATATCTCTTGCCGGTTGTAAAAAAGCAAACGTCAACGAACCTGTAACGCCCGCAAACCCAAGCGAAACGCATACAATAAAAACTATTCAGGAGGGCGAATTAACCATATATAATATTGATGATTTGGGAATTACTATTGTAAAAATTCCCAGAATATCTTCGTACATATATCAAAAAGCTACAACAAAAAATATAGAAGAGCTTGCGGTTGACAGCTCCTTTACTTTATTGGTCAATGCATCTTATTTTGATAGGGGAGTCAACGGCTGCACGCATTCCGGTTATTTGAAAATTAACGGCTCTAAAATAGAAAACACTATAAAAGACAGGCAGCTTAACAGATTATTTGCTTATGACAGCAAGAACAACATAGTTAAGAATTATGCTGTTGAAGATATCGACTCGACAACCGCTTTTGATTTAGCATTTCAGACCGGACCTCAGATAATTTTAAATGGGAAAATAGATTCTGCGTCAATAGATGAATCAATTAACGGGAATGAGTACAAAATCAGGACGGCTTTTGCTACTGTAGATAATAAGAATTTTTATGTGATTATAGACAGACATGAAATTACTTTAAAGGAATTAGGCAGATTGCTTTTAACTTTTAATATATTTAAAGGAACTGTAAACGTTATAAATTTTGACGGCGGCCCATCAACTGCTTTATACGTTAAAAATCAGCCCAACACAAGTTACTCGGTTACCAGCCATTTGCCTCTGTTTATTGGCGTAAAATAACCGGGCGCCGGATTCTATTAAGTAATTCGGGTTTTACTGTAAATAAATCTATGTTTGCGGCGTATGTTTTAAACATCCCTTAATTTTTACATGTCTAAGGATTAAATAAAAAAGTATTTTCTCTTATGCTCTTAAAACTGAATATTTAGTTTGTTAAATTTTAGTTCAATGCGGCGGGTTTAATTGCTAACAAATTTAAGCCGTAAAACAATTAAACTCAAAGAGAACAAGGTTTTATGTCAGATGTTTTTTTCTGACAAATCTTCGGAGGTTTAATGATTACGAAGATAAATATATTTGCAACGTGCGTTTTATTTTTTTTAATTTCATCCGTTCAGATTTTTCCGCAATGGACAAGAGACGACCCGCCTCAAAACGGCAAAATTAAAGCCAACAATTTTATTGACGAACTCGTCTTTGATAAGCTTAGCAAAAAGCATATAACTCCTTCGCCAGTTTGTTCCGACGAAGTTTTTTTGAGGCGCGTATTTCTTGGCGTAACAGGAGCTCTGCCCGCCAACAAGGAGGTTCGCTCGTTTCTTGCTGATAAAAATCCAGACAAAAGAAAAATCCTGATTGATAAACTGCTTGCAAGCGACGAATTTGCCGATTACTGGGCTATGAAGTGGAGCGATATTCTGCGCGTAAAAGCGGAGTTCCCAAGCAACCTCTGGCCTGTAGCTGCGGAAGCATATCACAGATGGATAAGAACCTGTATAGTTCAAAACATGCCTTACGATAAATTTGCTTATGCTCTTTTAACTTCAAGCGGAAGCAATTTCAAAACGCCTCAGGTAAATTTTTACAGAGCCATGCCTAAAAAAGATCCGCTTTCAATTCTTAACGCAGTCGCTTTGCCGTTAATGGGTTCGCGCGCGCAAAAATGGACTGACGAAGAACGGTACGGAATGGCGGTTTTTTTTGCAAAGGTCGGTTATAAAAACACGCAGGAATGGAAGGAAGAAATTGTTTATTTCAACGAAGAGGGGAAATTCTTAAATCCCAAAACTGGAAAGCCGCAGGAGCTGACTTTTTTAGATGGCGAACGCGTTTCGTTATCCCCGGGAAAAGATCCGCGCGAAGCGTTTGCTAACTGGCTTATTTCTCCCGATAATAAATGGTTCGCAAAAAACGTCGTCAACCGCATCTGGTATTGGCTTATGGGCAAAGGAATAATTAACGAGCCGGACGATATCCGCCCCGATAATCCCGCGCAGAACGAAAAGCTGCTTGCACGTTTAGAAAAAGAACTTATAAAAAATGACTACGACTTAAAAAGCATTTACAAAGCTATTCTTAATTCCAACACATTTCAATTATCATCGCTTCCAACCGATAATAACCAAAACTACGAGGCTGATTTTTCCCATTACTATGTCCGTCAGCTAAATGCGGAAGTTTTAATTGACGCCATTGATAACATAACAGGAACGGGGGAGCCGTATTCAAGTCTTACTCCCGAGCCATATACATATATACCCGAAGATGAAAAAACGGTTAGCCTTGCCGACGGCAGTATCACAAGCCCTTTTTTGGAAATCTTTGGCCGGCCGCCGCGCGATACAGGATTTGAATTGGAAAGAAACAATGCTCCAACAATACAACAGCGGCTCCATTTATTAAACTCTACGCACATCCAGAAAAAGCTGCAAGGTAGCCAGACAATTAAAAATATAATTAGCGCAAACAAAAACATTAAAGACATAATAATAAATCTGTACATAAATATTCTTTCGCGCTATCCAACGCAGGCAGAAGGCAAAACGGCGGAAAATTATTTTACTGTAGTTAATAAAAACAAAACTGAAGCCGCGGTCGATTTGGCGTGGGCTCTAATAAATACAAAAGAGTTTTCATTTCAGCATTAATGAATAATGAGGAACTGATAAGTGAACAAAAATAAAATATCCTCTTCATTTGGACAGAACATAACCAGACGCGAAGCTCTCCGATACGGTTTGCTAGGTTTTTCCGGACTGGCGCTTGCAGGCATGTTTCCTCTGCGCGCCGCGCCTGTTACAAAGCGCGCAAAAGCCAAAAGCGTAATACAAATATGGCAGTGGGGCGGCCCCTCGCATCTTGATACTTTTGACCCAAAGCCTGAAGCAGGATACGATTATTGCGGTCCTTTTAACAAACCAATTGAAACAAATGTAAAAGGCATTCGTATTTGCGAACTGCTTCCATTAACCGCAAAGCAGGCGGATAAGTATTCCATCATCCGCAGCATGACGCACGGAATTAACGCGCATGAAACCGCGGCTTATGTAGTTCAAACCGGATGGAAGCCTGAAGACGGATTTGTGCACCCCTGCGCAGGCGCGGTGGTTTCTTTTGAAAAAGGATACGACGCAGGCTATAAAGGTTTAACGCCTCCTTACATTGTTGTTACTAATCCGCAGGGACGATTTTCAGAAGCGGGATTTCTCGGCTCTAAATATAAACCCTTTGCAACCGGGGGCAATCCTAACAGCGAACCCTTTACAGTAGAAGGAATTGTTACGCCCGGCATTACAAAACAAAGGCAGATGGACAGGCGGCAGCTTTTAAACCAGCTTGATGGTTTTGCCAAAAAGCTGAACGGTAATTCCTTTGTTGACTTAGCGCTGAACTCCGAGCAAAGCGCATATGAATTGATATTAGGAAATTCCGGGAAAGTTTTTGATCTTTCGGCTGAAGATCAAAAACTGCGAGATAAATATGGCAGAAACTCTTTTGGACAATCGTGTCTTCTTGCGCGCCGTTTAGTTGAGGCGGGCGTTCCATATATTACAATTAATTATCCGGGCTGGGATACTCATAAGCAAAATTTTGAAACAATGCGAACCAAACTACCAGAATTCGACAAAGGCTTTTCTTCGCTCTTGCGGGATCTTGCAGATAAAGGATTGTTGGATTCTACAATCGTCTGGTGCGGCGGCGAGTTTGGCCGAACCCCTAAAATTGCATGGGAAGAACCCTGGAACGGCGGGCGCCACCATCACGGACAGGTTTTTTGTTCTGTTGTAGCGGGAGGCGGTTTTAAGCCGGGACATGTAGTCGGTTCCTCAAATTCCACCGGAACCGAAGTAGCCGATCATCCTGTTTATCCGTGGGATTTGCTTTCCAGTATTTACCAGCTAATGGGCATAGCTCCGGAAGAGACGCTCCCACATCCGCAGGGACTTAAAATTCCCTTAACTCCTCCCGTCGCTGAAGGAATTAAATACAGCGACAGCCTGAAAGAAATAATGTAAGCGAATAATTTTATATGAAACTAAATATTAAATATTTATCATTAGCCATTCTTCTGTTTGTTTCATTAGCAGCAAAAGCGGAAGACAAACTGCATGTTGGATATGTTTTTCCGGCAGGAGGGAAGCTTGCCTCTAAATTTGAAGTTGTAATTGGCGGGCAAAAACTTGGAAATGCAACCGCTGTTTATGTAAACGGCTATGGCATTCAAGCAAAAATTTTACGTTACGACTTGCCGGAGTGGATGCAAAAAAAGAAAGACAAGGAAGAAGCAAAAAAAAGTACTTCAGCCAAAGACTCCATTGCGCAGAAAGCTCAGACGAAAAAACAAATTAAAAATCCTAAACGTCAACAAAACTCACAAATTGACGAATCGCTCATTGTTGAAATAGACATAGATTCAACTGAAGTTCCGGGCGAGCACGAACTCCGCGTTGTTTCGTCAAACGGAATATCAAACCCGCTTAAGTTTTGGGTTGGCGGATTTAATGAAATAGTAGAAGCAGAACCAAATGATAAAATGACGCAGGCAGAGCTGCTGCCTTCATTACCTGTTACAATCAACGGTCAAATTGTAGCAGGCGACGTTGACTGGTTTCGAGTTCGCATAAAAAAAGGAGAGCAGGTTGTCTTTGCAGCAAAATCAAGAGAGCTGATGCCCTATCTTGCCGACGCTGTGCCGGGATGGTTTCAGGCGGCGCTGACGCTTTGCGATTCTACAGGTAGAGAAGTCGCATACGCCGATCATAACCAATTTGAACAGGATCCTGTTATTTCATTTAAAGCCCCTAAAACAGAAGATTATTTTCTTCAGGTTAGAGATATGGTTTACCGCGGCAGGGAGGATTTCGTGTATCGCATATCAATAGAAGATAAAGACAAAAAGCTAAATACAATTCAGGCGGCAAAGGCGTTTAGTTATAAATTCCCCCGGATGCCGGAAAATGAATCTAACAACGATATAAAACACGCACAACGTGTTGAACTGCCTACAATTATTAACGGCGCTATTCAAAAGCCTGGAGATTGGGATGTTTATAGTTTTAAGGGGGTAAAAAACCAGCAAATCGTTGCGGAAGTTAACGCCCGAAAAATTGGCTCGCATTTGGATTCCATTTTAAAGCTAACAGATAGTACGGATAAAGTTCTTATTTCTAACGACGATTTTACAGACAAAGGAGAGGGGCTTGTTACGCATCAGGCGGACTCTTATTTTACATACAAACTCCCTTCAACCGGAACATACTATCTGCATATTGGCGACGTTCAAAACAATGGCGGCAAAGATTACGCTTATCAATTAAGGATAAGCCAGCCTATGCCCGATTTTGAATTATTTGTAACCCCTTCCGGTATGACAATACCCAATGGCGGTTCGGCGGCAATAAATGTAAGCGTTATCCGCAAAGAAGGCTTTAACGGCGAAATTTTACTTGCTCTAAAAGATACTTTAAGCGGGATAAAACTAGACGGAGCTTTAATACCGGCTGATAAAGATCAAATCCGCTTGACAATATCTCTAATGGATACCGCTAACCAAAGAATAATAACGCCCCAGTTAGCAGGAAGCGGAATAGTTGCTAATACGACTTTAACGCGCGACGTAATACCAGTAGACGAAATGATGCAGGCTTTTTCTTACAAACATCTTGTTCCGGCGCAAACGATTGTATTGGCTATAACAGAAAAAGAAGATGCAAAAATTACTCCTGTTTTAGCGTTTAACGAACCGATTAGAATTCCAGCCGGAGGCTCGGTACAACTTAATATGGATATAACCCGGCAAAACAATTTTCAGGATAAAATATCCATTGGGTTAGATAATCCGCCTAAAGGAATTTCGGCCGGCGAAATTCAGGCTGCTGCAAACGACAGCCTGAAAACAATTACTATAAAAGCCGATAAAAAAGAATTTAAAGTAGGGTACAAAGGAAATCTTATATTAACCGGACGCGCTAATAAAAAGAAAATTATCACCGCTTCGCCCGCTATTCCTTTTATAATTACTTCTAAGTAACGTTATTTATATTAGTTTCTGTGTTAGCAAAGCAACAATGCTTTCATCGTTACAGTTAAGATACCCGCGCAAGCAGGAATAGGCATTACTTTAGTTTGTATCCAAAATTTATGTTCATACTGACATTTCTATTGTGCTGTTAAATCATACATCGGTATATTCATTTACTCCTTGACTGCATTTATATAAATGATTAATTTTTTATTATAAAGGAGAAAGTTATTACTAAATAATTAGCGGGAGTCCTACAATGAAAAAATCACTCTTTGTGTTATCATTATTTGTTATTAGTTCTGTTTTAATCAACGCCCAGGTATACCGGGGCGATTATCAAACTTTTTTTGATTATGAGCAGCCTGACGCAAGAAGCGAAGCTATGGGTAAAACACAGGTTACGCTTTACGGTAATCCTATGTCTTCTCTTTATAATCCAGCTTCAAGCTCTTTCAGCGAAGGTTTAAATGTTGAGTATACGCATCTTGATCCGCAATTTGTAGAAGAAATAAATGGATTAAAATTCAATACTTTTGGCATAAGCTATAATTCAAAAAAATACGGAGCCATATCTTTTGGCGCTCGTATTTTTGACGAAGGCAGTTTTGCCGCAAATGATTGGAACACTTATAATTACGCTCTCAATTATTCATATATGCCTATTAATGATTTAAGCATAGGCGTAAATATTAATTATTTCCGCGATAGTTTTACGGACATTGTAAGTACAGCCTGGTACTGGGATCTCGGACTACTAAAGAGAATACCGCTAAATACAGAGACAAGCTCTCAAAATATTTTTATTGGCGCAAGTTTTTTGAATGTTGGCAATAATGAAGGACGATATACCGCTAATGATATTGTTTACAGATCGGATGGAACCTACAGCAAAGTAGAATTTACAGAAAAAACGCCTCTCCCATCTACTCTTAAAATTGGCGTTTCTTATGATTATGAAACCAAACTTCAGCTTTCCGGATTTAAAATTTTTAAGATAATGGCCGCCGCTGAGTATAGCGATATGCTAAACTCTGGTTTATACACATATGATAAACTTGGCGCCGAATTTACTTTTTTAGAAACGGTTAAACTGAGATTAGGATACTATAACGAAAAGATTAATGAAAACTCCACCAGCGATAACAAAGAAAATCTATCTGAGTTTACTTATGGTTTTGGAATAAACGTTCCCGTCCAAAAAATAATTAACTCAAAAATCCCTATTTCTTTGCAGTTTGATTATGCAAGCTTAAAGGCTCCTTCATATAGCGATATTTATTCAACTGACAAACATTATTCCGTTTTTAATTTAAATCTTAATGTTGGAATTTGATTGCCGTAAACAAATGCTATATTTTTTAAATTTAATATGGGGTATTTAAAATGAAAAATTTGTCTTTAGTATTTTCATTAATTCTTATTAGTTCTGTTTTAGTTAACGCCCAGGTATACCGGGGAGATTATCAAGTTTTTTTTGATTATGAGCGTCCTGATGCAAGAAGCGAAGCTATGGGCAAAACGCAGGTTACTCTTTATGGCAGCCCTTCGTCTTCTCTTTATAATCCGGCTTCAAGTTCATTTAGCGATGGATTAAATGTAGAGTATACGCATCTTGATCAGCAGCATATTGAGTACATAAACGGAGCAAAATATTATACGTATGGAGCCAGTTTTAACTCAAAGAAATACGGCGCCGTAGCCTTTGATTTGCATTATTATGACCAAAGCAATCCAATGTGGTCCGATTGGGAGCTATATAATTATACGCTTAATTATTCCTATATGCCTATTAATGATCTAAGTATTGGAATAAATATAAATTACTTTAGAGATAACTATATGGGTACGCTAACCACTGCATGCTACTGGGATCTCGGTCTGCTAAGAAGAATATCGATAAATACGGAGACTAGTTCTCAAGACATTTTTATTGGCGCAAGCTTTTTAAATGTTGGCAATAACCAAGCAAGTCACACAGTTGATGGTTTTATAGATCAAGCATCTGGCTTAATAGACCAAAGAGTTGAACTTACCGAAGAACTGGCGCTTCCTTCTGTTCTAAAAGTTGGCGTTTCTTATGATTATGAAACCAAACTTCAGCTTTCCGGATTTAAAATTTTTAAGATAATGGCCTCTGCGGAGTATAGCGATATGCTGAACTCAGGTTTATACTCATATGATAAACTTGGCGCCGAATTTACTGTTTTAGAAGCGCTTAAACTAAGATTAGGGTATTATAAGGAAAAAATAAATGGAAACTCTGATAACGGCAACAAAGAAAATCTATCTGAGTTTACCTATGGCTTTGGAGTAAACGTTCCCGTCCAAAAAATATTTAATACTAAATATCCTGTATCCTTACAGTTTGATTATGCCAGCTTAAAGGCGCCTTCATATAGCGATATTCATTCAACTGACAAACATTATTCCGTCTTTAATTTAATTCTTAACGTTGGAATTTGATTGCTGTAAACATGCGCTATAATTCTTAAAATTTAATTTTGGGGTTACCATAATGAAAAATATATTTTTCTTAATTTCTTTATTTTTTTTTGGTTCTGTTTCAGTAAGCGCGCAGGTTTACAGAGGAAATTTATATGAGTTTTTCGATAATCAGCAGCCAGACGCCAGAAGCGAAGCTTTAGGCAAAATACAGGCAACCCTTTATGGAAGCCCGTCAACGTCATTTTATAATCCGGCATCCAGCTCTTTTAGCGAAGGATTAAACGTTCAATTCTCCAACCTTCATCCACAATACTACGAGGAACTGGATGGCCTTAAATACAATACCTATGGCATTAGTTACAACTCAAAAAAGTACGGCGCAATTGCTTTTAGCTTGCGTTATTTAAATTATGGCGATTTTAAGTGCACAACCGCCGATGATCCTGACGTTGTGTTTACAGAATCTGATAAGTGGTATAATTACACGCTTAACTATTCCTATATGCCAATTAGCGATTTAAGCGTCGGCTTAAATATTAATTACTTTAGAAGGGATTTTTTTAACCCCATAGAGAAAGGCTGGTATTTTGATCTGGGAATTCTTAAAAGAATTGCATTTGATAATGAAGCATCTACTCAGAACATATTTATTGGCGCAAGCTGCTCTAATATTGGGAATAGTGAAGTTAAATATGACGACAATGAAATATATTTTAATCCTGACGGCTCTACAAGTTTGCAAAAGGTTTCTATGAAAGAACCGCTTCCTTCAAATTTAAGAATTGGCGCGTCTTATGATTACGAAACCAAATTGCGGCTTTCCGGTTTTAAAATATTTAAAGCTATGCTTTCTACAGAGTATAGCGACTTAGTCAATTCAAAATCATACACAACCATTAAAGCCGGCGCCGAGTTTACTTTTTTAGAAATCATACAACTCAGACTTGGGTATTATAACGAAAAAATTTATAATAACTGGTTTTATGAAAATAAAAAAAATCTTTCCGAGTTTACTTACGGCGCAGGAATAAATATCCCCATACAAAAGATATTTGATACAAATATTCCTGTAGCCTTGCAATTTGATTACGCTAATTTAAGAACTCCTAAAACTAACGTTAATTTTAATATTGACAAAAACTATTCGGTCTTTAATTTAAATCTTAACGTTGGAATTTGAATGCTACAAAAACATACGCCATAATTCTTAAAATTTAATATCGGGGGTTCTATAATGAAAAAATTTCTTTTAGTATTTTTCTTATTTCTTAACTGTTCTGTTATAACTAAAGCTCAAGCTTATACTGGGAATTTATATGATTTTTTTGACTTTCACCAGCCTGACGCCAGAAGCGAAGCTTTAGGCAAAACTCAGGTTGTTCTTTATGGCAATCCGCTATCTTCTTATAACAATCCGGCTTCAAGCTCTTTCAGCGAAGGATTAAACGTTGAGTATTCGCATCTTGATCCGCAACTACTTTTTGCCATCGGCGCTGCGTCTTACGACGCTTACGGAATAAGCTACAACTCAAAAAAGTACGGAGCAATAGCTTTTAACGCTCATTATTTTTCCGGAGCTACGTTTGGATATTCGTATCCTCCTTTTTATGACTATATTAAACATTTTTCTCCTACAATTTCGGATTATTCATTCAATTATTCATACATGCCCGTTAATAATTTAAGCGTTGGTATAAATATTAATTATTTCAGGGAAGATAAATTAATAAGCTCCATGGCTACTGCATGGTCTTTCGATTTAGGTTTGTTAAAGAAAATAACGTTTAATAACTCAACAAATACGCAAAATATATTCTTGGGCGTAGATATTTTTAATGTTGCAAATAATAAGATTAAATTTGACTCCGATCAAACAAGCGCTTATTATATTAACAATGGAGTAATGCCTGGCTTGCAGGAATGCCCACTCAAGCTTACTCTGCCATCTAATTTAAGAATTGGAGCGTCTTACGATTATGAAACTAAACTTCAGCTTGCCGGATTTAAAATATTTAAAATGATGGCTGCTACCGAATACAGCGACCTTATTAATGCAAAATTATTTACTACCATAAAGACTGGCGCGGAGTTTACTTTTTTAGAAACGCTTAAACTAAGAATTGGATATTACAACGAAAAAGTTTTTGATGATCCCACTTTATGGAACAAAGAAAATCTGTCCGAGTTTACTTATGGCGCAGGAGTAAATATTCCCATACAAAGGGTAATTAATTCCAATTTTCCTGTTTCATTGCAGTTTGATTATTCCAGCTCAAAAAATACAACATTTAGCGCCCTTAGAAAATCCGACAAAAGATATTCAGTCTTTAACTTAAATCTTAACGTTGGAATTTAGCTTAAGAAGTCAGGCGAGTTGACTATACCTATTTAAGCGCTTATATTAGTACCAAAATAAAAAAATTAGGTTTTTATATGATAGCGGCAAATTATACGGAATTTAGAACAAGTTTAAAAAAATATCTCGATTCAGTTGAATTAGATAACGAGACTCTTGTTATAAAACGTGGAAGCGGGGATGGGATGGTTATGATGTCGATGAACGAATACAATTCGCTTATGGAAACAATTCATTTGCTAAAATCAAAAAATAATGTCGAAAGGTTATTTAAATCTATTAAACAAATTAACAAAAAAGAGTCTGTCGTTAAAAAGTTGATTGAAAATTAATGCGGTTGGTATTTTCTAAAATAGCCTGGGAAGACTACACGTCCTGGCAAAAGGATGATAAAAAAATTCTTCAGAAAATTAACCGCCTTATAAAAGAAATTCAACGGACGCCTTTTACAGGCATCGGCAAACCTGAATCGCTCAAGTTTGAACTGGAAGGGCTCTGGTCAAGAAGGATTGATAACGAACACAGGTTGGTTTACCGGATTGAAAAAAACGATCTCTTAATCTATAGTTGCAGATATCATTACGATTAATTACTTCGCTCCCGTTATTATAATTAATTTATTTATTACTTGTTGCTTATATTCCTCTTTGGCAATTAACTAAATAATTCCTTTTTGTTTGATTTCGTTAGTTTTTATTTTAAACTTTAAAAATGAATGTATGCGGATTATTAAATATCCGGCGTTCAAATAAAATTGAAAGTTTTGCAGAAATAATAGCTTATTAATTTCTGTAATTTGAAAAATAATTAGTCAGGAGATATGCCGTGTTCCCAACAAAAACTTATGTAGAAAGAAGAAAATATCTATCCGAACAAATTGGTTCGGGTTTGATTTTATTTATAGGCAACGACGAAAGCCCAATGAATTACGCAGATAACGCTTATAGGTTCAGACAGGACAGTACTTTCTTGTATTACTTTGGCGTAGATCAGCCGGGTCTTTCCGCAATAATAGATATTGACGCAAAAAAAGAAATTGTTTTTGGCGACGAACTTACCGTTGAAGATATCGTCTGGATGGGCGCGCAAACTACTATTGCAGAAAAAGCCGCTTTAGCCGGAGTAAATGACGCCAAACCTTTAGCTGAACTTGACGATTACGTTAAAGGCTTTATTGCCAAAGGCAAACCTGTTTATTTTATCCCTCAATACCGGACTGATAATAGTTTAAAATTAGAGAAATATTTAGGTATAAAACATTCGCGTATTAACGATTATTCATCTCTTAAATTAACTAAAGTTATAGCGGCTCAGCGCACAAGCAAATCGGCTGAGGAAATTGCTGAAATTGAAAAATCATCCACGGTTTCTTATGAAATGTACGCGGCTGCAATGCAAACAATAAGACCCGGTATTTACGAAAGGGAAGTGGCCGGATTAATTGAAGGCATTGCGCTATCAAAAGGAAACGGACTTTCGTTCCCAACTATTTTTTCTGTGCGCGGAGAAATACTTCATAATCATTCATATGATAATCTTATGGAAGCCGGACAAATGGTCGTATGCGATTCCGGAGTTGAATCTGATTTGCATTATGCAAGCGACATTACCAGAACTATGCCGGTTAGCGGTAAATTTACCGATAGACAAAAAGAAATTTACAATATAGTTGTAAATACTAATCAGGAAGGTATAAAAGCTGTAAAGCCGGGAATACAATTTAAGCAGGTTCATTTAAGCGCGGCAAAAAACATAGCGTCAGGATTAAAAGAGCTTGGCTTGTTAAAAGGGAACATTGACGAAATTGTTGCAGCAGGAGCTCATGCGCTTTTCTTCCCTCATGGATTGGGGCATATGCTTGGACTCGACGTTCACGATCTTGAAAACTTTGGAGAAAAAAATACTGGTTACGATAATACTGTTGAGCGCAGCGAACAATTCGGTTTAGACGCTCTACGCTTTGGTAAAACGCTTGTCACGGGGCAAGTAATGACCATTGAACCGGGTATATATTTTATTCCTCAATTAATAAACAAATGGGAAAAAGAACAAAAGCTAACCCAATTTGTTAATTATGAAAAAGTAAAAACTTATATTGGCTTTGGCGGCATACGCGTTGAAGACAACGTGTTGGTCACAAAAAGCGGTTCCCGATTGCTTGGCAAACCAATACCCAAGACTGTTGAAGAAATAGAAACTGCTATGGCTCATTAATTTTTAGCCGCAGAAAATTTTTCTTAAATTTCTGCGGCTTTTTTGTTTTAAACTTAATTTTATATTTTAATTTTTTTAACGCTTTTTATTTTTAATAGTTTTAAATGAAAAACACCAACAAACTTTCAGAGGCGTTAAATAATTACCGCTACCCTAAATTTTATTTTATTTATCCCACCATATTAAAGCTTCAGCATTTTGTCACTTATATAATTACGCTAAGAAACTGGTATTCCAGAAAAGTAATTTTAAATACTATAAAAACATGCAAGCCAGGATCCGCTATTCTTGACGCCGGCTCTGGTGCGGGAGACTTTACTTTATTTTTGGCAAACAAATTTCCAGCTTTGGATTTTACAGGAATTGACCGATGCGAAGAAAATATATCTGTTTGCTCTAATTATATTAGAAAAAAGAGAATTAAAAATTGTCATTTTAAGACCGAAGATTTAAATAAACTCAACGCAATTGAACATTATGACGTTGTTATATGCATTACTGTTTTGCAATATGTGTCAGACGATATATCGGCTCTAAAAAACATATATAATTGCTTGAAACCGGAAGGGAAGTTTATACTCTATGCGCCAGTAAACTACAAGTATTATTTTAAGTGTTTTGGCAAATTAAAAGAAAAGATATTCAAAAATAAAAATTATGACGACTCTCAAAACATTCAACGTCGTTATACTATAGATAAAATTTCTAATATAATTCTAAATTCCGGGTTTGAAATTGAAAATACTGTAAATACTTATGGCAAATTTGGCAAAATTTCATATGAAATTCAGACTACTTTTTTACTAATTTTAGAGCGTCTTCCGTTATTATTGGCTCCACTTTTAATTGCGGTTTACATTGTTTTGTTTTTTCCATTCACTATTATTATAAACCTGATGGATTATTTTATCCCCAATACTGATGGCAATGGTCTGATTATTACAGCGCGAAAAAGAAAAACTTAAGCTTTTATTTAAAGTAAAAACACCCCTAAATACCCCCTAAAAGTAATTCACATTTGACGTTAGAAACTTGTGGATAATGTGTTTTCTAATAGTTCATAACATTCGCTATAGGAACATGTGTTCCTGTGGAAGGGGATAAGGAAAACTTGTGAACATTACGCACATATTAAAAATTCACAAAACAGAGCTAAAATTGAGGATATGGCAGTTATCAACTAATCAACAGTCTTATTATTGTTATTATTTATTTAAATATATAATATAATATATAATTATAATAATGCTGTTGATAAATAGAACATGTTGAGCAAAAGTGGGAAATTTGAGCGGCGGATAAAAAAGGAGAATTTATTTTATAAAAGAAATGTTGTATTAAAAAACGGAAATTGAAATAATAAGAAAAAAGAAAAAATATTTTATATAAATAAAGAAATAAAAAAAGAAAAAATACAAGAACTCTACTATAAAAAGATAAATATTAAATAATAAAAGGTTAAAAGCTTTAAGGTTAAAGTAAAATAAGGCTGATTTTATTGGCTTTAAATTGGATTGTTAATGCGGGCCTTATTAGTTATTTTTAAATATGATAAAAAATGAAGATACGATAACTGCAATTGCCACTCCAAATGGAACAGGCGCTATTGCAATAATTAGAATTAGCGGCGATAAATCATTTGAGAACGCTGATAAAATATTTACCGGCAGAATAAAAATATGCGAAGCAAAAACGCATACAATTCATTATGGAAAAATACTCGGTAAAGATAAAGAACTTATAGACGACGTAATGATTTCTGTTTTTATAGCCCCGCATTCATATACCGGAGAAGACAGCGTAGAAATTAGCGCGCACGGAAATCCATTCGTAGCAAAAAAGATAATTGAATTATTAGTAGAAAATGGCGTAAGACTTGCTGAACCTGGCGAATTTACAAAAAGGGCTTTTCTAAATGGAAAATTGGATCTTTCGCAAGCCGAAGCGGTGGTTGACGTTATTAATTCAAGCGCAGACGCCGCATTAAGAGGAGCAAGAAACCAGCTTGATGGATTGCTTTCAAAAAAAGTAACAGAATTAAGAACTCTTCTTGTTAATACGTCTTCGTTGGTTGAACTTGAACTTGATTTTGCAGAAGAGGATATTGAGTTTGTAGACAGAAAAGAATTAATTAGCAGAATAGAGAAAATAATTTCAGAAATCAGTTTGCTGCTTAAGTCTTATGAGTTTGGAAAAATAATTCGCGACGGAGTTAACGTAGCGTTGGTTGGCAAACCAAATGTTGGCAAATCATCGTTGCTAAATTACCTGCTCAAAGAATCGCGGGCAATTGTTAGCGAGATTCCAGGCACCACAAGAGACATTATTCGCGAAGAAGTAACAATAGGCGGAATACTATTTCGTCTTTTTGATACCGCAGGTATAAGACCTTCAGATGACGCCATTGAGAAAGAGGGAATAACAAGGAGTAAGGAAGCGATAAAGAATTCAGACCTCGTAATTTTTCTGAATGACGTGGAAAATGGCGTTTCACAAGGAATGTATAATCAGTTATGCGAGCTAACAGAGCCAAAAAAAATAATAACAGTACTAAACAAAGTTGATTTGAGTAAAAACCCTGGTATTGGCGCAGATGTTTATATTTCGGCTAAAACAGGCTATGGAATAAACAATTTACTTGAGGAATTAAAGGAAAAGTCGTTTGGCGACTCGACTTACAGCGAGAAGTCTGCTATAGTTTCTAACGTTAGGCATTTTGACTGTCTTAGAAAAGCAAAAGAAAACCTGTTGAAAGCAAAACAATCCGCAGAGCAATCGTTAAGCGGGGAGTTTGTTTCAGTTGATTTGAGGAATGCGGAAAGCGTACTTGGAGAAATCATAGGAGAAGTGACTTCGGAAGATATATTAAACAATATCTTTTCAAAGTTTTGCATAGGAAAGTAGCTATTTGTTCCACGTGGAACAAAAAATTAATGAAATATGACGTAGTTTAAGCGTAGTCATGGTTCGACTTCGCTCACCATGACCAAAAGCGCTTCGACAGGGTCAGCGACCAGATGGATTTGTAAAGGGTATGGACCAAGATAGAGAAATAAGATATTTGTTTATAAAACAAGCATATATGAGTTTTAGTAAATGTTCCACGTGGAACATTTACTTTATTAAGTAAGGTTAAAAAGGATCGGAATGAAAGAATATGATGTAATTGTGATCGGCGGCGGACATGCCGGCGTAGAAGCGGCATGTATTGCGGCAAAAATGGGATGCAGCGTAGCGTTAACAACAATGGATAAAAACGCCATGGGACGCATGTCTTGTAATCCGGCTATAGGAGGTACGGCTAAAGGGCATTTAGTGCACGAGATAGACGCTCTTGGCGGCGTAATGGGACAGATATCGGATAGAACAGGCATACAATTCCGCATGCTTAACAAATCCAAAGGTCCAGCTGTTTGGTCGTCTCGCTGTCAGTCAGATAGGGAGTTATACTCTAAAGAAGCTTTAAGGGTAGTTGAATCTCATGCCAATATTGAAATTGTAAACGCTTCAGTTAATGGCGTGCTTGCTGAAAATGGAAAAGTCAAAGGAGTCACAACTTCGGAAGGAAAAGAAATACTTTCCAAAGCGGTTGTTTTGTCCTCCGGCACCTTTCTCAACGGTTTAATGTACACTGGATTGAAGTCAGTTTCCGGCGGAAGATACGGAGAACCTCCTGCAAGGGGAATAACCGAATCGCTTATAGAGTTAGGCTTTGAGTCCGGTAGGTTAAAAACCGGTACGCCCCCAAGATTACGAAAAAGTTCAATCGATTGGAGCGTTCTTGAGGTTCAACCAGGAGATATAGATCCTAAACCGTTTTCTTTAAGAACGGATAAATCCCAATTCCCGTTTTTACCTCAAATGAATTGCCATATTACTTATACAAGTCCCCAGGTACATGATATTCTTAGAAAAGGATTTGATAATTCTCCGTTATTTACGGGAGTAATAAAAGGGGTTGGGCCAAGGTATTGTCCTTCCATAGAGGATAAAATTGTACGGTTTTCTGAAAGGACGCAGCACCAGTTATTCCTTGAACCGGAAGGTTTGGATAGCGATTTGATCTATGTCAATGGTTTTTCTACCTCTTTACCAGCTGATATACAGTTGGAAGCTATAAATAGCATAAAAGGGCTCGAAAAAGCCGAAATGGTGCGGCCAGGTTACGCAGTTGAGTATGATTTTTTCCCGCCGCATCAGGTTGATCTTACTTTAGAAACAAAATTAATTCAGGGACTTTATTTTGCAGGGCAGATTAACGGCACGTCAGGATACGAAGAAGCGGCGGCACAGGGTTTAATTGCCGGAATTAATGCGGCTCTTAAGGTAAAGAACGAAGGCGAGTTGGTTCTTAAGCGTAGCGAATCTTACATCGGCGTTTTAATAGACGATTTGGTTACTAAATCGACTGAAGAGCCTTACAGGATGTTTACTTCGCGCGCAGAACACAGGCTTTTATTAAGGCAGGATAATTGCGATAGAAGGCTGTTGAAATACGGTCATAAAATTGGAGCTATTCCTGATGAAATGTATGCGGAATTTGAAAGAAAAGAAAAATTAATTCTGGACGGCATTGCGTTCTGTAACAACAAAAAATTTCATGCGCGGGATATTAATCCATTTTTTGAAAGTAAAGGGCAGCCAGGAATAGATTCAACAGAGACAATTTCAAAACTCTGCAAACGTCCTGAAATGACTCTAAAAGAATTATTAGAAGCCGTAAAAGACGATTCAAACGAAATAATAAAGGAAATTCTCTCTAATCAGCTGGTTTTAGAGCAAATAGAGATTGAGTTGAAATATGAGGGTTATATTAAACGGCAGTATGAAGCCGTAGAAAGAACAGACAGATATGAGAATACGAATATTCCTTTAAGCTTCAACTATTTAAGTTTAAAGCCTCTTTCAACAGAAGGGCGTGAAAAGCTGAATAAAGTTAAACCAAGATCAATAGGACAAGCGTCAAGAATATCGGGAGTTACCCCTTCAGATATTTCAATTTTATTAGTATATTTGAAGAACTAATTTTCCAAAGGTTGGCAGATGCTGGTTGAATTACAAGAAGAGTATTTAAAGCAATTGACTTCGCTGTATTGGCAGAACGGTTATAACCCTGATTCTGCGTTGTTGGAACGGTTAGCATATTTTGCAGAATTAGTTACTGAAAAAAATGAAGCAATAAATTTAGTCTCGCGTAAAGACGTAGACTCTATAATTGAAAATCATATTTTTATTTCTGCATATATCACTAAGTATATTCCAGAGCGATGCACAAGGTTTTTAGATATAGGAACAGGCGGAGGGTTCCCGGGGATACCTGTGGCAATCATGCGTCCTGATCTTAAGGGCGTTTTAGTCGATTCGACTACAAAAAAAATCGAGTCGGTTTTAGACTTCGTAAATAAACTAAAACTTAGCAACGTCGTAGTAGAAAACGACAGGGTAGAAAATCCTGAGTTTACTGTAAACTACAAAGATTATTTTGATCTTATAGTTACCAGAGCGACTGCGCCGTTAATAATACTAATCAAATACGCTCTCCCTTTGATTAAGGAGAAGGCGTATATGCTTGCAATGAAAGGGGGCGATTTGCAGGATGAATTTGCAAAGGCTGAAATGAAATTTAAGCCTTATATAAAAAAATCAACTATTTTTGAATTAAATTACAAACCAACTAATATGAGAAACGAAAAGGGGAAGAAGCTGGTTTTGCTGGAGCTTAATAAATGACCGATTCCCAAGAGTCACAAAAACTTTTTAATGAAATTAATAAGTTATCGACTGAACAAAGAAATCCGAATTCAATGGATATAGACGTTGGGTCTACATCTGAAATTCTAAAAATAATAAACGACGAAGATAAAAAAGTTCCTCTTGCAGTAGAGGCCGAATTGCCATACATAGCAGAGGCTGTAGAAATTATTGTTACGGCGCTAAAAAATGGCGGACGCTTATTGTATTTTGGCGCAGGCACAAGCGGCAGGCTTGGCGTAGTAGACGCTTCCGAATGTCCTCCTACTTTTGGCACTCCTTTCGGAATGATTGACGGTTACATTGCCGGAGGTCAGGGCGCAATGTTTCGCGCTGTTGAAGGAGCGGAAGATTTTGAAGAATACGGCGCAACAGACGTGGTAGAAGCCGGAGTTACAAGTAAAGACGTAGTTTGCGGTATTGCCGCAAGCCGCAGAACGCCTTACGTTGCAGGCGCAGTTAAAAAAGCTAAAGAGCTTGGCGCAAAAACTTTGTTTATTACCTGTAACCCACGAAAAAATTTCGACATCAAAGAAGTCGACGTGGCTATGTGTCCTTTTGTAGGGCCGGAAGTTATTATGGGTTCTACAAGAATGAAAAGCGGCACTGCTCAGAAGCTTGTGCTTAATATGCTAACTACCGCTTCGATGGTCAGGCTTGGTAAGGTTTATGAAAACATGATGATTGATTTGCAAATGACTAATAAAAAATTAGTAGAGAGAGCAAAAAAAATTGTTATGACGATCACAGGCGTTTCTTACGACGAGGCCGCCGATTATCTTGAAAAAGCCGACGGTCATGTAAAGACGGCTCTTGTAATGATTAAAACAAAATGCACTAAAGCCGAGGCCGCAGAAAAACTTGAAAAAGCCGACGGTTTTGTTAGAAAAGCTGTTAAATTATAAATTAGCTTGAAACTTTATTCTGCGCTTTTATTTATCGTTCTTTTTAACGCGTCATTCTTTGCCCAAAAGGATGACGCTAAAAATTTTTATAAGGTGGGGAAAGATATTTTTTCCGTTCCCACTAGATTTGACAACCAGGATTGGAAAAACTTTTCCGCTACAATAGGCGTTTCATCCGCCTGTTTTCTTTTGGATAGACAAGCAAAAGATTTTACCCAGAATAATAAATCTCCATTTTTAGACGGACTTTGTCAGGCTGATAAATATTATCATGTGGAATTTATTTCGGTAAGCATCGCCGTTATTTATGGGTATGGCTTGGCGGCTAAAAAAGATGATACTAGAAAATTGGGTCTGCGGCTTGCGGAGTCTACTGTTTACGCCGCTTTAATTAATGGAGCTGCAAAATTTTTATTAGGTCGCGAAAGGCCTTATATGACTGACGATAATATGAGTTTTAATCCATTAAATTTTTCGTTCAATTCTACGTCGCTTCCGTCAGGCCATACTACTTTAGCGTTTGCGTATTCAACTGTAATGGCAGACGAGTACAATAACTTTTTCTGGAAATTTGCCTGGTATTCGGCAGCGTCATTGGTCGGTTTTTCAAGAATGTATCATAACGCTCATTGGCTTTCAGACGTTGTTTTGGGGGGCGCTATAGGTTATTTTGTCGGCGATTTTGTCGACCGTCACAAGTCTAATAATCCCGATAAGAATAAAAAAAATTATTCTGTGGCGTTTAATATTGAGTTTTGATTATTTGTTTATAGGTATAAAATATCCGTAATTTAGCTAAAACGTCTAATCTCAAAAAAAACGAGAGGCGTTTATGGATTTTTTGATTGATATGAATTTTGTAAATTTCAAATAATGATTGAGACAAAAAAAGATTTTAATGTAATTGCCAGTTCCTTTTCTAAGTTTAAAAGTATTTTTAATCTTAAAAAGCGTATAGCTGAAAGACAAGAAAGTATTTTAAATATTACCGCGTTATCCGGCGCGGCAAAAAGCTTTTTAATTGCCGAAGCCGCTAAATTAGAAAGTCATATTATTGTTTTGCTGCCAGACGTCCAATCGGTTCTTGAATTAAGCGTGGAATTAAACCTGCTTGCATTGGCGGATAAGCTAATTATAATAACAGAGTTTAAATCAGAATCGCTTCAGGAGCAGTTGACTGATATTTCCAGCAGGGAAAAGTTAATAGTAGTTTCTACTTACGCTTTACTCAATTGTCTATTGCCAGCAAAAAAAGAAATTGAAAACAATACAACAAAAATTCAGGTAGGGGGCGATCTAACCTATAACGATTTATTAGAATACTTAAACCTCCTTAATTATCAAAGAGAAAAATTTGTCGAGTCTCCCGGAGAATATTCGCAGCGGGGTTCGATAATTGATTTTTGGTCCTACAGCGAAAAAAACGCAGTGCGACTTGAGTTTGACGGCGATTTTTTGGAATCGATAAGATTATTCGATCCGGAAAGTCAGCGCTCAATCGAAATGGTTAAGTCGGTTACAATTGCAGGAAATCTTGGAGAGACCGAAAACAAGACAGAGAAAAAGCTAACTGATATTTTTGAATATATAAAAAAGCCGTTAGTTTTTGCGTCGTCTTATGAACTTGAAAACTTTATTTCTGAGATCATCAATTTTTATGAAGAGCCAAAACCAATTCAACAGACAATTGTCGAAGAAGAAATTAGCGAAAATATAGATATCATAAGCTCCGACGGAAAAAAAATAGATTTTGAAAGGGGTTTTATTGACGATGGGGAAGATGCAATTCAAACCGCTCCGCCTGAAGTTGAAAATAAAACTAAATTTTCGGTCGCCGGTATTGACGCCCGATGGATAATTGAAGAGGAATTAGGAAACAGCGAAAATAAAATCAATCTTGGCATTACTGATCCGCCGACAGTTAACTCTAACTATGAAGCTTTGATGAACGTTATAGACGATTACACAAAGCAAAATTATAAGGTAGTGGTAACTTCAGAGAATGATCTTCAGACAAACAGATTAAAAGAACTTTTATCCAACCTTAGAGAAGAAATTAATTATCTGACGTCGGAAGGATTGCTTGTTTTCGAAACGTTCGGTTTGTATAAAGGATTTATTTCCAAAGAAGAAAAATTTTTACTGCTGACAGACTATCAGATATTTAATAAGCCTTACCGCACAAAAATAAACTCAAAGAATAAAAAGAAGAAATCAAAAGCTAAAGAGTTTGCCTCTATAAATAAAGGCGATTTTGTCGTGCATGAAGATTTTGGCATCGGCAAATACATGGGGTTGGAAAATATCCGTATAGGAGAAGTCGATCAGGAATCAATGAAAATTTTATACAACGACGGGGGAATTGTATATGTAAATTTGAACTATCTAAGCTTAGTAAAAAAATTCTCATCTAAAGAAAACGCTATTCCAAAATTATCCACGCTTGGCAATGGCGAGTGGGAAACCGCAAAACAAAAAACCAAGAAGAGAATTAAAGAAGCCGCTCGCGAGTTAATAACTCTTTATGCGCGCAGAAAAGCGACGCCGGGCTATAGGTTTAGTCCTGATACTATCTGGCAGAAAGAATTGGAAAATTCTTTCTTTTATGAAGATACTCCCGATCAGGCTAAAGTTACAGAAGAACTTAAACACGATATGGAATCCGGAAGCCCAATGGATCGTTTAGTGTGTGGAGACGTAGGTTTTGGCAAGACTGAAATTGCCGTAAGGGCTGCGTTCAAAGCCGTTCAGGATGGCAAGCAGGCTGCTGTGCTGGTTCCTACTACTATTCTTGCAGAACAGCATTATAACACATTCTCAGACCGATTATCTCAGTATCCGGTTAAAGTTGCGGCTCTTTCCAGATTTCAATCTAAAAAAGAGCAGGTTGAAATTATTAAGGAGTTAAAAGAAGGGAAGATTGATATAGTAATAGGCACGCACCGCCTTATTTCAAAAGATATTGAATTTAGAGACCTGGGGATACTTATAATTGACGAAGAGCACCGTTTTGGAGTAATGGCAAAGGAAAAACTCCGCTCTATTAAAGCTAACGTAGACACTTTAACGCTTACAGCTACGCCAATTCCAAGAACATTAAATTTATCGCTTGTTGGAGCGAGAGATTTGTCGTTAATAGCCACTCCTCCGCCAAACAGGCAGCCTATTTATACGCAGGTGGCGGTTTTTGATATTTTGAAAGTACGCGAATGGATAATGCAGGAAATTAACCGTAAGGGACAAATCTACCTGATTCATGATCGCGTTCAATCGATCAGCAAATTAGCCGATTATATAAAAAAATATATACCCGAAGTAAAAATTGGGGTTGCGCACGGCCAGATGAAACCATCTCAGCTTGAAGAAGTAATACACGGGTTTCTAAATAAAAAATACGATATTTTAATCTGTACTAAAATTGTTGAGTCCGGCATTGATATACCGAACGTAAATACAATAATAATCAACCGCGCAGATAGGTTTGGTCTTGCAGAACTGCACCAGCTTAGAGGAAGAGTCGGCAGATCTAACCGTCAGGCATACGCATATTTTCTTGTGCCGTCGTTAAGCGGAATAACTAAAAAATCATTACGGCGTCTTCAGGCTATAGAAGAGTTTACTGACGTTGGTTCCGGTTTTAACCTTGCTATGAGAGACCTTGAAATAAGAGGCGCGGGTAATCTTTTAGGAACTTCCCAAAGCGGATTTATAGACCTTGTCGGTTTTGAAATGTATTTAAAGCTAATTAACGAAGCCGTTGAAGAATTAAAATATCAGGAATTTAAGGAAGTGTTCGAAAATCTTCCTAAGCAGGAAGTAAGAACCGAACCTACCATAGATACTTTTTTTGAAATTGGCATACCAGAAGCTTTTATGCCAGATCAAATGGACAGGCTTAATTTTTATACAACGCTGTACTCAATTAAAAATATCGATGAGCTTGAAGAAATTAAAGATGAAATTATCGACCGGTTTGGAGTTCTGCCAATTTTAGTTAAAAGGTTAATATCCACCGCAATGCTTAAGTTTTATGCTTCGTATGCTTTGTACGAACGGATTATAATGCAGCGAAAAAAAATAATATTTATTCTGCCAAGGGGTAAAAAAGAAGAATATTACCAGATTAAATTTCCGGCGCTTATGAAATTTATACTCGATAATTATAAAACCTCGGTTAAGTTTGAGCAACAGGACGAAATTATGAAATTGGTTATGCCTAATAATTTTGCCTCAGCGGAACAGCTGTTAGAGTATGCGGTTAAATTCTGTAAAGAAACCGCAAATTTGTTTACTCAAAACAGTTTTAAATAATTAAGACTATCATAGAGTTAACTTTTCTAAATTAAACGCCCAATATAAGTATGTCATACCTGCGAAAGCAAGTATCTAAAATTCAGCATTAGGAAGAGATTCCCGTTTTTGCGGGGATGACATTAATATCTGTTTACAAGCGCGTTAAAAACTTTGATAACGCAGCATTAAAATCTTTAGCGTTTTCAACCGGGGAAATGTGCCCCGCTTCAGGAATAACATTAAATTTAGCTCCGGGAATTTTATCCGCAGTAGCTTTCATTTGTTCAGGCGTTGAAAAGCTGTCGAGTTCGCCGCAGATAACCAAAGTTGGAATTTTTATTTCTTTTAAAAACCCAGTCGTATCGGTTCTGGAAAGCATTGCAAGCAGCGAGCCTTTAACTCCCGCCGGGCTTGAAAGAGCGGCCTTTTCTAGTATATAATTATATTTTACCGCTTCGTTGACAATGAATTTTTTAGAAAAGCAATTAGGAATAAAATTTTTAACGTAATTAACGGCGCCTTCCTCGTTAATTTGTTTTATTCCAGCGCATCTTTTTAGTCTTCCCTCGTTATTGTCTATTTCTGGTTTTGAATCGCAGAACACAAGGGCTTTCAGACGCTCCTGCGCTCTTTCTGCGGCTCTTAAAGCTATGTAGCCCCCCATTGATAGTCCGCATATAATAGGGCTGCTTAAATTGAGCTCGTCAATAATTGCAAACAAATCATCAACAAAGGATTCTATAGTAAACTGACCGTCTCCAACAGGCGATTTGCCTAAACCGCGGATATCGTAAGTTATGCAATAATAGTCATTTTTAAAATATTCAAGCTGTTCGTCCCACATTGAGTGATCGAAAGGAAATCCGTGTAAAAAAACAATTGGCTGGTTTTCTGGTTTGCCGGATGTAAATAATTTCAAACTCTCTAAAACGCTTTTCATGGGTCGTCTCCTTGTTGCTCATATTTTCAAATACATAAAGTCTAATTAATAATATTTTATATTATAAGCAATGCGCGGAATTTAAACGGAGTAAATTTGGACTATATTAAAAAGCTATTTGCCCATTAGGTCGTTGACGAATTTTAGATTTTTAGATTCAGAATTTGAAATAACAATTTTTATTATTGCAGTAAGCGGAACCGAAAAAAGCATGCCCGGGATTCCCCATATTGCACCCCATAATAAAACGGCAAGCAAAATAACAAGCGGGTTAAGATTCATTCTTTTGCCTATCATCATAGGCTCGATAATATTAAAGAAAATTGTTTGCAGGGCGGCTATTACGCCGCAGATAATAAGCGAATAACTAAACGAGCCGTATTGCACAAGCGACATAAGAGTGGGGAGTATAAGCGCAATAGCAGAACCTAAAGTTGGAATAAAATTCAGCAGGAAAACAAATAATCCCCAGATAATAGCAAAGTCGATATTAAACAATAAAAGCGCAACGAATACTGCGGCTCCCGCTAAAAGGTTGAGGGTGATTTTTGTAACAATATAACGCTGAATTTGTTCAATAATTTCTTTGAATGTGTTTTCTAAAATTATTTCCCGTTCATGTTTTTCTTCTTCAATAAAGTCATGCGCGGTGTTTGTCGTTAAAGCGCCCGAGTCTCCGGTTGCAGCTTTAATTTTAGATTCAATTTTTTTAATTGCAGGCTTAACTCTGCCCGCCACATAACGTTTTTTTATGGCTTCGTAAATTGTATCGTGACCAGTTACAATAAAAATAAAGAAAAACGCTACAAAAAGAATGCTTCCTAAAAACGAAAACGTAGAAGAAAAAACGTCGCCGGCTATTGATTTATAATCAAAACGGGCAACTGCGTTTTGTATAGAAAAGTTTCTCAAATAAGGGTCGCGTATGTTTAACGAGTGAGCCGCGTCGCGCACAAGTAAATTTAACTTATTAAGATATTCCGGAAGCTTATCGGATAACTGCATTATTGAGTCTATCGTAAAGCTTGATATGCCGAATACTACTACTCCTATAACGGCTAAGTCGAACAAAATCACAAAAATTAAAGGGATCTTTTTTGACGATAAAAACTCGTTAACCGGAGAAAAAAGAAAAAATAAAAAATAGGCGATTACGAAAGGAATGAAAATGCTTTGAAGCTGAATTAAAATAACTCCAATTACAAATAAACCTATTATCGAAATAAAAAACTTTATCGTCGGATCGCTGAATTTTTTCTTGTTCACTTTCTTCTTTCCCAATTCTAATTCTTATTTTATTTTCAAAAGTAGGAAAAATATTTGATAAATCCAGTTCTATAATTTATCTTGTTAAGCGGCGTTTTTCTAAGTGTTTTTATAAAAGTATAGTCGTTAGTTAAAGCAGCGGTCATTAATCGAAGTAGGTAAATTTCAAAAATCAGGAGATCAGTAATGAAAGAAAACAACAATCTTTTTATTCCGCTTACAATAGTAGGAGTTTGTCTGATTATCTGCGCTATTATAATTGGCGGCGCTTATAAACAGGGGAAAAAAGAGAACCAGACAATTACCGTAACAGGTTCGGCAAAAAAAATAATAATCTCTGATTTTGGAATTTTAAGAGGTTCTCTTTCCGCTATATCAACCACAGAAAATTTAGCATATAAAGAGCTGCAAAAACAAAAACCACAGCTGTTAAAGTATTTGGAGTCTAAGGGATTTCCACAGGATAAAGTTGCGTTTTATACAGTGATGGCTATTCCGCATTATGAAATTTCGGCAAACGGAATGCAGACAAACCATATCATCGATTATACATATAGCCAGAGGATAGAAATTCAATCGACCGACGTGCAAAAAATTAAAGATATTTCTTTAGAGATAAGCTCGCTTGTTGAAAACGGGATAAACTTCAAAGTAGAAGCTCCTGAATATTTTTACTCAAAACTTGGCGATCTGAAAGTTGAAATTCAGGCTGAAGCCGCAAGAGACGCTATGATACGCGCCGATAAAATTGCAAAAGCCACGAACTCTTCTCTCGGTACGATAACAAACGCAAAAATGGGCGTGCTGCAAATTACTCCAAAATATTCTAATATGGTCTCCGATATGGGGATAAACGATTTAAGCTCAATTGAAAAAGAAATTACCGCCGTGGTAAACGCGTCGTTTGAAATAAAATAGCGGGTAGTTAAGAATTTTATATAGCGAGCCGTTTCCATTTTTTTTGCGCATGGCGTCAGCCTAAAAATTATAATAAGCTATATAAGTTTGTCATACCCGCGAAAGCGGGCATTTCCTTAATATCTAAATTTATTATACTGTAAAGCGATTCCTGCTTCGGTATGTATGACATTTTGTTTAGACAACCTCATAACAATACGCACGATTTTCTTCTGTAAAGTTGAGCGCATTGCTCGCAAGAGTTTGAAATTTTACCATTCATAAGCGAAAAATACCGCTAATCAGAAAATCCAGCTTTCTACGTTGACAAAGGGAAATAATAGCCTATATTTGGAAACTCAATAAACCAAAATAGTTTCCAGTGAATAACAATTGGAAATCTTGTCGTTTAATGGAAACTTTTGAAACGTTAATAGTGTTGTCGGTTTAATAGTCGAATTAAATGAGTTAAAAAAGAAATTTTGGCAGGTTTTCCAGGTATGAACAAAAAAACAGTTTATGAGAGAAAAACAAAGCGTCTTACCGATAATATCGGAGCGTTTGCCGATTAAATATATTTCAAGACCTTTAGAGTCTTTATTTTTTCACTTCAAAATTAAATAAACTTAAAAGTTTAAAGGAACGGGTAAGCATAATGTCAGACGATCGCGAAATAAGAAACCGCATTTTAGCTAAAGCAGAAGAAATGTTTACAGTATTTGGCGCAACAAGAGTAACAATGGAAGAAATTGCTACGGGTATAGGAATAAGCAAAAAAACCCTGTACAAGCATTTTTCAAGCAAAGAACAGTTAATAAAAACGCTTGTAGAAGAAAAAAAATGCGAATCGGGCAACTTTATTTCTAATCTTCTTGCGGACGAATCGCTTGAGTTTATTGATAAACTGAAGAAGTTAATGGTTTTTGTGGGCGAAATGGCTAAATCAATGCGAGGCCCTATGATTAACGACCTGATAAAGTCTTATCCTGATATTTTTAATGGAATAAAAGAATTCAGACGGCAAAAGGCGCTTAATCAATTTGTAAAATTACTTGAACAGGGAGTGGAAAGCGGCATATTCAGAAAAGATATAAATCAGGAAGTAGTCGCGATGATATATGTTAGTGCAATACATGAGATAATAATTCCGGAAGTTCTTTCCACTCTTCCTATTTCAGCAGAGCAGGTGTTTACTACAATAGTTAAAATTTTATTTGAGGGCATCCTTACAGAGGATGGAAGAAATAAATATTGTGAAAATAGTGATAAAAAAGAGGTCCTGGAGATTAAATAATAAAATGAATATGAATAAAAATATGACAAATAAATATATAATCGGAATGGCTTTCTTGTTGTTTGCAGGATTTGCAAACGCGCAGGATAAGCTGACTTTAACTGTGGAAGACGCTTTACAAACGGGTCTTAAAAACAGTAAAACATTACACTCTTCATTAATGAAAGTAAAATCGAGCGAAGCTAAGGTAAAAGAAACAAATACGTCGCAGCTTCCAACTCTTTCGTTTACGGGCAGTTATACAAGGCTAAGTTCGGTAGACCCGTTTGCTTTGAATACGCCTTTTGGCTCTTTCAATATTTCATCGGCAATTCTGAATAATTACGGAATGAAGCTATCAGTATCGCAGCCAATATTTACCGGGTTTAAGATAGAAAACGGAATAAAAATGGCGGAGCTTTCCGCCGGAGCTACGCAGGAAGACTATAATAAAGACAAAAGCGAATTATCGTATAATATAAAAAACGCTTACTGGTCTTTGTTTAAGGCAAAGCAAATGAAAACAGTTTTGGATGAAACTGTAGAACAGATTAAGGCTCATTTAACAGACGCGCAGAATCTGATGCAACAGGGAATGTTAACTAATAATGACGTATTAAAGATTGAAGTTCAATTATCCGACGCTCTTTTTAAACAATCCGACGCAAAAAACGCAGTCAGGCTGGCGGCTATTGGACTTAATAACACAATAGGAATTCCGTTGAATACGGAAACTGAAATAAAATCTACAATTGAATTTAAAGGAAAAGAATTAGCCGATTTAGACGATTTGGTAAACAAGGCTAATGAAAAACGTGCGGAACTAAAAGCAGCCAGTTTGAGAATTAAAACCAGCGAGGCCAATATTGGAGCTGTAAAATCAGCCTGGTATCCGCAAATATTTTTAACAGGCGATTACAATTATAATCGTCCAAATTCAAGAATCTATCCAAATCGCGATCAATTTGACGGAACATGGGACGTTACGCTCGGATTATCTTTTAACATTTGGAACTGGGGAGCCACCGGGCGTCAGGCAGAACAGGCGGAAGCCCAGCTTTCCCAAACTATTGACGCTATGGGTTCTATAAAAGATGGTATTACTTTAGAAGTGACGCAAAATTATTTGAATTTTCAGCAGACTAAAGAAAAAATTTCCATTTCGGAACTTGCCGTTAAACAGGCAGACGAAAACCTGCGCATAACAAGCGAAAAATTTAAAGGGGGGCTGGCTCTAAGTTCGGAAGTAGTAGACGCGGACGCCGCACTGCTTCAGGCTAAAATAAATCATACTAATTCGATGGTTGAATATGAGTTGGCTAAGGCAAGTTTATCTAAAGCGATAGGCGAATAATAAATAGATACTAATGGTTCTAAGTTTTTATCAAGTAAGAGGAAAAAAATGAAAAAATTAAAATATATAGGCTTAACCGTTCTTGTTTTAGGAGCAATAATAGCCGTTCTTATAAATAATAAATCAAAAGTTCAGGCAAAAGCAAAAAATCAGGTGATTGACGCTTATCCAGTAACTGTAGTTACTGCAAACTATCAGAAAATAAACGAAAGCATCTCTGCAGTTGGCGTTACGGCGGCTAATAACGACGTAAATATTATGTCTGAAACTCAGGGACGCGTAACTGCCGTTTATGCAAAAGTAGGCGACTTTAAACCTGCCGGTTCTGTTCTTTTTCAGGTAGACGACGAACTGAAAAGAGCAAGCTATACTTTAGCCGAAGCTAATTATCAAAAAACAAAAAAAGATTTAGAAAGATACGAACTTCTAATTAAACAGAAAGCCGCTACTGATAATCAGTTTGAGAATGCAAAACTTGCTTATACTACCGCCGAAGCGCAGTATATTACGGCTAAAAGACAATTAAAAGACACAAAAATTACAACGCCAATTTCCGGCGTAATTAGTTCTTTACCAATTGACAAAGGTTCAATGGTGCAGGCCGCTCCTCAGGCTACGTTAGTTGCAAACATTGTGGATATCTCTAAACTTAAAGTGAAAGTTAACGTTACGGAAAGAGACGCCTTTAAGCTAAAAAAAGGAGACAAGGTTGATATTACGTCTGAAGTATTTCAGGGCAAAACTTTTGAAGGACATATAGAAACAATCAGCTCCAAAGGAGACGAGGCGCATACTTATCCAATAGAAATTATTCTTGCTAATAGCGGTAAAACGCAATTAAAAGCCGGAATGTTTGCAAGAGTATATTTTAAATCTCTTCAAAGAAACGAAGCTCTTGTTGTACCAAGAGTAGCTTTAGTCGGCAGCGTAAAAAACCCGCAGGTATATGTAGTAGAAAATGGATTTGCAAAACTAAGAAACGTATTGCTTGGGGGCGAATATGGAACCGACGTTGAAATTATTAGCGGTATTAACCCGGGCGAAACTATCGTAACAAACGGCCAGACAAATCTGACCGATAACGTTAAGATAGAGATTACAAAATAAGAATAAAGTTTTAAGGAATTTGAAATGACGTTAACTGAACTATCAATTAAAAGACCATCGCTGATTATAATAATCTTTGCCGCTTTGGCGGTTTTAGGATTCTTTAGTTTTAATCAGCTGCAATACGAGTTATTGCCTAAATTCAGCCCTCCGGTCGTAACTATTATGACGACCTACCCGGGCGCTTCGCCTAATGAAGTGGAGACTGGCGTTACAAAGCTTATTGAAGACGCAGTTTCGGGTATGGACAAAGTGACGACTATAAGGTCAAGTTCTTATGAAGGAACTTCGTTTGTAACTATTGAATTTTCTTATGCTGCTAATATCGATTTTTCTCTTCAGGATACCCAACGTAAGGTTAATGAAGTAATATCGCAGCTGCCTTCGGGATGTAAAAACCCGACTGTATCTAAAATTGCAATAGACGAGCTTCCTGTTTTAAGGATGGGTATTACAAGCAATCTTCCTGCAAAAGAATTTTATCAGTTTGTAAAAGATAAAGTTAAACCGCAGATTTCCAAAATCCCGGGAGTAGGACAGGTCCTTCTTGTAGGCGGAGATGAAAGAGAAATTAAAGTAAACCTTGATTTGCAAAAACTAAAAGCATACGATTTATCAATTCTTCAGGTGAATCAGGCAATTAAAAACTCAAATCTTGACTTTCCAACGGGAAAGGTTAAAGATACCGACGGCCAGTTTATTGTAAGAGTAGCCGGTAAATTTAATTCTATTGAAGAGCTTCGTGCGCTTGTTATAGCAGAATCGAAAGCCGGCGGAGATATAAAACTTGGCGATATTGCCGAAATTGAAGACGGCGTAAAAGAGTATTCCAAACTCAGTAGAATTAACGGAATTACTTCTATTGGTATGAATGTGCAAAAACAGACTGACGGTAATACTGTTGAAGTAAGCAAGTTAGTCCGCGAAAAATTAGCTGAGCTGGAAAAACAATATTCATCGCAAAAATTGCATTTCGATATCGCACAGGACGGTTCAATATTTACATCCGACTCTGCAAATGCGGTAAAAGAAGATTTGGCAATTGCAGTTGTTCTTGTGGCTATAGTGATGCTTTTGTTCTTACACAGTATACGAAACTCAATAATAGTTATGGTTGCAATTCCAGCGTCTTTGGTTTCTACATTTGTAGCAATGTACGCAATGGGATTTACGCTTAACATGATGACGCTTTTGGGGCTCTCGCTTGTTGTTGGTATTCTTGTGGACGACTCGATAGTGGTGCTGGAAAATATATATCATCACTTAGAAATGGGCGAGGATAAAAAAACTGCCGCTCTTAAAGGAAGAAATGAAATTGGGTTTGCAGCTCTTGCTATTACATTTGTTGACGTGGCTGTGTTTCTGCCTCTTGCTTTAGTAAGCGGTATTATCGGCAATATAATGAGGCAGTTTGCTTTAGTAGTTGTGTTCTCAACTCTATTAAGTTTATTTGTATCGTTTACAGTTACTCCTATGCTTGCATCCAGATTTGCAAAATTGGAAAAACTAAACGCCGCAACTGTATTTGGTAAATTTTCACTTTGGTTTGAAGGATTGTTTAACAAGCTAAACGAAACTTACGAAAAAGCCCTTAGATGGGGTTTAGCTAACAAAGGGAAAGTTGTAGCAATTTCAGCGGCTCTGTTTATAGCTTCGCTATCGCTTGCTCCTCTTGGATTTATTGGCAGCGAATTTATTGCAGTCGCCGATCAGGGACAATTTGCAGTTACGTTAGAACTCGATCCGGGCTCTACTCTTGAAAACACAAATTATGTTTCGCAAAGAGTTGAAAGAATGCTTTCTGAAATGCCAGAAATTAAAAAAGTGTTTGTTAACGTGGGAGCTTCAAGCGAAGGAATTTTGAGCTCTTCTTCTAATAGAGTTTCGGAGCTTGACGTTACATTAGTCCCTAAAAACGAACGTAAAAAATCGACTGACGATATTAGTCAGGATATAAAACAGAGAGTGCAGCAGATGCCTGGCGTAACAGTTCGCGTAAATCCAATGGGAATTTTTGGAACTGCTAATCAGACTCCGATCCAGATGGTTGTAAGCGGAACAAATTTAGAAGATGTTCAGCAAACCGCGTCAATAGTTAAAAACATAACTAAAAAAGTCCAGGGCACGGCAGATGTAAGGTTATCTTCAGAAGATGGGAAACCTGAAACAAGAATAATTATTGATAGAGAAAAAATGACTAACCTGGGGCTTACAATTGCCGACGTTGGTTCTACTCTAAAAGTAGCTCTATCCGGAGACGACGACTCTAAATTCAGGGACGGCCCTAATGAATACGATTTACGTGTAAATCTTGACCAGTTTGACCGTTCAAAAACAGAAGAAATTGGAAAACTTGTATTTACTAACAGAAAAGGACAGCAGGTTGAATTAGGTCAGTTTGCTTCGGTATTAAGAACAACTGGTCCTACGGTATTGCAGCGGGAAGAAAGAAACGCGGCAATAACGGTATATTCTCAGGTTGTCGGCAGAACAAGCGGTTCAATTACGGCTGATATTCAAAAGGAACTTGCAAAAACTAAAATACCAACAGGAGTTAACGTTTCTATGAGCGGAGACGTTAAGAATATGAAAGAATCATTCTCCAGTCTTGGGCTTGCTCTTTTTGCCGCAATACTATTTACTTATATGATTATGGTTGCGTTGTACGATTCGTTCATATATCCATTTGTAGTGTTGTTCTCCGTTCCGGTTGCAATGGTTGGCGCAATGCTTGCGCTTGCATTAACTATGAAGTCGCTAAGTATCTTTTCAATACTTGGAATACTGATGCTTGTGGGGCTTGTATCTAAAAATGCAATTCTGTTGGTAGATAGAACAAATCAGAAAAGAGCTGAGGGAGAATCTGTTTATGATTCTTTAATAGACGCGGGTAAAACCAGACTTAGACCTATTCTTATGACCACGCTTACCATGGTTTTTGGTATGCTGCCTATAGCGCTTTCAACCAGCGCAGGAGCCGAATGGAAATCGGGCTTAGCCTGGGCGTTAATAGGAGGATTAACAAGTTCATTGGCTCTAACTTTAGTACTTGTTCCGGTAGTTTACTCAAAATTTGAAGAATGGAGAGAAACTATTCCTGCTTTCTTCAGAAAACTTTTCAAAATGAAGCAGGAAAAAGAAGAGAAGCTTCCATCCTCGCTTCCGGATGTAGATTTTCAGGAAGATTAATTCTTTTTAGTAAAATATTCTTTCTTAAGCAGAGGCGTAAAAACCCTCTGCTTTTTTTTGCTTTTTGGGAGAGGGGATATAAATATAGTAAATAAATTAAAATTTTCATCCCCCAAAACGATAATACTGGAATAGCTTTCACAATCCCGAAATAAAACTAACAAAGGAAAACTAAATAAGAATATGATATGTTGGGTTATAAAGACAATAAAATAATTTTACAAAAATGACATTTATTTCAAAAAATCTTATTTTGAGAATTTTTTTTTACAAATTTTAGTCTATTTTGACAAAAAATCAGTAATTCTACGTATACACTTTTGCATTAATATTAAGTATATTGATATTGGTAGAAAATATAAGCGCAGGGAATTAAGTCATAATGTCGAAGTTGAAAGATTCACATTAGAAATATAAATAGGGAAAATGAAAGAGATATCCATTTATGGCAATCAAAAATTCTTTGATTCGGTAATTAATGCAGTAAGGCATCCGGTTTTTGTAAAAGACAGCGGCCATAGATTTGTTTTTGTTAATGAAGCGTTTTGCAATATGTATAGTTTCAAGCAAGAGCAAATAATTGGTAAGTTGGGGCGAGAGTTGTTTGATGCGCCATGCAATAGAATTTTGGAAGAACACGATAATATTGTGCTTGAAACAGGAATTGAAAATACAGATGAGCGGCATTTTACAGATTCGGAAAATATTAAGCGAAAAGTACAGATCAGGAAAACGCTTTATACTAGCAATACTGGCGAAAAACTGATAATTGGGACTATAAACGACATTACAAACATCAAAGAGGCTGAAATATTTCTGGATCGCGCGGTTGAAAAGCAAAAACAGGCTGATAAAGTGCAGACAAACCTCATTTCGATGCTTTCGCATGAATTCAGAACGCCGTTGACTCTTATTATGTCGTCGACTGAAATAATGGAACAATATGGTAAAGAATTAACGCCAAACGAAAAAGGACGGTTCTTTTCTAATATTTATGCAGGCATAAAGAAAATGATTGGAATGCTTGACGATATATCGGTTCTTGGACGTGATGATTTAGAAGATTCAATTTCGCAACTTGAAAAATTCAATCTTGAAACGCTTTGTTTGGATATAATAAGAGAAATTGAAGTTCGTTTTTCAGTTAAAGACGTAATCAGTTTTAAAAACCTTTCCAGCTATAGTTATTTAGCTTTAGATGAAAAAGCAATACGCCAAATACTTACCAATCTTCTTTCAAATGCAATTAAGTATTCTGCCAGAAATAAACTTGATAAAAGAGTTAATTTTGAATTAAGAACAGACTCTGAATATGTGACTTTTGTAATTGAAGACAACGGAATTGGGCTGCCAGAAGAAGAACAGGCAAGATTGTTTGAACCGTTTTACCGGGGTTCAAATAATGAAGGCATTCCCGGTAATGGCCTTGGGCTGGCAATTGTTAAAAAGTCAGTTGAGCGGTATTCCGGTATAATTAAGTTTAGAAGCGTTAACGGAAGCGGTACGACATTTACAGTAAAAATTCCTATTGAAAAGGAAAAAGCAAGATAATAAAACTAAAAGTAACGGCAAAAAGCGCTTTAATGAAAAAAATATTAGTAATAGACGATGACGATTCTATAAGGGCTAATATAGAAATGATTCTCTCCCATGAATTTTACAATCCTATTCTTGCAAGAAACGGATTAGAGGGGATAGAATTAGCTAAAAAAGAAATTCCGGATTTAATCATCTGTGATGTAATAATGCCAGGCTGCGATGGCTTTAAAGTGCTTGCATCATTAAGGAGCTATCCGCATACGTCTCTAATTCCTTTTATTTTTCTTACGGGCAAATCGGAAAGAGCCGACCTGCGTAAAGGAATGACGCTGGGCGGAGACGATTACCTGACAAAACCTTTTAAAATGTCTGAACTGCTTGAAGCGGTAAATATACAGCTTATTAAACATGAAAATATAGTTGAACTTGCAGAAAACGCTCAATGGGAAAGCGAAGAAAGATTTAAATCCATATTTAATTATGCTCCCCTTGGAATGGCGCTTAGCAATCCGGTTGGGGAAATAATAAAAGCTAATAAAACATACTGCGAAATTCTGAATTATTCGTTAGATGAATTTCTTTCTATGACTGTTAGCAAGATAACCGCTCCGGAAGATGTGGACGAAGTGGTGGCGTTAAACGAAAAAGTGAAACGGGGCGAAATAAAAAATTACACTATAGAAAAACGAAGCCTCCGGAAAGGAGGAGATAAAGTGTGGGTATCGCTTTCTGTTTCGGGAGTTTATAAAAAAAATGGCGAATTATTGTTCTTTATCTCGATGGCGCAGGATATTACTGAAAGAAAGAAACAAGAAATTGAGTCCATTAAAGCAGAACGTTTAGTTACAATTGGCAGAATGGCCGCTATGTTGACGCACGAAATTAAAACTCCGCTTACTTCAATCCAGATGAATGCGGATTTACTTTCTGCTACTGCCGCAGCTACTGATAAAAATAAAAAATCGGTTGGAATTATTAAAAAAGAAGCTAAACGGCTGACAAATTTAGTAAAAGACGTTTTACAGTTTGCAAATCAGATGGATTTAGTAAAAAGCGAATTTAATCTGCATACTTTTTTTGAAGACATTGCTTTTTCGTTTGAAAGTATAATTGCTCCAGTTGATATCCGTTTGGAAAATAAAGTTGAAGGGATACTGTTTACTGGCGATTATGAGCGGCTTAATTCCGCTTTTTCGGGGCTTATAAATAATTCTATCGAGGCGGTTTCAGAGAATGGAGTGATCGAAATAACTTCCGAGAATAATTGTTTGGAGGGACTTCTAGTTATTCGTATAAAAGATAGCGGATGCGGAATAAAAGACAACTCTAAAATATTTGAGCCTTTTTTTACTACCAAGGCTTCGGGCACCGGGCTTGGTTTAATTATAGCGCAAAAAATATTTCAGCAGCATTCTGGCAAAATGGAGCTAAAGTCTTCTGTCCCTGGCGAAACTATTTTTGAAATTACATTTTTAATTAAAGGGTAAAGATGGAAACTATTCTTATTATTGACGATGATGAATCAATCCGCGATACGCTTGAGATTTTTATTGGCGAACTCGGATATAAAGCTCATATCGCAAAAAATGGAAGAGCGGGGCTGGAACTTCTTGAAAAAATCCATCCCGATCTTGTGCTTACGGATCTCAAAATGCCGGAAATGGATGGTCTTGAAGTGCTGAAAGCAGTAAAGGAGTTTGACGATCATATTCAGGTGATATTAATTACAGCCTATGAAGACATTAACTCCACTATTAAAGCTATGCAGCTTGGCGCTTACGATTATACCGAAAAGCCAATTGAAAGCGACCGGCTTAAACTGACAATAAAAAGAGCCCTTGAAAGCAAGAAACTAAGCGAGCGTTTATCTGAAACAATTTCCGGCGATACGCAGGAATATCAGATGGAAAACAGCCTTGTAGGTAAAACAAGGGAAATGAAAGAAATTTATAAAAAAATTGGAATGATTTCTTCCAGCAAAATCAACATATTGATTCAGGGGGAAAGCGGAACAGGAAAAGAATTAGTTACAAAAATTATTCATTATAGCGGTATTACTAAGTTGCACCCTTTTGTGCCGGTTAACTGTACCGCTCTTACCGAAACTCTATTAGAAAGCGAACTTTTCGGACATGTAAAAGGAGCCTTTACCGGAGCCGTTAGGGATAAAAAAGGAAAGTTTGAACTTGCAGGCGAAGGAACAATATTTTTGGATGAAATATCGGAAATCTCCCCAAATTTGCAGGTTAAATTGCTAAGAGTGATTCAGGAAAAAGAGTTTGAGCGCGTTGGAGGCGAAGCTACGGTTCCGCTTAAAGCCCGTATAATTGCAGCAACTAACAGAAATTTGAGCGAATTAGTGGCTGAAGGTAAATTCCGCGAAGATTTATTTTATAGATTAAGCGTTTTTACAATTGATATACCGCCTCTAAGAGAAAGAAAGGAAGACATTCCTGTTTTGGTCGTCCATTTTCTAAATAAAATTGACCGTCTGCTTCATAAAAGGGTAAGGAAAATTCCTTATGAAGTAATGGAAATGCTGGAAAATTATGAGTGGGTTGGAAACGTTAGAGAACTTGAAAATACTTTGACTCAGGCGGTTGTGCTGGCAAAAGGAGACGTTCTTGAAAAGGAAAATATTCTTCTGCGTAAATCGCCAGGGCAGCCTGTGCAAAGCGGATTTGCAAATTTTGCCGGTATGAGCCTTTCGGCGGTGGAAAAAGTTCACATCCAGCATGTGCTTGACAGTCTGAAATGGGATAAAACAAAAGCGGCTGAAGTTTTGGGGATATCAAAACCAACTCTATATAATAAAATTCAGCTTTATAGTCTAACTGAATCTGAGTGAAAAGGGGGGGAATTGTACGCAATAAATTTATAATCGCTCACTTTCCGCCAAATTTCGGCTTATTGCCTTGGGCTCCTTTTGTTTGTATATTTGGCGCTTAAATATTTATAATGAGCCAATGGAATTAGAACAAAAGTCCTCCAAAGAGTTAATAGAGATTATTAAACAATTAGAGAATAAGAACGCGGGTCTCCGGAAAGAAATAACCATTTATAAACAAATCTGGGATAAATCATTTGACGGAATGCGGCTTGTTGATAAGGACGGTTCTATTCTGCTTGTTAATAATGCTTTATGCTGGATGCTGGAAAAATCAAAAAACGAATTAGAGGGGGAAGATTATACTGTTTGTTATGCGCCTGAGCGCCGAGAAGAAATGATGGAAAGACAGAAAAATAGATTTTCGATGCACACCTTTGAACCTCAGTTCGATAAATTACAAACATTGTGGAATGGTAAAAAAGTCTGGTTTGAACTTTCCAATTCTTTCATCGATCTAAATGATAATGAACAATTGCTTCTAAGTATATTTAGAGATATTTCTGTTTCCAAAGATGCTGAGAAAAAACTAAAAGAATTAATTTCGAGCAAAGACAAGTTTTTCTCAATCATTGCGCACGATCTTAAAAGTCCTTTTCAGGGCTTGCTTGGTTTTTCCGATATCTTATCGGAAGATTTTGATACTCTTTCAAATGAAGAGATTAAATCGTTTATTGGTAATATCGCCCAGTCCGCCCGGAATTTATTTAATCTATTGCAAAACCTTTTAGAATGGTCGCGTCTCCAAACAGATAGAATTGATTATAATCCAGCACAATTAGATTTATATGAGGAAGTATCTTCTGTTTTGGAGCTTGTTTCGGGGAATGCTGTTAATAAAAAAATTGCGTTAATAAATGAAGTCGCAAAAAAGACTTTTGTTTTTGCTGACGATAATATGCTCCGCTCAATTTGCCAGAACTTAGTTTCAAACGCTATAAAGTTTACCCGTCCCGGCGGCGAAATAAAAATTACCGCATCTGAAGGGAAAAACAATTTTATCCGGATTGCCGTAGCGGATAACGGCGTTGGCATACGGGAAGGCGATTTGGATAAATTATTCAGAATTGACGTAACGCATACTACTAAAGGCACCGCAAATGAAACAGGAACTGGGCTTGGACTAATTATAATAAAAGAAATGGTAGAGCGTCATGGAGGCGAAATCTGGGTAAATAGCGTATATGGTCAGGGCTCAGAATTTGTTTTTACTCTGCCAAAACAAAAATCTTAAATTAAATTTTACAAAACTTAAAACCCTCAAGGCAAGCGCGGGCTGGGGAGCCCACGCTACAAAAACATACTACTATTTAGCTATCCTTTTTAGGTTTTGCTTAACCGGCATATTATTATTTCCGTTTAAGTAACTTCAATACATCTGCTTTTGACAAAGTTGGAAATGGTCTTAATTGATAAGGCGAATACATAGTATCTGCTAAAATTTTATCTATAAGCTTAAGAGCTAATTCGTTTTCGGTCTTGTCGCTGCTCTCTATTTTTATAAGTCGCCTAAAATTATCACCTTCTTGCCGAAAACGCATTATGACGCCAAATTCAGGAACATAATATACTTCATCAGGTAATGACGTATTGTTGACTTCAAAACCTGTGACGCAATATTCCTTATTATCGACTTTAAATATTTTTGAACCGTTATACTGGGTTTGATTTACTATATAAGGACAGCGAAACTTATCCATAAGACCATTCTCGTATGTATTAGTATGCACTTCTCTATCTTTTTTTGTATAAATAATCTCTGTTGAATCATTCGATCTGACCCCAATAGTTTCCTTTTTATGAACCACGGTTAATTTTTTTATTTGGCCATACAGCAATACTGTGGCAAAATAAGAGCTGTCATTTTTATCGTTTTTTTCTAAAATTAATGTATCTTTTATATTTAATGATTTGCCTTTTATAGTGTAATAATCATAAATATAAATTTTCCTTTCTTTTTTAGCGCCGCATCCGCAAATAAAAAGAAAAATGATAAAACAAATACTTAAAGTTCACCATCTCATCATTAACCTCCTTTATTTTTTTAGAAACCAGCGTACATAGGAAATTTCTGGAACTTGCATTCCAATGGACCGTTATGCAAAGTTATTTTTTTATAAGGATGCAGCCCTAACTTTTTAAGCGCGTCTTTGTTCGAGCTGATAAGCCATGCGTCGTAACCCGCATAAGCCGCTTTAAACCGGTCGCCTATCATTTTGTAAAAACCGTCAATGTCTTCTTCTTTCAGTCTTTCGCCGTAAGGAGGATTCATAATTAAAACTCCGCCGCCTTCTGGGGGAGTCTGCTCTTCAAATGATTTTCTAAGCAGCGTTACTTTGCCTTCAAGCTTAGCTAACCGCGCGTTATTTTTTGCGTAACCGATTGATTCGGATGAAATATCCGAGCCGACTAATTTGTGCTCAAAAGGCGTTATCTGGTCTGTAGCTTCCTGGCAAAGTTTATCCCACAACTCGGGTTGAAAGTCGCGCCATTTCTGAAAGCCGAAAGATTTCCGTATAGAGCCGGGCGCAATATTATAAGCGAATAAAGCGGCTTCTATTAATATTGTGCCGGAGCCGCACATTGGATCTACAAAATTACTTTTTTTATCCCAGCTGGAAAGTAGCACTAAACCTGCGGCAAGAGCCTCGTTTAAGGGAGCTTCGTTTTTTTCTAATCGGTAACCCCGTTTATGAAGCGAACTGCCGGAGCTATCAAGTGAAACCGTGCATTCATCTTCAGAAATGTGTACGTTAATTCTTATTGTCGGGTCGTCCAACTCTACCGAAGGGCGTATGCTAAATTTATCGCGGAACTGATCGACAATAGCGTCTTTTGTTTTTAAAGCCACATATTGCGAATGATTAAAAAATCTTGAATTAACGGCGCTATCGACTGCGAGCGTATTCTTGAAACTCATCAGTTTATTCCAGTCGATGCTTTGTATGCCGTCATAAAGGACGTTTTCATTACGGGCGGTAAATTTATATATCGGTTTTAAAATTCGTAAAGCGGTGCGGCAATGCAGGTTTGCTTTATACATCAGTTCAGTATTGCCCGTAAAGCTTACCGCGCGGTTAAGTGCTTTAATATTGTTAGCCCCAAGGTTTTTTAGTTCTTCCGCCAGCACGTTTTCCAAGCCAAAATGAGTTTTGGCGGTCATAGTAAAATTTGATTCGTTTTCCAAAATAGTTCCTGTTTAGAGCGATAAGGCGGAAATATCCGCTTTATCAAATTAGCGTTTTATGTCATGCAAAAATATTAGGATATTTGTAATGTAAACGCTTTTATTACATAAAAATATTAATTATTTAAATTTAACAGAAAAAATTAAATTTATTGAATTTATTTGCGATAATATATCAAAGGATTTAAAATCACAGTAATTAAGGAAGGCATGGAACCGGTAGGCAATTCTTTAAGTACGACAAATATAGAAAGTTATTTTGCTAACGCTCAAACAACTGGCGCTACTGAAGAGACGACGCAAAAAAAAGACAGCGCTGAAATTTCAAATACGTCAAAAGTATTGAATAAAGTTGAGCAGTTTATGAATCTTGGAAGTTCAGACAGATTGAGCATTGACGATTTGAGTCCAAGCGAGAAAAAAGAGTTTCTTACAATGCTTTCAAAGCTAATAAAAAACGGCTATATGGGTTACGAAGTATTAGACATTAATGGCAGGCCGGAAAAACACGATATAGATATGGAAATAGGCGACCAAAGAATAGTTGGATCCAAACTATATAAGAAAGATAATTACGATAGTAATAAGCTATAAGTCAGGCGGTAATATCAACAAGAGAACCGGTTTTTGCCTCTTGACCCGAGTTAAATTTGTTATACAATTTGTTTTTAGCGGAGCTGCTTTGATAGTTTCGCATTTCAGCTAAATGCTCCAGAGGGATTGTTAAAATATAGCCGCCGCTGGAAACGTTTTCTGAATATGTTTGAGCAGTTGAATTTTCTGAGCTGGTCTGATAAGCTTTTTTTCGGGCGTCCATATTTTGGACAAGCTCGTTTTCAGAAAGTTCCATTTTATTTTCAAGAATAGATTTAAACGCCGATTGCGACTTATATATTGGCGAGTTTCTGCTTAAGAGAGATTTTTGCGAGGTTGTGTAATTTGAGTCGATAATGTTCATGCTGCTTGCAGCTTCTGAACTAAGCTCCAGGGTATCAGCCGTAGTCGAGCTTTTAGACGAAGCGCCGCCATCAACAAGAGCGGTGTCGCGCCTCTGTTTTTGGGCTTCGGAACCAACATAGTAGGTTAAATAACTTACTGAGTTGGACGCTTCCGTTATTCCTATATTACTTATCGGATCTACTATCATAGGTTCGTGTAACTATAAAAATTCGCTTGCCTGTTAATTTTAAAAACAATATAAATACTACTCCGGATAAATACTTATTTTTTCCCATATTTCCAAATCATTTACATATCCGATAAATTGATAATTTGGGCGTTATTCTACATAATATGTTGCTCAAATGTTAAAATCTATCAATAAAATGCGCCTAAAATTAAAAGCGGGGGCTTTGTCTGTTGTAAAATTCACGGCAAGTCTTTATTTTTGTACAAATAAATAATGCTGCCGTCTTACAATAAGATGCACAGTCAGGCGTTCACAAAATACAGCGTTAATGAAATTATAATTATCAAACCAATAAACTAAGTAATTCTATTATTTAACTTTTTAGTTTTGGAGATAATTATATGCCATCCTTTATTAAGGTATCTAATCTTTCGTACTCATTTCAAAACGGCAAAAAGCTGTTTGATAGTTTAAGTTTTAACGTATCCACAGAAAAAATCGGTTTAACCGGAGACAATGGCTACGGTAAAACGACTCTTTTGAGATTAATTTCCGGCGAATTAATTCCGTCTTCCGGTTCAATAAGCGTACAGGGAACCATTGTAAAATTTAACCAGGATCATGCACAGCTATCCGAATTAAGCGCCGTAGAAATTCTTGGCGTTAAAAATCAACTTTTAGCTTTGGAAAGAATTGCAGATGGAACTGGCAATGAAGACGACTTTAGCCTGGCGGAAAATAATTGGGATATTGAGCAGCGAATAGACGCTTCTCTTGCGATGTTCGGCTTAGCTCATGTAGAAAGAGAAAGGAAATTTTCAAGTCTAAGCGGAGGCGAAGCCGGAAGACTTTTGCTTGCTTCATGTCTTATTAAAAATCCGGACTTCATTTTGTTTGACGAGCCTACCAATCATCTTGATTCAGAAGCGCGCGAAGCTTTTTATAACATTGTAAGTGATTACAAAAAAGGTTTGCTTGTCGTTAGTCACGATAGAGCTCTGTTGTGGCGCATGGATAAAATCATTGAACTATCGGATAAAGGGATAAAAATTTATGGCGGAGCTTACGATTTTTATTATGAACAAAAACAAATTGAAAAAGACGCAATAATTCAGAAAATAAATGCTGCGGAAACCGAGCTCAAAAAACAAATTAAACTCGCCGCATCCGTCGTAAGCGCTAAAGAAAAAAAGAACAGCCTTGCAAAGTTGAATAGGGGAGACGGCAGTACGATTAAAACGGTTTTGAACAAAAGAAGAAATAACGCTGAAAGGACTTTGGCTCATCTGGCTGCGGCGCATGAGAAAAAAATAGACATCATAAACGACAAGCTTCAATCGCTAAAAAACGGTTTTTCGCAGGAGAGATTAATAAAATTAGATTTAGCGGCTAACAATAAATTCAAAGCAAAATTTCTTGTAAGCGCTATGGATGTAAATTATTCATATGAAGTTGATAACTTGTGGAATAAGGGGGTGAGTTTTGAAATTGCGTCTAACGATAGGGTCTTAATTGCGGGGCGTAACGGTTCCGGTAAAACCACATTGATAAATTTAATAACGCAAAAAATCACTCCAACTGAAGGGAGCATAAAAATAAATTGCGCAAATATTGGTTTGATAGATCAGAAATACGGCTTGCTGAATCCTGGAATTACAATTTTTGAAAACATTAAACGATTTGCTCCTTCCAATATGTCGGAGCATGAATTAAGGATAAGGCTTGGAAGGTTTTTGTTTTATAAAGACGATGCATTTAAAATAACCGGAACTTTAAGCGGCGGGGAAAAATGCAGGTTATCGATGGCTTGTCTTTTAGCAGCGTCTAATATGCCAGATTTAATAATATTAGACGAGCCTACAAACAATCTTGATTTAACAAGCATAGAACAAATGCAAAGCGCGCTTAACAGTTATTCCGGTTCGTTAGCGGTAATATCGCACGACGTCGATTTTGCTCAAAGCATAGGAATAAATAAAATAATAAATCTAGATGAAATCTCCGGCGCGTAAACAAAAAAGCGCCGGAATTTAAAAGCATGTTTAATCTAATTTATATCGTATTCGTAAAATTTCATTTTCAAAACCGGAAGAAATAATTCTGAATGCGCCAATTTCACGAGTGTTAGAAACATGTTCGCCGATGCATGGACAGGCGTCGTAATCTCCAATTTTAATTATACGCAAAACTTCTCCGGCCTCGTCAGGCAGGCGGCCTAAATAAAATTGTTTAGCCGCTTCTTCGCGCGGAAGAAATTCTTCGGTAACAGGCATTTCAGCTTTAATAACGTCGTTAACTCTTTTTTCTAGATCTTTAAGTTCTTCATCGGTTAAATTCCGGTCGAAGCTTTTATAGTCGCATTTAGATTTCTTTTTTTCAATATGGGCGCTGAATGAGCGGCCTTTGTTGAATAGTTTTACCATTGTGCCGTTTAGTATATGTTCGGCCGAGTGCATTCTTGGGTCGGTTTCTTTTTTCATCATCAATAATATCAAAAAATGTTATAAATTAAGAGTGATAATTTAGAATATTTTGTATGTATTGCAATGCATTTTAAAACTATATAGTCTTATGTTATGTATAAAAAGGAGAATTATAAATGAGTATTGAACCGAATAAAATAATCTATTCAATGATAGGCGTTAGTAAGTATTACAACCAGAAGCCTGTGCTAAAAGATATTTACCTGTCTTATTTTTATGGGGCAAAAATAGGGGTTCTTGGACTTAACGGTTCGGGTAAAAGCACGCTGTTAAAAATACTTGCCAATGTGGATAAAGAATTTAACGGCGAAACTGTTTTAACTCCCGGCTATACAATTGGCTATCTTGAACAGGAACCTCAGCTTGACGAAACAAAAACAGTAAAGGAAATTGTTGAAGAAGGCGTGCAGGAAATTGTGGATTTGTTAAAGGAATATGACCGGATTAATGAAAAATTTGCAGAACCGATGTCAGACGATGAAATGACTAAGCTGCTTGAGAAGCAGGGGAGTGTGCAAGAGAAACTTGATCACGCTAACGCCTGGGAGCTCGATTCTAAATTGGAAATGGCAATGGACGCTCTCCGCTGTCCATCCGGCGATACTTCAGTTAAAGTTCTTTCCGGCGGAGAAAGAAGAAGAGTCGCTTTATGCCGTCTGTTGCTTAAGAAGCCTGATATTCTTTTACTTGACGAGCCGACTAACCATTTGGACGCGGAATCTATTGAATGGTTGGAACATCATCTACAGAAATACGAAGGAACTGTTATAGCTGTTACCCATGATAGATATTTCTTAGATAATGTAGCCGGCTGGATATTGGAGCTTGATAGAGGCGAAGGCATACCATGGAAGGGAAATTATTCTTCATGGCTTGAGCAGAAGCAAGACAGACTGCTTCAGGAAGAAAGAAAAGAAACTGAAAGACAAAGAACATTAAAAAGAGAACTCGAGTGGATACGAATGTCGCCTAAAGGAAGACACGCAAAATCTAAGGCGCGTATTTCCGCTTACGAAAATCTGGCTAAAGAGGATAATGAAAAATTAGCAAAAGATTTGGAAATTTATATTCCAGCTGGAGAAAGGCTGGGCAATGTTGTGATTGAAGCCGATAAAATTGCCAAAGCGTATGGCGAAAAACTTTTAGTTGAAGATATGACTTTTGCTTTGCCTCCAGGAGGTATAGTAGGCATTATAGGTCCTAATGGCGCGGGTAAAACAACTCTCTTCCGTATGATTACAGGACAGGAACAACCTGATTCCGGTTCAATTAAAATTGGCGAAACGGTTAAGCTTGCTTATGTAGATCAAAGCCGCGAAGCTTTAGACCCAAATAAATCAATTTGGGAAATGATTTCAGGCGGCAGCGATACTATTGAACTAGGAAAACTTACAATCAACTCTCGCGCTTATGTTGCGCAGTTTAATTTTTCCGGAGCCGATCAGCAAAAGAAAGTCGGCGTTCTTTCCGGCGGCGAAAGAAACAGAGTGCATCTTGCTATGATGCTTAAGGAGGGGGCTAACGTCCTTTTGCTTGATGAACCGACTAACGATTTAGATGTTAACACAATGCGCGCTTTGGAGGAAGCTTTAGAAAACTTTGTGGGCTGCGCGGTTATAATTAGTCACGACAGATGGTTCCTTGATAGAATTGCGACTCATATTCTTGCCTTTGAAGGAGATAGTAAAGTCGTTTGGTTTGAAGGGAATTATTCAGACTATGAGGAGAATAAACGCCAGCGTCTTGGCGCAGCGGCAGATCAGCCGCATAGAATTAAATATCGGCATTTAACTCGTTAATCCTGTTTTGGGTAAATATATGTGCTTGTGAGCTCGCTCGGGCGGGGGCGCCCGAGCCACAATAAAAAAATAAAAAATAAATAATTTAATCTTAAAGCATTTGAGAGTGCAAATGAAAAAGATTTTAATTGTAGAACGGGCGCCCGTAAATAAAAACAGCGAGGGTAAGAAAGAAATTACAAATTATTATTCATAAAGGCAGTGTTTCGCTAAAGTTTAATTTATATAAATTATAAAGGAGCTTTTTATGGAAACTTATTTTAAAATACTCTTTATCTCAATTCTCGCTTTACTTCAAGCGCTAACTTTGCAACAGATTATAGAAACATTTAATGGGATAGTCTTATTTCTGACATTGATCGTAATAATTTGTTATACTTTTGAAACGTACAAGCAACATAAGTTAACGAAGGCTCTCTAAAATTATTGCAAGAACAATTAGAATTAGAAAAATTGAAAAAAGAACCAAACATATCTGCATATTTAGACAATGGAGGCTCAATACGATCAGTTTTGCTTGTCTTGAGTAATGATGGGGAAGGCGTTGCAAAAGAAGTAAAAGCAAAAATCTCTCCTTCTTTTGATTTGGGTAATGAAGGATTAAAAAAATATTTCGAAAGAAATGCTTTGTTTAATAAGGGCGTTACAATCGTTCCATTTGTAAAACGGCAAATTAGATTTGCCTGGATAACTCCAGAATTAAAAAGCTCTTGCAAAGATGGAACATTGAATGCTCAATATGAACTTGAGCTTGAATATAAAAATATAAACGGGAAATTATTTAAATCAACCTTTACATTAGCAGTTGATGAATTTTTTAATACTCTCGATCCTTTAGATAAAACTGATTTTACAAAAATAGCTGAAAGTTTAGAGACGATAGCAAAATTTATTGAATCAATTAATGATACCCAAGCTTTAAATAAATAAAAAAATAATCTTAAAACATTTGAGGCCTCAAATGAAAAAGATTTTAATTGTAGAACGGGCGCCCTCGCCCGTTCATGGTAAGGCTGCTGGCAATGATCATCCCAATAAAAATATAGAGACCGACGCTAACCGCGAAAAACTATTTTCCCCAATTACAGAATTTCAAATTACGTACAGAAATCTGCCTCATTGGCAAAATCCGGGAAGCGTTTATTTCGTTACATTCAGAACGTATCATAGCTTAATTCTCGACGACGTCTCAAAACAAATACTATACGATAATATTGTCTATTACAGTAAAACAAAATATGATCTGTTTTCCTTCATCATAATGGACGACCATGCGCATCTGATTATTCAGCCAAAATCAACAGATCCAAATTTATTTATATGCCTGCCTGAAATTATGCACGCTGTTAAAGGGTATGCCGCTAAGGAAATAAAAAAACACCTTTCGCTGATGTGGGAAAATGCTGATATGGAAAAACAGCGCCTTATCCCTGATCGTATATTCCAGGGCGAGTACTACGATAGAATAATTCGTAATGATAAAGAATTTTATAATACTATGGACTATATCGCCCTTAACTCTGTTAAAAAGGGATTGTGCAAGAACCCTTATGATTATCAATGGTATTATTATTAAAAAAAGCTCGGACGGAAAAAATATGCTCGGACGGGGAAAATATGTTCGGACGGAAAAAATATGCTCGGACGGAAAAAATATGCTCGGACGGAAAAAATATGTTCGGACAGAAAAAATATGCTCGGGCGGGGGCGCCCGAGCTACAAGAACAATTTATATCTTTTTGATTGAGGTATACCAGTCGCTTGATTGATCTAACATTTTGTTGATTCGACTCGCTAATTTATGCGGATCTATTAAACTGCCTTCTAATAAAAGCGCTGATTCGTATAACTGCTCTACTGTGTCTTTTATGAATTCGTCATTTGAATCGGCTTTGAATACTTTTAATAAATTCCTTGTTAATTTGTGATCTTTGTTGATCTCAAATATCTTTTTCTGCTCTGTTAAATCTTTGTTCGACATTCTTAGAATTTTCTGCATCGAAGATGAGAACCCTTCGTCTGGACTTACTACGCATGCTGCGCTGTCGCTTAAACGCTGCGATTCTTTTACTTCTACTACTCTGTCGCCAAGTATACCTTTTATCTTTGCAAGCAGACTATCGAACTGTTTTGAATCGTCTTTGCTCAATTCTTCTAAAGAACTCGTTTTTTCTTTTTCGTTTTTTAATTTATCAATCTTATTGAAATCAATGTGATCGACTGATTTAAAATCGAATTCTTTATATTTACGAATAGATGAAACAACAAACTCGTCGATAGGATCGTAAAGATATAAAACTTCAAGTCCTTTATTCTTAAATATTTCTAAATGCGGATCCGTCGCTATTGCTTCGCGCGAATTGCCGACGGCATAATAAATTTCGTTCTGTCCTTCTTTGAATCTCGATACATATTCTTCAAGCGAAACTAAATCTTCCGCCTTTTCATTGAATGAGGAATTGAAGCGTAAAAGCTCGCTGTATTTATCCATGTTTGCATAATCGCTATAACCTAATTTAAAAACTCTGTTGTGCTCTTTCCACAACTCCTTATATTTTTCAGGTTCGTCTTTTGCAAGTTTTGTAAGATAAGAAAATACCTGGCTTGTAATATGATTTGATATTTTGGTGAATACAATATTTTCCTGCAAAGTCTCTCTGGAAATATTCAAAGGCAAATCTTCCGAATCGACTACGCCTTTGATAAAACCTAAATATTCAGGCAAGAGATCTTTGTTTTTATGTTGAATTAGTACGCGTCTCACATAAAGGTCTAAACCGTAATTCTCGCGGTTATAACCAAAGAAATCCTGATTTTTTTTAGGTATAAAAAGAACGCTGTTAAACTGTATTGGCGCGTCGATAGAAATGTGGATGACGTCCAAAGGCTCTTCAGAGTCGTAAGTTAAATACTTGTAAAACTCATTATACTGTTCTTTTGTAATATTGCTTTTAGGTTCGCGCCAGATTGCAGAAATTGTATTAACCTTTTCATTCTCAAGATAAATAGGAAAAGAAATAAAGTTAGAATGTTTTTTAATGATTGATTCAATTCTATATTTTTCGGCAAATTCCTTCGCATCGTCTTTAAGATGAATCTCAATCGTTGTTCCGCGCTTAATTTCATCTTTAATTTCGCTTATTTCATAATCGCCAAGACCGTCAGAGCTCCATTCAATAGCAGGCTCTTCTTTTTTGAAAGACTTAGTTTTTATGATAACTTCTTTAGCGACCATAAAGACAGAATAAAAACCAACGCCGAACTTTCCAATTATATTGTTTGCGTCCGAAGCGCTATCTGCAAGCTGTTTAATAAATTCAGAAGAACCAGATTTTGCAATTGTTCCAATATTATTAATTAATTCTTCCTGCGTCATGCCAATGCCGGAATCCTTAACAGTGATAGTATTATTTTTTTCGTCAAACAAAATGCTGATATCCAATGGAAGTTCGCTATCAATAATTTCAGCTCCGCGAGTCGATTCAAATCTAAGTTTATCAAGCGCGTCGGAAGCGTTGGAAATTATTTCTCGTAAAAATATTTCTCTACTTGTATAAAGCGAATGCACAAGGATTTCAAGCAATTGTTTTATCTCAGCTTTAAATTCATGTTTTTGGGCGTTAGGTTTTGTTTCGCTCATAAAATTTCCTCCGTTGTTGTTAATGTTTATAATAATTAAGAAGTATAGATATTTTTATTGCAAATGTACAAAATTCTTGCTTTATTTTGTATTCAATAAGGAATTAATTAATTTTACTGTTTAATTATTAATAAGGTACAATGAGAGCAATTATCCCGGTAGCAGGCTTGGGAAGCCGGTTAAAGCCGCACACTTACTCAATTCCAAAAGTGCTTTTGAATGTTGGCGGCAAACCGATACTTGGTCACATCATAGATAAGCTGATAAGCGAAGATATAAATAAAGCTACCTTTGTAATTGGTCATCTTGGCGAAATGATTAAAGAGTATGTTACGTCTACTTATCCGGAACTACAAGCCGACTTTGTAGAGCAGCGGGAGATGGAAGGGCTTGGACACGCTATTTATATGGCTATACCCACTATTGACGAAAAGGAAGTATTTATAATATTAGGCGATACGGTTTTTGACGTAAACCTTAAAGAAGTTTTTAAAAATAAAATTACGGCGCTCGGCGTAAAAAGCGTAGACGATCCTAGCAGGTTCGGCGTTGCGGTGATGGCTAACGGTTATATAGAAAAACTTATTGAAAAACCGCAAACGTTTATATCAAAGCTTGCGCTTGTAGGGTTGTACTACATAGCAGATTTTGAGGTTCTTAAGAAGAGTCTGATTAATTTAGTAGAGAATAATATTCGCACAAAAGGCGAACTGCAATTAACAGACGCATTGCAGAATATGATTGAATGCGGAGAAAAAATAACTACATTCCCGGTTGAAGGCTGGTATGACTGCGGTAAACCGGAAACGTTGCTTTCTACAAACAAACACATACTTGATCAGCGCAGCACGCATAAGACGTATGAAGGCGTAGTAATTAAGCATCCTGTTTTTATTGATTCAGAAGCGGTTATTGAGAACAGCATTATTGGTCCTTACGCCACAATAGGCAAAGGTTCGGTAATAAAAAACTCAATCATAATAAATTCGATTATTGGTTCGAAAGCAGAGGTTAATAAAGCATTATTGGAGAATTCAATCATTGGAAATAATTCTTCAATTAAAGGTTCCTATAAAAGGTTAAATTCGGGCGATTCGTCCGAAATAGATTTTTATTAATAATATATAAGGAAATAATATGTCATTCTATTTCACTTCGGAATCCGTCTCAGAAGGACATCCGGATAAAGTGTGTGATGCAATATCAGACGGCGTGTTGGATGCAATTTATAAAACTGATCCCAAAGCTCGCGTAGCTTGCGAAACTTTCGTTACAACCGGCTTAGTTTTGGTCGGCGGCGAAGTTACAACTAACGCTTACATAGATATTCAGGCAGTTGTTAGAAAAACTGTAAAAAATATTGGTTATACAAGCGCAGATTATAAATTTGATTCAGAATCCTGTTCCGTCTTAAATGCAATACACTCTCAATCCCCGGATATTGCTATGGGCGTGGATAAAGGCGGCGCCGGAGATCAGGGAATTATGTTTGGCTATGCTTGCGATCAAACCCCTGAACTAATGCCTATGCCTATTGTCTTTGCTCATAAGCTGGTAAAAAAACTTGCAGACATAAGAAAAAAGAATCTTAAATTAATGCCGTATTTAAGACCTGACGCTAAATCGCAGGTTACTATTGAATATGACGATAACAAAAAACCAGTCAGAGTTGATACTGTAGTTATTTCTACTCAGCATGACGCAGACGTATCTCAGAAGAAAATCAGAGAAGATGTAATTAAAAACGTAATCAATACAATTATTCCTGCAAAATATCTTGATAAAAAAACTAAGATATTTGTAAACCCTACCGGCAGATTTGAAATTGGCGGACCTCATGGAGACAGCGGTTTAACAGGCAGAAAAATTATTGTAGACACCTATGGCGGATGGGCTCCTCACGGCGGCGGCGCTTTTTCTGGCAAAGATCCTTCTAAGGTTGATAGAAGCGCTACTTATGCTGCAAGACACATCGCTAAGAATGTTGTAGCTGCTAAATTAGCTAAAGAATGCCTTGTTCAGCTTGCTTACGCTATTGGCGTAGCTCAGCCTGTTTCTATTTTTGTTGATACTAAAGGAACCGGCGTTATTTCCGATAAAGAAATTTCAGCTATGATTAGCAAAGAAGTTGATTTAACTCCAAACGGCATCATCGAAAGATTAAAACTAAGAAGACCTATCTATCAAAAAACTGCCGCTTATGGTCACTTTGGCAGAAATGATAAAGACTTTACATGGGAACAATTAGATTTGGTTCCAACGTTTAAGAAATACGCAACTAAATAAGAGAGGATTATATGTGTTCGGTAGTAGCTAAAGGGAATTACAAGGTCAAGGATATTAATCTTGCCGAGTGGGGAAGAAAAGAAATTCGCCTTGCCGAGGCAGAAATGCCTGGATTGATGTCTTTAAGAAAAGAATACGGCCCTTCTCAACCGCTGAAAGGCGCAAGAATTGCCGGATGTCTTCATATGACTATTCAAACTGCTGTTTTGATTGAAACTCTTGTCGATCTTGGCGCAGAAGTTCAATGGTCTTCATGCAACATCTTTTCTACTCAGGATCATGCGGCTGCGGCTATTGCCGCTGCGGGCGTGCCTGTTTTTGCATGGAAAGGGATGAACGCTGAAGAATTTGACTGGTGTATTGAACAAACTATATTTTTTGGTCCGGATAAGAAACCGCTTAATATGATTCTTGACGATGGCGGAGATTTGACGAATATGGTTTTAGATAAATATCCTGAATTGGTCAAAGGCGTAAAAGGAATTTCGGAAGAAACCACTACCGGCGTACACAGATTATACGAAAGAGCAAGAAAAGGAACTTTACCGCTTCCTGCTTTTAACGTTAACGATTCGGTTACAAAATCTAAATTTGATAACAAATATGGCTGCCGCGAGTCTTTGGTAGACGCTATCAGAAGAGCTACCGATTTAATGCTTGCCGGAAAAGTTGGCGTTGTTGCCGGTTATGGCGACGTTGGCAAAGGTTCGGCAGAAGCTTTGAAAAACGCTCATATGAGGGTTATTGTTACAGAAGTAGATCCAATATGCGCTCTTCAGGCCGCTATGGAAGGTTATCAGGTTAAGAAGATGTCAGACGCTGTTAAAGAAGCTGATATAGTTGTAACCTGCACAGGCAATATGAAAATAGTAACGGAAGAACACTTCCGTTTGATGAAAGATAAAACTGTAGTTTGTAATATCGGGCATTTCGATACTGAAATTGATATGGCCTGGTTAAACGCAAACTATGGCGCTACTAAAAATACAATTAAACCTCAGGTCGATCAATATACTATTGACGGAAAAGATATAATTGTATTAGCCGAAGGCAGACTTGTTAATCTTGGATGCGCTACCGGTCATCCTTCTTTTGTTATGTCTAACTCGTTTACAAATCAGGTATTGGCTCAGATAGAGCTTTGGTTACATGCCGATAAGTATGAAAACAAAGTATATATGCTGCCAAAAAATCTTGATGAAAAAGTGGCGCGTTTGCATTTAGCTAAGATTGGAGCGGAGCTTGATACCTTATCTCCTCAACAGGCTGAATATATCGGCGTTACTGTAGAAGGTCCATTTAAACCGGATTACTACAGATATTAATTGTTTTGGCGCTTACAGGCTCTGAACTATTTAACCCCGGCTTGCCGGGGTTTTTTTATGTTTTTTGCTCGAACGTTATTTTAGATCGATTACCTCCAACGGAGAACGATATCTAAATTTCTATTATGCGCTGTTTTCTTTTTGGGAGAAGATGTTGGCGTACGGCTGTTTTTATTTCTGTCTCTAAGGCTTCAAAAATTCGTTTACGCGCAAAATGCAAATTAGTAATTAAGCTGATTTCTCTAACGGGAGCCGGCTGGTTAAAATATCTTAACCTGTTTTTTTGAGAATCGGTAAAACTTAAAGTCGCTAATTCGGGCGTTATTGTTAAACCGCCATTTAATTCTACCATTTTAATTAAAGACTCGATACTGCCGGTTTCATAGCGGATATCCAAAAATTGCGGGCAGCTGTTGCGTAATTCGCAAAGGTTCATTATTTGCGAGCGTAAACAATGGCCGTCCTCTAAAAGCCATAAATGATCCGCCTCTATATCTTTGGCGCAAATCAATTTCTTTTTTAATATTTTTTCGTCTGACGATGCGAAGACCAATAATTCCTCTTTATAAAGAGGGGTTTCTTTTATATTGTGTAATTTCAGGGGTGTGGCGGCTATCCCTATGTCTAATTCGCCCTGAATAAGTTTCTCAATTATTAGTTCAGTTGTTAGTTCAGATATTATTAACTTTATTCGGTTATATTTTTGCGCAAATTGTTTGATAAACAGAGGCAGCAGAAAAGGAGCCGCAGTAGGGATTACTCCAATTTTTAATTCGCCGTTCAAGCCTCCATTAATTTCTGCCGCGGCGTCTTTTAGGGTCGCAGCTTCCTGAACTATGCGCTGCGCCCTTTCAATAATTATTAATCCGGCTTTGGTTGGCGTAATTGGAGATTTTTTTCTGTCGAACAGGATTACGTCAAGTTCGCCTTCGAGTTTTTGTATCATCATGCTTAATGTAGGCTGAGTTACAAAGCAGCAGCTTGCCGCTTTGGCAAAACTGCGGAGAGAATAAACCGCAGTAATATATTCTAACTGTTGAAGATTCATTGCTTATAGACGCCATCTATGATGTTATAAAGTAATTCAATTTGATTTATCGAAATATAACGGCTAATTTCATTTCAACAAAATAAAAAAGGAGCGAAAATGAAACTAGAATTAAATAACATTGGTTTAGACAAAGAATTGACAAAAAAGCTATCTGAAAAATTAAATCTTCTTTTAGCTGATTATCAGATTTTTTATATCAATACCCGCGGTTATCATTGGAACATAAAAGGAGACAAGTTTTTTGAATTACACTTAAAATTCGAAGAATTGTATAACGATCTTCAGTTAAAAAACGACGAAATTGCTGAGCGTATTTTAACGCTGGGAGATACCCCCTGCCATAGTTATTCCGGTTATCTTAAAATATCCCAAATACGCGAATCCGAAAATGTAACAGACGGCAGACAAGCCATAGCGGAAATAATAAAATCGTTTGCTGCAATCCTCCTCCTCCAGCGCGAAATACTAAAACTAGCCGAAGGAGCAAACGATGAAGGAACTAACGCTTTAATGAGCGACTATATCCGACAACAGGAAAAACTGGTATGGATGTATTCTGCATTTATTAATAAATAACTAAAGGAAACAGTATGAAAGAAGAAGACAAAAAACTGACATCCGCTTCCGGGAAGCCATACTACGAACACGAAGACTCGTTGACTGCCGGACCGCGGGGACAAATGCTGATTCAGGATTATATATTCCACGAAAAAACAGCCCATTTTAACCGGGAGCGTATTCCTGAAAGAGTAGTTCACGCAAAGGGTTCCGGCGCATATGGTGTGTTTTCTGTAACAAACGATATTACCGATTTTTGCCGGGCTAAGTTATTCGATAAAATTGGAGCTACATGCAGAGTATTTGTCCGGTTTTCTACCGTAGGCGGCGAAAAAGGCAGCGCAGATACGGAAAGGGATCCGAGAGGGTTTGCGATAAAATTCTATACTGAAGAAGGGAATTGGGATCTTGTAGGCAACAACACTCCTGTTTTTTTTATTAAGGATCCCAAAAAATTTGACGATTTTATTCATACGCAAAAAAGAGATCCGGGAACGAACCTAAAGAGCCCTACAATGATGTGGGACTATTGGTCTCTGAACCCGGAAAGTCTGCATCAGGTTTTTATTCTTATGAGCGGACGCGGAACGCCGTACGGTTACCGTTATATGCACGGATTTAGCAGCCATACATTTTCAATGCTCAATAAAAACAACAAAAGAGTCTGGGTTAAATTTCATTTTAAATCGCAGCAGGGAATAAAAAACTTTACCGGTCCGGAAGCTGATGAAATGAGGGGTAAAGACCCAGATTTTGCGCAGCGAGATTTAATTGACGCAATTAACAGAAAAGATTTCCCACGCTGGACCCTGAAAATACAGGTTATGACCGAGGAGCAGGCAAAAGTATTTAAATGGAATCCTTTTGACATAACAAAAATTTGGCCGCATAAAGATTTTCCGCTTATTGAGGCTGGCGTAATGGAGCTGAACGAAATCCCAGCTAATTATTTTGCAGAAGTTGAACAGGCAGCTTTTGCGCCTGCTCGTGTAATTGACGGGATAGGATATTCCCCGGATAAAATGCTGCAAGGAAGGCTGCTTTCTTATCCGGATGCGCAGCGTTACAGACTGGGCGCTAATTATGAACAAATCCCCGTAAATAGGTGCCCTTATGAGGTTAATAATTATCAAAGAGACGGTTCCATGCGCGTTGACGGCAATAGAGGGGGAAATCCAAATTATTTTCCAAACAGCTTCGATAATATCAAGCCGGACGCGAAATACAAGGAAACTCCTTTGCCTTTAGATTCTGCTGTCGCCGACTGGTATGATAGAAACTCTCCCGGCGAAGACGATCACTATTCGCAGCCTGCAAAGTTGTTTAACGACGTTTTTTCTGATTCTGATAGGGAAGAGATGATTAGCAATATAGTCCGTTCAATGAATGGAATTTCTGGCGTAAAAAGAGATGAGATTATTAACAGGCAATTATGTCATTTCTTTAGGGCGGAACCCAAGCTTGGCGCGGCGATTGCAAAAGGTCTAAACGTTAATGTTGACGGGTTTGTTCACAAGAGCAATTAAAACAAAATAATTCTTACAATTTTTAGGGACGTTGCAATTATTTTCAGAATGATGGACGTCCTTAATTTTTAAGCGCTCAGGGGCAGGGTTATTTTTGAGGGTTAATTATTCCTGATTCTTTTCATAAGCGCAAGTTCGTAAAGACGCATGTATTTTTTAGCGGAACTATTCCATGAAAAATCTTTTATCATTCCGTTATATTGAATTTTCGCCCATATCTTTTTATTATGGAACGCGTTTATCGCTTTCTGTATAGTTGAAATTAATTCGAATGGATCCGGTTTATTAAACGAAAAACCATTGCCTGTTTCTTCTCCTTTAGCTTTGTATGCAGGCCAGTCCTGCACAGTATCGGCAAGTCCGCCTGTATTCCTTACAATTGGAACCGTTCCATATTTTAAGCTGTAAATCTGATTCAATCCGCATGGTTCATAATGCGAAGGCATAAGAAACATATCGGCTCCGGCTTCAATTAGATGAGGCAAAACATTATTAAACCCAATATAATTAGCTATTTTATGCGGATATAACCGCGTAAGCTCTCTGAACATATTTTCATATTCCGGCTCGCCCCCGCCTACTATAACCCATTGAGCGTCAAGCGTTAAAAGCTGCGGAGCCGCTAATGCAAAAATATCAAACCCTTTTTGGGCTACTAACCGGGAGATCATTCCTATTACTGGAGTTTCTTCATTAAAAGGGAGGTGCAGATTTTCAAGCAGATATTTCTTATTTTTTATTTTGCCCGAAAGACCGTTAAAGGAATAATGAAAAGGGATGTGCTTGTCAACTTCCGGGTTCCAGATCGTATAGTCTATTCCGTTAATAATTCCGTAAAGATCGTTTTTGCGGTAGTTGAGAATTCCTTCCATTCCTGCGCCGTATTGGCTGCCCAGAATTTCTCTTGCATAAGTTTCGCTTACTGTGTTTATAACTTCGGCATAACTTAGTCCGGCTTTTAAAAAGCTGATATCGCCCCAGGTTTCAATTGGGCTGTTTGGATAAAACAGATCCCGGCGTATTTCAGCCTTGTCAACCGTTCTAGAAGAAAATCTGCCCTGATAGCCTACGTTATGTATAGTCATAGTAGTCGCGGTTCTGTCAAACAATTTATCCCAGGAATAATTGTCCTTTAGATAAAGCGGAATTAATCCGGTTTGCCAATCGTTACAGCTTACTACATCGGGAGCCCATTTTAGTCTCTGTAGCGTTTCAATTACAGCTTTAGAAAATAAAATGAATCTTTCGTCTTCGTCATCGTCGTTTGTATAAAGAAGTTCGCGATGATAATATTTTGGGCAGTCGATAAAATATACCGCCACATTAGAATTGGGTAAAAAGCCTTTAAGCACATGAACTATATTTACAGAACCGGCTACTCTGATTGGCATTTCGCCAATATCCCAGCAGTAGCTCAATTCATACAACGACTCGTCGATTGAGTAGTATTTGGGTATAAATAATTTAACTTCGTTTCCGAGTTCTGCAAGAGCTTTGGGTAAAGCTCCCGCAACGTCGGCAAGGCCGCCTGTTTTTACAAAAGGCACTGCTTCCGAAGCTACATAAGCAATTTTCATGTTTGTATAATGACTTTATTTTTGCGATTTTAATAATGTAAAAATAGCTAAAAAATATTTTAGTAACTTTAAAATAAATTAACGCTGGTTTATTTATATTGCAAGCTTTAAAACGAAAGCTTTGTTTTATGAAGCCTGCTAATCAACCTTCTCCTCTAATAATCCCGTTATCTACTGAAGCTTTGTAAGACAAAGTCGTTTTATGCATTTTTAATAATAGTATTGTTATTAAAACTAAATATTAACAACTTTAAAAGACTAATTTAAATTAATATACCCAAATGAGTAAAAAAATAGTAGTTACGGGAGCCGCAGGCCTTATAGGAAGCGCTCTTTGTCGGACTCTTGCAGAGCGAGGCGACGAAATAACTGTTTTTACGCGGAATCCTAATACGGCAAAAAACAAATTGCCGTTTGCTAAGGAATTTGTTAAATGGGATACTTATAGCTCCGCCGATTACTCAGAATACATTGAAGGGAAAAACGCTGTAATACACCTTGCCGGGGCTAGCGTGGCTGGTGAAAAATGGACGGAAGCTTATAAAAAAGAAATCCTTTCGAGCAGAATTATTTCCACAAACGCTTTGGTAAGCTCTATTGCTAAATGCAAAACTAAACCGGATGTTTTTGTTTGCGCTTCTGCAATTGGATATTACGGTTCAAGGAAAGATGAAGTTATTACCGAGGCGACCGCTGCTGGAGACGATTTTCTTGCCGGGGTTTGCAAAGAATGGGAACGGGCGGCATGCGAAGTTGAACCGCTTGGAGTTAGAAGAGTGAGCGTAAGGACAGGGATAGCGCTCGATAAAAACGGCGGCGCGCTGGCAAAAATGTTAACGTCATTCCGTCTTTTTGCTGGAGGTCCTCTTGGTTCTGGCGGTCAATGGTTCCCATGGATTCACTTGCGCGACCTGTGCAATATTTATATTTATGCTTTGGACGATAAATATTTGAACGAAGAAATAAACGCAGTTTCTCCCAACCCGGTTACTATGAGGGAATTTGCTAATATCCTTGGGCGCGTAATGAGAAGGCCTTCAAAGTTTAAGGTTCCGGAGTTTGCGCTCCGTTTATTGTTAGGCGAAGGAGCCGATGCGGTTCTGGCAAGTCAAAGAGCCATCCCGCAAAAATTAATAAACGCCGGGTTTAAATTTGAATTTACAAAGCTCGAAGAGGCTTTAAAAGACATTTTAAATAAATAATTGAGTTTGCGCAAAAATCTGCGTAACGCATTGTCATTCCCGTGAAAACGGGAATCCATTATTTGTACTTAGTAGAGATTCCCACTTTTTTTTGTGGGAATGACATTGAGTTCGTGACGTTTTTTGCGTATAGCGAGTATATGATAATTAATAAAAAATAAAACGGATAAAAATGAAAATAGTTATAGCGTCAGACCATGCAGGGTATGAAATGAAAAACGATTTAGTCAGATGGCTAAAGGAAAATTCATTTGAAGTTGAAGACTTAGGGAATAAAGAATATGATTCAAAGGACGACTACCCGGTATTTGCCGCCGCGGTGTCTACAAGAATATCAAACAAAACGGCAGATAAAGGCATTATACTTTGCGGTAGCGGAGTAGGAGCCTGTATTGCAGCTAATAAATTTGTAGGGGTAAGAGCTTCAGTCTGCCACGATATTTATTCGGCTAAACAAGGCGTAGATCACGACGATATGAATGTGCTCTGTCTTGGCGCAAGAATTATTGGCATAGCGCTGGCAAAAGAGCTTGTTTCTGGCTTTGTTAATACGCAATTTAGCAATGAAGAAAGACATCTTAGACGCTTAGAGAAAGTTGCGGAATTTGAAAAACATTAATTTTTAAACAATATAATGGATTGAATAATGAGTATACTAAACGCTGATAAATTCTATTTATCAAATGAAGTGAAGGATAAAGTTGAATTAAGACTAAAAAAATGGGACGATGAAAATATAGCAAAACGCATTTGGCAGCTGGATCCGACTGTATGGAAAGAAAATCCCGCCGAACAAAAAGAATTAGCAGATAGACTTGGCTGGCTTGATCTGGCAATTTCTATGAAAAACAAAGCAAAAGAACTTGAAGCGTTTGCCGAAGAAATTAAAACGGAATTTGACGACGTTGTTCTGCTTGGAATGGGCGGAAGCAGTCTTGCGCCGGAAGTATTTTCTAAAACATTCGGTTCCAAAACCGGATATCCACGCCTTACAATTTTAGACAGCACTCACCCTCTTTCCGTGCGGAGAATACTCGAAAGTTATAACCTGTCAAAAACTTTGTTTGTAGTCTCTAGCAAGTCCGGCGGCACAATAGAGACCATGTCTTTCTTTTATACATTTTTTGACGCGGTAAAAGCGATCAATCAAAAACCAGGCAGTCAGTTTATTGCGTTAACCGATCCCGGTTCAGGGCTGGAAAAATTGGCTAAAGATAATGGTTTCAGAAAAATATTCAGCGCTCCTCCGCAGGTTGGGGGAAGATTTTCGGCGTTAACATATTTCGGCATGGTTCCGGCCGCTTTAATAGGCGTTGACGTTGCGGCTTTTCTTGCTCAGGCGGAAGCTATGACAGAGAGCAGCTCAAACCAAAGTAAGCCGTCCGAATCGCCCGCTTATTATCTTGGCGCATTGCTTGGCGAGCTGGCTTTAACGGGCGTTGATAAATTAACATTTTTTGCTTCTCCAAAGATAAGCTCTTTTCCCGCATGGGCTGAACAATTAGTTGCTGAAAGCACCGGAAAAGACGATAAAGGCATTTTACCTGTGGCCGATGAAGAATTTTTTGGAACTGAATATTACGGCAAGGACAGAGTAATCGTATACCTTAAATTAGAAGGGGACGATAACGGCAAAAACGACGCTTCGGTTAAACAACTGATTGACGCCGGGTTCCCGGTAATTGAAATATCTCTGAAGGATAAATATTCGTTAGCGCAAGAGTTTTACCGTTGGGAAGCCGCCACTGCTTTATGCGGAGTAGTTTTAAGCATAAATCCTTTCAATCAGCCAAACGTACAGCTTGCAAAATCGTTAGCGGGCGAAAGTCTTGCCGCTTATAAGGCGACTGGAAGTCTGCCTAAACAGGAGCCAGTTATTACGGAAGGAGGCGCTGAATTGTATTCCAAAACAGACGCAAAAAATATTAAAGACGCTTTGTCCAATTTTCTTGCGCAGGCTAAACCGGGCGATTATGCCGCAATTAACGGGTTTATTCCAATGACTGCCGAAAACGAAGAAGTTTTGCAGAAGCTTAGATCGGGAATAGTCAAAAAATATAAGATTGCCACTACTATCGGTTACGGACCAAGATTTTTACACTCTACCGGACAGCTGCATAAAGGCGACGCTAATAAAGGTTTGTTTATTGTTATTTCGTCAGAACCGGGGAATGATCTTGAAGTTCCGGGACAGGGATATTCTTTTGGAACGTTAATTAAAGCGCAGGTTCAGGGCGATTTGAACGCTCTTATTAACCGCAGCAGAAGAACGATTCACATCCATATTAAAGGCAATGTAGCGGAAGAATTAGCAAAGTTGATATAAAAGCTTTGCTAAGTTTATTGTTCGAAAAAAATGCTATTGGCTTAACACACCCCTTTATGCCTTCGGCGGCGGAGGCGAATTAAAAGGGGTGTGTTAAACGTATATTTCCCAAGCCTAACCGTTACTTTAGCAAACTAAGTTTTTTAGTAGCGGTATAATCGCCAGCTTGTAAACGGTAAAAGTAAACCCCGCTTGAAAAACCGGAAGCGTTCCATTGACGCGAATATGTTCCGGCGGGCAGCTCTTCATTAACAAGCGTTGCAATCTCTCTTCCCAAAGCGTCAAATATTTTCAATTTAACAAAAGAGCTTTTCGAAATACTAAACGAAATACTCGTAGTCGGGTTAAACGGGTTGGGGTAGTTTTGTCTAAGCGCAAAATCTGCTGGCGTTACGCTTTTGTCTTTTTTTATTTCTGTGATCTCGCTAATTGAGCGTCGCCAAATTGTATTATTATTTGTAACCGCAAAAACATGAGAGTTGGAAACCGCAAGTTTTTGAATGGTAGTATCAGTAAATCCGCCATTTACTGAAATCCAATTTTGTCCATTATTTGTGGAAAGGAAAAACCCATTATTAGTTCCGGCGTATAAGTTAGAGCCGCTAACGGCAAGCGCATTAATGTGAGTGTTGGTCAAACCGTTAGAAGCAGAGTTCCATTTAACGCCTTTATTTGTAGAAAAATAAACGCCGTCGTTTGTGCCTGCAAATAAATTAGAACCGCTAACGGCAAGAGTATTAATAACCTCGTTTGATAATCCTTCGTCAACCAAATTCCAGCTTGCTCCATTATCAAGCGAAAGATACGGACCTGAATTAGTTCCAATTATATAAGTTGAGTCAATAACCGCAATATCATTAACGCTTGACCCAAAAGCAGAATTATTCCAATGCGCTCCATTGTCATAAGAGATATAAAGAATTAGATAGTTACCATACTGCGATCCTGAAGAGCCAAAAAGAATACTTTTCCCATTAGTTGCAACGCAATAAAAATATACTAACCCTCCACTAGATGGGAAGCCGATATTTATCCAATTAATTCCATTATCAGAAGAAACAAATAAACTGTTGAAAAAATTAGCCATATATATCTTTGTTCCGTAAAAGAAAATGTCCCAAGGCAAACATCTAATATTTAAGCAATTCCAACTTGTCCCGTTATCTGTTGACAGATAAATCCCTTCTCCTCCGATAAATAGGTTTGTGTCTTTTGCGGCAATGCATTTAATCTTGCCCAAGTCAGGATAGGTGACCAGAGCCCATTGCGCAGATAGTTGGCTGGCGAAAGTTATGATTAAAAAAAATAATACTAAAAAATATCGTATAAATTTCATTGTGTTCTCCCATGTTTAATAAACAAATATTAAAAAAAACATTATGCCGGATTATTTAACAAGGCACATTTTGTGTATCAACTCTGATTTATTAGATGTTAAGCGGTAAAAATAAACTCCGCTTGGCAGATTCTTACCGTCAAATGTAACCGAATAATTACCAGGTAATTCTTCCTTGTTAACAAGCGTAGTTATCTCGGCTCCAAGCACATTATAAACCTTCAATGATACAAAACCAGCTTTTCCAATTTTGTATTCGATTTTTGTAGTCGGGTTAAAAGGGTTTGGATAGTTCTGCAATAATGAAAAATCATTTACGCTGTTATCTGCCTTTTTTACGTCTACGGTTGAGCTTAATAACATTTCATAATCGGAGGAAGTTACTTTGTACCTCTTTTTAGTAGTTACTGCATAAACTATATCCGAGTTCGATTTTTTATAAATCCCAACTAAGGTATCAGGCAAAGAGTTAAACGTTGTAAAACTTGAGCCATTATTTGCTGAATAAAAAATACTTTTGCCGGTCGCATAATATACGTCTGTTGGTTTACTTTTGTCTATAGAAACATAAATAGATTTATTTGATGCAACAATCCCTTTCCAGGTATACCCGTTATCTTCTGACATCACAATATTATAAATTTTGTCCTTCATGGCAGTAGTGTAAATATGTTTTTTATCAGTTGAATAATAGAATTTTGTAAAGTAGTTGTTCCATGTAAAAATGGAATCTACTGTGGTATAAGATAAAGTAGTGTCGTTTGCAGCAAGAAGCAGTTTGTTATTTTTAATGCCCAAAAGTAGAGAATCGTTATTTTTATTTAACGAAGCTAATGTAAACCCAGTTTCTAAATAATTCCAACTGTTTCCGCCGTCTAAACTTTTTAACATATAACTTTTAGATTTATCTGGGGACGAACCAAAGCCGCCGCTTGCGTATAAGAGCTGCGGATTTTGCTTTGAACTTTCTATGTTCAGACCTCCTCCTACGGAGTTAAAGACTGAGGAGTTATTCTTTAAAATAGAGCCATAATTTATGTATCCGCCGCTTCCGCCGGACCATGAATCTTGGGTTGTGAAATAATTATCAGGTTGATCGTTAATAAATTCAATATCGTCTGTATAAGCATAGACTTTAGTATTGCCGCCAGAAGAATAGTTCCAATCTTGACTAAATAACTCCTCCTTCCAGGTTGAGACATCGTAACGGTAAATATAATAAGAGGTGCTATATTCATTGGGGGAGTGTACAGTATTTGTTCTATAGAAAAGATAAGTCGTAGAAGAATCTTCCGCCGCTGCAAATAGTTGCGTATAAATTTGCGCAAAAGAAGAAGAAATAATAAATAAAGAAATAATTATAGTAAGAAGCGCTTTCATTGTTTTGTCTCCGCCTGTTTATATATTTTTAATTTTTGTAAACATATTTATTAGATAACTATTTTAACAAACTAAGCTTTTTAGTAGCAGTATGATTTCCAGTCTGTAACCGATAAAAGTAAACTCCGCTTGGCAGATTTTTACCGTCAAATGTGACAGAATAACTGCCGGGAAGTTTTTCCTGATTAACAAGAGTTGCTATTTCGGCTCCAAGCATATCATAAACTTTCAATGATACAAAACCAGCTTTTTCAATTTTGTATTCAATTCTCGTAGTCGGGTTAAACGGGTTGGGGTAGTTTTGTAATAATGAAAAACTACTTACGTTGTGATCTTCTTTTTTTACGTCTACAGGCGAATTAAATAGCGCTTCATAACCGGCGTTAGTTACTTTATAAATTACAGTAGTAGTTATAACGTATAATATGTTAGAATTTTGCGCCATATAAATACCGGCAATACTGTTGGGTAAAGATTTAAATAATGTAAAGCTATTCCCAAAATCGGAAGAATGATAAATGTTTTTACCTACTGCATAGTATAAATCAGCTGGTTTATTTTTATCTATCGTCAGGTAAATAGAACTGTCTTTGGCGACAATTCCTTTCCAGGAATATCCGTTATCTTCTGACATTACAATATTATAACTTTTACCCTTCATGGCGGTAGTATAAATGTGCTTCTTATCTGCAGAATAATAGAATTTTGTTAAATTGTTATCCCATGTAAAAATTGAATCAACGGTTATGTAAGATAATGCAGTATCGCACTTAGCAAGAAGGAGTTTGTTATTGTCCATACCAAAAAGAAGAGTGTCGTTGTTTTTGTTTAACGAGATTAAAATAAAGTCGGTTACTATATATTCCCAATTATCTCCTCCGTTAACGCTTTTCAATAAGTATTTTTTAGATTTATCAGGAGCTGTGCTAAAATAACCGTCTTGTGGACTTACATATAAAAGCTGCGGATTTTGTATAGAATTTTCGATGTTCGGGTATAAAGCGACAGTATTAAAAATAACGTTACTATTCTTAAAGATAGAGCAGTTCATTACCCATCCGCCGCCGCCGCCTAACCAGTGATTGCTAGTCATAAAATAATTACTGGGTTGATTGGAAATAAATTCAATATCGGAAGTATAAGTGCCAGATTTAGTATTTCCGCCAGACCAATAATTATAATCACTCAAGAATAAATTGGATTTTAGAGTTGTTGTATTGTAACAATAAACGGGGTATGCATTTGCTCTACAAAAAAGATAAGTAGCAGTGGAATCTTCCACGGCTCCAAAAAGCTGAGTAAAATTCATCTGACTATTAACCTGTTGAGGAGCGTTCTGCGCAAAGGAAGCCGAGGAAATGAGTAAAGATATAATTATAGAAAGAAATGTTTTCATTGTTTGGTCTCCGCCTGTTTATTTTGAAAGAAAATTATAAATAATTTTCCATAAAGTAAAAAAAAAGAACAGCATAAGCAACTGACAATTCAGCGCTATACAAAAGGGTAAAATTTGATATTAGCCCAAATTATGTTTCGCTTAAGGTTTAATATACATTTATTAAATCAGTAGAGTAAAGATTGTGCAAAAAAGTACTTCTTTTGTGGAACTTTAATCTTGACTTTTTTGTATAGATAGTATACGTTGGATACGCAAAATATTTTTACTTTGGAGAACGATTATATGAATAATGCTGAAATGACGGACTTAGAACAGCTTACTAATCAGGAATATAAGTATGGATTTGTTACTGATATTGAGTCCGATGAAATTCCTAAAGGATTAAACGAAGACGTTATCCGGCTGATTTCAAAAAAGAAAGAAGAACCGGATTTTATGCTTGAGTGGAGGCTGAAAGCTTACCGACACTGGCTTACTTTAACAGAGCCGGCCTGGGCTAACGTAAAATATCCTCCAATTGATTACCAAAGTATTATTTATTACTCTGCTCCAAAGAAAACCAAGAAATTAGACAGCCTTAATCAGGTAGACCCTGAATTGCGCAAAACTTTTGAAAAACTCGGCATTTCGTTAGACGAACAAAAACGTCTTTCAAACGTAGCCGTCGACGCAGTGTTTGACAGCGTTTCGGTAGCTACGTCATTTAAGGGTAAACTCAACGAACTGGGCATTATATTTTGCTCGTTTTCTGATGCAGTAAAAGAACATCCCGATCTTATAAAAAAATATATGGGTTCTGTTGTTCCTTACACCGATAATTTTTTTGCGGCTCTTAACTCCGCCGTATTTAGCGACGGTTCATTTTGCTATATACCAAAGGGGGTTCGCTGCCCAATGGAGCTATCAACATATTTCCGCATAAACGCCTCAAGCACAGGACAGTTTGAAAGAACTCTGATTGTTGCAGAAGACGCGGCTTATGTTAGTTACCTTGAAGGTTGCACGGCTCCAATGAGAGACGAAAATCAGCTTCACGCAGCAATTGTTGAAATTGTCGCTATGGAAAACGCCCAGGTTAAGTACTCTACTGTACAAAACTGGTATCCGGGCGATAAAAACGGCAAAGGCGGAATTTTTAACTTTGTAACAAAACGCGGCGCATGCAGAGGCGCAAACGCTAAAATATCATGGACGCAGGTTGAAACCGGCTCCGCTATTACATGGAAATACCCAAGCGTGATTTTGCAGGGAGACAATTCAATTGGCGAATTCTATTCGGTTGCCGTTACAAACAATTATCAACAGGCTGATACCGGAACAAAAATGATTCACATTGGCAAAAACACGCGCAGCACAATCGTTTCAAAAGGAATTTCGGCTGGTAAAAGCAATAACTCATACCGCGGACAGGTTAAGGTAAGCAAAGGCGCCGAAAACGCAAGAAATTATTCGCAGTGCGATTCGCTCCTGCTGGGGGATAAATGCGGCGCGCATACTTTTCCATACATAGAGGTTAATAACCCTACCGCTCAGGTAGAGCATGAGGCTACTACTTCCAAAATTGGCGAAGACCAGATATTTTATCTGAACCAGAGAGGCATTTCTACCGAAGACGCAGTAAACTTAATTGTTAATGGTTATTGTAAAGAAGTATTTAAAAATTTGCCGATGGAGTTTGCAGTCGAGGCGCAAAAACTTTTAAGCGTTAGTCTTGAAGGGAGCGTAGGTTAATAAAAATGAAAAAACAAATTTGTAGATTATCAGAACAGGAAATTTTATGATAGAGATAAAGAATTTATGCGTTAAAATTGAAGGGAAAGAGATTCTAAAAGGAATCAACCTTACGGTAAACAAAGGCGAAGTTCACGCTATAATGGGACCTAACGGCTCAGGTAAAAGCACGCTTGCGCAGGTATTAGCAGGCAGAAGCGAATATGAAATAACAAAGGGAGAGGTAATTTACGAAGGTATAAACCTCTTAGAGCTTTCGCCAGAAGACAGAGCCAGAGCGGGAATATTTTTAGCTTTCCAGTATCCTATCGAAATTCCCGGAGTAAGCAATGTTAACTTGTTAAAAACAGCAGTTAACGAAATAAGAAAGTACAGAGGCGAGGAAGAATACGACGCGATTGAATTCTTAACTATGATTAAGAAAAAAATGGGAGTAGTTGAAATGAACGATTCGCTGCTTAACCGTTCCGTTAACGAAGGATTTTCCGGCGGAGAAAAAAAGAGAAACGAAATTTTTCAAATGGCGGCGCTTGATCCCAAACTTGCTATACTTGACGAAACAGATTCCGGTCTTGATATAGACGCGCTCAGAGTTGTTGCAGGCGGAGTGAATAAACTAAAAACTCCCGATAACGCGGTTATCCTTGTTACTCACTACCAAAGACTGCTCGATTACATCGTACCCGATTTTGTTCACGTATTGTATAAAGGAAGAATAGTAAAATCCGGAACAAAGGAATTAGCTCTGGAACTTGAAGAGCGCGGTTATGACTGGGTAAAAGACGAATGTCCTGTAGGCGCATAAAATGAATGAATTAACAGAAACAAAAAACTGGTATCTTGCAAATTTTGAAGCGTTTGAAAATTCGCTTAACGGACAAAAAGGCGAGCCTTTCCACCAATTAAGAAAAGCTGCAATAGAAAGTTTTGCAGCGCAGAATTTCCCTACTACAAAAGACGAGGAGTGGCGCAACACAAACATTGCCCCAATATTAAAACATAATTTTGTATTGCCAACAAGCTCTCCTGAATTAAAAAAAGAAGACTTAAATAGTTTTCTTATAGAAGGGTTTGAGGCCGATCAATTAGTCTTTGTTAACGGACGGTTTTCAAAAGAGCTTTCGTCAGAGTATGCAGTTCCTAAAGGCGCAGTAATAGGCAGCTTGGCGGAAGAGTTAAAAACAAATCCTGCTTTATTAGAAAAATATTTTTCCAAATTAGCAAAACCGGAGTCAGGCATATTCACCGCCTTAAGCGCGGCCTTTACGGAAGACGGAATTTTTATTTATATCCCGGACGGCAAGGTTATAGAAAAGCCGTTATATATTTTGAACATAACTTCTGCGGGAAAAGAAAAAGTAATTGTAAATCCGCGCAATATTATAATTGCCGGGCAAAACTCGCAGGTAAAAATAATAGAGCGGTATGTTTCGCTTGACGAGGCTGTTTATTTTACAAATCCGGTGACGGAAATTGTTTGCGGAAAAGATTCCATAGTGGAGCATATTAAACTTCAGGACGAAAGCCTTAACGCTTTCCATATATCTACAACTGAAGCGGAGCTTGGCGCAGGGAGTAATTTTTCCTCTTATAATATTTCTACAGGCTCGGCGTTATGCCGCAATACTATTAAAGTAAAATTTATTGCCGAAGGCGCAGAGTGCACCTTAAACGGTTTATACCTAGCAGACGGTTTGCAACTGTTAGACAACCATACGACAATAGATCATGCGGTTCCAAACTGCGAAAGCAGGGAATTGTATAAAGGCGCTCTTAACGGTAAATCGCGCGCCGTGTTTAATGGCAAAGTGATTGTGCGCAAAGGCGCTCAAAAAACAAACGCATTCCAGCAAAATAAAACAATTTTGCTTTCAGACGAAGCTTTGATAGACACGAAACCGCAGCTTGAAATATTTGCAGACGACGTAAAATGTTCGCACGGAGCGACAATTGGGCAGCTTGACGAAGATTCGTTGTTTTATTTGAGATCGCGCGGAATAGGAGCTAAAGAAGCGAGAACTATTTTAATATACGCCTTTGCAAACGACGTGGTTAAAACAATTAAAATTGATTCAATTAAAAAATATTTAGAAAAACTTTTAGCCGCACGGCTGATGAAGTAAATTATGACTACAACAAAAGAAAATATTGTAAGCGTTTTTAACGTTGAAGAAGTACGAAAAGATTTTCCTATACTAAGCAAGAAAGTATATGGCAAACCGCTTGTCTATTTAGACAACGCCGCAACTTCACAAAAACCGCAAAGCGTAATTGATACGATAGACAGATATTATACTGAGCTGAATTCAAATATTCATCGCGGAGTGCACTTTCTTAGTCAGGCCGCTACAAACGAATATGAAAACTCCCGCGTGAAAATAAAAAACTTTATAAACGCGGTTTCGCATAAAGAAATAATTTTTGTAAGAGGCGCTACCGAAGGAGTTAACCTTGTTGCAAATTCTTACGGCAGAAAAAATATTAAAGAGGGGGATGAGATTATTATCTCCACGATGGAACACCATTCAAATATAGTTCCATGGCAGATGTTGTGCGAGGAGAAAAATGCAAAGCTTAGAGTTATTCCTATAAACGACGACGGCGAAATTATTATAGACGAGTTTAAGAAATTAATAAATGAAAAAACTAAATTCATTTCTGTTGTGCATATATCAAATTCGCTCGGAACTGTCAATCCGGTAAAGGAAATTATTGAGATAGCGCATTCGCATAATATACCTATTTTAATTGACGGAGCGCAGGCAATACATCACGTCAAAGTTGACGTTCAGGAATTAGACTGCGACTTTTATGTATTTTCAGGACACAAAATTTACGGTCCAACCGGAATAGGCGTATTATACGGCAAAGAAAAACTGCTTGAAGAAATGCCCCCGTTTATGGGGGGCGGCGATATGATCGCCTCGGTTACATTTGAAAAAACGACGTATAATGAACTGCCTTATAAGTTTGAAGCCGGGACTCCTAACATTGAAGGAACCATCGGGCTTGGCGCGGCTATCGATTATTTCTCGTCTATCGGGATAGATAAAATATCCGCTTATGAAAAAGAGCTGCTTGTATATGCTACTGAAAAACTTAAGACTATTAATGGGCTGACTATTATAGGCAATGCAAAAAATAAGAGCGGCGTTCTTTCGTTTGTTTTAGACGGAGTTCATCCGCACGATATTGGAACTATTTTGGACTATGAAGGCGTTGCTGTAAGGACAGGACACCATTGCACTCAGCCTGTAATGAAACGATATAATATCCCCGCGACTGCGCGAGCCTCGTTTGCTTTTTATAACACAAAGGAGGAAATTGATATTCTTGAAAAGGCTATATACAAAGTAATTGAGGTATTCAAATAATGTCGACGGAATTAAGAGAATTATATCAGCAGGTTATTTTGGACCATAATAAAAGTCCAAGAAATTTTAAAAAACTTGAAGACGCAAATCTTTTTGCGGAAGGTTTTAATCCGCTTTGCGGAGATCATTTTGATATCTATGTAAAACTTGAAGACAACATAATTAAAGATGTTTCTTTCATGGGGCAGGGATGCGCTATTTCTAAATCGTCGGCGTCTATAATGACTTCAATTGTAAAGGGTAAAACGCTTGAAGAAGCCGAAACTCTTTTCCAAAAGTTTCATGAATTAGTAACCGGACAAATAAAAGCCGCCGATGTTGAAGAAATGGGAAAACTTGCAGTCTTTGAAGGAGTACAGGATTTTCCGGCAAGGGTCAAATGCGCAAGCCTTGCGTGGCATACGCTGCACTCTGCGCTGAAAGAAGAAAACGCTAAAGTAACAACTGAGTAATATAATATGACAACTTTGCCTATAATGGATTTAGAACAAAGCGTAATAAAAATGCTTCACACTTGTTACGACCCGGAAATACCTGTGGATATTTTTGAGCTTGGTCTGATATACGAAGTAAACGCTAACGCCGAAAATGACGTTGAAATTAAAATGACTTTGACTTCGCCAATGTGCCCGTCAGCTCAGGCGTTGCCGTTAGAAGTAAAAGAAAAAGTGAAACTCATTCCCGAAGTAAGAAACGTTGACGTTGAAGTGGTCTGGACTCCTACATGGGATCAAAATATGATGAGCGATGCGGCAAAACTGAAACTAGGTTTTTTATAAAAAGGGCAACGGCAATTTTTTAGTTCTTATTAAGATAGATGCGTACTACTATTACGGTAGTTCGTAGACGCGGACTTTCAGTCTGCGTAATTCATCTGTTTTTTGACTTCCAAGTCGACGGATGATAGGGAAAGGTTTTGTTTTAAACGCAGACTTATACGCTGAGCTCTGTCGAAGCGAAAAGTACGCGTTACGCAATAATGTTAGTAAGAGATGCGATGGATGTTCTGATATTAAGAAAAATGTGTATAATAAAAATGGAGATGATATGTTTAACAATAGTTCAAATACGCGTCAGCCAATGTATGACGTAGACGCAGTGCAACCGATGCGCGACGAGCTTATTGCAGTCGGCTTTACAGAATTGCTAACAGCCGCGGCAGTTGAAGCGGCGGTTAAAGTAAAAGACGACAAAACCGTTTTAGTTGTTATTAATTCAGTTTGCGGGTGCGCCGCTGGAGGCGCCAGACCCGGAGTCTCGTTAGCGCTCCAAAATAAAATTATTCCTGATAAACTTTATACTGTTTTTGCAGGTCAGGATAAAGAGGCGGTGGAAAGAGTCAGGGAATATATAAAAGATTTTCCCCCGTCTTCCCCAAGCATAGCGTTATTTAAAAATGGAGAATTAATTCACTTTACGCAGCGGTCGTATATTGAAGGCTTTTCCCCGGAGCAAATTGCCTCAGATCTGATTGAAGCTTTTGAAAAGTTTTGTTCAGGCTCAGGGCCTTCTATCGATCCGGAAGATTTCAAAAAAGTATTATCCGCAAAAGCATGCGGATCAAAAATTCCATCATTCAAAAATAATTGATATAAAATGAAATTCAGCGCTCAGGAAGAATATGGTTTAAGATGTCTGCTTCAGATTGGCAAAAGCGGCAATGGTCTCACAATCCCGGAAATAAGCAAACTTGAAAGTCTGTCGCAGGCAAACGTTGGAAAACTTTTGCGGATTTTACGGATGGGAGGACTAATTGACGCGGCTCGTGGACAGGCAGGCGGATACAAACTCGCCCGGCCGGCTGATCAAATAAACGTTAACGAAGTACTTGACGTATTGGGAGGCAAACTCTTCGATACGTCCTTTTGCGATATTCATTCCGGCGCAGAAACAATTTGTACAAACACTATCGATTGTTCTATTCGTTCGTTGTGGAAGACAATTCAAAATACTGTTGAAAATGTGTTGGGTAAAATAACTTTGAAGGATTTGATTGGAAATGAAAAAGACTTTGAGTTTTACCTGACTAACAGAAGCGAAGAAATATCGAATAATTAAAAAGGATACTGTAGAGACGCAAAATTTTGCGTCTCTACGATAACCTATAAAAAATGGGCGGTTACAGTTCGTCCGGTTTTCCTCTCATAGAATCCCACGCCATATATCCGCATAAAGCCGTATACATTACGATAGCGACAATTTCAGCGGAATGCGATTCATACCAGGCTTCGTTAATCCAGTTAAAATTAAGATGGAGCAAAGCGCTTACAACGCCCATTAATGCGCCGCCTGCAATAAATCCGCTGGCTATTAACGTTCCGCGTTCTCTGCGCGCTGTGTTTATAGCTTCGCTCTTGCTGCGTGTAGAAACAAAATGAGCAATTAAACCGCCTACAAGAAGCGGAGTATTTAACTCCAAAGGAATATACATGCCTAATGCAAACGCAAGCGCAGGCACGTTAATGCTCGTTAAAATCAAAGCTAATAAAGCTCCTGCGATATAAAGAGCCCATGGCGCAGGCTGGTTTGACATAAGCGGTTTTATAACCGCAGCCATCGCGTTTGCCTGAGGAGCTGCAAGAGCGCCGGAATTGAAACTGTAAATTTTATCAAGCAGTATTATTACTCCGCCGACTGTAGCGGCCGATAACAACGTTCCTAAAAACTTCCAGCTCTGCTGTTTATACGGCGAAGAGCCAAGCCAGTAACCGATTTTCAAATCGGTAATAAAACCGCCTGCCATAGAAAGAGCGGTACAAACAACTCCGCCTATTAATAAGGCGGCCACCATCCCAAACTCGCCTTTAAGTCCTACTGAAACCAATACGACTGACGACAGAATTAAAGTAACAAGCGTCATACCGGAAACAGGGTTTGTGCCTACTATAGCTATTGCATTTGCCGCAACAGTAGTAAAAAGGAACGACACTATTAGGACTATTAGCAATCCTATTAAGGCGTAAGTTAAATTAAAAACTACGCCAAACTGGAAAAATATAAATATCATAATTGCGGTAACAAGTATTCCGCTTGCAATAATGATAATAGGAATATCTCTTTGAGTTCTTACGTTTTCGGCGGAGGCTAATTTACCTCCAAAAATTTCTTTAATAGCTAACGAAAAAGCCGATGAAATAATTTTTGAAGAGCGTACAATGCCGATGATTCCCGCCATTGCAATTCCGCCAATACCAATATGTCTTACGTAGTTTTTGAATATTTCCTCTGCGGTCATTGCGGGAATTAATTTTGTGACGTTTGCGCCAAGAGGAACTGTAAGTCCCTGACCGATGTAAGAAACAATTGGAATAAGCACATACCACGAAACAAAAGAGCCTGCGCAGATTATAGCCGAGTATTTTAGTCCTACTATATAACCAAGCCCGGTAACTGCGGCTCCAACGTTTATTTTAAATACAAGTTTTGCTTTATCTGCAAGCTCCTGACCGACAGGTATAACGCGGGAAGTAAAAACCTCGCTCCACCAGCCGAAAGAGGCTATAATAAAATCGTAAACTCCGCCGATAATTCCGCTCACTAAAAGCACAAAAGCCTGACTGCCGCCTTTTTCTCCGGCAATTAATATTTCCGTAGTTGCAGTAGCTTCGGGGAAGGGGAATTTGCCGTGCATTTCTTTAACAAAATATTTTCTGAACGGGATAAGGAATAAAATTCCAAGCATTCCGCCAAATAACGACGAAAGAAATATTTTATAAAAATCGACCTGAAGGTTAAGTATGTAAAGCGCCGGAATAGTAAAAATTGCTCCCGCTACTATTACGCCGGAAGTTGAACCTACAGACTGGATAATTATATTTTCGCCCAAAGCTCCTTTGCGTTTAAGAGTTTTGGAAAGCCCGACGGCAATTATAGCAATTGGAATAGCGGCTTCAAAAACCTGCCCAATTTTTAGGCCGAGATATGCCGCCGCCGCAGAAAACAGCACGGCCATTACAAGTCCGGTAAGTATTGAGTATGCGCTGACCTCCGGGTACGTTTTATTTGCGGACATTATAGGAGAGTATTCTTCTCCTTCTTTTAATTCCGTATACGCGTTAGAAGGCAGCTTGGTTGCCGGCTGATTTGTAGTATTTGGTTCGCTCATAAAATATTCCTATAAAGTTTAATGGAATTATTTTGAATTAATATTATCAGTTTTACTTTTTATCAATCAAATTTAGCAGTTATATTAAGATCTAAATTAATTTAATTACAAAGATAACATAAATAAATATTTTAGTATATAAATATGAAGGGAAAGTTATATTTAGTCTCCACGCCTATAGGCAATTATGAAGACATTACGTTAAGAGCTCTGAAAGTTTTAAAGTCGGTAGATTTTATTATTTGTGAAGAATTTAAAGAAGCTAGAAGGCTTTTGTCTAATTACGAAATTCAAAAAGAATTGTTTCAGGCAAACGAGCATAACGAAAAAGAGTTTGCAATGGAATTGCTGCTTAAGCTGTCAAACGGCGAGTCGGCCGCTTTAATATCCGATTGCGGCGCGCCATTATTTTCCGATCCCGGGCATATATTGGTTGATATGTGCATTTCCGGCGGCATTGAAGTTATTCCGATTGCCGGAGCAAATTCTCTTATTTTGGCTCTTATGGGCTCTGGATTAGATTTTGAAAAGTTTTATTATTACGGCTGGCTTTCGCCTAAAAAAGAACTGCGTCAGCAGGAATTATTCAGACTAAAAAAAATAAACGAATTAATAGTTTTATTAGACACTCCTTACCGCCTTAAAAGCGTTTTAGCGGACATAGTAAAAATGTTCGGTAAAAGTCAAAGCGTAGTAGTCGCTTTCGATTTAACCATGAAGACGGAACATTTCTACCGTGGTTCGGCGGAGTCTATTTTAAAGCAGGTGGAAAAATCAAACCTGAAAGGGGAGTATGTTCTGCTGATAGATAATTCAGTCCGCAAAAATTTTAAGTATAATTAAACTCCTAGCCTTGGCGCAGAAGCTTCAATCAACTATCGTGAAGAGAAATACTGGAACGGGGGGCTGAAAGTTAAAAGCTGGCCTATAATGATAACTGGTCTGTTTTATCCAATCCCAATAATTTATGGAGCAGTTGGATTTGGCTGGTACAACACAACCTTCGATTATAACCAGAATCAGTTTCCGCTTGAACTTCTTTCTGACGAGACAAAACAGGAAGTCGGCTGGCACTTTGGCGGCGGTCTTGAACTGCCTGTAGGAACTAATGCCAAACTTACGGCTGACGTCAGATATGTTTTCTTAAACTACGATTTTAAATCAGTCCCCGGCTTTAGCGATACCAAAAGTGATTTTTATGTAATGACAGTCGGTTTTCTTTTTGGATTATAGCTCCCGGAATTAAGAGCGCTTCTTATCATCAGAAATTAATTAGCTCCGCAACCCGGGGCTAATGTTTAAATGGGAATAATTGAACTAGAGGGGGTGAGGGGAGAAGTAACTTGACAAAACTTGACAACTGATTATATATTATATATATTTGCTTATCATGAAAACATTAAATACACAAAAGATACAAGAGAGATTAAATTCACTTGGTTTGTCTCCAGCTAAATTGAGCCAGGAGATATCGGTTAGCCGCGAAGCAGTATCGCAATGGCTGAATAATGAGACTTTTCCTCGTCCAGACAAACTACTAAAATTAGGCCGGCTTCTTTCGCTTAAATATGATGAATTAGTGGTTACTCCGGAAATTATGGAGCCAATAGTCGCTTTTCGAAGTGTTCGTAATACAGTAACAACTCCTAAGCATATTAAGAGAGCTAAGGAAATGGGGTATTCGTTAGAGCAGTTGGTAGAGTATTTACCATTTAAAGTAGAGATTAATCCCAAATCTCTTAATAATCCAGTGGTTGAGTATAAGTATATTCAAACGGCAGTGAAAGCAGTAAAAGAGTTGCTGGGTATTTCTAAAATTAAAATTGAAGTTTCTGATATAATAAATTATTTTACTCAATCGAAAACAATTCTTATTCCTGTTCTTCTTGGCAAAGAAAAAAATCACGAAAATGCTTTGCATATACATCTTCCCCAAAGCGCCACTAATTGGGTATATGTGAATTTAGATACCTATGAGCTCGATTTTAAATTTTGGTTAGTGCATGAATTGGGGCATATCTTTACTCCGCAACTTAAAGATGATGAAGCGGAAGAATTTGCCGATAACTTTGCGGGCGCTTTTTTATTCCCCGAGGAAATTGCAAAGACGATATATCAGACGGTTTCTGAACTTTCAAACGTCAATCAAAAAGTAAACCTAATTTTTGAAAATGCTCGACGTTATACAATTTCCGCGATTACGGTTCTTATGGAAATTAATAAGTATGCCAGGGAGAACAAGTTGCCAGAAATAGATTTGGGTCAGAATTTCTATGCCAGAAACGCTAATTTTACTAAAGAAAATTATACGCTGGTAAGTAAAAATATTTTTGGGAGTAAAAAGCCAACGGTTTCAAAATATATTACAATCAGCGCTCGGGAATATCAAACGGAATTCTTTGATGTATTGGCCAGATATATTTCCGGCAAAGAGGCTTCGTCTTCTATTGTTAGAAACGTTTTGAATTTGCCGATTGCAGATTCCATCGAAATATTTGATTATCTCAAAAATGCCACATAAAGAATTATTACTTGATACAAATTCTTATTTACGGCTTGCAAAGTCAATTAGACCTTTGCTTGGAGAGCCATTTGGGAAAGATAACTATGCCCTTTACATTCATAAAGAACTTCAGTATGAACTTGATCGTAGCCAACGTTTACAAAGCACTTTTTATTGGATAGAAGAGGAAGAATACAAAAAAGAAAGAAAAAAGATAATTCGCATTCAAAAAAGCGAAGAGCAAGACATTGATGACGTATATGAATACATTGATGCTTATAAAAAGGGCGAAGGCATGAATCTTTCACGTGAAGATATGCTTTGTATAGCTACTGCGTATGTGCGGAAGATTCCGCTTGTGACCGATGATAAACAAATGCTCATTACTGCAAAGGATTTTGCTGTTGCTGCCTATAGAACAATAGAATTGTTAAAACTAATGGAAGATAATGAATTTATAAACCACGAGAAAGTTGATGAAATAATATCATATCTGAAATATATAAACGATTTCCCTATTGCCTTTAATAAATTATATCGTTCCATATATGGGAGCGCTCCTCCTGATTAAATATTATAATTACAATGATTAACATCATAACTGAAATCTGTTTTTCCTCCCTCTCAAATGCCCTGAAATCTTTAAGACTTTCTCATTCGTCAAAGAATTCGTATATTTGCAACCCACTTTAAAAACTATGATAAGAAATATAACATGATAAGCGCTAGCAACATTAAACTTACTTTTGGCAAACGTACGCTATTCGAAGATGTGAATATAAAATTTACTCCTGGAAACTGCTATGGTATTATTGGAGCCAATGGATCTGGTAAATCAACTTTTATGAAAATACTTTCTGGCGAAATTGAGCCAAGTTCCGGAGATATAATTATTACTCCCGGCGAAAGACTTGCGACTTTAAAACAGAACCAGTTTGAATTTGACGAGTACGAAGTACTTAAAACTGTAATGATGGGGCATAAAAAACTTTATGCCGTTATGGAAGAAAAAGACGCTCTGTACGCTAAACCTGATTTTAGCGACGCGGACGGAGTAAGGATTGGCGAGCTTGAAGGAGAATTTGCCGAAATGAACGGCTGGGAAGCTGAATCTGAAGCGGCAGAACTGTTAAGCGGTCTGGGCTTAGACGACGAACAGCACACCAAACTGATGAAAGAGCTGCCGGGAAACGAAAAAGTTAAAGCGCTCCTCGCTCAGGCTTTATTCGGTAATCCGGATATTCTTTTGCTGGATGAGCCTACAAACTATTTGGATATAATTTCAATCGGCTGGCTTGAGGACTTTTTGGATAAATTCAAAAATACAGTAATTGTTATCTCCCACGACAGGCACTTTCTGAATCAGGTCTGCACGCATGTAGCCGATATCGACTACGGTAAAATTCAGATGTATACGGGCAATTACGATTTCTGGCTGGAAAGCAGTCAGCTTGCTTTGAAGCAGGCAAAAGATTCTAATAAAAAAATAGAAGCTAAAAGACAGGAATTACAGGATTTTATCGCCCGGTTTAGCGCAAACGCGTCTAAATCCAAACAGGCTACTTCCCGTAAAAAGCAGCTTGAAAACCTTAATATCGAAGAAATAAAACCATCGTCGCGCAGAATGCCTTATATTGCATTCAGACCTGAAAGGGAAGCCGGCAATAATCTGCTTGAAATTAAAAATATCACAAAATCTAATGTCGAAGAGGTTCTGCTTAACGATATCAGCATAAAAGTTGACAAAGACGATAAGATCGCCTTAGTTGGACCAAATGACTTTGCAAAATCAATTTTATTTAAAATACTTATGGATGAGGAAAAGCCGGATGTAGGCAGTTATGAATGGGGCATAACGACTTCGCAGGCTTACTTCCCAAAAGATAACGCGTCTTTTTTTGACGTTGATCTGAATCTGATCGACTGGCTGCGCCAGTATTCGAAAGAAAAAGATGAAACCTATATACGCGGTTTTCTTGGCAGAATGCTTTTTAGCGGCGAGGAATCGCTTAAAAAAGCTAACGTCCTTTCCGGGGGCGAGCGCGTGCGCTGTATGCTGGCTAAAATGATGCTTTCGGGCTCAAATGTGCTTCTGTTGGATGAACCGACTAACCACCTTGATCTGGAGTCCATTTCTGCGCTAAACGACAGCCTTGTCGATTTTAAGGGCACTATGCTGTTTGTATCGCACGATCATCAGTTTATACACACAATTGCAAACAGAATTATAGAAATTATCCCAACGGGAATTATTGATAAGCGAATGACTTTTGACGAATACCTGCATGACGAGGAAATCAAAAGCATACACGCCTCAATTTATCACGCTAAATCTATAGAGTTGTAAATCTTTTTTAATATTTTCAGCAATAAAAAAGCCGCCCCGATTAATCGTGGCGGCTTTTCTATTCTTAGGGGTTCAATTCAGTCCTTGTTATGATTCAAAAATTATTATTACTACGGCGTATCTTACTGTCAGCGATCTTTAATAATAATTTATTGTTTTAAGTAAAACGGTTTTGATATGAGTTTTCATTTATTCCCTGTTATATTTCAGCGCAGTTTAATATCTTCATTACTTTAATTATATTATTTTGCAAAATAACGGTAAATATGGAATACACGGGCTTGTCGACAGCCGAAGCGCTGGAACGAAAAAAAAACGGATTAAGCAATAAAGGATCTAAGTCTAAATCAAAGACTATCCCCATGATTTTTGTTGAGAATATTTTCTCGGTCTTTAATATAATCATATTGGCAATTGTAGCCGTTTTGTTTTTCTTTTATGTCCGCACAGGGGATGAGCGACTGCTTATGGATACTATAGGAGTTAGCTTAGTAAACATAGTCAATACATTCCTTGCAATATTTCAGGAAATAAGATCGCGGATAGCGCTTGATAAAGTCAGTCTGATGCTGCAAAAAAATGTTACTGTTATAAGAAATGGAAAAGAAGAATCTATAGATTACCGCGAAGTTGTAGTGGATGATCTTATAATATTAAAACGGGGCGACCAGATTGTGGTTGACGGTAAGATACTGGACTCAAACCAGATTGAAGTAGACGAATCGGCTATAACGGGGGAATCTATACATCTTCATAAACGGAAAGACGATCAATTGTATTCGGGCTCTTTCTGCGTTTCTGGTGGCGGCATTTATGTTACAGAAAAAACTGGAGACGAATGCTACGCAAATAAAATATCCAAACACGCAAAAAAATATAAATTCAATGTCTCGCCGCTTGAAAAGAAAATTAATCTTATAGTTAAACTTTTGTTTGTAATTGCGCTTCTATTGGTAGCAATGGAAGTTTTATTTGGCGCAGGAGACGGACTTACAGATGTTGATTTTATACGCAAAGTTGCCGCTATAGTAATTTCTCTTATACCGCAGGGACTTGTGCTAATGGTCTCTGTTACGTTTGCAATTGGCGTTTTCAGGATCAGCAAAATTGGAGCTATAATACAAAAGCTAAACGCTATTGAAGCGTTCTCGAATATAAAACTTATATGCATGGATAAAACCGGAACAATAACGCAAAACAATCTTGCGCTTTCGGACGTTACCTGTATTAACGATTCCATTGACGAAGCATCGATAAAAAAAATTATTGGAACGTATGCCGCTAATTCGTCTGACGGGAATGAAACGATAGAAGTTTTAAAGACGCTCGATAAGTTTAATAATTCCGCTAAAACAGACGAGATTCCATTTAGCTCAGAATGGAAATATAGCGCGCTTACTTTATCTATTCCGGATAGCGGCATAGATGGCGAAAGTTTTATTCTGGGAGCTTATGACATATTACTGAATAAAATAGGCGCGGATGAAAAAGAGAAATTCCAGCAAACGTTAAACGCAAAAAACTTAAACGATTTCAGAAATCTGCTGTTTGGCAAAGTAAAAAAAACGACACAATTGGATTCGCTAAAAAAAGACTTTGCTAATATAGAAATAGAACCGCTCTGCGTTATATCCATTACCGACCAGGCCAGACAGGACGCCGCTGAAACTATCAACTTATTTAAAGAGAAAGGGATTGAATTTAAAATTCTATCCGGCGACGCGCCCGGTTCAATTAATACAATCCTTAAGCAATTAGACTGGCATATAAAGCCTGATGAAATAATTACAGGCGGCGAGTTGGACTCCATTGACGAAGGAGAGTTTTACAACGCAATAAAAAATAAAATTGTTTTTGCAAGACTTCAGCCTGAACAGAAATTGCGGGTAATAAAAGCTTTTAGGAAAGAGGGCATTTCTACTGCAATGATTGGCGACGGAGTGAACGATATCCCGGCTATTAAAGAAGCTGATATAGGCATTGCGATGGAGGAGGGATGCAAATCCACTAGAGAAATAGCCGACATTGTTTTATTGAAGAATAAATTTTCATTACTGCCTTCTATTTTTGACGAAGGCAATAAGATAATGAACACTACAAGCTCGGTAAGTAAATTATTCCTTACTAAGAATTTTATGGTAATATTCCTTACTTTATTTTCGCTTATCTTTTTGTGGGAGTTTCCGCTTACGCCTACGCGTATATCTTTGTTGAATATATTCGCTATTGGCGCCCCGGCTTTTATTATAGCTACTGTAAATAAAAATACTAAACGGATTAAGAATTTCTTTAAGGAAGTAATATCATTTGTTTCTGTCTCGGCGCTTATTATTGTGTTGTTCAGTTATGCGGGAGTCTTTTTTGCGCATAAGTTTTTCCCAAACGACGATACCGATATTCAGCTTGTGATACTTACAATAATGATTTTAACTACGTTCGCAAATTTCTATATAGTAATATCGGGCAGCGATAAAAAAGAGAAGAAAATATACTTTTCTTATATCTTAATCTTTTCGGCGTTGTACGTACTATTTACTGCTGTAGACGCGGATTTGTTATTCCTGAACTTTATGAAAGATTTTTACGACGTTGATTATATAAACCCGGAACTGTGGACTATTATTGTCCCTGTATGTATAACAGCGGCATTTACATTGTGGCGCGCGCATAAAATCAGAGTGAAAGTAATAAACTGAATGTGTACGTAGTTAACAAAATACTAACGCTATATATGCAGAGTTGCATTAACTATATCTTTATGGAGGTTGTCCAATAATATCTATTTAATTAAATTAAACCTGTATTTAGAAATATTAAATAAAATCGTAGTACAACTATATATCTATTAAGTATTAACAAATTTAGTTAGCAATAAAATATAACTTTAATGAGACATATTTATAAAGATAAAGTGCTTTTATTATTAGATAGTCTTCTAAAAAACGCGTTTGTATTAAAATCTCTATCTGACCAAAATAAGCCTGTTGAAATATTATGGATGGAATTTGAGAAGTTAAGTGGTAAATACGACGAACTTGACAAAACATTACCCAATTTTATAACAGAAAGTGAATTGGGTAGGGATATTTATTTCATTAAACTTTATTTACAAAAAGGGCAACATGAAAATTGTAAAGGAGATATCGCCAAAATTTGTGACAAAGATTTAGAACAGTATAAATTGGACTACATTAAATTTATAGATGCGAAATTTATGGATGCAGAATTTGCGAAAAGTATTTTAAATCTTATTGATTCTAAAAATTATGATTCTGCGATACGTAAAGGGTTTTTAGTTTTAACAGAAAGATTAAGAGCTAAATTTAAAATATCTTCAGATAGAGATGGCCAAGATTTAATAAATGCTATTTTTGGGAAAAAAGGTGTCCAGTTCCTAAAGTTACAAGATGATAAAAAAAACGCATACAGAGACTTTTTCGCAGGTATATATGGTATATTTCGGAACGAATATGCTCATAGCTTGAAAATACCTGAAGATGTTGAAGCAGAATATATTTTGGATCTCATTAACCTTGCTCTGTTAAAAATTGAAGAAATAGAATACTAAATATTATTATAAGCAATTTATTAGTAGCCAATGCGGCTGTTTCCTGCTATATAAAAATGGGACTCGCGTACAATGAATCAACGAACAAAAATTGCAATTAGATTAATTTCCACTCATCTGCTTTTAATAATGGCGCTGATTTGCGCTTCCGCTTTTGTGAAAGGAGACGCATTTCTTTTCCTGTCAATCTCGCAAACGACTCTGCTGATATTATATTTCACCGGCTATTGGGAATTTGTTGGTCGGCGGTTTAAAAATATCTTTTGCGTTTTAATGGAAGCTCTGATCTTGTTAACTCTTGTCTGGAAATTATATTGCCAAACAAATAGCGGGCATAGCCAGTATTTATTAATTGCTCTTGTATTGCTGCAGATTCAATTGTTAAAACAATTAATTAAAATTATCTATGTAATTTATATGAAAGACAAATTGTCGGTAGAGATTGAGCTCCCTTTTAAGAATGGGGCTTATCTTGTTTCTGACGGCGGCAATTCTAAAATGAGCAGAATGATGAACTACCATTATTACTCGCCTGTGCATATAAAGAATAATACAAACAACTCAATGCTGTATGCGACGGATATAGTAAAGATAAATGAGGATAGGGCGTTTAACTTTTTACCAAAACGCAACGAAGAGTATCCCATTTTTAACGAAAAAATTTATAGCCCTATGGACGGCGTAGTGGTAAAAGCAGAAAATGATATACCTGATAATATCCCTTTTGCGGACGAGTTTCCATACAACACCGGAAATACAGTCGTAATTAAAAAAGACGATTATTATTTTTTGTTGGGTCATATGCGGCAGGGGAGCGTAGCGGTAAAGGTTGGCGACGTAGTAAAAGCGGGCGATCTTCTTGGGCATGCAGGCAACTCCGGCTGGACGGAACGGCCTCATGTACATATGCAATTAATGAAAAGCGATACCGACAAATACTGGCATGGAACTGGTGTCTGTATACAGTATAAAAACAAAAACTTATACAAAAACAGATTAATTAAAATATATGAGGCAAGCGTATGAAACGCATTAAATATTTGTCGTTTATATTTTGCGTCTTTTTATTGTCCTCTTGCGGTAACGATGCAGTTGTAGATAACAACCAAAGTTCAAACATAGCAGGCAGGTGGGTCTGGGTGGAAAGCGTCGGCGGTTTTACCGGCCATGATGTAATGACGCCGGCGAAAACCGGCGTTACAAAATCCATAACGTTTGTAAGTGCAGCGAAGTGCATATTAACAGAGAATGGCAAAATAGTTCAGCAGGCTAATTATATTTTTGGCAAATATAGTGATTCGGATTATTTGGGCGTTTATGGGTATTTGAATATTAATTATTCTGACACAAACCGACTCGCATCAAAATATTATGTTAACTCGCTAAGCAATGCAAAATTAGTATTATCCGATTTCGGTTGCGACGGTTATACGCATACATATATTAAGAGTTATTAAAAGAAACAAACTAATTTTGCTAATTAAAGAAGTGAATATTGAACTGGTTATGAAATATAAAATTACTCCGTTGAAAGCTGCAATAATCTTTATCAGTTCTCTGGCATATTTTTATTTGCTGCTGTTTACTGTTCTGCCTTTTTTAGAACATAGCTTTACGCTGAACCCGGCATTGTACTGGTTTATAACCGGATATTTTTTGTTTATTCCGTTGTTCATTTATGCCGTAAAAAAAGTCAGGGACGAGGGGAACTCCAGCGTTAAGCAAATAATGACCGCGTTAAGTATTAAGGCGTTTTCAAAAAAGGACTGGGCCTATGCAATTTGCGGTCTGGCACTTGTGTTTCTATTTACGGGATTAATTTTTAGCGGTTCGATTTTCCTGAGTAAATATATGGGCTGCAAGCCATTGAATACGCAACCCTGGTTTATGGAAGTGCATCCGTTTAAGGGAGCGGAAAGATTCCTGCTGCTTGTATGGGCTCCAATGTTTTTCTTTAATATAGTAGGCGAAGAAATTTTATGGCGCGGCTATATTCAGCAGCGGCTTGACGGCAAATATGCCTGGCTGATGTGTTCGCTATTATGGTCTACGTTTCATATTCCGTTTGGAGCGGATTTATTAATAACCCTTATCCCGGCTTTAATTATTATCCCTTATGCTTATCACAAAACTCATAATACGCTTGTGGGAATTTTTATTCACGGCGTTTACAACGGCCCCATATTTGTCGCCGTTGCGTTAGGGTGGATAAGATAAAAAATTTAATACGAACTGCCATTCTTTAAAAGCTACTCCGGCGTTATTTCGGCCCATGCGCCAAAACCCACTTTTCTTGCTAAGCTTTTAAAATAATTTATAACGTAATGACAAATGTACTGAATTGAGAATCGACATATGAACGGCAGCAGTCTTTTTTTTGTCGCCAATATAGCGGTAAATATTTTAAGTAAAACACACTCTTAAATTTGTACAAGAAGGATTAAGCGTTTTCAGGAGTGTGTAACTATAAGTAAACTAATTGATTTTGCAGGTCTTTACACAATTCTCCATTACTTATTGTTTATCAACTTTAAGCGACGTCATTGAAAGCGAACCGCCGACTAATTTATCGTTAAAAAAACTGATCTTTTCATTTTCTCCTTTTAACCCTAAAATATAAAGCAAAGGCAAATAATGTTCGGCAGAGGGAATGGCGTAATCAAACGCGCGCCCCTGCGCAGTATAATTTATTAGTTTCGGATAATCGTTAGCCAATATAAGTTTCTTCATCGTTTCATTGGCTTCAATAGCCCAGTCAAAACCGTAGCCTATTTCGTTTAGTCTGCCCCAATCGAGTCTTCCAAGATTGTGCACAATATTGCCGCTCCCAATTATTAAAACTCCTTTATTGCGGAGCGCGGAAAGCTCTTTGGCTAAACTGTAATGGCTCTTGGGGGACTGATAGTAATCTAAACTCATTTGAATTATTGGCGTGTCAGCTTTAGGATACATATGCTTTAGTATGCTCCAGCATCCATGGTCTAAACCCCATTTCTGGTCTAAATCAATTTGGGGCTTTTCTCCTAAATTTTTAACATCCTGCGCCAATTCAGGACTTCCGGGCGCCGGATATTGCACGTCGAACAGCTCTTGCGGAAATCCGCCAAAATCGTGAATAGTAGGAGGATTTTGCATTGCAGTAACAAAAGTCCCTTTGGTTTCCCAATGTGCGGATATGCATAAAATGGCCTTAGGTTTAGGGAGTTCCGTCCCGATTTTCTTCCACTCATTTGAAAACTCATTTTCTTCAATAGCGTTCATCGGGCTGCCATGCCCTATAAACAATACGGGCATTGGCCCGGCGCTGTTAAAAGAATCCGTCAGTTTATTTAATTTATTCAGTTCCATCATAGTTCCCGTTAGCGGCATTAAAGCCAAAGATTTTAAGAAAATTCTTCTTTTCATTTGTTAACTCATAATACTCAGAACATTGTCATTCCCGCTTTGGCAAGAATGACAATGTATTCAGGATGTTATTGCGTAACCCGAGTAAAATATCATGTTATAAATCAGACCTGTTTAACAAATTGCACTTCTGCGCTGATTTTAACTTCATCGCTGACTAATACTCCGCCCGTCTCAAGAGCGGCGTTCCAGTTTAAGCCCCAGTCCTTTCTGTTAAGCTTGCCATTTAACGAGAACCCGGCTTTTTCGTTTCCCCAGGGGTCTTTATTAATTCCGCCAAGTTCAACGTCAAGAACAACTTCTTTTGTTATTCCTTTCATTGTAAGAGCGCCGGTTAATTTGTAATTTTCGTCGTCTTTTTTTTCTAACGAAGTTCCTTTAAAGTTAAGTTCTTTAAATTTATCTACGTCAAAAAAGTCGGCGCTTTTTAAGTGCGCGTCGCGTTCTTCGTTATTTGTAAAAACAGACGAAGATTCGATTTTAAGGCTGACTGACGCATTAGTAAAATCGTTTCCATCAGAATTAAGTTCGCCTTCAAAAGTTCTGAATTCGCCCTTTACGTTAGTAATCATAAGATGTTTTACTTTGAATAAAATCTCGCTGTGCGTAGGGTCAATTACCCATTTTGTGTTTGCTGACATTGTAGTATCTCCTGTTTAATATTATTAATTAATTTTATTATTGAGCTATAAACCAAGCTGCTTCATATAAGTCTGGTTATCCCAGAACAAGTATTCTTCTATCATTACTCCGTCTTTCCAGATTCCAATAGTACACATTGGAAGCGAGAACGATTTTCCTGTCGGCTGGATAAATTTTCCGTCGCCAATAGGCATAGGCTCGGTAAAAGTTCCGGTCATAACGCCTGTAACCGCGGTCATATTGCCTGAGCCAAACCGGACAGGATGCTGCTTAATGCTGGTGTTAGGGGCGTACACAAACATTGCCTTCAAGTCTGCAATGTGCCGTTCAATTCCTATTGTAAAATGTCCGTCAGGCCAGTTAACTTTTATATCTTTTGCATGGCTCTCGTGTAAGCGGGTCCAATCCTGATTGCTAAAAACTGTAAAGTCTAAAGTGTCAAACTTAACTAAGGACTTTGCAATTTCTTCATTCCCAGCAGTTAGTTGTTTTATCTGGCTTCTTAACGAGTCGATTTCCGTCTGGTTAGTTAAGCTGCTTCCGCCAACACTGGCGCAGCTTGTGAATGTAGCAATAGCGGCCGCTAATAATAACCCGGTTAGGGTTTTGAATGGAATTCTTGTCTTCATTTCGTTTTGTCCTTTTGTTTAATTTCTGTATGCAACTTAAGGAGAATTAGAAGACGGGAGGTATGAGTTTTCGGAAATAGAGTTGTAGTTTTAGGTAATAAGCTTACTTATTTCATTCCTAAACTCGGTTGGCGTTTGGCCTATCTTCTTTTTGAAAAAACTTGTGAAATATGCTTTCTCATTATAACCTAATTCAAAACCAATTTCAGATATACTTTTATCTGAATAGATAAGCAGGTTTTGGGCTTCTATGAGTTTTCTTGTTTCAATGATCTCTGAAACGCTTTTATGCAAAATACTCTGGCAAATTAAATTCAGGTTGCGAGAAGACATAAATAGTTTTTCGGAATAATAATCTACTCCTTCAGACCTGCGGAAGTTATCCTCAAGAATTCTTAAGAAATTTTTGAAAGTCGTGTTTTGCGTATATGGTATCGAGCTTTCCGCTTCATCCTGCCTGTCTCTTTCGGTTTCAATCATAGTGAACAAAGTTTTTAAGAGATCGTGCACGACCGCTAGTTTGGGGTCTGGCCGCTGCATTTCTTCGTACATCATTTCGCACAGAATGTTCATCCGGTTAAAACAGTTTCCGTCTTTCAGTTCAATATTTGCGTGATCGTGGTAATATGAATACAGGCGGAAAGTGGATTCTGGAAGAAACTCGCTGTTAAAACGGAGCCCCCAGATATTACATTTATTATTCTCCATCATCGGTCTGATGCGGTGCATTTTCCCCTGCGTAATAAAGCTAATGAATGGAGCCTTGAACGTAAGGACTTTAAAGTCGATAAAATGCTCAACCTTTCCTTCGGCGCCCACAAGCAATTCTTCAAAGTTGTGGATGTGAGGCTCGTTGGTGGAGTTGGCTACTTTAATTGCGTCTTCGTTATTAAACTTAAATATTTTGAAATACTGTTCCATTACAGGCAACTTACAAAAATTGCCGTTTGTTATCAAACAAAACTATAATTAAGAATCGGGCGCGTAATAACTCTTTAGAAATATCAGTATGCCATTAATATAATAAAACATTGGGGGTAACTGCGACGCTTATAAGAGACCTGTATTATACTTCTTTTGTCTTAATTGTTTTTATATTATTCTTGTGTAAATAATTAATCACTTTAGATTTATTCATCTCATTTTTTGAACCTAAAGCATCTTCAATTACAACCGCATTAAACTTCTCTTTTATTAATCCTTTAACGGTGGCCTTAACGCATCCTTCAGCAAGCAGGCCCATAACGAAAACATCGGTAATATTATTGTCTTTTAGGTATTTCAGTAAATCTTTATTTGACAATGAGTTTGGTTTTGATTTTGAGTAAATACTATCATTTACTATAACTAATTTTTTATCAAGGCCAACCCCAGGTCCTCCTTTTTTACAAGTATTACTAGTTACTAAATTTATGAACGGGTTTGTCCATTCATTTACAACATATATCACTAAATCATTATTATCATTAAACTTGACGATAGACTCATTTAAGTTTTGAAAAAATAAATCAATTTCCGCCGTACCAATATGAAATTTTGAATCTGGGTTAACCAAATTTTCTTGAATATCAATTACCAATAAGGCTTTTCTATTAACTGCAACTTTATAATTCAAAGTAAGTTTTCATCCGTAATGTTATTTAAAATTTCGTAAACAAAATATAAAAATACAACTTGTTAATTGGCGCAAAAATAAAGTAACTGAAAAGAAAAATGGCGGGAAAGTTTTATATTATTCAGATGGGCGCGTATTCAGGAATAGCGCCCGGTAAATTCATAAGAAAAATAAAATTTGAAATACGGATATGTTTTGATGCTGGCTAAAAAAACTCTAAGGCTATTGAGTTCAATAAAGCTCTGTTTTATTTTGTTACGCTAACCGATCTGCAGCTTACTGTTACAAACCCAGCAACGCAATTTATTACAACGTCGATAGGGGATTGCTCTGTCTTAATGGTGTAATTAGAAGAGCCTCCTGCCATCGTTTTAGTGTTAACAGCATTTATTGGAACCAAGCCCCATAGCACATACCATTGTCTATCGATAACGGTTTCGGAATTAGATCCGCCTTTCCCGACAGTATGAATATTTGTCATACATCCAGATACAAAAAGCATAAGAAACATTACTAATAAAAATGTTGATATAGCTCTTTTTTGCATAAGAACTCCTTATAATGATTTATAGAATTATATTATTTTATTTATCGAATTTAATTGTGCCGATTGACGACTCAATAGCCTTAATTTCGTTTTGATAAGTTATCAGGGGCATCACATAGTCTAACTGAATAATTTGTTTGGTGGGAGTAGTAAGCAATAATTTGAAAATCACGTTTACGCTATCCTGTATTAAAAACTGAGTAATTTTAATGTCGCCTTTGTAGAACTCGGCTGATTTGACGTTATTACTCTTAAACTGTTTTTTTATCATTTCCGATACGGTTTTTACGCCGTCTTCGGATGGATTTTTTTGATAGAGTTCGATGCCGGAAATTACAAGAATGTTAAGCTTTTTATCCGCTAATACGGCAATAGGTTTAGCCGCAAAAACATTTTCGGTTTTGTCAGTTTGCTCAATATTGGCGGAAAGTTTCTTAAAAAACTCTTCGGATTTTTCCATATTTACGGGAGGGTTTATCTTTAATTTATATTCGGTCAGCGCAAGCTGTTCGCCTATCTGAGTGGAATCAATATTAAAAGCCATCTGCTTAAAGCTGTTGGAATTAGAACTCTGGTTCTTGCATCCAGCAACGCAGAAAATAGCAATAAGGCAAACGCAAAATAATATGCATTTGCCTTTTGTTACAAAATAAACTCTCATTGAATATACCTTTGTTAAAAATTTGTAAGGGCGCAATAACTGCGGGTTACATGTTTAAAATATCATTATAAACAATAAAGAGCATTAAAATAAGAAGCAGCACAAAACCGGTGTTTTGTATTGCAATTTTAATTTTAATCGGTATTTCCTTTTTGAAAATACCTTCAAGAACAATAATAACAAAATGTCCTCCGTCCAATGCAGGGAAGGGGAGAATATTTATAGTAGCTAAACTCAGACTTAATAAAGCAAGGAACGTTAAGAAACTTGCGATGCCTGAATCAGCAAACTTAGAAGCGTACTGCGCAATTTTTATAGGTCCGCCAAACGCTTTTGAAAACTCTAAATTACCCGTTACAACTTTACGCAGCATTGTAAGCGTCATTGAAGTAACTTTATAGATGTCTATAGCTCCGTAATAAAATGAAGCGAAGAAACCATAAGTATGATATTCAATCTGTCCGGTAAATAGATTTTTAAGCGATATTCCAATTTTACCATCTGCGCCCGGAACGACAGTAAGATTAAGCGTATCTTTGCCGCGTAAAACGCGTAAAGGCAGCGGCGTATTCTTATTGGAAGAAATTATCTGAGTAGTTTGCGTAGCGTCTAACAGCGGGGAGCCCTTCAGCTCAAGAAGTATATCTCCTGTTTTAATGCCCGCTTTATGAGCCGGAGATTTGCCAAGAACGTCGCCAATAGCGGGACTTAGATTTGCAGGAGTAAGAAATTCCAATCCGGTTTTTTCAGAAGGGATTAACGAACGGTCTATGTCAAGTTTTATTTCCTTTCCGTCGCGCAGAATTGTAAAAGGAATTTTGTTCCCGTTTGCATTTACATAAATTTCAGAATTAACGTCTTCCCAGTATGTAACTTTTTTACCGTTAATAGTAAGGGCTTTATCGTTAGACTTAAACCCGGCCTGGTCCGCTCCGCTTTTAGGAGCTATAAAACCTATTGTTGTGGTTTTCCAGTATTCCTTGCCCTGGAAGTAATTTCCGCCCCAGAAAATCATCAACGCAAGCAGAATGTTCATTATTACGCCTGCGGTAATAACAAATACTTTTTGCGTTGTCGGTTTAGCGCGGAACTCGTATGGTTCAGGAGTCTTTCCAATAAACGCGGTATCAAAGCTTTCATCCACCATGCCGGATATTTTAACATAACCGCCGAGAGGGATTAAGGAAATTCTGTAATCGGTATTGCCCTGACCGTCAAAATCTTTTGCCAGGTCGCCAAATGTAAATCCGGTTATTTTATTATATCCAAACAGTCTTTTGCCAAAACCAAGAGCAAAAATTTCTGCGCGCATTCCGCAAAGTTTAGCAGAGGCAAAATGACCGAATTCATGAATAAAAACCAAAATGCCTATTGTGATAACGAAATAAATTACTTCACTCATATAACTGGACTTCTCCTATTAATTTAAACTTGATGCGAATTCACGGGTCTGTCTATCGCATTCAAAAATCATTTCCAAATCGGGGGTTTTATGATTTTCTATTTTGTCTAATGACTTTTTTATTATCTGCGGAATTGCAGTAAATTTAATCTCTTTCTTTAAAAATTTATCTACGGCTATTTCATTTGCCGCATTCAGAATACATGGGGCCGTTCCTCCGCTCTGCAATACTTCAAAGGCTAATTTTAAACATTCAAATTTATCAAAATCGGGCTCAAAAAACGTAAGATTTTTGATTAACGGTAATTTTGTAGTTACAAAGCAGCTTTGCAGCCTTTCGGGATACGAGAGCGCATATTGAATAGGCAGTTTCATATCCGGCGAACTTAGCAGCGCTTTAATTGAGCCGTCAACTAATTCCACCATCGAATGGATTATCGACTGGGGGTGAATTACAATTTCTATCTTTTCGGTAGGATAGCCAAAAAGCCAGTATGCTTCTATTACCTCTAATCCTTTATTCATCATAGAGGCGGAGTCTATTGTAATTTTGCTTCCCATCTTCCAGTTAGGATGATTGAGCGCCTCTTCTACAGTTACGTTTTCAAGCGAGTTTTTGTCTTTGTATAAAAACGGTCCGCCAGAAGCGGTTAAAATTATTTTGCCGATTGCATTTTTATTTTCGCCTTCTAAGCACTGAAAAATTGCGCTATGCTCGCTGTCTATAGGTATAAGCTCGGCGTTGTGTTTTTTACAAAGCTCGGTAACCAGTCTGCCAGCAACAACAAGAGTTTCCTTGTTGGCTAAAGCTATCCTTGCGCCTTTTCTAATGGCTTCAATTGCAGGGGCAAGACCGCAAAAGCCTACCATTGCGCCTACAAAAATATCGTAGTCGCACCGCTTAGCGGCTTCAATAAGTCCTTTGCTGCCGGATAGGACTTCGGTTTTGCCGTTAATTCTTTTTCGCAATTCGTCTGCGGCTGCTTCGTCTTTAACAACAACGCATTCAGGATGGAATTCGTTAATCTGTTCTTCCAGTAAACTGATGTTGCTGTTAACGGCAAGAGCCGTAACGCTGAACAGATCTTTAAAAACCCTGATGACGTTAAGAGTATTAACTCCAATAGAGCCGGTAGAACCTAATAGAAGTATTTTTTTCATAAAATTTATTAAAATGCTGTTAAAGTTAGGAAAGAATGTCCTGCTAATCAATCTAAATTATATTCTCTTTTTCCGGCGGGGAGATTGGGCGGATTTGCAAAATAATTAGCTCTCGTCTTTTTTTGTCAGCTTATTTCAGGACGCCACGGACAAAACAATTTATTGCAACTAATATGTTAAAAACAACACACCCCTAACGCCTTCTCCGCCGAAGGCGGAGAAGGCGTTTTTCCCCTCTCGAGAGGCGGATTAAAAGGGGTGTGTTTAAAAATAGCTTGTATGAACAATCTTGATTGTATTTCTGCGACAATTTAATTAGGTTATAAATAGTAATTATACTGCTCTACTAATCCGGATATTCTTTTTGCAATAATGCAAATATTTATAAACTATTTTAATATTGGCAAAAACAAATGGCTTATAAAGCTGAACCAATCCCTTTGTATGGGATTGAGCCTATACCTCCAGGAATTGAGGAAATAATCAAGTGCTACATATCTTCACAATTGGAATATCATAATTTTGAAAATGATTTGATTTTATATCACTATTCTAATCTAAACGGCATAAAAGGAATACTAAGCAATCGGTCTTTCTTTTGTACAAATATTGAATATGTAAATGATAATAAGGAAATTAACTATGGGATATCCTTAATAAATGAAATAATTGCTGACGAAAAAGATGAAAAAAGCAAATCGTTCAGAAATATAGTCGGGCAAGTTTTTGATAAATGCATTATTAAGGATATTTTTAATTTTTTTATTACATGTTTTAGTGAAAACAATAATTTGGAAAGACAATGGAAAGAATATGCAGATGAAGAGAAAGGTTGCTGTATCGGGATAGATTTTAATAGTCATGAATATCCATCCTTTATTAATTATAGCGATAACTTGAATATGCCCGGTTCAAAACAATGTAAAGCTGCATTGAGGAAAGTTATATATAATAGAGATGAACAAGTTAATAGAGCAAAAGATTGTTTTGAATTTTATAAAAATCTAGCGAATGACAAAGTTGCAAACCAATATATGCCTCATGTTGCAATGCATGCTGCAAATGCTTTTTTCGAACTATCGACATATTTTAAGGATTATCAGTATAAAGACGAAAATGAATGGCGGTTATTATATTATGGACAACCCAAATGTTTAGAAAAATCTATCAAGATTAAAGAATTTGAAGGTAAAAAAAAAGAATATCTTGAACTGTTTTTATATAAAGATGTAAGCTGCCAAAGAATTTTTCCATTAACCTCAATAGCTTTGGGTAAGAATAATTTAAATAAAAAAATCAGGATGGAATTAAAAGAGTCCATTGATAATACAAGACAGATTAATAATCAAATTTCAATTCGGTCGGACATAGAAGTATTTACACGAGAATAATAGGTGGGGGAGAAGCAATTTCTTTTAATGTATTATTCTAATAAGCCAGCCTCTGCTCAAGATTGATCTTGCATAAATAATCATGCATGAAGAAACAGGACAAGGCAGGACAGGCGATGGCGCCTGTCCCACAAAAAAATTAAAGATACAATATTCTAAAATTTTATCCTTATCCCAAAAACCTGTGCGTAATTGCCAGCAGAAAATTAATTAATACAAGCAGGTTTAGTATTAATGATACTTTGGAAAGCTTCTTTAAAGCCGGATAAAATTCATCGCTTAAAGGCTGGTTGTTTTCTAAATCGGCTCCAAGCAGTTGGCGTAGTTTTTTACCGGAAGGAATTATCAGCGCAAACGTAAGGACAAGCAAAATAACCATTATTACCTGTTTTGCAGCCAGCCAGTGGTCGGCGCTAAAATTAAAAAACGAGTAAAATGGGAGTATAGAAACAAGCAGTATCCCGGTAACAAGAATACCGCTCATACCGGCCATTCCGCCAATATTTATTAACACAAGATAAACTGAAGCCAGCCGCCGTTCGCCTGATTTTCCTTTAGCCGAGGCGAGCGATTTTTCTATAATTAACTGCGCCGGAAAAGCGCCAAGCCAGATTACTGACGATATAATATGCACTACTACTAAAAACGGATAAAGACTCATAGTCTGACCTCTTAAAAAATATTCTATCTGAAACAATAATATTTTTATTTTATAATGAAATATTATTATTAATTACTTAATTTTAATTCGAGAAGAATTTATAACTATATAAACTTTTCAAATTAAGTTATTGTTCCGCATTTATAATAAATAATATTTAAGAGATTATTATGAAAAAGAAATTGTTAATAAGAGACCTGACCATGAGAGATGGGCAGCAGTCTCAGTTTGCAACAAGAATGAGCCAGCGGCAGGTTGAAAAACTACTCAACTTATATAAAAAAGCTCATTTTTATGCGATTGAAGTCTGGGGAGGCGCAGTTCCTGATTCTATTATGCGTTATCTGGGAGAAGACCCGTGGTACCGTTTAGAATCAATTAAGGCGGTTATTGGCGATGTTTCTAAGCTTACGGCTCTTTCAAGAGGCAGGAATCTTTTCGGTTATAATCCTTATCCCGATAGCGTAATTGAGGGATTTAACAGAAATGCAGTTAAATCCGGCATCGGAATAATGAGAATATTTGACGCGTTGGACGATATTACTAATATGAAATCGACAATCCACTATGTAAAAATGAACGGCGGTCTTGCCGATTGCGCGGTTTGTTACACAGTAGATCCTAAATATAGTTTTTCTTACAAAATGAAACGGACTTTAACTGGTAAAAAAATAAATATTTTTACTCAGGATTATTTTATAGAACTTGCAAAACAGCTCGAAGGCTTCGGCGCCGATATTATTACAATAAAAGATATGGCAGGTTTAATTCCGCCTCAGGTAGCCGGACCTCTAATCAGAGAATTGAAAAAAGAAATTTCCGTCCCTATTGATATTCACACCCACTGTACTCCGGGTTATGGCATACCTACCCTTTTAGTCTCAATGATTAACGGCGTGGATATTATAGACACAGTTATAATGAATTTTGCAGGCGGACCTGCGGCTCCCGCTTTTGAAGTAATGCAGATTTTTGCAGATAAATTAGGGCTTGATACCGGAGTAGACCTTGAAGCTGTCGCCGATATTAACAGAGAGCTTTTAGGCATACGGCAGGAACTTGAAAATTTTGATACTACAAAGAAATTCCCTCGTCCATTTGATATTGCAAAAGATAAGCTTCCGCCTGAAATTGACGCGGTTTTCGATAATGCTATTGAGCTTGCTAAAGCGGAAAAATATGACGAATTAGTTGAAGAATGCGCTAAAATTGACGAATATTTTAACTTCCCTGGACCAAACCAGATAGTAAAAGACGCTGAAATTCCTGGCGGTATGTATACCAACATGCTTGCGCAGTTAAAACAGGGCAAATTAGATCATTTGCTAAACGACGTTATGAAAATTGTACCTGATGTAAGATTAGCCGCCGGATTGCCTCCGCTTGTAACCCCTACAAGTCAGATTGTTGGCGCTCAGGCTGTTAACTGTATAGTAGATAAAACAAAAGGTCAGCCATTTTATACTACAAAATCGGTACAGTTTGTTAATCTGGTAAAAGGCGTTTACGGAACGACTCCTTATCCTGTAGATCCGGAGTTTAGAGAATTTCTAACCGGTTCAAAAGAAGAAGTACCTTATGACACTTCAAAATACAAAAAACAGGACAACCCTTCTTTCCCGGAATTTGAAGGCGCAAAACTTGCGGCAAACGAAAAAGAAGAATTATTACTTGAGTTATTCCCTGCGGTTGCAGGCAACTTCTTAAAGAAAAAGAGAGAAACGGAATACCATGCAATTCTAGAAGAAAGAGAAAGAAAGCGCCAGGAAGAATTAGCAAAGATTCCGCCGGAACCAGAAATGACGCCGGAAGAAAAAGAAGCTTATCTTCAGGAAGGTTTGTATAACGGCTGGTAATAGATAAGAAAGGACGTTATCGGAAGTTCACTTTTTTTGAATTATTTTTAACCGCAGAGCGTAAAAGTTCTGCGGTTATTTTTTTAATGATTTTATTTTATAGATTCGTAAGCCATAATAGCAGCTTCGGCGCGGGTTAAGCCTGCTAAAGGAATAAAGTTTACGCCATATAATTGCTGCCAGCCTTCGGCTTCTTCAGGAGTAACAATTTTTTCCGGATCAAACTCAAACGTATCGCTATCTACGTAGATTCCCTTTAAAGCTAAATGCTGAACTGCTTCAAAAGCGGGATGGGTGTTCCACAAATCTTTATAAGGGAAAAGCTGACATCCGGCTTTGAGCAGAACATTCTGAACAGCCTCTACTTCAACTTCGCGCGGATTTATCCCTTTTGCAACTGCAATCGCCGCAAGGGCTCCGGCGGCCTGCCCAATTAACATAGAAACTGGTTGAAGCCGCGAGCATCCGTTAACTATATGGGTTACCGATATGCTTTTTTCAGCAACTACAAGCCCCTCTGTTTCTGCCGGAATAAGGCATCCTAATGGAATCTGGAAAGGCGCATTAGCCGGCAGGTTCTCTTCTAATCTTTCGCCAGGCGCGCGGAAAGCGGCGCTGTGATGATGATCGAGGAAGTAGTCGCCTACTGCAATGCCGTCTCTTTGTAATGGCGGTCTGAACGAGCCTTCTGCGGGGACCACGTCTTCTTCAACCATAAGCCTAACGCCTTTGACTCTGCGGCTCTCTCTTACGTACGGGATAAACGGCAGGTTGTCTTCAGTTGGGAATTCGTCTGTGGCTAAACCCCATTCGGGATGACCAAGTTTTGTCTGCATGTAATGCACATAAGCTAAAGTAAGCTCTTTTGCTTTTCTAAAATGTTCCGGCCGGGAAGAAATATCTTCGTAAATTTCTAATGTAGTAGGGTAATCGTTTGATCTGAAAGGCCAGTTAAGCAGATATTTATCGTTTGGCAAGGCCGCGTAAGAAATAAAACTATTCCAATCGTGCAATTTGTGGTTTAAGTATTTTTCATCTGTAGTATTGCTATCCACCGCGGTAGAATTTATAAACAATTCCGGGTTGTAGTTCTTCGGTTCAGGCACGGCGGGAGCTTTGCCCGGATATTTTTTTAAGATTGCGCAAAAAGTCATATCCTGCACTTCGCCGTCCGCAAGTTCGGGAGCGTGCGGTTCAAGAGTATCAGCTTTTGAATCGCGTCCAAGCCGATAGGGAACGTCGGCCAATGCAAGAACGTCGCCATACTCGGTAGCTTCAATAGTTATATCCGCTTTAATTTCCAATTCGGCGTCGTTTGTATCTTTAACAACTGCGCCAATAATTTTATCTCCGTTTTTTAAAACTTTTACAAGTTTACGTTCAAAAAGGAAAGTGAGATTTTTTTCTGCGTTAGCTATCTCATGCAAAAAGTCTTTTCCCTTTTTAGGTTCAAAACAGGTAAGGCTGATCCATCCGGTAAAAGTTTTATCAGCGCCGCCGTAGTAGTCTTCAATTTTTTTTCTAAGCTCGCCAAAAATTCCGCCTCCGAGGGCGTATTTATTTCCGTCAAAAGCCGATACCGCGGCAGAGGTAATCATACCGCCAAGCCAGGGGGTTTCTTCCACAATAATAGTTTTGGCGCCAAGACGCGCAGCCTGTATGCCTGCCGCAACGCCGCTTGTTCCGCCTCCAATAATCAGTATGTCGTATTTATTGTCCATAATTGAATGTAAGATTTATTCGTTAATTGGTTATTAAAAATTTTGTTTTGCGACGATCTTTGATCTAAAAATCAAAATAAACAAGAATGGATGTATTTTAACTGTAACATTAGATTAAGGCAGCAAAAAAATACTTTCATAAATCGCTCGTCTTTTAGGGCAAAAATAATAAAAGATATACTGTATTCAAACCCGTAAAAGTAAAAAACCCCAATATCCATTGCTATTTATTAACAATTGTTATCGTTTCTGAAATCAGGCGGGATTATTTTAGAAATAAAAAATATGAAAAAATTTATATTCAGCCGTAATCATCTTGAAACAGAGTTCATTAAAATAGACAGCCGCCGCTGCAAGGCATGCTGGAACTGCGTGGAAAATTGTTCGCGCGGAGTAATAGGCAAAATTAATTTTTTAGGACACAAACATGCGCATATAGATAATCCTGAAAAATGCATCGGCTGTTTGCGCTGCGTTAAGGCCTGCGATAAAGGCGCAATTACAGCGTTAAAAATAATTAATAGGAAAGAAAAAAATGGAACAGAAAATAATAAAGAAGCCGTTTAATAAGCGTGCGTTTATATCCGTGGCTATGTTTGTTTCAGGAATTGCATTGCCAGTTTCTGGAATAATGAATCACAATTTACAATTTTCTCTTTTTACGCCGGAAAGACATTTCTGGATGAGCGTACACAATACATCAGCCATATTGTTTACAATTTTTGCTATAACCCATATAATCTTTAATAGAAAAGCGCTGAACGCTTATTTAAACAAAGTAAAAGGAATAGCTCTAAGCAAAGAAGCTATAACAGCGATTGTATTAGTGTTGTTTATTGTGTTTGCCGTTTCTTCGCATGCGTTTCATATAAGGTGAAAAGAATAAAAAAAGTCCTTCTCAATTAATTGGGAAGGACTTTTTGCTAATATAATTTTGCGCGGCAAATACGCAAAAATTAGTTTTCATCTTTAGGCGGCGTAAGTTTTTTCTGATGAGAAGCTACCCGCGCTTCAAGAAGAAACAGAATATCTTCGGAAATATTAGCCGCATGGTCTGCCGGTTCTAAGACGTCAGTGGATATGCCTAAATTATTTAAGTAATAAAAATTTTCTTGCAGAAGAGAAATCATTAGCGGTCATTGTATAAAAATAAACTCCGCTGGATAACTTACTTCCGTCAAATTGGATTTCATAATTCCCGGCATTTTTATTTTCATTAACCAATTCCCGTACTGCCTGACCAAGCGAGTTAAAGACTATTAGTCTTACATGGCTTGTTGAAGAAATGGAGTATTTAATTACTGTAGAAGGATTAAATGGATTAGGGTAATTCTGAGAAAGAGAAAAACCTGAAGGAAGCATTGCGCCTTGTTTAACGGATGTTGGGTTAATTATGGTTGTATTAACACTTTTATAAATACCAGCTTGAGTCCCGATGTAAATACAGTCATCTGAAGAAATTACATTATCGACGCCAGTCCATGTTGGCGACTGGAAAATAGTATCGCTACACATATTTTCCCAACTATTGCCATGATCTGTTGATCTTATTACGCCGCCAATAGCATTAACTCCCAAAAGCATGCCTTTTGAATTTATTTTTATACTACTGATAGTAGGAGCTAAACTGCACTGCTTATCGCTTACGGCTGTCCAGTTGTCGCCGTTATCCGTTGACTTATAAAAGCCGCTATTTGAGAACGAAAATGCAAATACTATGTCAGAAGCTGCCGACATTGCGAAAATCGAAGTCCCCTGCAGCCAACCACTTTCTACCGGGTGCCATGTTGTGCCATCGTCGGAAGAACACCAGATAGTGTTACTGCCATACTCGTTATAGGAGTAAATATAGTTTTTAAAATCCGCAACAAGTACTGTTGTTGAGCTGGCATTTGAATATTTTGAAAGTGTTGAGACTTTCGTCCATGTAATTCCATCATCAGTAGAACGACATACAGATACGAGCGATGTACTATCTGCATATTCGGCGTCATACAAATAACCGTTTGGGCAACTCGCTATCGAAATAATACTTCCAGTAAAAGAATGAATGGAGTTCCATGTATTGCCATTATCGCTTGATCTATATGCTTTTGAATCAGTTTTAACTAAAATATAATTATTTGGTTTTGCAATAATAGAAGTTATTATACCAAGACCCTGAGACGATAATGGAGCCAGAGCAGTCCAATTGCCGCCCTTATCAGTTGAACGATATACTTTTCCACTGTCATCTGAAGGACTTGTACCGGCATACAATATGCCATTAGTATCAGAGGCTATACAGGTTACATTGGTGGGGGACCCAGATAAATATTGCCAATAGTTTTGGCTGAATGTAGAAATGGCTATTGATAAGAATAAAGCAAATGTTAGAAGTGGTCGCATATTTTTTCCCTTTAGTTTTGTCGTTTTTAAATTTTAATCAACTTTTCAATGCCTGTTATAATTACCAAAAGAGATAATATTTAATCAGCGGTCGCATATAATTTTTCTTGTTTGTAAGTTCTTCTTCAGTTATACTACTGAAGACACGTCCTAACCCTCCTCGATTTCCCCTTTTAGTTCTAATTCGCTATTGCTTCTTTGTCGATTCAGTTTTTAGGACTCATCTACCTATAACACATGTCTTTTTTTTGCTGAACCAAGAAATCACCCGGATTTTAATTCTCGCCTTCACCTTTCTTGCTCTTATTTTGTAAAAGTACCGTTATAATCCTGTAAAAGCAAATTATTTGCCTAAAATCAGATAAAGTCTTAGTTGTTGCGCGTGTTCTAAATATCAGTTTTGGATTGACATTAATGATAATTATCTTTATCTTAATTAAGATACTAATGATTAAAAAAGTGGGACGGATAATAAGGCGGAGATTGTTTGAATGAATAGCACTAAAGGATTTTCCTTTGTTAAAAATTAATTGCATCCGATTATGAATACTATCGCTTAATTAAAAGCATAATTGTATCATACAATCAGGGAGCTATCATGAAATATCAAATTCGTTTTCTGACTTTTTCTTTTTTACTTATCGGTTTTTCAAACTTTTTTGTTAGTTGCAGCGGTGAAAATAGTTTAACTTCGCCGCCTTCTGAAAAAAACCAGAAATCAAATACTAATATTATGAGTTTGTGTAAAAACCTTACGTCTGATGATACCCTTATTACATTGCCCCAAAGTGGGAAAGCACTTCTTGTAAAAAAAGATGCTGATACAAATAGACTAAAACAATTAGACGCTTACATTGCTACCCATGTAATTTCCTATAAAAAACCAACTACTGCAAATCCAAACGCATTATCTATATGAAAAATATAATTTGTTCTTTAATAATATTTTTATCATTTATTTCTTTAGATTGTTCATCAGAATATGTTGTTAATGGGCATTATTCTAAAGAAAATTTATATAAAGATTTTAACAAATCTTGTGATGATAGAAGTATTGAAATTACATTAACTAATGACAGCTCGTTTGTAGCGCCTTATGGAGCAAGCGTATCAAACGATACTCTTGTTTTGCATAAAGACGGGCAAAAGCTAAATAACGAGTATTTGCAAATAAGCAAAGTAAAAGACGCAAGGTATAAAAAACAATGGTTAGGGCTCCCGCTTGGATTACTTGCTGGAGTGGCAGTTAGCGCTATTTGTGTCGGAACTAAAGTTATACCCATAAAATCTCATAACTCTTATGATTATCTCTCTGCAATTGTATATGAAGTCCCCCTAGGGATTATAATTGGGACTACTGTCGGTTGGTTTATAGGGTATTCTTATGTCTATAGCTTTAATCCGTAAATTGTTCGTTACAAATATTTGTAAATAGAAAGTACGTAAAAAGTTATGCAATAATTTGAATCCGAAGGATTAAATAAAATCTGTAATCCTTTGGTTTTTTAACAACGATTAACGCATAGAACAAAAACAAAAAAGTCCTTCTCAATTAATTGGGAAGGACTTTTTGTTAATTTAATTTTGTGCGGCAAATACGCAAAAATTAATTTTCGTCTTTGGGAGGCGTAAGTTTTTTCTGATGAGAAGCTACCCGCGCTTCAAGGAGGAATAAAATATCTTCGGAAATATTAGCCGCGTGATCTGCAAGACGCTCAATGTGCCGGCTAAGAATAAGCAAATGAGAACAGGGTTCGATAAGTTCGGAATTGCTTTGCATTTTTGTGATTAAAAACTTAAATATTTTTTTGTTATATCCGTCTACAATATCGTCGTTATCAATTACTTTATTTGCAAGTTCAATGTCGTTATTAATAAACGCGTCAATTGTTCTTTTGAGCATATCTTTTGCCTGCTTGCCCATATCTACAATCTGCGATTCTTCAATCAGCGCTTTTTGAGCTGTAGTTTTTTTAACTCTCTGCGCAATATTTACTGCAATATCGCCGCATCTTTCAAGCTGATTATTAATCATCAGAGCCGACATAATAAACCTCAAATCGCTGGCTACAGGCTGAAATAAAGCGAAGATATTAGCGCACTGAGTCTGGATAAGATTGTCATAAGCGTCAATTTCCAGATCTTTTGCTTTTATTTCCTTAAATAATTCAGCCTGAGCGTTTTCCAATGCATTTAAGGCGCTATCAACCTGCTGGTCGACCAATGAAGCCATCTGGAGCAGACTCGATTTTAGTTTATCTACTTCAAGATTAAAATGTAACTGCATAAAAAATCCTTTTTTTTAATTAACCGAACCGGCCGCGAACGTAATCTTCCGTTTGCTTTTTAGCCGGAGACATAAATATTTTGCTTGTAACGTCAAACTCAACTAACTCGCCAATGTAAAAGAACGCCGTATAATCGCTTACTCTGGCGGCCTGCTGCATATTGTGAGTAACAATAACAATTGTATAATCTTTCTTTAGTTCAAAAATTAAATCTTCAATTTTAGTAGTAGAAATAGGGTCAAGCGCGCTTGCCGGCTCATCCATTAGAATAACTTCAGGGTCTACGGCAAGAGTTCTTGCTATGCAGAGCCTCTGCTGTTGACCGCCGGAAAGATTAGCTCCGGAGTCGTCTAAGTTATCCTTTACTTCGTCCCACAAAGCCGCTTGTTTCAAGCATTTTTCTACAATTGGAGCGATAATTTTTTTGTTTCTGATGCCGTTCAGTCTAAGGCCTGCGGCAACGTTATTAAATATTGACATAGTTGGGAATGGGTTCGGTTTTTGAAAAACCATTCCGACTCTCTTACGCAGTAAAACAGGATCTTTTTTAGATAATTCCTCATTATCCATCATAATTGATCCGGTAATAGAACCGCCGACAACTTCGTGCATTCTGTTTAGGCATCTGATAAAAGTAGATTTGCCGCATCCGGAAGGACCGATAATAGCTACGGCTTTGTTCTTTGGGATATCTAAAGAGATATTATGAAGAACTTTGGTTTTACCATAGTAAGCGTCAAGATTCTTTATTGATAATTTTATATCCATAAGTTAAAAGACCTAATTCGTTTTATATTTTGATCTGGTTATAATTCTAAATAGTAAACTAAGAATGGAAATCAGTAGTATTAGAACTAAAGCAGCCGTCCAGGCTTGTTGATTCCAGTCTTCAAATGGGGATTTTGCGTAATCGTAAATATAGACGGTCAACGAAGCCATTGGCTGTCCGATATTGGTAGACCAAAATCTGTTTCCCAAAGCTGTAAAAAGCAAAGGAGCGGTTTCGCCGGCTGCGCGTGATAACCCCAACAGTACGCCGGTCGCTATTCCTTTCCATGCAGTTCTTAAAACAATTGCAATAGTCGTTTTCCATTTAGGCAATCCAAGAGCCAATCCCGCTTCGCGTAAGGAACTTGGAACAAGCCGTATCATTTCTTCGGTAGTTCGTGTAATAGTTGGTATTACAAGTATGCCAAGCGCTATACCGCCTGCAAGAGCCGAAAAATGCTTCATTGGAATGACTATCATAGTATAAGCTACAACGCCGACAACAATTGAAGGCACGCCGCTTAATACGTCGGTCATAAATCTGACCAAAAATCCAAATTTATTATTGCCAAACTCAGCTAAGTATGTGCCAGATAGAATGCCTATTGGTATGCCGATAGCGCCGCCTAATCCAATTAAGATTAATGTGCCCATAATTGCATTTGCCATTCCACCGCCAGACTCGCCGACCGGCTTGGGCATTGCCACAAAGAAATTAAAATTAAAGTAAGTAACGCCCTTAGAAATTGTATAATAAAAAATAAAGATAAGGGGAATGATTGCCGCTAAAGCCGCAATAAACGTGAGCGACATCATTATAGAACTTGTAATTTTTTTTCTATAAAAGAAATATTTTGAATCCATCAGCTTGTTTTCCATTTTCTGCTCATGCTCCAGACTAATAATCTTGCCAGCGCATTAATAACAATTGTAATTACAAAAAGAACTAAAGCCAGTTCAGTCAATGCGCTTAAATATAATTGCGAGGTGGCTTCAGTAAATTCATTAGCTATCACGCTTGCCATAGTGTAAGAGGGGTCGAACAATGAAGGAGAAATTAAAGCTCTGTTGCCAATAACCATGGTTACCGCCATTGTTTCGCCAATTGCTCTGCCAAGCCCAAGCATTGTTGCGCCAAGTATACCAGACTTAGCGTCTTTTAATACTATAAGAGTAGACTGCCATCTGGTTGCGCCAAGAGCTAACGCCGCTTCGCGTTGAGAGTAAGGGATGGATTTTAGCACGTCTCTGGAGATTGATGAAATTATCGGCAGGGTCATTATTGCTAAAATCAATACCGCGGCCAACATGCCAAACCCGTAAGGCGCGCCTGTGAATATTGGCAGATAGCCAAACTTTTCTGATAAATAAGGCTCGACTGATTGTCTAAGCCAGGGGACTAAAACAAATATTCCCCAAAGACCATATATAACGCTTGGAATTCCGGCAAGAAGCTCAACTAAAAATGAGACTGGTTTTTCTAACCAATCCGGAGCAATTTCCGCCAAAAATATTGCAATTCCTATGCTTAACGGAAGAGCTATTATCAAAGCTAATGCTGAAGACACTACCGTTCCGTAAATAATAGGCAGAGCGCCGTAAATTTCCTGTACCGGATCCCACGTAGAGCTGGATAAAAAGCCCCAGCCGAACTTTGCTATAGAAAGCCGGGAACCCTGATACATCTCGTATCCCATCAAAATTACTAGTAAAAAAACTGACACTGTAAATAACAGTGTCAGTTTTTCAAATATAAAGTCGCCCATGTTGTGCGAACTTATTAATTTTCTGGTGAGTTTGTCTTTTATAGAATCGCTTAATTCGTTATTCATTGATGAACTCATCAGTTTATTTTATTTTTTTACCGTTAGCAGTTATTAAAGCTATTCTTTTTTCGCAAAGTTTTACAACTTGTTTAGGAAGCGGAGCGTAGTATAAACCTGTTGCATAAGCCTGACCTTTAGTTAAAGACCACTTTAAGAATTTTACTAATTCAGCAGCTTTAGCTCCGTCTTTCATATTCTGATAAACCAACAACCATGTATAACCTGAGATTGGATATGAATCTTTGCCGCCTGCATCAGTGATTGAAACGCGAAGATCAGCAGGTGTGTTTTTTGCATATCCTTCAGCAGCTGCGCTAACTGAAGCGAAAGAAGGTTCGATAAATTTACCAGTTTTGTTTTTCATATTAGCATAGTGGATTCCGTTTTTTACTGCGTAAGCTAATTCAACATAACCAATTGCGCCTTCTGTCTGTTTAACTATACCTGCAACTCCGTCGTTGCCTTTGCCGCCTAAACCTACAGGCCAGTTAACTGACGTGCCTTTACCAACTTTACCTGACCAGTCTTTGCTAACTTTAGCTAAATAATCAGTGAAGATAAAAGAAGTTCCGCTGCCGTCTGATCTGTGAGCTACAACAATAGCTTTGTTTGGCAGATTAAGTTTTGGATTAAGTTTTTTAATTGCGTTATCGTTCCATTTTGTAATTTTACCAAGGTAAATTTCAGATAGAGTATAACCGTCTAAGTTTAATCCTTTGCCGATTCCAGGCAGGTTGTAGCTAATAACAACTGCGCCTAAAACTGTAGGAATATGAAGAACTTCTGAACCCTGTTTGCTTTTAGCTTCTGATAATTGCTGGTCGGTCATTGGACCGTCAGTCGCGCCAAAATCTACAGTGCCTTCGGTGATTTGTTTGATACCGCCGCCGCTGCCAATTGCCTGATAATTGAACTGAACGCCGGTCATGTTTTTATACTGATCGAACCATTTTGAGTAGATTACTGCCGGGAAGGTAGCTCCTGCGCCGTTTAACTGCAATTGCGCGTTAGCGACAACTGACATGGAAAGCGTTAAGAGCAGTCCTGCTAAAATTGATTTTACTTTCATTTCTTTTTGTTCCTTTTAATTTATAATAATTAGAATGATATTGCCATTGTAACTTTGCCCTGGAAATCTTTAGTAGATGTAGAGCCGTTTAATTTTGGAGCTGTCTGATAGGTTAAAACTTCGATATTTGGGATAATGCTAACATTTTTAGCTACTTTGAAGTCTAATCCGGCAACAATCAAGCTGGTTCCGTCGTTGTCTTTATCTGTATTGGGATCGTAATTGTCATATCTTGCAACAACTCTGATTTTTTCTGTTAAGCTTGCCCATGCCCAAAAAGATAATCCTAATGTGCTCTGATTTTTTAATGCAGTAGTAGAATTTGCCTGGTTGTAGCCATTCTGGATGCTTCTTGTAAATCCTTCAAAACCAACTGCAAAATCGCTTTTTAGTTGATAATTTAAGAAAAGACCTGCAACAACAGCGTCGTTTGATTTTAAGGATTTATCAAATTTATCAGTTACCTGAGCTTTTGAAGCATAATCAAAGTAACCTGTAGCCTGGAAGCCTTCAGCAGGTTTAACCTGAACTAAAGCATAATATCTTTTATATTTATCTGTTTCTGAAGCATTGCCGGAATTGTTGGCAATTTTTACCCAATAGTTAACTGAACCGCTTTCGGTAATTTTACCGCGTAAGTCAACTCCTAAGTCTCTTGAAGAAACAATTCCATTATAATCCATAATAGTTTTTTCAACTGAACGATAACCCCAGGCTGCTTCTGCGATATCAAAAGCAGGAGTAGGGGAAACGCCGAAGGTCAAGTCCGATCCGGTAAAAACGCCTTTCCATTTGATGTATGCGTCTTTAACCATTACGCCAATTTTACCGCCTGCGGTATTTGAATTTGCGCTTTGATCTGATTCTAATCTGAAACGAGCGTCAAAATTATCTGCGACTGCATAATCAGCCGTTATGTAAATTCTTCTAAACTGAAAGCCGTTTAAGTCCTTTTTTGCTCCGTCAGAGTTATCTATATTGTAGTAGTAATCGCCAAACATCAAACCGCTTAATTTGACTTTGTCTTTAACTTCTTGCGCAAAACTTGTAGAAAGCGCCAAGAGCAAAATTAACAGTAAACTTTTTATATCTTTCATATGTCGAACCACTCCTTTTTGTTTTAATTATGTACCGCAAGTTTAACAGTTTAATGTTAACTCCTTGTTACCTTAATGTTAACAAATTGTTACGGATGACGATTCTGTTTTTTAGCGGTTCTTTATTGCGGACAAAAAGCGGACTTTGCAGGATGAATTGAGTCGTTCACATCCGTCCAAAACGAAGAAA
>DBTY01000043.1 GCA_002307295.1 Ignavibacteriales bacterium UBA1304
ACACAAACTATTTTACACTCCCTACAACACCGATTGACATGTTTAAAAATTCTGTAAAATCTTTGGTAACTTTTTTGTTTCGTTTTTCTTTCTGAATTTTATTTAATGGATGTTTTATATGCACATAAAATTTATCAAGTCCTTGCTTGTGTACATATTTATTCAATCGTTGCTTTGCTTTTTCAACATTATTAAAAAAATCAGACATTTTTTCTTTTAAATCATAGAAAACTAATTTTCGATTTTTAAGCTCATTAATCATCTGATTATGCATTGGAAATCGCTCTTGATCTTTCCATTTTTTAATTTCAGATTTTCTTTGGGCTTCAGAATTATCTACGAAATATATTATTGTTGTTGAAATTTCCATAGACTGTCTTAAAGAATAAAAAGCGCAATCGACATATCCCTTTTCAAATAGCACGATTGCGTTTATAATCATTTGTACAGCTTCCCGAAAAAACTCATTAGAGAACATAGCATCAATTCTGCCGGTCCAACTATCTTCAATATTCATCAGATCATAATAATATTGCTCTTTATTCTCAAGAAGAAAAGGAGTAATATTTTCTATTTCTTTAAATTTTATATATTCATTAGACATATGTGATTGTTCATTGACCAATACTTACCCTTAAAGAAAGCTAAACGGAATTAATTAATAACATTTACTTAAATATTGCGTTTATTCTTCTAATAATCAACCTCTAATAACTTTCAAGGTTGTTGCGGTTGCAACTTTACAATTTCCCGCAACAGATATCGCGGTAACAACCAAGAATTTTTAAAATACTTGCACTTTTCCTCTGCATACCAACGCCTCTATAAATCACAAAAATCCCCGCCCCAAAATTAAAATAAGACTATGCCTTTAAAACGAAAAAACCCTGCAAGCTATTAACTTACAGGGTCTTGGCGGAGAGGGCGAGACCTGAACCCTGGCATTTTTACTGTTTTTCTAACATTTTAATATTTTTCACTAAATCCAATAACTTATTATAAAACAACCAATTACGAACTATTATAATAATTTTGCCACATGACAAAATACGAAATATGCACAGTATTATGCATTATTATCGTAAGAATATCGTAAGTAGCATTGTATACTCTATTATTTCTTGCTATATTGGTTTACCATTTAACAGGCGCAATGATATGAAAGTAAAGTTCTATTTGGATTCCAAAATTACTTCGTCCGGGGAATCCGCCATTTGGTGTTATGTACGCGAATATGATAAAACCTTTGCGCTTAATACTGGAGAAAAAATTAAACCAGTGCTGTGGGATAAAATTCTACATCGAGCCAATCTGAAAAAAGAGAAGGACAAAATAAAGAAGGGAGTCCTTAACGATATTAACCAGTATCTTAATACTATAGAAAATAAAATTCATGAAATTACCAGATTGGTAAGAAGTAAAGATTTTACTGCGGGCTTTAGCATTATTGTAGACGAAATGAAAAAGCAATTCAACAAACGCGAAGTCGGCTTCTTTTCTATTTATGATGAATTTGTATCGCTAAAAAATACAGAAGTTACAAAACCGACTATTGTAAAGCTTAATAGAATTAAAGCGCTACTTGAAGAATATGAAAAATTTGCAAATGATAAATTAAACTTTGAAAAGCTAACTCCGATCTTCTTTCAGAAATTCTATACTTTCCTAATCACCAAGAAAAACTTACTCAATAATACCGCTCACAAAGACATGCAATTTTTGAAAAGCTTTCTGATTTGGGCGAACCTTAATAAGTACACTACAAATGAAGCTTATAAATCCTTTAAAGTTAAAAGCGAAAGTAACGAAGTGATATATTTAACCGAAGAAGAATTGATGAAGCTTTATAATTTAACTCTGCATGATAATGACAGATTGGCTCGCGTTAGAGACGTATTCGTTTTCCAGTGCCTTACAGGTTGTCGCCATTCAGATTTGCAGAACCTAAAAAACGACGACATAACTTCCGGTGTATGGCATCTAAGAACTCAGAAGACGCGTCAGATAATAGATATACCTTTGAACGGTATGGCAATATCGCTTTTAGCAAAATACTCCGGGTACCCTACTCCATTGCCGGTTATTTCAAATCAAAAGATGAATGACTATCTAAAAGAATTATGCGAGCTTGCAGAAATTGATGCAGTGATAAAAACTGTTAAGTATCAGGGGAATGAGCGTATTGAGCATACCTACAAAAAATATGAGGTTATAGGGACCCATACGGCACGTAGAACATTTATCAGTTTGTCGCTTCAGAAAGGTATGCAGGCCGAAGTAATTATGAGCATAACCGGACACTCCGACTACAAAATGATGCGCAAATATCTTAAGATTGCAGACGGACACAAACGGGAAGAGATGGACAAGGTCTGGGGATCAAGCGTAAGGCTCCTGTAATAGGGCTCATCCTTCGCCTTTCCTATTTTCATAGAGATAATGCCATAAACATTTGGCCGGCTTACAACCTCTGTATGTGCCGCTATATTAAATTCACAACAACCGATGTTAATTAGATAACTTTTGATATTTCATTTTCAAACTAATTATACTTTCCTAAAATTAACCATCCAGTTTTCTTTCCAAACTGCAAAACATTTTCATAGGGTATACCCTACCGGGGGTAGGCTTTCTTTTGCCCGCTCTCTTATGTCTGGCGTAGTTTATATATATGCGTGTCGTGGGTGCAATATTTTTATGCAAACAAGCAATTATAGAAAAAGGAAGACTATCGCCGCCTTCCTTTTTTTTATAATTTTACTTTTAATCGTTATTTCTTTACAGGTTTACCTGCTTTGTCAAACAGGACGTCTTTATGTATTTTGTCTTTGGAAATTTCTGCTTCATAGAGAGTCTTTCCTTTTGCGTCTGATATTTTATCGGCTTCAGTTATTTTGTAACCGGGATACTTTTTTGCTATGTATGGCGCAACAGCGTTAGGCAATTCTGAAATCTGAATTACCGTTTCTGTTTCTCCCGGCATTCCGTTTTTATCAAATACGACCGTCATGTCTTTGCCTTCATATTTGAAGCCAGCTTCATATTCATTCTTGCCTTCTTTATCCCATTTAACGTTTGTTACTTTGGGATAAAGTTTTGTAAATGCATCTGAAACTTGTTTCGGAACATTTACATCTTGACCAAAAACCGTAATGGAAAAAAAGACTAAAGCTGCTGCTAAGAATTTCATATTGGACCTCTATAATAATTAATAATGTTACTCATGTAACTTAGCATCTCAATCTAAAGAAAACCTGAAGCGATTTACAAATCAGTGCGCTATTTATCCTTTTCTATCCATGGCAAAATAGTCGGCAAAACAATTAATAAAAGCGGTAGCGTGATAATAAACCCGCCTGTAATAGCAATAGCCAACGGCTGGTGCATTTGGGCTCCGGCGCCTAAACCAAGAGCCAGCGGGAACAATGCGACCATCGCGCCGATTGCAGTCATTAAATTAGGGCGGAGCCTTCTTGAAACAGCCATAACGGCCGCGTCTTTTACATCGAGTTTTTTTCTCTCTTCGCTAAATTGTAAATATGTAAATATTGAGTTCTCGCCAATTATGCCAATAATCATAATAAGCCCCGTATAGCTGCCAACGTTAAGCGGCGTGCCTGTCAAATATAAAGCGATAATACTGCCGGATATTCCTAAAATGGCTATTAATATAATTGCTATAGATATTTTGATATTCCGGAATAAAAATAATATTACGGTAAATACTAAAAGAACAGCAGAGAATAATATCAGTAAAAGTTCGTCAAACGCTTTTTGTTGTTGCGCATATGCGCCTCCATAAATAATTTGATAGCTGCCTGGCAGCGAAACGTTTTTAGAGACCTCTTTTTTAACGTCGCTAAGGACGCTGCCTAAATCTCTGTTATCTAACCTTGCGGTTACGGCGATCATTGATTTTAGGTTCTCTCTTTCGGTTTCCGCTACGCCTTTTTTTATTTCTATATTCGCAAATTCATTTAAAGGTTTTATTTTCCCATCTTTTAAAAATATTGACGCTTTAGATAAATCAGGATTTGGTTTATCGTGATTTTGCTCCATCATTCTGATTTTAACGCTCTGATTATTATCTAATACGCTTCCTACTATATTCCCCTCTAACTTTGACTGCATTTGAAACTGAAAATCAGTTGGAGTCATATTATACTTTAGCAATTCATCAATTTTAGGTTTAATGTAAATTTCTGGACCAGCAATAACAACGCCGTTAAATACGTCGGTAGTTCCTTTTACGTTGGAAATACTTGAAGCGACAGAATCGGCAATTTCTCTTAGCTTTTGATAATCGTCCCCATATATTTTTACTTCTACTGGTTTTGCGGACTCCATCAAATCGCCCAGCATATCGGTTATGACCTGACCAAAGTCAATTGTCAAGCTTGGCAGAACAGCTTCTATTTTTTTTCTGATTTCATCGGATACTTCTGTAGTTGTTTTATCTCGTTTATTTTTTACTTTAATCAAGTAATCGCCGCGGTTTGGCTCAGTTATAAAAAAGCCCATTTGAGTTCCTGTTCTACGGGAAAAACTTTCCACTTCGGGAGTTTTTAATAAAATACCATCCACAACTCTAAGCATCTTGTCTGTCGCATCCAGCGATGTTCCCGGCGGACTGTTAAAATCGAGTACAATAGAGCCTTCATCCATTTCCGGCAAAAAGCCGGAAGATAATTTTGGCAAAATAAAGATGGATAATGCGATTAAAATTAAAATAAAAACACCGGCTATATATGGGCGGTTGATAAAAAACAAAACCCATTCTCTTTTCTTTACTTCTTTTGACGCAGTTTTAACTAAAGGAGCTTTTTTTGAAAAGAAGAGATAAAGAACAGGAAGTCCGACCCATGTTACTATAAAAGAGCTCAAAAGAGTAATTATCATTGCATTAGTCATAATTGTAAAATAAGCGCCTGCAACACCGCCCATAAATACAAACGGAAAGAAAATTACAATTGTGCTTAATGAAGAACCTAACATTGCCGGGAAAAGATACTTAATCGATTTGCCTACAAGATTAGAGCTTTTCTCTTCTGGGAACTCTTCATGCGTCCGATGAATCTGCTCGACTACAACGATAGCGTCGTCTATTATCAAGCCTATAGCTGCGGCTATTGCCCCAATAGTCATAATGTTAAAGGTATAGCCGAGCAAAAATAGAATAATTAAAGTTAATCCTAATGTAACGGGAATTGTAATTAGTATTATGGAACTTGCTTTAAATGATCTTAAAAATAGGATTGTTACAATTATAGCAAGCAGCAGACCAATCCACAGCACATCTTTCAGACTATTAATTGAACCGCTTACAAATTCCGCCTGATCATAATATGGTTTTAACTCTACTCCATTGGGAAGTATTTTATTCAGTTCCTTTAACTGATCTTTTATGCCTTGCGTTACGTCAATTAGGTTTGCTCCCGGTTGTTTCATTATTGCAATTAAAGGGACGTCTTTGCCATTAGCGTTTATTCTAACATAATCTAATTGCTCAGCTACTTTTATTTCTGCAATATCTTTTAGAGCAATTTTACTTTTTGCAGAGTTTACAATTATAGTATTTTCTAATTCGCTTTTTTGATTGATGGAAGCGTCGGTTAACGACAAATATAATCTGTTATATGAGTTCTCATATCCATTAGAAGCGATAAAATTATATTGCGCTAAAATGCCTGCTATATCCTGAGGAGAAATTCTTAAATTACTAAGCTTTATTGGATCAAGAATAATTTGATATTCTTTAATTTTTCCGCCTATTACCGCAATTTCTGAAACTCCGGCAATTCTTGAAAGAAATGGTTTAATTGTAAATTCTGCAAGCTGCCTTAGTTCGATAGGAGTTTTGTTTTTACCCTCAAGAGAGAACCCCATTACTGGAAGTATAGAAGGATTCATTTTTTCAATCGATATATCAATGCCCGGCGGAAGATTTTGTTTTATAGCGTTTATCTGCGCTTCAATACGCTGCTTTCCAAGATCAACATCGCTTCCCCAATTTAAGAAAGCTGATATTTCGCAGCTGCCCCTGCTCGTAGTACTCCTAAGCGATTCCAGCCCTTCTACCTTTTTAATCGCGTTTTCTAAAGGAGCCGTAACGGTAATCATCATCTTATCTACGGGTTGTTCGCCATTATCGGCAATTATTTTTATCTTAGGGAAAGTAACGTCTGGAAATAATCCAGTCTTAAGTTTTACTAAAGAATACGCGCCGCCAAATAATATCATTAAAAGAATAACTAATATTGGACTTTTGTATTTTTCATAAAAATTGTTCATTGCTTATTTCCCTACTGCTACATTTGAAGTATCAGGCAGACCAAATGCTCCTTCTACAATGACTCTGTCGTTTACCGTTATGTCAGTATTTAGCAACTGTACTAGAGAATCATTTTCCATCCCTTTTTTCACAGGAGTTTTAACTGCTGTTGAACCGTTAATCAACTTCATAACCCAAAATAAGGACTGCGTCTCATCTGTCATCAAAGCAGATTTAGGAACAGTTAACGCGTTATCGATAGTTCTTACAGGTATCTTTACAGTTAAATTTAAATTTTCTGGAAGGTTTGCGCTTTGTTTTGGAATAATAAGAAAAGTCTGTGTTTGAGAAGCGGCGTCGACTGTCGGCAGCTTTGTAACTATTGTCCCATCTAATAGTTTTCCATTAGGCAATATTAAAACGCATCTGCTTCCTAATTTTATTGAGCCTGCGTTCTGATAAGGCGCATTAAGCTGAATTCTCAATGAAGAAAGATTGGCTATTACTGCAACCTGTTCGCCATCAGAGACGTAATCTCCGGCAAAATGATTGAGCTCTGAAAGGACGCCCGATGATTTTGCTTTTATTTCAACTACTCCCTTAAACTTAGAATCGCTAATATTTTGCGAACTTCTATCTGCCGCAGATTCTTTTGTCCTGATAGAAAAAATAGTTTCTCCAGCGTTTATTTTGTCGCCAATATTCTTATATGTCTTTTCAATAAATCCCTGAAAAGTAGCTCTAACAATTTCCTTCTTTAGAAAAACAGTGTTAGCGTTTAACTGTAAAGTTTCCTCAAGTTTTGTATTTTGAGGATAAGCTACTTTAACTGGAGCAGAACTATTTACCTGGGCAATTTCTTCCTTCTTTTTACTGCATGACGAAAACAAAATTATACTGCTTATTACCAAAAAGACTATACAGGCGCTTTTATTAAAATATTTCATGCTACCAATTCCAATAATTGAAGTTGTTAATTTCAAGCTGATAATTAATTTCTGCATTTATTTTGTTCCTTTCGAGTTCAATAGAATTTTTTAGCAAAGTTAAATAATCAAGCATTGACATATTTCCGTTGTACAACTGATTATTTGCAAAGGCAATAATTCTTTTATAGTCTTCAATCTGAATTTGAATACTATTCAACGAGGTCTTAATTGATTTAATTTTCTCAATTTCATTTTGCCGCTGGAGTAAAAAATTGTTTTCGTTATAATGTTTACTTTGCTGTATTGTTTTGCCCGATATTATACTTTGCTGTTGCATAATACTTTTTTGATTGCCGTCAAATATTGGATAAGAGAAATTAACGCCTACGCTTAAACCAAGTTTCCGCTGAATATTGGCAAATTCAACTGCGTTTAAGCCGGTATTCAAAAATACATTTACCTGCGGTTGATACTTTGTTTCAAAAAATTCCTGCTGATTCACATTTAGTAAACTATCTATTGAATATTTTGCAATGAAATTTGATTGATCGATTTTCTTTGTGATTTCTAAGTTTACAGTATCCAAAGCTATAAAGCCTGTATCGTTTATACCGCAAATAGAGTTTAATTGTAATAAACCGCTTTTATAATTCCTGAATAATTCGTCGTTAGCCATTTGTTGATTTTGCATTTCTATTTTTAACATTAACAAATCCTGAGTCTTTGCAAAACCATTGCTTACAAGCTGTTCCGTGGCCTTCAACTGTTCCTGAAGATTTGTAATATTCCCTTGCGATAAATTATACATTAATAGGTATTGCAGACAGCCAAGATACAAATCAGTTATTGTCTTCTTTAGGTTATGCTCTTCCAATTCAATACTTTTTAAAACGCTTTTGCCAGAAAGATTATTTTTATCTTTTAAGACGTCCATTATTTTAGCATTAAAAATGTTTTTCTGAAAATTTAGTTGAACGGAATAAAGCCCGCCGTTAGTCACTCCAATATCGTAACCAATTGCATTAGGATTTGGGTTTGTAGATATTATGGAGTTCCCATTATTGAAGTAAGGAGCAAAAAGCATATTGCCAGTTAACGAGACCTGATAAGCTGAATTCTGCGCTTTGTCAAAATCGTATTGTAAATTATTAAACGGAATTTGGCTCTGTAGCTCGTACAATGACGGAGCGTTTTCTAATGATTTACTAATATAATAATCAAGATTACGTTGAGCGTAGAGGTTAACGCTAATAAATAGCGCGGCAATTAATAAAATATTCTTCATTTGGATTTTACTGTTTTATTAAATAATAATTTGGCGCAATGCAGATCATCAATAAAAGCATTAGTGATTTGGATGTCATAAAGTTCGCAGATTTTTTTGACAATCGTTAAGCCTAATCCTATAGAATCGGACGAATCAGATTCTTTGTAAAACCTGATAAAGAAATTTTCCGTTTTACTTTTGGGTTTGTTTCCGCTATTTGATATTTCCAACGCATTATCTTTCAGCGTAATATTAATAACGCCATTCTGTATATTATGTCTTATGGCGTTTGATATCAGATTGCTTAACATTATATTCAATAGCGATGAATTCATATTCGCTTTGATGCTATCGTTTAGCGAAAGGTTTACAGTTATATTTTTATCATTAATAAAATCCGCATAAAAGGAAATTATGTTCTTAATTTCTTCGGCTATATTTAAGTCAGCCGATTCAAATAGTTCTTTATGCCCAAGTTTATTTAGCAATAGGATTGATTTATTTATTCTTTCCAGCTTAGTCAGATTTTTTAATGAAGTGTCAAGAATTCGAAGGTTCTCTTCGTCAAGATTGGCGCTTTGCAACAATATTTCAAGCTTTGACTTAATTACTGCAATCGGAGTTTGAATTTCATGGTTTAGTTCTTCATTAAATTCTTTCAAACTTCTGAATTCGTTCCTTGCTTTAGAAGCAAAATACTTAAAAGACTCGTTAAGTTTATTGAACTCTTTGATCTTTGATTTAGCAAAAACAATATCTCCTTTACTCGAAAGAGAATAATCTTCGAGAAGCGCTAAAGTTTTATAAAAATCTTTTAGAATTTTTTTTGATACTATTTTATTTATTAAAAATAATACCATTATAAAAATAATAATTGCATAGATCGAGACCATAAAAAGAGAGGCCAGCATGTCTTCTTTTTCAATTAGAGATATTCTTGCAATAATACGATAATTTTTTCCGCCAATTTGGGCAAAAGAAGTTATCTGACGGAACGGTTCGTCTTCGTCGTCTTTTGATTCTATAGTAACATTCTGAAAACTCTTGCCTGAGACTTTACTATTGTATAAAGAAACTTCCACAAAAGGAGGAAAGCTGACAAATTTACCGTCTTTAATTTCCTGAATAGTTTTTGCTGATATATTTTCTAATTGTTCATCAACTTGTCCAGTGATTACTTTCTCAATTGCAAAATACTGCCCAGTAGAAATTAGAATGAAAATTGGGATTGAGCTAAGAAGAAAATAAACGCTTATTTTATTAATTAATTTCATTTTGTACTAAATTTATATCCTATGCCATAAATAGACCGGATGTAATCTTTTGCCCCGCGTTCAATCATTTTCTTGCGTAAATTTTTTATATGCGTATATACAAAATCAAAATTATCAAAGGCGTTGGAATCCTCGCCCCAGACATGTTCTATGATAGAATCTTTTGTTATTACTCTTTCTTTATTACTAACAAAAAACAAAAAAATATCAAATTCTCTTCTGGTAAGTTCAACTAATTCTTCATTTACTAAAACTTCATGTTTTTCCGGATTGATTGTAATTTCATTTATTATAATTTCTTTAGCTCCGCCAAAATTTCTTCTTCTTATGATTGATTTAATCCGTGCGTTCAATTCCGCAAGATGGAATGGTTTTGTAAGGTAGTCGTCAGCGCCAAGATCAAGTCCCATGATTTTATCATCTAAAGTATTTTTTGCCGTGATTATAATTATACCGCATTGGGGCTGCACTTTTTTTATTAGTTTTACTAAATCAAGCCCTGAACCGTCAGGAAGCATTAAATCTATCAGGGCGCAGTCATATTCAATCAATGTAATTTTTTCTTCAGCCGCAGCAAAATTGCAAGCTGAATCTACCAAGTAGCCTTCGCCTCCAATAAACTCTGTAATGGATGCGGCTAACTCTTTTTCATCTTCTACAATAAATATTCTCATACTTAAAATATATGACTAATTCTGAAGAAATATTGAAGAGAATATTTTCTCTTTGGTTAAATATATAGGGCAAAGATTAAATTATTTTTTTAGAAAAGGCTTCCTTTAATTTGTAAATTAAGAAAGCCTGTAAAAAAAGATAATTACAGCGACACAATTAAGTTATAACTATTTGCTTTCAATTTTTAAAACGCCGAAACTTTTTGTAACGGATTTAGTTTTAGCGTCTTTATCTGATTCCTTTAAGGCTGTAGCATAAATGATGTGCGTCATTTGGTCAATAGCCATCGTTCTTGCGCCTTTAAGAGTCGTGACGTTCTGTATTACTTTATAAGAGTCTAGAGATTCTTGTTGAATTACCGTAAGCGTTCCATCGCCGTTTGAAGTAAATACCAAATTAGAAGTCTTATCAAATGCGCAGGCGTCAACTTTGCCGCCAATTGGAAGCGTAGCAATTACTTTACCGGAATTGATATCAACAACCGCTAACGTCTTATTCCCTCCGCTGACAAACAGTCGGTTCCTTTTAACGTCAATTGACATTCCCGTCGGCGTAGCGCAGGGAGCCAGCGGCCATTTAGCTATCACTTTAAAAGTTAATGGATCAAATACATTTACTGCATTTTCTTCTTCAAGGTTTACATACATTTTCCCATTAAGGTCTGAAGCCGCAAATTCCGGAGCTCCGTCAAGCGTTACAGTCCCTACAACTTTATTTGTTTTGGCGTCTATTGCCGTAGCGTTTGAGCTGCCCCCGTTAAAAGTAAATATTCGTTTATTAAACGGTTCATAAACAATAGCATCCGGTTTTTTACCTGTTATTTTAACATTCGCAATTACTTCAAGCGTTTTAAGATTGAAAACAGTCACAGAATTATCTTTTCCGTTACTAATAAAACCTTTTTCAAATTCAGCGGCAAAAGCAATTCCATGAACTCCTTTTAGATTTGATATTCGCCCGATCAAGGAATCGTTTTCAAGATTAACCACATCCACTTCGGAATCGTGAGAAACATAAAGTCTGTGCATCGATTCGTCGATTGAAAGATAATCCCACCTGCCGGCAGTATCAATTTTAATAAAATCGGTCGCTTTGTAATCTGGCGTTTGGCAAAATGCAATAGCCGTCATTGATAACAACGCAATAATAAACAAACTATTAAAATGTGTCGTCATTTTTCTCATATAGCTTCTCATCCATTTGGTTAATAAAATTAGTATTTAATTGGCTTTAATTAACTTACAAATAAAAAAACATTGTATTAAAAATTCGATATTTTATAATTTTTATTTATTCACGACTAATGTATGCATAGATTCTGAATAGATTCTGATTTTTTATATTATTGACTATGTTGAAAAAAATGGTGCTATAACGGTTTGTTAGCCTTACAACATCTGTATGTATGCTTTCTTAAGATTAACCATCAGTTCTCTTGCCTAACCGCAAAACATTTTCATAGTGGTATACCGTACCGGGGTGGGGCTTTCTTTTGCTCGCTCTCTCATGTCTGGCGTAGCTTATATATATGCATGCCGCGTGGGCAATACTTTTACGCAAACAAGCCGTCTTTTGTCTTAATCCCAGATTAACAACCTCATTTTTCAGATTTATTTTGCTCTTTGGGCTACTATTATTTTTTTTATAAATAGTCCAAGCATCAAATACAGCGTATTTATCAACTATTCTATTGTTCCCAAAAATAAATATTAAAAAAAAAGTAAAAAACTAATTGATGCTATCATTATCGACCTCGTAATTGTAATTAATAATTTAATTACAATATAAAGGACACTGTAATGACGCTTAAAAGAGAGACAAATTCCGAATCCTTCAATTTTAGATTAAGACCACACGAAATGGAACAATTAAGAAAAGCAGTACAAGAACTTGGCTATTTCTCAATTGCAACTTTCGTTCGGAAAGGCATTATCGAAAAAATCAAAAGAGAATTAAAAAATGAATAACAACATCGTACTTCTATCGCTATCGACCGATGAGTTCGCAGAAATCATTCGCAATGTTGTGAATGATGCGCTGAAGGAAAAGAAACAAAAAGAGCTGCTTGATTTTAAAGAAACGTGCCTGCTGTTAGGGATTAGCTCGTCCACGCTTAATAAGTTAAAACGAGAGAACCGGATTCCTTATAAGAAAATAGGCAAACGGATTTTATTTTCCAGAGAAGAAGTTCTAAAAAGCCTTAAGGATTCCAATTACTCAAAACTCAGAGCAATAATTTAATAATGATTCGAAATACTATGCGGAGGTTAAATGATTAACAAAATTGAAGTTATACATCAACGTTTTACAATTTATGATATAATAGAACGATGCGGATTACAACGTCCGGATAAAAATAATAAAATCAGGTCGATTTACAATCAAGACGAAAAGACGCCGTCAATGCATATCTATGGCGACACAAACAGCTTTACTGATTTCAGTTCCGGAACATCCGGCGATATGATTGATCTGTTTAAGGACTATCATCAGATTGATATTAAGACCGCCATTAACGAGCTTTACGACTATGCTGGCGGCGAAGCGAGTATTAGTAATGGCATTCAGAAACAACGAAGCTCTACAAGGAAGGTTAAGCTGATAAAGAAAGCTCGTAGCTTCAAAGACATAGATACTTATGTTTACGAATATGATCCAGCCGACAAGCGCCAGACTAATGATTATATTGAAAAGATTCTTACTCCTCACAAAGAATTACAAAAAATAGTTTTTGCAGAGTTATTCAATCAATGCGGCGGATGTAATGATAATGGATTGAATTATCTCTCTGGCGAACAGAGGAACTTCACTTATGCAAATATCTGGATTCATAAACTCTTCACAATTAAAGAAAATACTAAAGAGTTTCTTTTATCCAGATTTACTTTTGAGGAATTGCTCAATTCAGGTTTATTTAACGAAGATGGTTACTTTATTTTTAGCAACCACAGACTCGTTATTCCATATCTTGAAAATAACGAGATAGTATATTTAAGAGGCCGATATCTTGACGCTAATGGGAATTCTAAGCCGACAGGCGAAACCAGCAAATATATCTCTCTAAACAACAAATACGCTCAAAATTTACTTCTTAAACGTTGGTACAATTTGGATTGCTTAAAACTGCAGCAGGTTGATAATGAAAAGGACATATATATTTTTGAAGGCGAATTTGATACAATGATAGGACAACAGAAAAATGGATATTCAATTGGTTTTCCTGGAGTAAGCAATTTCCCTTATAGCGATATTGACGTATTGAAAGACTATAATATTTTCATTTGTACCGACAACGACGCGCCCGGCGATAAAATAGCTTTAGAGATAGCAATAGCGGTAAAAGAGAAACTGAATAAATCAGTCAAGCGAATCAGGTTCCAAGGGAAAGACATATCTGAATCTTATAAAGGGTTAGAATGAAATTAAAAGATTACCCTAACGTTGCAGTAGAAGATATTTATCTTGATGGAGCCGAAACAAAAAACATTGAGGTAAGTTATTCTAATAAATCTAAAATACCTGATTGGAAAGAAGACGGAATTAAACTGCTTACAGCTAATGAACTTCAATCAAAAGATATAAAGCCGATTAATTGGATTGTTCCCGGTTTCCTTCCCGAAGGACTTGCCATAATAGCGGGGAAACCGAAACTTGGCAAGAGTTGGGCTTGTTTGAATCTTTCACTATCCATTACACAGAATAAGAAGGCTTTTGATTATTTTGATGTTGAAAAACATGAGGTGTTATATTTATCATACGAGGATAACTTCAGAAGATTGCAAAGCCGTATAAAAGCTATTATTGGAAACAATGTTGCGCCTAAGGGGCTTTATTTTTCAGATAATGTTGATTTGCCTAAGATCAATGATGGCGGAATTGAGTACCTTGAAACGATTACAAGAGACTATCCAAATATAAAGCTTGTCATTATCGATACGCTTGGCAAGGCTATTCAACAAAAACGCTCTGTAAATAATAATGTGTTCTTGGATGATTATGAACTAACAGCAAATTTGCAAACCTTTGCAATTCAAAAAGGTATTTGCGTTTTGTTTGTTCATCATACCAGGAAGGCAATTTCTGAGAATGTATTCGATTCCATTTCCGGAAGCGTAGGCCTAACCGCTTCTCAGGATACTATGATGGTCTTAAAAGAAGAAATGAACGGGAAAATTAATCTCCATATAACTGGACGGGACGTTCTTTCCAATTCATTTGAGATTGAATTTATGAAAGAGAACTGCTCTTGGGTTATAAAGGGGAAAGCAGACAAAGTACAGGTTTCAGAAGACAGGAACCAAATATCAGAACTATTTGGAAATGATGTGGATAAAATTTTATCCTTAGGTGAAATTTCCTTAGAACTTGGAAAGACAAAGCCAAATGTAAACAAGATGCTGCGAAAAATGATAAGTAACGGAATTTTAGAAAAAGCTAATTACGGTAAATATAAATTATCGGAAGTAAATTACAATGATGATTAACCAACAGTTTCAAAAGATTAACCGCCTAATGGTTAATCTTCCTGACCATACTTTAACATCCTTATATAGGGGTAATCTGGTTAAACTGGTTAATCTCTCTATAACTCCTTTATATATAAGGAATTAACTTTAACCACCCCCTGGTTAATCTTCTACGTTAGTGGTTAATCTTTCTAATGTGAAGGATGAAGATTTCCAGATTAACCAGTTTAACCACTAAGACAAGAGTTTATATTAGATTAACTACTTTAACCAGATTGACCAGATTAACCATACGCATACAAATTCTTAACTTGTACTAACGGCACATAAACTTACCGGTTTACAAAAACAATAGCGCCACAGCTATTAATTGAAGGGCTAATGAGACTCTATACGCATAGAGAAGCCTCTTTTAAGGGCATCCCCCATCATCCCTTTTGCATGTAGCTTTTGTTCATATATTGCAGTTTACAAGCATAATCTAACGCAAATTATGTTCTGAACTTTATACGACCAGCCTCATTTCAGCTGAAGTTGCTCAGAAATTAACATTTGCGCATGAAAGAACTGTTAACTTGTTATAATATATAAGGTTATGAACGTTTTACGTCTGATATAACCGAAAGCTCCATTTATAAAATATCAATTATTAGCAATGAAAAAGCAACTCTTTGACATCAGGCTGATTGCAACAAGATAAAAATGCCTGTTTCTAAGTCTAAGCATATATCGCCCCGGGTGAAAGAATTTTCAGCTTTCAACGCTATCTACGCTAACCGACTATATTATATAGGGTTACAAAGCAAATGTTAACGTGAATTGCGTTAGAATAATATTGTCGATTTAATGGTTGTTAGAATAACCTGATTAACTAAACGCTATCTTGTGAGGATTTCAAATTATTTAGAAGAATATAAAGGGTGTCATTAGACGCTGAACCCCTTTGCAGTAAATAATTTTAAGGGATCATTGAAGCTAAAATAAATGGACTAAGATTATTGAAAGAAGCCTTCTTGAATTCTTAGTACATCTTAGCCAGTGAAAGCGTATCGGCGCCTACCGACCTCCTTTTGTAATCCGCGATTAAATAGATGTAAGATTCTAAAATAAATATATTCTTGAAGTTGTGGAATTTTTACATAAACCCGTTGTTTGCCATTACTATCATTTGGTTAATTCTTCCGCTATCAGCTCGGCTTGTTTTAATACAGTTTCAGTTGCAAGAGCCTGCATATCAGGCGGATAACCATATTTACGTAATGTACGTTTTACAATGACTTTTAGTTTGGCTTTTACGTTTTCTTTAAGAGTCCAGTCTATCGAAGCATTCTCTTTCACTTTTTGATAAATCACCACTGCAAGTTCCCGCAGTTTATCCTGCCCCATTACTTCAAGAGCGTTGTTATTGTTTGCAATGGCTGTATAAAACGCATATTCATAATCAGATAAACCCATCTCATGCGGCTCTTTGTCCATCTTATGAATTTCTTTACTCAGCGCAATTAATTCGTCTATTACTTCGGCGGCCGTTAATATTTTGTTATTGTATTTTAGTATCGAGTTTTCAAGCATTTCCATTAAGGTTTTACTTTGAATCATATTTTTCTTTGCTCTTAGTTTTATTTCATCGTTAAGAAGTTTTTTCAGGACTTCCAGAGCAATGTTTTTATGTTCCATGTTTTTAACTTCAAGCAGAAATTCTTCCGAAAGTATAGACACGTCCGGTTTTTTAATCCCTGCCGCATCAAAAACGTCAATCACCTGTTCGGCAACTAACGCTTGATCAATCACTTGTTTAATAACCGTTTCCATATCTTCGTTTGTTCTGCCATAGCCGGAGCCGTTAAATTTTACTAAGCGCGATTTAACAGCCTGAAAAAATGCGACTTCATCTTTAACATCAAGCGCCTGTTCATGAGGGATCGCAATTGAGAAAGCCTGAGACAAAGCCGATACTTCATTAATAAAACGCTTCTTCCCGTTATCAAGACCAAGTATATGTTCTTCTGCCGAAAGAATAATAGATAATTTCCTTCCGGTTTCAGCGTCAAAGTATTTTTCATATTCAAATCCATTGAACATCTGCGAGACAATTTCAAGTTTTTCAAGCATTAACTGAACTGCTTTCCCCTGCGTAATTGCTGGGTCGCCTTTGCCGCCCGCATCTGAATAGAAGGCTAACGCTTTTTTTAAATCTGACGCTATCCCAAGATAATCAACAATAAGCCCGCCTGTTTTATCCTTATATACGCGGTTTACTCGGGCTATAGCCTGCATCAAGTTGTGCCCATGCATTGGTTTATCTATATAAAGAGTATGCAGCGAAGGAACGTCAAATCCAGTCAGCCACATATCGCAGACAATAACTAATTTTAGCTCATCTTCCGGGTCTTTCATTCGGTCGGATAAAGTTCTCCGTTGTTCTTTTGTCGTTTGATGTTTTGATATTTCCGGCCCGTCTGACGAAGCCGAAGTCATTACAACTTTGATAGTCCCTTTTCTCAGATCGTCGTTATGCCATTCCGGTTTAATTTCTATTATCGCCTGATAAAGCTCTGCCGCAATACGACGCGACATAGTGACAATCATTCCCTTTCCTTCCATCGCTTCCTGACGCTGCCCAAAATGAAATATTATATCTTTAGCTATTTGTTTAATACGGGCGGCGCTGCCAATAAGCGCTTCAAGCTGCGTCCATTTGGCTTTAGCTTTTTGCGTATCAGATAATTCATCCAGATCAAGTTCGTCGTCAAGCTCTTCTATCAGTTTTTTCCCTTCCTCGCTTAGTTTAATTTTTGCAAGACGGCTTTCGTAGTATATACGCACGGTAGCCCCGTCAGTTACCGCCTGAGCTATATCATAGATATCAATATAATTGCCAAACACTGCCGGAGTGTTTATATCAGCGGTTTCAATTGGAGTGCCAGTAAAGCCAAGATAGGTAGCGTTAGGCAACGCATCGCGCAGATACTTTGCAAAGCCGTATACAGTTTTAGTTCCATTTTCCTTCCCCTGTTCGTCTTTAGTTTTAATAGTTTTTCCCTTAAAGCCATATTGCGTTCTGTGAGCTTCGTCAGCTATAACTATTATGTTTTCTCTTTCAGATAAAGTTTCAAAAACATTCCCTTCTTCAGGTTGAAATTTTTGTATGGTAGTAAAAACAACGCCGCCTGAAGCGGCTTTTAACAGCTCTTTCAAATGGTCTCTGTTAGCAGCCTGTACAGGCTCCTGACGCAATAGTTGTTTTGAGGCTGCAAATGTATCAAACAATTGATCGTCAAGATCGTTACGGTCTGTTATTACTAAAATAGTAGGGTTGTCCATTACAAGAACAATTTTACCAGTATAAAAAACCATTGATAACGATTTTCCGCTCCCTTGCGTGTGCCAAACCACTCCGCCTTTTCTATCGCCGACCGGCTGCGCTTTAACGCCCGTTACTCCATAACTCTCAGGCGATTCTCTTACCACCGACAATGAAGCTTTATTTGTTGCAAAGCCTGACGCTCTTAGCGTTGATTCCACAGCGCGGTTGACTGCGTAGTACTGATGATATGCGGCAATCTTTTTTACTGTTTGAATTGTTATTATTCCGGTCTCTTTATCTTCTTTCTTAGATTTTTCAAACACAATGAAATGCCTGATAATGTCTAAAAGAGTTGTTTTGTTTAGCGCTCCTTTTATTAGCGTTTCAACCTGACCGATAAGATGCGAAGCTTCAACTTTACCGTCCTCGCTTTTCCATGCCATAAAGCGGCTGTAGTCGGCGGATATTGAACCTACTTTAGCTTCAAGTCCGTCTGAGATAATGAGGAAGCCATTGTAAGTAAATAAATTTGGGATAGCCTGTTTATAGGTTTGCAGTTGTTTAAAAGCCGATTTGATTGTTGCATTTTCGTCCGCAGGATTTTTAAGCTCTATTACAACAAGCGGCAGACCGTTAACAAACAGCACAATATCCGGACGTTTATTTACCGAGCCCGCGTTATGTGCAATTATTGTAAACTGGTTAAGAACTATAAAATCATTATTATCGGGATTGTCAAAATCAATAAGCCGAACCCAATCGCCCCTGATTGCGCCGTTTTTCTGATAAGAGACGTTAACCTCTTCCGTCAACGCCCTGTGGAATGCTTCGTTGTTGGCAATAAGTTCCGGCGAAGTTATTCTTTGAATTTGTTTTATTGCGTCTTCTCTCGCATCCGCCGGGATTGTTGGATTGATGCGAGCTACGGCTCTTCTTAATTTATCAAGCAGCAAAACTTCTTCAAATGATTGCCTTCCAGGCGTATCGCTATCAGGAGCAATATCAGGGCCGTAAATATATTGATACCCCTGCTTCTCAAGCAGCTCAATTGCAAATTTTTCTATTACGGTTTCGGTAATTTTTATCATAAGATTTTAATATATAGTTCTCAAATAGAAAATGTTTAATTAGTCAAATTTTTTATTAATTTTTCAAGTTTAACATTGAAATCTTGGATATCTTTTTTGTATTCTATTTTCCACCTAGAGAATAACTTCGTACAACCTCTTCCCCAGAATTGTTTCTCACTATTAAACCATTTTTTCATTACCGCGCGATCAGAAATATTAGCTGGAACGCTATTAATAAATGCAGACTTATTATATCCCCCAGGTTGAGTGCTCCAGAAAACATCATCACACACAAGTTTGTTAAGAAATGAGCATAATACATTTTCAGGCCGTTCATATCCTGGAAGTGTTAAAATTCTGGGATACTTATTTTGTTCAATTTTCGAAGTACAATCTCCGTCAAGAACCAGAATACTTTGTTTAAATTCAGGGAATTTTTGCTTTATTAACGTAAGATAAAAATCACTTCCTAAATTATTCTTTTGGACTTTTAGAAGTTTCAATAACTTTTTATTTGTAATATTTTTAAAAAATATTCTCGCTTCTTCATCTTCGAAATAAGTATTAATCTTTGGAGAACAATTATTAATTTTTAAAACTTTATGCGCTAATTCAGCAATAATTCCATCTATTTTATCTATTTCTTGAACGATTTTTATTTTTTTCCCAATTCGCTGTAAAAAAACAATTTTGCTATAATACTGAAATTTTTTTCTGTTTTCATGAAAAATATGATTTAGAATCTCTATAGAATGTGTCGTGAAAACAACTTGTATCTTATAGTCACTGCAAACTTTCAATAATAAATCTATCAGATTTTTTTGAGCTGCAGGATATAAAGTCGCATCTATTTCATCGATTAATAGTAATCCACCATTGTATGTAGTAGTATTATTTTCATACTCCCTTTTTAATGAAAGGATAGCTAAAATAATTTGCGCAATATTATCTTGTCCAGCAGAATTTCCATATGCATCATATTCCTCAGTTGTTACAGAATAGACCATTTTATTTTTGGATTTTGTAGGTTTAGGAATTACAATATCCTCCATGACTAGGATTTTATTATGCCAATTTTTAAATAATTCCTTTTCATCATTTGTTAGCTTGTCTTCAATTTCAAAATTTATACTTGATTCATTTTCTTGAGCTAATGGGATCAATCTCTTCAATCCCAGATAAATTACTGGTTTTGATATTTTACCTTCTCCTTTGGATCTATCTCCGACATCGATCCTAAATCTTTTATTCGTCTCAATATATCTTGATTGTGCTACTTTAACTAATCGATTATTTAATTGAATAGAGTAGTTGTATATTTCCCTAACTTCCTTTTCTGGCGAAAATTTGAATACTTCCGAAAATAGAGTTTCTAAAGATTTGTTATCAATACCTTTTTGTGCTTTTTTATTTTCTCCTTTCCGATAGGAAAAAACATGACCTATCAACCCCAAGAAAGAAGATTTTCCTGTCCCATTTTCTCCAGAAATCACAGTGATTTTCTCGCCTATCTCAATATTATTATGATTTACTAGATGGCGGAAATTTTTTATGTTAAGATTAACAATATTTTGAATCAAAACTAGCTCCTACTTTTTATGTTCATTTCCTTTTGTGAAAAGCTATACTGCAAAACTTTACTCTTACGAGTATCGTCAGTTGTTTTCCATTTTGGGAATATCTGATCCTTCCAGTAGTTTAGTACTTCTAAATATTTTCAGACCAGATTTTTTTTTGCTACTTCTTATCAATTTTTCGTTAAAAACAAAAATTGCGTATATTGAACTTTTCTACAAATCACTTGGGGAAAAAAAAGTCATTCTATTCTTACAAGTTTTTGATTTTCTGCTTCAAAGTATGTAAAATTAATCATTCTCCACATTCATTATCTTCAGAAAAAGTATTGAGTTCAGTTAAATATGCTTGATAATCAACACTATAAAGAATTTCACTTGCATTATAAGAATAATCATCCATTACAAATTCTCCATATAAATCATCCCAATGATCGTTAAACTCAGGGTTGTCAACATATTGTTTAATAAGCGACGTTGGTATTGGTATATATGGATTTTCATTCTCAAAAGTTCGGATTAAAAAGCTGGCGACAATAACAGTTGAATCGATTAAAAATTCTTTAGTTAATTCATTAATATTACTATTTCTTTCTCGCAACTCTTCTACAACACGACCATGAGATGTGATACCAATTTCGTTTCTAAGTTCACTTATTTGGTTGCCAATATTTGCTAAAGATGTTGAAATTTGTGTAACAATAGAGCTTCCAGAATAACCTATTGAGGAAAAAGCTTTTTTTAAAATAGTAGTTAGATTTGCTGTTTCATCAATAGGAACATCTTTGGATGAGCAAATCTCCTTACCAATAGAATCGAGTAACGCTTTTGCATTCTCTACAGCCGCGCTAAAGTCTGTACCTTGCAAGGCTTCTATCCTTTCAACATAATCCATCAGCGCTGACCAACGGCCATATTGAGTTATTAACTTTTTTAGCTTTTCCATTTGTATTTTTTTATTAAGATTCTATCTTTAATTCATTATCCCAAATATTAACAGTTTTGGCATCGAATATATATGCTTTTTGTATTATAAATTTGTCCATTATTGATTCTATGTAATTCTTATCGTCCTCTGAAAAAACACCTATGTATATGCTCCATAATTTTTCTTTGATATTTTGCTTAGCTGCTTTATTGATGGCTGCAATGATATGATCATCGTATTTGCCAAAACTAAAACCAAATGTTATTAATGAGCCTGAAATGGTTGACAATCTTTTATAACAATAGTTCAGATATTGATTATGAGAGATGTGTTCTAGTTTTTGATTGCCATCTCCGGCTGTAACAAATATTGGATATTGTTTTTTATTAATTCTTTTCCTTATATTATCTAGTAAGTAATTCTGACCATACGTTTCCTTTATAATCGAGATTCCAGCATCAAATAAATGAAGAGCTCCGTGTAAATAGTGTATGTTTTGTTCGCTTTGATTAGGTCCCCATTCTGTATCTCCAAACACAGGTTGGGAATCAGAAAAATTATCTTCTTGACCAATGTATTCTTTTCCGAATCCATCGGAAAAACTACTTAAAACATTTTGATTATTCATCAATACCCAATATAATAGTAAATCATAATTCGTTGTAAAAATATGACCGTTGGAGTCTATATAATCCTTAAGAAATAAAGCACAACTATTACTTTTTTCTGTAGGAATAGAATAAACGTGCTCGGGATGTAATATAGAAATGGCATTTATAAGACTAGATTTTAACTTATCACTTGCAATTAGTATCTTTTCTGTTAAAGTTTCATCTGAAATAAAGTCCTTCGCCAGTTTATAGAAAACATCAAGCTGATTCATTATTAGCTCAAAATTACTAGTATTTATAACACTAAAAAGCTTTGTTAGAATTGGATCGTTTGTCTCATTTAGGAAGTTACTCAACGCATTGTATGAAAATATTTTTTTATCATATGATATACTAAAGCCATTTCCGAGTAAAAGATTCTTGGTTCTTTTCTCTTTATTTAAATGTTTTATAATATCTTGATAGTTTTTTATTTCCATTTTCTATATTTCCACCTTTGCTTCTCCGCTCATCAACTTTGGCAATAAACTATCCCGCAGTTTTTCTAGTGTGCGGATTTGTTTTTTATTAGCCTTAATTTTTTCAAATATTGGGAAAACCGATTTGTTGAATTTAGTTAAAATGCTTTCTGATGGAAGTTGCATCAATAGAGATTTAAAATTAGATTTGGATATTTCTTGGAATACTGATCCATTGCCTGCATTTTTAATCTCCTCCATATTTACTTTACACCAAAGAAACATAAAATAATTCGAACACACTTTATCACAAACAATTGCTATATATCCTTGATTGATTGCAACAGGAATATCAGTAATAGCTAGATAACCAATGGGCGCCCTTGATGATAACAACACTGTTCCAATTGGCAATAGCCCTGAACCAATTTCGCTTAAACCCGTTTCAGTTATTTTTCTCTCTGTATCAAGAAGGAAAACCGAATTGTGGTTTGATAAATCTCTGGGAGTAGTCCAATAAATATCCCCATTCCAAAATTCAGGGACGGTAGTGCTTGGAGTTGTGCCTCCCTTAACTGAAATTACTTTATCCAGAGTTGTTCCTTCCCATCCATCCTCAGCGTCCTCCACAAACCACTTTCTGAAAAGCGTTTCGGCCATGGCTTCAAGGGTTTTATTTTGGCGGTGGAGTAGGTCTATTTTATCATCCAAACTTGAAAGGATTGAGGCTATTGTGCGTTGTTCGAGAAGGGGTGGAATATTCCAAAGAGTTGTCTTTAGAAAGTTCCAATCAGCTCTTGGCATTCGAGTTCCACCTTCTCCGCTATTAGCTGTATTAACAAAATCCCAATTTGCCAAGAAATAAAAAAGAAAAGTTTGGTCAATATTTTTTAAAGCTCTGAATACCCATATATCTGTAGAACAAATACCATCATATCTAGGATTAACAACTTTCCGAAAATAAGGTCTAAGTGTAATGGTTCAAGGGGAAAAGGAA
>DBTY01000052.1 GCA_002307295.1 Ignavibacteriales bacterium UBA1304
TATGCTTTTGTTACCTATAACTAAACTTTGACTTAAGTATGGATTTAGATTATAATAATATATTCAAGCAGGAAATATCCGCTAATGATTTTGATAGACTCAGAAATGAGATATACAGAATCTGTGGAATAAATCTTGCTGATACGAAAAAGATTCTCCTGGAGGGACGCATAAGAAAAAGAGTCAGGCATCTTGGCTTTGAGTCATTTGGCGAATATGTAGATTACTTATTTAGCCAAAATGGATTTGAAGAAGAACTGACTCCTTTGATTGACGTTATCACAACAAATAAGACGGATTTTTTTCGCGAGCCGGCTCATTTTGAATACTTAGAGCAGACGGCGCTCCCTATATTATTGGATATCCCAAAAGAATCCCTAAAATATAAAAATATTAATATATGGAGCGCGGGATGTTCTTCGGGCGAAGAGCCGTATACTTTGGCAATAGTAATGTCAGAATTTATTGAAAGATATCCAGAATGTAAGTTTACGATATATGCGTCCGATATATCTACTAATATGCTAAAGACCGCGTCGCTTGGAATATATGAAGAAGAAAAAGTAGAAGTAATAAGCGAAGCGTTGAAAAAGAAATATTTGCTAAGGAGCAAAAATCCAGAGAAAAAAGCAATCAGAATAGCGCCGGAAATCAGGGCGCTCGTCCGTTTCTTCAAAATAAACCTGATGGATGAAGAATATAAACTGGGAGAAACTATGGATGCAATATTCTGTAGAAATGTATTGATATATTTTGATAAAAGGACTCAGGAAAAAGTAATAGGCAAGTTAGCGCGTAAATTGAATAAAGGTGGTTATTTATTTCTCGGTCATTCAGAAACAATAATGGGCATGACGCTTCCGTTGGAAAGAGCCGCATCGACAGTGTATAGGAAAATATAATTAGGATTAAGAGACGAAGTATGGTAAAAAATAAAGTGCGCGTTTTAATAGTCGACGATTCAGCCATTGTTAGACAGACTTTAGCCGAGCTGTTGTCAAGCGATCCGGACATTGAAGTAATCGGTTCTGCCATTGATCCATTTGTGGCCGCAAAAAAAATACAAGAAACTGTTCCGGACGTTATTACTTTAGATATCGAAATGCCTAAAATGGACGGGCTTACTTTCCTTAGAAAAATAATGGAGCAAAATCCTATTCCTGTTGTGATATGTTCAAGCCTTGCCGGAGAAGGATCTGAAACGGCATTTAAAGCTTTGGAATATGGAGCTGTAGAAATAATAACCAAACCGAAAATTGGGACGAAACAATTTTTAGAAGAATCGAGAATTTATATATGCGATGTGGTTAAAGCCGCTTCGCATGCAAGCTTAAAAAAGAAAAGCGTCTGGCAAATGAAAATTCAGCCGAAATTATCGGCTGATGTAGTAATAGCCAAATCTAATAATAAATCGATGGTTGAAACGACTGAAAAGGTCGTGGTAGTTGGCGCTTCTACAGGCGGGACTGAAGCGTTGAAAGAATTTTTGGAAGCGTTCCCTTTAGATACGCCAGGGATAGTGATTGTACAGCATATGCCCGAAAATTTTACTCGCGCGTTTGCTAAGCGATTAGATGGAGTATGCCGGATTTCTGTTAAAGAAGCTGAAAACGGCGATACGGTAATCCGCGGAAGAGCATTAATAGCTCCTGGCAACAAGCATATGCTATTAAAAAGAAGCGGCGCAAAATATTATGTGGAAGTTAAGGAAGGCCCTTTGGTTAGCCGGCACCGCCCATCTGTAGATGTGCTTTTTAGATCAGCTGCCAGATATGCCGGGAAAAACGCTATTGGCGTTATAATGACCGGCATGGGCGACGACGGAGCAAAAGGAATGTCGGAATTGAAAGAAGCAGGCGCATATACAATTGCACAGGATGAAAAAACCTGCGTAGTATTTGGAATGCCGGCAGAGGCTATTAAACTTGGCGGCGTAGCTAAAGTATTGCCTTTAGGCGGCATAGCCGGAGACGTTCTGAACCATGCTTAAAATGATTAATACAAACCGAAAAATACAGTCTAATAAATTACCGGAAATATCATGATGCTGAATAATGAAGAACAAATAGCTCAGGAAAGCGTTTTGATTGTGGAAGACGAAAAAATTGTCGCTCTGCATATAAAGAACAGATTAGAAAGCATGAATTATCATGTAGTAGGAGCAGTCCCAACTGGCGAGGAAGCTGTAGCAATGGCCGAAAAGAAAAGGCCGGATGTTATTTTGATGGACATAATGCTCAAAGGAAGAATGGACGGAATTGAAGCGGCGGAAATTATTAACGAAACTAACTCAATACCGATCGTATTCTTAACTGCTTCGGCAGACGATAAATCGATACAGAGAGCAAAAATAACAGAGCCTTATGGATATTTGTTAAAACCTTTTGAAGAAAGAGATTTACGCAGCACAATTGAAATCGCTTTGTACAAAAATAAAATTGAAAAGAAACTGAAAGAGAGCGAACTGTTATTTAGGTCGACGTTAAAGTGTATTCGAGAAGGAATAATCTCTACAGACGAAAATGATGTGGTGAAATTTGTAAATAATGCTGCTGCATTACTGATTGGAACACCAGCCGATAAATGCGTGGGGCAAAAGCTTTGCGATATTTATGAAGCAAACCAGGACGAGACGGATGAAATATTAATGCATTATTCAAATAATCTTACAGAACTGACAACGGAAGAATATTTAAATCATAAAATATTAAAGTCTAAAGAGGGTAAAATGATCCCTATAGAAGAAGAAATTTCTCCTATTATTAACGAAAAAAATGAAATGCTTGGCAAGGTGATAACGTTTAGAGATATCACAAAGCGGAGAGAAGCCGAAATGGCGGCTCTTGCGTCGAGAGATTTTTATCTTTATATCCTCGAAAAATTTCCCGTTCCCGTATGGCGAACAAATGTGGAAGGCGAGTTTAATTATTTTAACCAGACATGGCTGAATTTTACAGGCAGACAATTGGACGAGGAAATATTTACCGGATGGACTGAATTAATTCATCCTGAAGATAAAGCCGGATTTCTTGAAGTATTTAATAAGTCGGTTGCAGAACAAAAAATTTTTGAATGCGAGTTTAGACTGTTGGACAAACTGGGAGAGTACAGATGGATATTTTGCGTGTCTAATCCCTTCAATAATTTGAATGGAGTTTTTTCCGGATTTATAGGCATATGCCTTGATATAACTAACAGAAAGCTGATGGTGGAAGAACTTAAGAAGGCGAAGAAATTTGCCGAAAGCGCAAGCGACGCTAAGAGTAATTTCCTTTCGATCATGTCGCATGAAATACGCACTCCGTTAAATGGAATAATGGGGCTGACCGATCTTATGTATGATACAGAGCTGAACGAAGAACAGCTTGAATACCTTGAAATGCTTAAACATGCATCGCAAACTTTGTTAGAATTGCTGAACAACCTGCTCGATTTTTCAAAAATAGAATTGGGTAAAGAGAAATTAGAACGGACTGATTTCGTTCTCAATGACGCATTAGACGAAATAATTCAGCCGTATCAAACAATATTAAGGAAAAGAGGAATTAATCTGACTTTAGATATAGATCCGCTTTTCCCAAAAGAACTATATGCCGATTCAAGAAAAATAAAGCAGATATTTTCCAATTTATTAAGCAACGCAAATAAATTTACTAAGGCTGGAAGCATCAGCATAAAAATATTGAATGATATAACATTTAATCATTCGCTTAATAATTATAAAGATTTTTTTGCGCATTTAATTGTAACAGATACCGGAATTGGAATTCCGCCTGAAAAGCAGGAATTAGTATTTGAGAGTTTTACTCAGGTTGACGGTTCAAGCACGCGTAAATACTCCGGATCCGGGTTGGGTTTAACCATAGTTAAAAAATTAGTAGAACTGATGAACGGTAGAATATGGATAGAAAGCGAAGAAGGCAAGGGAACAATTTTTCATGTCGTATTAGAGCTTCAGCGAAAAAACGAAAGCCCTAAAAAAAATAAACAATCAAGCGCCAATTAATTTATCAAAATAATAACAGAGTTAAACATGAAAACATTAATAGTTGAAGATGATTTTATAAGCCGAACAATATTGAAAAAAATCCTTTCTCCGTTTGGCAGCTGCGATACCGTAGTAAACGGTAAAGAGGCTGTAGAAGCTTTTTGTTTTGCAAAAGACGAGGGCTCGCAATATGATCTTATTTGCTTAGACATAATGATGCCTGAGATGGATGGCCGCGAAGCGCTTAAGATAATCAGACAAAAAGAAAAAGAGCATGGAGTATCGCCAAAAGACGAAGCTAAAATTGTGATGATTACAGCTTTAGATACTCCCAAAGAAGTAATAGACGCATACTATAAGGGCGGATGTTCTTCATATATAGTAAAGCCGATTCAAAAAGCCAAAATAATCGGTCATATTTTAGATCTTGGCTTAGTATAAAATAACCGGATTATTTCTTACGCTAAGGAAGCGTCTGTTTTTTTCAGAGAGAGAGAGCGATAAAAGTAACATGGATTTTTATAAAATATTTAACTGGAATAAATACCCGACATTAACCAAAATAATTATTTACTTTGGCGCAAACCTTGTATTGTGCGAAGCTGGGCATTTATCTCAAATAGAAAATGAAGCAAGCTATGTAATATGGCCGCTTATTGGGTTTATGTATGCAGCGCTGCTATTATGCAAAAAGAAAAATTTTCCCGTTTATATGCTTGCCAGTTTTATCGCTGAAATTGTTGTCGATTGGCAATTTGGAGTTTTGGGGAAATCGAACGTTTGCGCTTATGCGGTTAATATTTTTGTCGCGGCAGGAGCTGCTATAATAATACGGAAGTACTTAAAACAAACGGAGTATCTTGCCGACATAAAAAATATTGCGGGCATTGTTGTATTGCCATCTTTTGCTATTCCAATAATTGGCGGAACAATTGCATATGTGTTTGTTGCGCAGGGAACTAGTATTCCCGCCTATCTAAAAGAGTTTGAAGCGGCATGGATTGGTCAAATGCTGGGGATAATAATATTTGCTCCGCTGACGCTTTTTGTTGTCATAGCTGTTAAACGCGGTAAATTATTTGAAGACAAATTTAAAAAATCTTATCAACTATTAGACTCAATTCTTGATTCTGTTGAAGACGGAATACTTACAATTGACGTAAATAAAAAAATTAAAGCGTATAATAAAAAGTTTTTAGAACTGTGGGCTATTCCGCCAGAACTGGCAGAGCTAAAGAATAACGATAAACTGATTGAACATGTGCTCGATCAATTAATTGAACCGGAAATATTTGTCCCATTAGTAAAACGTCGTAATGCAAATTTAGAAGAGACAAGCCTTGATTTTATAAAGCTTATTGACGGCAGAATATTTGAGCAGTATGCAAAACCGCTAATAATAAATAATAAGGCGGCGGGTAAAGTCTGGAGTTTTAGAGATATAACAAATCAAAGAATTGCCGAAAATGAATTAATAAAATCGCGCGATACGTATTTAAGAGTATTAGATAATGCGCCTGCTTTAATTTGGCGCTCTGGTATTGACGCTCAATGTAACTGGTTTAATAAAGCATGGCTGGAGTTTACCGGCAAGCCTATGAAAGAAGAAATTGGATTTGGCTGGGCTGACGGAGTATTTCCCGATGATCTAAATCGTTGCATTGAATTATATAAGGAAGCTTTCGCAGTTAAAAAACCTTTTGAGATGGAATATAGAATAAAACGAAATGATGGAAAGTACCGATGGATATCTGATTATGGCAAACCAAATTATGATTTAAAAAATGAATTCACAGGCTATATAGGGTATTGTTTTGATATTACAGACCGGAGGGAAACTGATGCGCAGCTTATTGAAAATGAAAAAATTACAAGCGAACTGCTCTCTAATATCCCGGAAATTATTCTTGTACATACAGGCGGACACATTGTCTTTATGAATAAAATTGGAGAAAGCGTTTTAGGCTGCCAGCCAAAAGAAGCGGTAGGGAAACGTATTTTTGATTTTGTCGACGAGAATTATTATGAAGTGGTAGAAAAAAATATGAATAAAAGATTAGCCGGCGAAAAAATTGAAGACTATGAAATTATGTTAAAAACAAAAAATAATGGGAAAATGTGCGTAGCTGTGCGAGCTACAATAATAAACTATAAAAATGAAAAGGCGCTGCTTGCAATATTGATAGACGTTTCTGAATTGAAGAACTATGAAGATAAACTGGTAGAATTGAATGCGACAAAAGACAAACTGCTTTCTATCATATCTCATGATCTGAAAGGTCCTTTTCATGGCTTCCTGGGAGTATCTGATCTTTTAGCTAACCAGATTGAAAATCTTGAACCGGAAGAAATTAAATTAATGGCGGGCGAACTTAATCGTTCTCTAAAAAAACAATATCAACTGTTGCAGGATTTGCTGAACTGGACAAAAATGCAAAATAACGGAATTAAGTATGAACAAAAGAAACTCCGTCTTTCTGAAGAATTCCAAATCGTACTTCAAAGCGTTGAAGGAAACGCTCATCATAAAAATCTTACTATTACTACAGCGATGAAGGATGAAATTGAAATTAACGCCGACCCGAATATGCTCCAGATAATTCTTCGTAATTTGATTTCGAACGCTATTAAGTTCTCATATCCTGGAGGCAATATAAATATTGAAGCGCAAAATAATAAAAATGAAATTGTCATATCTGTAGCTGATAACGGAGTTGGCATAGAAGAATATGATATGGAAAGACTGTTTAAAATAAATTCCCGTTTTTCAAATGATGGTACGGATAACGAGCAGGGGAGTGGGCTAGGACTTATTTTTTGTAAAGAGTTGATGGAAAAACACAACGGGACAATCCGATGCGAAAGCGAAAAGAATAAAGGAAGTAAATTTATTATCGCTTTCCCTGTATTGCATTGATTATGCCGAAAAGATATTTTATTACAATATGATTTGGGTTTTATATGATGGGATTAAATGTCGAATGCGGGGGAATCATTGCAGACCAAAACACTCAAAACAAATTGGAAGAATTTGATCTGATTTATCAGAATATGAAAGAAGGCGTTGTCTTCAATGAAATACATTATAACGAATCTGGCAAAGCAGACGATTATATTATTACAAAAGTAAATCTGCAATTCGCTAAAATGTTCAACCTGGAACCGGAAAACATTATAGGACGGTTTGCTGTAGAAGTATTTGGAATTGCCATCCCTCCGTATTTTAACTTATGTATAAAAATAGCTGAGACAGGGGGCTCGATAGAAATTGAAACCTATTACTCAAAAGTAGAAAAATATTTTGCGGTTCTTATATTCTCGAATAAAAAAAAGTACTTTACGGCTGTATTTAATGATATTACCGAAAAAAAGAAACTGGAAGCTGATCTTCAAAAAGCAGTTGATAAAGCAGAGGAACTTAGTAAGCTAAAGTTTTCTATACTTTCAAATATGAATCACGAATTCAGAACTCCGATGACTGGTATATTGGGGATGGCGGCAATTTTAAAAGAAAAGATATGCGAACCGGAGAACTCTATTCTGCTGAATTATATAACTACATCGGGGCAGCGTTTAATGAAAACATTAAATGCAATTCTTGAACTTGCAGAGAATGAGTCCAACATAAAAAATCTGGAACTGATTGAACTTTCAAAAGCTGCAGATAATGCAATAAACGAATATAAAGAAAAAGCAGTTGCAAAAGGATTACAGTTCAATTGTGATATTAAAGAAAAATCTCTTGGAGTGGTTTCTAATGAGAAAATAATTTCGGAAATATTTTCTCATCTCTTAGATAATGCGGTTAAATTTACAGAACAGGGATATGTTGACGTAATTATATGCGACGACGAACATGATGATAAGTATTGGGCTAAGATAATTGTTAAAGATACCGGAATAGGCATAGCGCCAGAAAGTCAGGATTTGGTTTTTCACGAGTTCAGACAGGTAAGCGAAGGAATATCAAGGAGCTTCGAAGGAGTTGGTTTGGGGCTTACGTTAGTGAAAAAACTTATTGGTATCATGAAAGGGAAACTGGTTCTTGAAAGCGAATTTGGAAAAGGTTCGCAATTTACGGTATATTTGCCAGCCGTAAAAATGGCAAACGGAAAGCCTATAGAACCAATAAAAGTAACAATCATAAAAAAAGAAGGACGCGCGCACAACGCTCAACACCCTTCTGTTTTGCTTGTTGAAGACAACCTTATTAATATTAAAGTGACCGAAGTTTATCTTAAGAACATTTGCAATGTTGAATATGCAAAAAACGGACTCCAGGCTTTGAAAATGGCCGGCGAAAAGAAATATTCTATGGTCTTGATGGATATAAATCTTGGTTCAGGTATTGACGGTATTAAGGCCACAAAGCTGATAAGAGAAATTAAAGGGTACGAAAAAACCCCAATAATAGCTTTAACCGGATATGTAATGGAATCCGATAAAGACGCGTTATACTCCGAAGGACTTACAGGGCATCTTGCAAAACCTTTTGATAAAACGGAGCTGATTGAATTGGTCGAATCGGTTCTTGCCGAAAAATAATTAATAGCCGGACATAATTATTTTTTATGCCCGGCAAAGTTTATATTTGACTTAGCAGCGAGCGCATAATCAATCTGTGAAATGGTTTTACAAAGAAGAAGTAAACTTTTCCAAGCGAATTATTATAATGAACAATTGTCGTTAATTGTATATTGGTTTCAGCGGCATTCTTATAAACTAATACAGACGTCCTGAAATTTAAATGTTTGTCGTCTTCAGCCATAACAATCTCACTGTCATTTCTGTTTATCACAGTAAAATAAATCGCTTTTGATCCGATAGAATAATATGCATCAGGCTTAGATGTTTTACCGTCGGTTTCAAGACCAAACGGTTTTACAATTATATTTCTAAGTTTAAGAAGACTTGTAACCCATTCAGGCAGCGAAAATACAGAAGTAACAGCTTCGTCTACCGTAAAGTCTGGATGGCTTGAAATTTCAACTACAAATGAATCAAAATAATCTATATGCTCAAACCCATTAAGCGCTATAGTCCCTTCTTCAAGTTCCGAAGGACTGCTTAGTTTTTTTACTTTATTTCTCATCTTATTTTATCTCCATTTAATATCAATACATGTTTCATTAAAATCAGGAATGTTCTTGTTACTACAAAAACATACTAAAAGGTATGTTTAAAATAGCACAATTTAAATTTTATAGCAAACGGCTCAGCCAGAAGTTAGTTAAATGGGTAAAGTAACCATTGGCAAAATTATTTACATGCCGTATAAATAGCATGCTATAATTGGAAATGCATTACGAATAAAAAAATCTAAATATGAGACGAGTCTCAATTAAAGACACAAAAAATAAACGAAAACCTAAAATATATTCGAAAAACTAATTGTTTGTTGCTGGTATGATAATTGGATAATAATGAAAAAAAAGAGGGCAAGATGTTTAGAAAAAATATACTTTTAGTTTTAGTGTCATTAACAATAACAGTATCAGGATTATTTGCAGGCGTAAAAAGCGTTGCAACAGTAACGGGTATAGATAAATGTATTACGCTTAGGCTGCCTGCGCCTTACAATGAAGACGCATATGCTGGAACGTTTAAGGCGCTAATTGATGGCAATACAACCAGCCTTTATTGTATCGATATTAAGCATGAACTAAAATATAACGACGCATATAACGACGTTGAAAAAACCAATGATACCTTATCTTATATTTTAAATAATTACTATCCTTACAAACAATCTTATACCGGGATATTAAATCCGGTTGAAAAAGAAGCGGGCGCAGTTCAACTTGCATTGTGGCATTTTACAGATGGTCTGGATATAAGCAAAGTGACTAAAGTTGATAATGACGTAATAACAAGAGCTTTGGCAATTGTTGCAGACGCTCTAACAAATGAACGCTCATTTAGTCTTAAAACATTTTCTATAGTAATACCGCCGCAGACTTTTGCTTCAGGAACTCCGGTTACTTTTTCAGTCCAGGCATTTAACGAGAAAGGTCTTGCCATGGCAAACGTTCAGATTGCGCTTACGACAACTGCCGGCGTTTTAAGTTCTACTTCAGTTACAACTGGCATAGACGGAGTTACTCCCGCTATTACCCTTACCCCTTCAGGAAGCATTACAACGGCTACAATTACAGCTAAAGGAGTTGTTGGAATTCCTTCCGGCACAAAATATTATAACACAGCCGACCCTGATGGAAAGCAAAAAATAATTTTAGCTAAGCCAACTACGGCGTCAAGATCTATCACGTCTATTGTTAACTGGTCGGAGCCGATAAAACTTACAGTGAATAAAACAGCCGATAAGACGACCGTTAATAACGGCGACGTAGTTAATTATACAATTAAAGTTACAAACGCCGGCGCAGCAAAAGCGCAGGCTGTGCAGGTTTCAGATCAATTACAAACCACTTTGAAATATGTTTCTTCCACAAGCGGACAAATATTTGACGCTGCGACCGGAATATGGAGCGTTGGAGATATAAACGCAGGCGAAACCAAAACAATTGTTGTTACTACTAAAGCAGTTTATGGAACCGACGGAGCAAACTTTAATCTAGGAATAGCCAAAGATTATAACTTGTTCGTAATTGATACGCTGAGTCAGCCTTCGTCAGATACGGAAGGCAAAGTAGCAGTTGGCGGTTATGCCGATCTAAAAAATTACAGCGTAGGCGATAAGCTGGCGGCTAATTCAGGCGCAGTATTAGTAGTAGGCGGGCATCTGCATTTTTTAACTGGCCGCGTATACAACGGCAAAGCGATATATGGCAATTATATTACTTCAACTACTGCATTCTCTGCAGACGATTCTATATACCAAAATTCAGGCGTGGTAGATTTTTCAACCGCAAAGATTTATTTGGAAGATTTATCGCAACAATTATCGTTAATTAGCGATAACGGCGCCCAGACTCTTGAATATGGCGAATTAGCTTTAACCGGGACGGACTCTAAACTAAATACATTTACAGTCGACGGCTCAAAGCTTAGCAAAATAAATAATTTCACAATTAACGCTCCTGCTAATTCAACAGTATTAGTAAATATAACTGGCGACGTTACTTCCTGGAGCGGCGGATTTAGCGTTACGGGAACTACAAGAGAAAACGTTATGCTCAATTTTACTAACTGCGCTTATTTGAAATTTTCTAACATTGAAATTAACGCTTCCATACTTGCTCCAAAAACAAGAATATATTTCCCAAATGGATTAGTAACCGGACAGGTAATTGCAAAATGCTTATTCGGTTCCGGGCAAATTAACTACGTAACATTTAACGGTAAAGTTACCGGCAGCAAAACTATTGCAAACGTAGCTACGCTTATTAGCGCTAACCAGTGTAATATGCAGGTTTCGTTTAATACGAATCCCAGCGCAGCTGTAGTATATGCAAGCAATTCAGTAACTTCTGTAAAATCGGCTTCTTCAGCGGCTCCTGTTGAATACAAACTACAACAGAACTATCCTAATCCGTTTAATCCTTCTACTTCAATAGCTTTCTCTATAGCTAAAAATGATATGGTATCGTTAGTAGTTTACGATATAACAGGCAGGATAGTTAAAACTTTAGTCAATTCGGAACTCCCAGCAGGCAGCTATTCAGTTAAATTTAACGCAGACAATTTAGGCAGCGGAATTTATTTTACCCGCTTAACAACAAGCTCCTATAGCGCAACGCGCAAAATGATTCTTATGAAATAAAAAGCTCAATGATTCTTAAAAGCCGCCCCGATAAATCGGGACGGCTTTTTCAGTTTAAAGAATAGCTTATTGCCAACAAAAGTTTAAGGCCTAATTGTTAACTAACTTATGCGTAAATTTATAATGCAGATTATTTAACAAAGGAAAAGGATGAAACAATTAACTAAAATATTCTTAACGGCGTTTGTCTTATTTGTGATCGTATCAGTTAATGCGCAGAAAAAAGATTACACAAAAGAACCGGGATACGTAGACTTTGGCGATCTTTCGTCTTTAGCAGCCGACGGCGCCGGGACGGAAATAAATCTTGAAGGGCAAATGCTTAAAAATGCGGCAAAATCATTTCAGAAAGATAACCCGGATTTAGCGGAGCTTATTAACGGATTAAAAGTAGTAAGAGTGAACCAGTTTAATACAAAAGCGAAGAATAAAACAAAAGTAGAAAATAAAATTGAAGCGCTTGATAAAGAATTAATAAGCGCAAACTGGAACAAAGTTGTAAAAACAAATGGCAAAGCCGAAATAGCTTACGTTTATATAAAAACAAACGGAGGCGAAAAAGTGTGCGGCGTAGTTGTATTAAATTATAAAAATAATAAACAGGCGGCGTTTGTGAATATCATTGGAGATATAAAAATGGAAAAGTTAAGCAGCCTTACGGATAAATTTAATCTCCCGCGCATAAAGGAATAAATGACAAGAAAATGGAAAAATAACAGAGCGCTTTTAATTGTCGTTTTAGTATTTACATCATTAGCCTTTAGCGGATGTCTGAACGTTACCGACGAGTTTATTTCTTTAAGAAATACTATTCTTAGCAGGTTGAGTAATAATTACAAAAAAGAAGCTGAGTTTAGCGTGGATTCGTTTGGGCTTTCTATGGCAAAAACATTTGTGAAGTTTTCAAACAGTCAGAAGAAAACAGACAGAATTTTGCGCAATGTAAAAACTGCGCAGATTGGAACGTATAAATTAAAAGACGCAAATGGGGCAATACAAAATTACCGGCAGATAATAGCCGCTATGGAGAAAAAGAAATGGCGTTATTTCTATCGCAGGTTTTCTCCCAGCGAGACGGATATAGTTTTTGCTAAAATATCTTTTGCCGGGCGCTGCGAAGATATCTTTGTCGTTTCGCTTGCCCATAGCGAATTAAATTTAGTTGAAGCTCATGGCAATATGGATAAAGTAATCGAAGAAATAATTGGCGATAACAATTTCAAAATGAGTTTTATCGGCAAGCGGTAGCGCCTGAATCTCTTTTGCCCAGAATATTTAGATAAGTTAAGTTTTTATTAAATAAGCATATATATTTGAGAAACTAAAGAAAAAAAGTTATGTTGCGTACAGTTTAATTGTTCCAACGATAATATTTCAGGTATTTCGCCGCTAAGTAAAGGAAAATTAACAATCGCAAATGGAACATAACTGGATTTATTAAGCAAGGGTCAATAATGGTATATGATAAATTAGAAAGCGCTGAAAATTATTTTGCTATTAATTCCGGGCTGGAAGCTGCTTTTAACTTTATTAAGCAGGAAGGAATTGAAAAGTTAGAATGCGCTCAGTATGAAATTAAGGGGGATAAAGTTTTTGCAATAATTACAAATAATGCTGGAAAAACTAAAAACGAGGCAAAGCTTGAAGCGCATCGGAAATATATAGATATTCAATATTTAATTTCAGGCGACGAAAACATCGGCTGGCGTTCTTACAAGGATTGCAGGGTAGTTCAATCTGTTTTTGACGAGGCAAAAGACGCTGAGCTTTTTTTTGACGAACCGCAGATGTATTTTAAATTATTACCCGGAGCTTTTGTGATTTTCTTTCCGGAAGACGCGCATGCTCCTATGATTTCGGATAATAAGGTGCATAAAATTGTAGTTAAAGTAGCTATAGAGCAATAAAGTTTCTATTTCAGAGTTCATTATTATTTTTATAGAAATATCAGATAGAGGCCGCAATATTATTATGCGGCCTCTCAAATTTTAAACGCGCAATTGAGGCTAAGATAAATAAGACTTGTAAGTCTGGCCTACCCCTCCGCGATAAACTACCGGAGAGTAATTAAAATATTTTTCAAATTTACTGCTGTCAAATAAATAAGGGAATTGGCTTTGATAGAGCATTTCAACAGACTCGCCTACAACAGGATTAAAAATGCCAGCCGCTTTTACCATCCATTTTTTTAAAACAGTATAAACGGGTTTACGGCCAAACGCATTAGCGGCAAGCTGAATCAACTCTTTTCCTGTTAACGCATTTTGATCTGTAGGCAAATGCCAAATCTGATTGTAAGCTTCCGCTTTGTTGCCCAGCAAAGCAAGTCCGTTAGCAACGTCAGGAGTGTAAGAGAATGAGTGTTTGACAGAATCGTTGCAAAGCCAGGCGGCTTTTTTATTATTGCTAAAGTTTTTAAAGACGAGGATGTTATAAACGCTGTTTGTAGCTCCAGGGCCGTAGAAATCAGCCGATCTTGCAATAATTGCCTGAATGCTCTTCTTGTTAATTTCATCAAGCAAAGTTTGCGCAATTTTAGCGCGCACCTCGCCTTTTTTACTGCATGGATTTACAGGAGTATCCTCCTTCATCCAGCCGTCAACTTTGCCAAGCATGTATACGTTGTCAAGAAACACAAGTCTGGCTCCGTGTTTTTCGCAAGCTTCAATAACATTGTTCATTACTAAAGGCCAGCGCTTCTGCCAGAAAGCGGCGTCATATTTGAATCCGGCCGTAAGATATACAACGTCCGAGCCTTCTACGGCTTTATTGGTTTGTTTAAGATCAAATAAATCGGCCGAAACCGTTTCAATGCGAGCGTCCGCCTGTTTGGGATTGCGGCTGACGACCCGTATTTTATCAGTATATTTGGGAAGCAAATTTACTAATTCGTTTCCTATAACTCCGCCTGTTCCTAAAATTGTTTGCATACGATATCCTCTTTTTGAGACTCAAAATTCACTATTTGATAAAACAATAATATTTGCAAATTAATTCAAACAGGGTTATTTTATCTTTTGAACTTGAGTATGGGTATTATTATATAGTCAAAATATTGTTTAGGCAAGATAACAAAAAAGAACCAAATTAAAACAGGTTATGATATTATCTTTTTGATAAATATAAACTATATTTATTCATTTTGAAGCTCTTTAGATTATATTGGACGCTTTTCCTGTCGAGATATTTCAAGTGTTTAAATTTCATTTATTTGAGAGGGCCGATTGAAAAAAGTATTGATAATGGAAGAGGATGCCGAGTTGTCGCAAGGTTTAAGTTATTTATTGCGCGAACAGGGATTTAATACTGCGATTGCTTTTTATAACGAAGAAGGCCCGCTGGCCTTTTTGAACGAAAGCTATTCTTTGCTGCTGCTTGATATTGGTTTAACTGAGGGGACGTCTGTTGCAAAAAGAATGCGCGATAATAATATTGCGGCGCCTATCCTTATATTTTTTAACGATGAAAAAGAACAGAATAGATTTCAGCATGAAGATATCAGCGATTATTATTATTTGATAAAACCGTTTGACGCGAATAAACTGGTCCTGTTGGTTAAAGAAATTTTTTACGATAAAACGACTGCTGATAAAGCCGCATAAATTGGCGTTAACGTAATTATACGACCGCTTGTAAAACGGCTCTTGAATGTTTTAGAACGTTATGATTAATTTGCAAATGTAATTTGCATACATCAGTTAAAAGGAGGAAAAGTAAAATGATATCCCGGCGAAAATTTTTTAAATCCCTTGCTCTTGGCGGCATAGCCGCAACCGTTCTTCAACCCCCACTGAAAAGCGTACTAGCCCAAATGGGTACTGATGATAAAGTAGCAACTAATATAAAAGACGTTGAAAAATATCCCCGCAATAAATACTCGATGCCGGGCAGGTTCCCGGGTAAAGTCGTTCAGGTCTATAATGATAAATGTATTGCCGATAATAAATTTAACGGCTCTGAAATTGATAAAATGGTAAACGATGGTTTATTAAAATTAACCGGAGAAACCGATATAAATAAAGCCTGGCAGGGTTTTGTTTTGCCAACCGAAATAATCGGACTGAAAGTTAATCCAATTGCAGGCGTAGCTCTTTCTACAAGCGTTGAAATTGTTACAGCCGTTATAAGGCAATTAGAAAACGCTGGAATACCCCGGAAGAATATTGTAATCTGGGACAGGCGCTCTGCCGATTTAAATGACGCAGGTTTTACCGAAGGAAAATTTCCAGGAATTAAAATTGCCGCCACTGAAATAAAAGATAAAGCCGGATCGTATTATAATAAGGAAGGCAAACTATACGGCGAAGAAATGATAGACAAAGAATGGTATTATTGGGCGGACGTCGACGGGAAATATGACGCCGAAACTTTGCCTTATATGGTTAACGAAGGAAAATTTTCTTACTTCAGTTCAATATGCACTAAACAGGTAGACAAAATTATTAATATCCCGGTTATGAAAAATGCTGGTTCTTCTGTAACGCTTTGTCTTAAAAATCTTGCGTTTGGCAGCATAACAAATACCGGAAGACTGCACCAAAAATTATGGTCTGAAACCTGCGCTGAAGTTTGCGCTTTTCCGCCTTTACGCGATAAGGTCGTATTAAATATTGTAGACGGAGTTAAAGGATGCTTTAACGGCGGACCAGAAGCTAAACCGGAATTTATTACGGAATATAAAACTGTTTTAATTGGAACAGACCCAGTTGCAGTAGATAGAATCGGTTATGAAATAATTCTTAAGAAGAGGATTGAGGAAAATATACAGAAAGCTGACACTCCTAAGGGCAGAAAATTCCTTGGGCTGGCGCAGGACCTGAAACTTGGAGTTGCAGATCTGGAAAAAATCAAACTTACAAGAATAAATCAAATTACAATTACAGACTAAATGAAGAAATTACTACCTTATATTTTTGCGGCGCTGCTATTTAATAGCGCCGCCTTGTTAGCGCAAGGGGGCTTTCCTGAACTAACAGCTTCCGATGTTCAGGGAATGGAAGTTTTGCGAAAGGACTATTTTGACGGCGGTTCGTTATGGGGATATATTGACGGAGGCGCGGATGTTTATCTTGAATACGGGTTTAAAAAGCTTCTTGTTCAGGAGGTAGATATAAATAATATTAATTTGAAAATTGATATTTATGAAATGAACGATGCAGAATCTGCTTTTGGGATATTCTCAATATTTTCATTTAAGTGCAATAATAATGACGAATTGCCATGCGCTAATTGCGTCACGCGCTATCAGGTACAGGCTGTCAGCGGCAGATATTATATTTCAATTGTTAATCAGCGCGGCGATAAGGAAAGCGGGCGGCTTGCGCTTAGCTTAGCGCAGGAATTAGTTAAAAAAACAGGCGAACAGCAATTTCAATATCCTTCGCTGTTTGCCCGGGAAGAATTATTTAAATATCAGAAGAATATAAAATTTGTTAAAGGGAAGCTTGGCGTCCAGAACGGAGTCCCTGAATGGGAAGACCTGTTTAGCGAAGTAAAGAGTTTCTCTTTCTATGTTACTTCGGTTAGAGCAGGCAAAGAGAGCATAAATGCGGCTCAGATAAAATTCGGTTCTGAAGACGATCTTGAGAAATTTTACAGCGCAATAGGATTGAAAACCGCTTCTGATAATTCATATCATCAGACAATTAAAGAAGGCGTAGTATGCGGTCTTTGGAAATTAAATGCAAACGAAGTAATATTTATAGAAGCAAAAGCAGGAACGAGCGGTTTTAACAGGATACAAAAAGCGCTCGATAATTACGTAAAAGAATAACCGTCTAAAATTTCAATTGCCCCATGCTTATCCTAAAAGGATAGAAGAAATAAAACTTAGTTCCGGCTTTGGAAAATTCTAAAGCCGGCGTAGGAAGTTTAATATAGTTAAGGGTCTGCCTAAACCAATTCCAGAAATAACCGCCTTCAGGTAAAATACGCACGAGATTAAGATCAAGCCCAACTATATATCTTCTTTGGCCTAACTGATCCGGGGGTTGAGTGGGATCGGTAACAGCGTCAATTGCGTCTCCGCCATAACCTAAAGCCACGTTTAACCAGGGCACCCAGTATCTTTTTGCATCTTTAGGTAAAATATCATAAACATTCAAAGACCACCAAAAAGTTGAACTGTTATAATCGTCAATAAAAGTGCGAGGTCTGTTTATTATCGGCTTTCCCGTCCATTCAGATGGAGCAAATTGCCATTTGGGCGTAATATTTTGCAAAGCAGGAACATAATGCTGCGCAAGAAAAAACATTGATCCAAAAGCGTCTGCATACCAGTCAGACGGGCTAAAACCCCAAGACGAAGCGAAGCCGTCTTCGGTTTCAACATAAGTCTGATAGCACAAACCAATTATAGCCCCATATATAGTCGCGTCGTCCCAATTAAAGCCGGAGGCCATTAACGATTCGCTTGTTCCATAGGACATTAAATAAGACCCAAATGAGTGTCCCAACTTATCAACCTGAAGAGCTGATTGCCAGTCTTCAACAAAGTGAAAAGATCTGCGCTGCCCTTTCCACCAGGCATTTTCCTGATTTATATGGAGAGCGACTACTGTTGTAGCAAACACACCTCCAATAATAGCGGTTTGCAGCGGCTTAATTTGCGTTTTCCTGAAAGGCAGATTGCCGTCGATTGTATAGCGTCTGTCGCCGGCATAAGTAAATTGCGAAAGCGGAATATATAACGAGCTGTCTTTTAGTTCAGGCTTAGCTTCAGTAACTGAGGACGAAAGCGTATCCTGAGCAAAAGCGAGCGAATTAAATAAAAAAATAAATAGTAAAGCAACAATACTAAAGTAAGCAGATTTGCTTGAATTAGTCATTATTTAAAATCTCCAAATCTAAAAGAAAGGGAGCCGGAAAATCCGCTAAGATTTTTATTCGAAATTCCATAAAGTCCGTGCAAATTTGTAAATTCTCGATAAGAGACCCCCGCAAAGATTATGAACCATTTTTGAACTGTGTAACCGCAGTTAATGCCCGGTTCATAAACAAGCAAATCCAAAGAAGCGGAAGTTTTCTTCCCTGGGAAATCAGACGGAACAAATAGGCTGATTCCGCCGCCGCCTAAAAGCATAGAAACTGAAGCGGTAAAATTATCTTTATTAAACAGATACTCAAAGTCCAATCCCCCGTAGTTCATGTTGTTGAACTCGGCGTCCGGCGCTTCCGAGGGATCTAATTTTAGATGCGAGGTAAGAGCGTAATAACCAACGCCAACTACAAATGTGTTGTCAAGAACCCAACCGAATCTGCCTCCTACAAGCGCTGGAGTTTCGCCTTTGTAAGAAAGGTTTTTTATTTCGATTGCGCCAAATGCTCCATGAGTAAACTCTTGCGCGAACGCTTCGGAACACAGAAGCAAAAGTGAAAGTAAAATTATTTTATGCGTAATAAATCCGGATAATTTGTAGGCGTTAAAATTATGCAATTATTCATTATATATCAAAGTATTAAATCATGCGCAGAAAAAAATAACGACTGGCAAAGCATAAAATCATAATTGACTAAACTAGAAATTAGAGAAGTGTGCGTTTAAGATGAACTCTTTTTATCAATTCTATTGTTATATTATAAAAAGGAGACTTATGAAAACTGAATTAATTGAAAGCGGAATGCGGGGGAAAGCCGAACATGGCTGGCTGCACAGCAATTTTTCGTTTAGCTTTGCCGAATACTATAATGAAGAAAGGATGGGTTTTGGCGCTCTTCGCGTTTTAAATGACGATATTATAGAACCTAAAAAAGGGTTTGGCTTCCATCCGCATAATAATATGGAAATAATAAGCATCCCATTGGCTGGATTGTTAGAGCATCGGGATAATATGGGGAATGTTTCTATAATAAAAACTAACGACGTTCAGATTATGTCTGCCGGAACAGGCGTAATCCATTCTGAAATTAATCCTTCCGAAAATGAGAGCGGGAATTTTTTACAGATTTGGATATTGCCTAAGGAAAATAATATTAAACCCCGGTACCAGCAGCTGACGTATAATTTTGACGAGAATTATAACGCTTTGATTGAAGTGGTTTCGCCTGTTAGATCGGACTCTACATTATGGATTAACCAAAACGCTTATTTATCTATAGGCAAATATAACTCTGAAAAAACAGCTGAGTATAAACTAAAAAATAAAAAATCAGGCGTATATTTATTCCTGATTGAAGGAGTAATATCGATTGAAGATATAAAATTAAAAAAGAGAGACGCCTTGCAAATCTGGGATTGCGAATCGTTTAAATTTAATGCGTTTGATAAAACGGAAGTCCTTATAATCGAAATCCCAATGTAATAATCATAATTTTTGCGCTCATTTTATGGGATTAAATAATTTTTTTAATAGAAATGTTTTTATATATTTAAAATACTGTCATACAATCATAATTGAATGAATATTCATCGAGTAAAAAAATAAAAAGAACTCCAGGGAAATAATTATTAATACCAATTAAATGAGAATTATAGAATTATATGTTTATGTATAATACTATGCTTGAGAAGTAAAAATGTGATGTATAAATTAGTTTTGCTATCCCTTATCTTTCTTTCAATCTCGTGTAATGTTCTACCTCAGAACTATTCTACAAAATATTACTCCTCTTGTAACGATTTACATATTCAGAATGTTTTTGGAGTTGCGCAGGATCAAGATGGTAGGATGTGGTTTGCAACAAGAGCCGGGATTACCGTATATAACGGGTTAGTTTGGAAGAACTATGATTCGGGAAGCGGTCTGCCAAAAAACAGCTACCAAAAAATTAAAACCGATAAGCAAAATATTGTCTGGGCTGTACCAAGATACCTGTCAAACAATATAGTCTATTATAAAAATAATAAGTGGAATTTCCTGCCCGTAATAAATGCAGCTTCTGCGGATTCATATTGGGTGAATTCCTTCGACGTCTTTTATTATAACAATGAGCCAGTGGTTTGTATAGGGACAAACAATGGATTGTTTGTTTATAAAGATAACGCCTGGAAGAAGATCACGACGGCAGATGGACTATCCGATAATATCATACTTACAGTTACTGCGCATAATTCACTGTGTTATATAGTTACAGTAAAAGGTATTTCTGTTTATAATGGCAAGAGCATTGACAACAGTTTTAATAAAATTCTTACTGCTGGCAAAAGGGGGGTAGTGGCAGTCGCATTTAATAAAAAAGAGAAAGACGACGGTTCTATTTGGCTATTGGCGCAAAAGTGGATTGGATTTGTCAAAAATGGAAAACTAAAAATAGTAACAGCAAATATTGATCTGAGGAGTAAATATGCACTAGAAAATATTATGTTTGAGATAGGCAGGCAAAACAATATTTATTTCGGTAATAGATACGCAAAATATTACTTAAATATTAAAACTGGAAAATCTCGTCCTCTCTGGATAGAAAATGGATTTTTATCTAATGCTGCGACTTCAATATTTGTGGATAGAGAAAACAATGTCTGGTTTACTGATAATCGGGGAATAGAAAAACTTAATAATTTTATTTTTACTAATTACTACGAGTCTTCAGGCCTGCACTCCAACGAAGTATCTGCATTTATAGAAAGAGACCCTGGCGAATATATTGTGGGACATAATGACGGATTAACTATTATAAATAACGGGGAATATAAAAGAATAGATATCTCAAATTATGACGAATGGATATTTAAATCGGTGCGTATATTAGATTTATTTAAAGATAAAAGGGGAGACGTATGGATAGCCGCTTCTTACCGGGGGTTAGGCAAATTAGATAGATATGGCAAAATAAAATGGGAGAACTACTTTAAAGATAAAATCGTTACGTCTGCATATATTGATAAAACCGGAAGGCGCTGGGTATCTTGCGATTCGGGACTTTACTATTCTTTAGGGAAAAAGTTTGTACAATTAAAAACAAATAAAAAAATACGTCTTCCTTTTAGAAAAATATTCGATCTTGGCGACGGAAATTTTTATGTGTCCGGCGATTATGGAGCTTTTTGTTATGTCCGTGGCGGTTTGACAAAACTGTTTAACTCAACCATACCTGCGGTTAACGACGTATATGCAATGTTAAAAACCGAAGACGGCGGAATACTAATTGGTTCGGCTGACGGTCTGTATATTATTAAAAATAATAAATTAAGCAAAGTTGTTATCAATAAGACGAGTATCGACAAACCAGTTTACGCATTAACTAAAGATAAAAACAAAAATATTTACATTGGAACAAACGAGGGTTTCTTTATCTGGAACGGAAAAGAAACGCTTAGAGAATATGGCGTTTCAAATGGACTATCGGGCAACGAAATAAATAGATCTGCTTTTACGTTTGATTCTTTTGGCGTTCTATGGATAGGCACAAATCTGGGTTTGACAAAATTTTCGATGGAAAATGAAAAGTACTCAATTCCAACGCCCACAATTGATCTTGAAAATTTAGAACTGATAGACGGTCGTAAGTTTGCTTTGACGAACGATATAAGTCTTAATTATAATCAGAATACTTTTTTTCTTAAATTTTGCGGCATTTCGTTTTATGACGAAAAACAGATTGAATATAAAATTAAATTAGAAGGTTTCGATAAAGATTGGTTTAAAGTAAAGCAATCGCAGATAGGCAATATAAGATATACAAATCTGCCTACGGGAGAATATAAGCTATATGTGGCTGCAAGAAATCAGGCGGGCGTATGGAGCGCTCCGGCAGCTTCTGGAATAATATCGATTGCGAAGCCATATTATTACAGTTGGCAGTTTATTTTGTTTGCCTGCATTTTGGAGCTTTTAATCGTTTATATAGTATATAAATTGTTTGTACTCCGCATATATAATAGCAACTTGAAAAACCAGGTTAATCATAAGACGCAGGAATTAAGGAAATCAGAATATAAACTGCGGCTTGCATATGAAGAATTAGAACAACGGGTAGAAGAGCGCACCATAGAGCTGGCCGAAGCAAATAAAAAATTGCGCCAATATGCCGATGAACAAAAGGAACTAAATGCTGATAAAGATAAATTCTTCTCAATAGTGGCTCATGATCTTAAAAGCCCGTTCCAGGGGCTCCTTGGAGTGTCGTCTATACTAATTGAGGAATATGAGAACCTGACTGGAGAGCAAATAAGACATTTTATTTCGGTTTTAAGAAATTCCACAAAAAATATTTACAGCCTTATTGAAAACTTATTACAATGGTCTCGTCTTCAGACAGGGCGAGTTTCATTTGATCAGGAAAACCTTAATCTGTTTGAAGAAACAGCCTATGTACAGAATTTATTAAGCGTAAATCTTAGTCAAAAATCTATTGGCTTTATAAACGAAATAGACGAAAATTGTCAAGCACTGGCCGATAAAAAAATGCTTCATTCTATTTTACAAAACTTAGGGACTAACGCAATAAAATTTACCCAAAGAGGCGGAACCATTATTGTGTCGGCAAAGAGAATTGAATCGCATATAGAAATAACGGTAAAAGATAACGGCAACGGAATTTCTGAAGTAGATATGCTTAAACTTTTTAAGATAAACGAACAGCTAAGCACAATTGGAACGGAAGAAGAAGAAGGCACCGGACTGGGGCTTTCAATATGTAAGGAAATGGTTGAGAAAAACAAAGGTTCGATAAGGGTTGAAAGCGAAGTGGGCAAAGGAAGCAGTTTTATTTTTACCCTGCCAATTGGTTCTGCTGAATAATAAAAACGAGTCGGCGACAAATTGCTGTCAGTTGAAAATGAAAGCTCAAGATGGTAAAATGCTGGAAATTGACGTAGCCGATGTAGAAACAATATTACGTCTTATGCAATCTGTTCCAAGTAAAAAAGCCGAACCAATTATTTAAGTTTCAAAGGTATTCTCAATGGGAAAAGCTTTTAGAAATATTATAATATGCTTGTTGTTAATAACGCTTCCGTCCTGTTATTCAGCAAAGGCTATTAGCCCAATTGATTATTCCAATGGGAAAATGAATAATAAAATATATGGCGTAGAAACCAAAGACGGCAATGTAATTAATGAAAGCGAGACGGTGAAAATACTGAATTCAGAACTTGCCATATATGTAACCGATTCGTTGCAAACAAAGATGTACAAATATGACGAATTACAATCAATCACTATAAAAAAGTCCAATGTTTTGGGCACGGCTTTGTTATTTACAGGCGTTTGCGCCGGAGCCGTAATTATCTTTTCATTGTATGCCCTTTCTCATATTAAAATAACGTAGCAGTAAAAATAATCGTTTCCAAAATCTTTTCTACATTTGCGCTATTTAAAGTTTACCTAATTCGATAAAAACTATTATCTTTAAAAATCAGAATAATAACGTTTCTATTTTTTTAAAGACATTCGGCTTTATTCAAAGAAGTTTATGAAAAAAACACTGATTATTGTATTATTTATATCGGCTCAGCTTCTATGTCAGGTTAGTACAGAACAAAAAATCCACGATCTTGAAATAAAGGCTAACCAAATAAACGGCTCTGCAAAAGTAGACGTTTACAACGAAATTTCTTCTCTTTTATACCGCAATTCTCCTCAAAATGGAAAAACGTATGCGCTAAAAGCTTTAAATCTTGCAGCCAGTCTTAATTATGATCAAGGGAAGGCGGTTGCGCTAATGAACGTTGGTTCCGGATTCTATCTTCAAAATAAGTTAGATAGCGCGTTTGAAATATTAAAACAATCAATCGCATTATCGGGTAAGATTGGAGATAATAAAACGAAAGCGGCTTGTTTAAACAATCTTGGTTTGGTGTATTGGCGGAAAGGGTTATTCACCAAAGCTCTTGAATATTACGATCAATCAAATAAGCTTGCCGAAAGCGTTGGCGATTTGCTTGAAGTATCAAAATCGTATAATTATAGAGGATTGGTTTATCTGAAGTTGGGCGATTATCCTCAATCATTGGAAAATTTTATAAAATCGCTTAAAATTAAAGAACAGGTAAACGACAAATACGAAATTGTTCTTACGCTTAATAATTTAGCTAACATTTATAACGAATTAAAAGATTACAAAGAATCCTTAAAATATTCTGCCAGGGCGCAAAGAATTGCCGAAAAAATAAACGATGGATATGGTTTGGGGCGCGCGTTAAACAATGTCGGCGTAAGCTATTTCCAATTGAAGAACTATAATAAGGCTAAAGAAATTCAGTTAAAATCTCTTTCGGTAAAAGAATCATATGGAGACCAAACTGGTATAGCGTATTCGTATTGTAACATTGGGGATATTTATGCAGCGCTGGGCAATTATGGCAAGGCAATAGAATATTACAAGAAGGCGTTGGAAATACGAGAAAAATTATCAGATCCTTTCGGCATCGCTACGGTTATGCTTAGAATGGGCACGACCTACAAACTTGCCGGCAATTATCAGACGGCTCATAAGTACTTGGATGAAAGCCTGCGGCTTGCAAAGAAATTCCGAATTAATGAAATCGAGATGGACGCCTATTCCAACTATTCTAATCTGTATGAATCAGAAGGCGACTATAAAGACGCTCTTATTTATTATAAGCTTTTTGACGTTGCGCAGGATTCAATATATTCTAAAGAATATAGGAGCAAGCTTGTTGAATTGCGTTTTAATTACGAATCTGAGAAAAAAGAAAAAGAAATTGCGCTCCTTACAAAAGAGAATGAACTTAATCAGTTACAGATAAATAAGCAATCATTTTGGACGAGCATATTGATTGCTCTACTTATGTTTGGCTTTTTTGTAGCAATTATTTATTTCTATTTCCAGAATAAGCGGAAAGCTCTTTTACTTGAAAAGAACCGGGCCATGGAAGAAAACTCGGCAGAGCTCAGAGAGCTTAACGCAAGTAAAGATAAATTCTTTTCTATAGTCGCGCACGATTTGAAAAGCCCGTTTCAGGGATTGCTTGGGTTTTCTGCTCTACTGGCAGATGGAATTGATACGCTACCGCAGGATCAGTTAAAGCGGTATGCCGCCAATATAAAAAATGGCACAAAAAATGTATATGAGTTAATAGAAAATCTATTGGATTGGTCAAGAATGCAGACAGGCAGGTTTGATTTCTCGCCTGAGAAAATAGACATATTTGTAGAAGTTCCTCTTATATTAGAGCTGATTGGCAGTAATGCCGACCACAAAGGGATTACAATTAAAAACGAAGTACAGGAAGGAACATATCTTTTTGCAGATATAAAAGCTACTCGCTCAATTATTCAGAATATAGTTTCTAACGCCATCAAATTTACCCTTAAGGGGGGAGAGGTCAAAATTAGTTCTCTACAAAAGGGCGATTTAGTAGAAATAAAAGTGACTGATACCGGAGTTGGAATAAGCGAGACGAATCTTTCTAAATTATTTAAAATTGACGTGCAGTTGACTACTGTTGGCACGGCTAATGAAAAAGGGACAGGACTAGGATTACTGCTTTGTAAAGAGATGATAGAGAAACAAGGGGGCGAAATAAAAGTTGAAAGTAAATTAGGCTCTGGATCGGTATTCAGTTTTACTCTTCCGGCTTATAACGCGTAAATATAAAATTTATGGAAATATTAGTTTATTGGAAATTCAATTTATGAACGTAAAAATTCCTGAACCGGCAACTCGTCCATTTTATTTTAAAAAAATTATATGGGGACTTGTTTCAATCTGGACCTTGCTTGCAATGCTTTTGATTATCGGTCTGGCTTTAATCGAAAGAGAAACAGTTAAGGAAATGGCTCTGACAGAAGCGCGAGCCGCCTTTAAAAAAGATATGCAATATCTTAAATGGATGGCGGGCAAAGGAGGGGTTTATATAGCTGTTAACGATTCAATAAATGAGAAAATTACAAAACAAGATTACTTCCCCCAAAAAATAAAAATAGACGAAAAAACCCATCTTGTTCTTGTAACGCCGGCATATATAGTACATATGGCCAATAAAGAATTGCATGAAACTTACGGAGTAAAGAGTCGTCTCATAAGCTCGTTCCCTATTGATCCTGAAAACGTTCCGGACTCGTTTGAAGGGAAAGGCCTGGAAATAATAAGGAATGGAAAGGATGAATGCATGTTGTCCATTGTCCAAAATGGCGAAACAAAACTATTGTATATGCGCAAATTGAAAACAGAGCAGGCGTGTTCTAAATGTCACACTCAGCCCCAACCTGACGGCAAGCAGTTCCAGGGAGCCGCCAGCGTTGTTGTGCCTTTAAATCCAATAGCCAAAATTATTAATAAAAAAATCAATTTAGGTTCTTTGGGCATAGGCATGCTTTGGATAATTGGAATTTTATTTCTCTATCTTGGCGGAGAACGTCTTAACAGACAAGGGGAGCAAAAAAACATGGTATTGATTCGTTTGAACCAAAGCCGAGATCTGTTATTGGAAGCTCAACGGATAGCTAATGTTGGGAGTTTTGAATGGAACCCTAAAACTAATCTGTTTATTGGTTCTGAAAACTTTTATAAAATCTTTGGCATATCGCATAAAAATACAACTGGATTATTTGAAGAATTTCTAAACATAATTCATCCGGACGATTTAGAACGTACAAGAAATTATTTTCTGCAAATGCTTCATACGCAAAAGGAAACTTCATGGTATTTCAGAGCTAAAGTTGCTGGAGGAAATACTATATACATACAGGCATGGGGACAAATACAAAAAAATAATCTCGGCGAGGCTGAGAAAATAATTGTTTCGGTTCAGGATATTTCCGAAAGGAAAAACTCAGAGCATGAAATAAGAAAATTATCGCGCGCCATTGAACAAAGCCCGGTTTCAGTTGTTATAACAGACACAAATGGCTGTATAGTATATGTAAACTCAAAGTTTGAAGAAATTTCCGGTTATAGTATTCGTGAAGCCATTGGTCAAAATCCGCGTATCCTGAAATCTGGGCATTTTACAAAAAATGATTATAAAATTCTTTGGGATACAATTCTTTCTGGCAATGAGTGGCGAGGGGAGTTGTTAAATAAAAAGAAAACTGGAGAGCTCTATTGGGTTTCAGCTTCAATTTCGTCAATAAGGAATGAATTTGGCGAAACTACAAATTTTATTGCCGTAAAAGAAGATATTACAAAACGGAAGCAAATGGAGATTGAACTTAACCACGCTCTTGCAAGCGAAGCGGAATCGAGCCGTTTAAAATCTATTTTGCTTGCCAATATGAGCCATGAACTCAGAACTCCAATGAACGGCATAATGGGTTTTGCTCAACTGCTTGAAAACGAAATTTCAGAACCGGCTCCTAAGAATATGCTTAAAAACATTCTTGCTTCCGGCAAACGGCTTATGACTACGCTGAATACAATACTTGATCTAACCGAGCTTGAAGCAAACAAGTTTTGTATAATAATAGAAAACGTAAACATTTATAATGAAGTGAGCCGTATACTTGAACAATATGAAGCGGCAGTCCTTGCCAAAGGGCTTGCTTTGATTAATGAATGTCCAAAGGATTTTTGTATTGACGCCGATAAAGGCATACTGCATAAAATATTAGTTAACATGATTGACAATGCCGTTAAGTTTACAAACAAAGGCGAAATTAAAGTTACGGCAACCAATTCTCTTAAGAATGGAGAAGGCCGCAAAATGATTTCTGAGATCAGCGTAGCTGATACTGGCATCGGAATAGATGAAAAAAACCTGAAATTAATATTCCAGGAATTTAGACAGGCCAGCGAAGGTTATAATCGTAGCTTTGAAGGGAGCGGCTTAGGGCTGACTCTTGCCCGGAAAATGGCTCTTCTGCTTAATGGCGATATTACTGTAACAAGCGAAATTGGAAAGGGCTCCGTCTTTTCCTTAAAACTTCCTTCAACGTGCAATGAAGCTATAAAGACGAAAAGCGAACGAATATCTATTGAAGAAAATAATGGCAGGACGAAAAGCCGAAATATAAAATCAGTCCCTGCTGTACTTTTAGTTGAAGATAACGAAATAAACACAGAAGTGGTTCGTTTATATTTGAACGACAATTATAATATAGAATGCGTTAGCGACGGCAAGTCGGCTATAAAAATAGCGTCTGAAAAACAGTTTAATCTTATATTGATGGATATTAATCTTGGTCCCGGCATAACAGGTATAGAAGCGACCAGAGAAATAAGGAAATTGCCTAATTATGCCAATACGCCAATAGTAGCCTTAACAGGCTATGCAATGAGAAAGGACAAAGAACGGTTTTTATCGGAAGGTCTGACGCATTATCTTGCAAAACCTTTTGAACAGAAGGATATTGTAGGATTATTAGCCAATATTTTTGGAAACCAAAATTAAAGAACTAAGTATTTAACAGCTATACATGAATATAAAAAACAGCGTTACAGAACTATTCAAAATTAAATATCCGGTCATTCAGGGGGGAATGGTCTGGGCGTCCGGTTGGAGGCTTGCTTCAGCGGTTTCAAATTGCGGCGGGCTGGGGCTTATTGGAGCCGGTTCTATGAAGCCGGAATTATTGCGCGAGCATATAAAAAAATGTAAAGCCGCAACGGCGCTCCCATTTGGAGTTAATATCCCTCTAATGCGCGGCGACGCTGAAGACCTGATTAAAACTACAATAGACGAGGGAGTAAAAATAGTATTTACATCGGCGGGCTCGCCGGCAAAGTTTATAGAGCTACTTAAAAAAAACGGAGTTATTTCTACTCACGTAGCGGCTACGGTAAAGCACGGTATTAAAGCCGAAAACGTCGGCTGCGACGCCATTGTAGGCGAAGGAGTAGAAGCCGGAGGACATAACGGAGCTGATGAAATTACGACCTTATGTTTAATTCCGCAGCTTGTAGACGCGGTAAAAATTCCAGTTATTGCAGCTGGCGGAATTGCCGATGGAAGGCAGATTGCCGCGGCGTTTTGCCTTGGAGCTAAAGGCGTTCAGATTGGGACGCGGTTTGCCGCTACGGTTGAATCCTCTGCAAGCGACGTATATAAAGAAAGAATTGCTGTTGCAAAGGACGATGCTACTACGCTGGCTTTTAAGAAAATTGGCTTGGTTAGAATGCTAAAAACTGAGTTTGCTTTGCGCGTATTATCTGCCGAAAACGAAGGCGTATCTTCAGAACAACTAAAAGAGATTCTTGGCAGTAAAAGAGAAATGCAGGGAATTTTTAACGGCGACGAAAAAGAAGGGGCTTTTGAAGCCGGGCAAAGCTCAGGGTTAGTAAAAAGCGTTTTGACTGTAAAAGAAGTTTTTGAAGAATTAATAACTTGTTACGACAAGATAAAAATATAACCTTCAGGGGGGAGGGATCCCTGAAGGTTAATCTTAAAAGAAATCTTCTCTTACTAAGAGAAGTATTGCGGACTGGGAAACTATAAATAGCTTTTCTTTTTCGTATTCAATTTCAACTGCTTCTTTACGTAAAAATATGGCTAAATCGCCTTCTTTACATTGTAGAGGCACATATCTAACTTTTTCCTGCTTCTCTTTCCATGGCTCTTCGTCGTCAACATTTGCAGGCACTGGATAACCGGGACCAACTTTAAGAATATACCCGGATTGAACTTTCTCTTTTTCCTGCACTCCGACCGGCAAATATAATCCGCTTGCTGTTTTTTCAGAATCTTCTTCTGGGCGGACTAAAACCCGGTCGCCTACGACCAATAGCTTGTGAATATTTTTTAACATCTCTTCAATATTTCTTTTATTCTACAAATATACAAACAATTATTTTTAATGTCAGTTAAAAAATAAAATGCGGAAAATTTTAAGCGCATTATAACTTCTTTATGTAATTCTTCTTAAAAATAATATCTGTATGTTTAAAACCAAATTTTTATATAATTGTTCAATTGGATATTGGAAATATTTAAGCGGTAAACGCTCTTATTGCGGAGAAATTATAAATGAATGAAAAAATAGTTTTAATTGGCGATTCAATTACTTTTGGCTTTGAGACAAAGGAATTGCTGCCTGAATTTAATATTGTTAATAAAGGAATTTACGGAGATAATACTACGGGCGTATTAGTCCGTTTGGAAAATGACGTAATTAAAGAAAACCCGGATAAAGTATTTGTTTTAATTGGGACGAATGATTTTGCGCTTGAAAGAAGCGATGAGGAACTAATAAATAACATTAGCGAGATTCTGGACGAATTGAGTGAGCGACTAAAAGATGCAAAGATTTATTTAACTCCGCTTTTGCCAACGCTGAATATTGATAACAGACCAAACGACAGAATAAGAGGCGTAAATTTAAAGTTGCGCTTACTGACCGAAAAATATAAAATAAATTATTTTGACCTATACAATAAGCTTGTTAATGTGAATGGGGAGCTAAATGTTCGTTATACAATTGACGGATTGCATTTGAGCGAAGCCGCTTATAAAATTTGGGCGGATTTTCTTAAAGAAGAATTACAAAAATAAAAGAGCTAAAAAAACGTCAGAGCAAGCGCTTTTGCTCTGACGCTTTTCTAAAAATATAATTATTCTTCCGCTAACGTGTTATGCTCCGGAGCAAAGCCTAATTTTGCATTAACCTTTGCAAGGCCTTCAATGGCGGACTTATTAGAAGGCGAATTTTTTACTCCCCATTCAAACATTGTCTTCGAAGAATCAAATATTCCGGCTGAATAAAACGCCTCGCCCAATCCTGCGCAGGCGCGCGAAGAGGAAGGGACAAGTTTAAGCTCTTCTGAAAAATAATCTTTCGCGGCGTCTAATTCCCCGGAAACTAATGCAATATTACCAGCTAAGTTCACTACGTCGGGATAATCAAGTTTGTAATTTCTTCTGTTTGATACATGGAAAGTTTCAGCCGCTATTTTAAACCATTTATTTGCATAAGTAAATTTTTGTTCTTCTGCGTAAGCTATAGCTCTTTCAAACGCCTCAATAAAAGTATCGTTATTAAGAGGATATTTTATTGGACAGGTCTTAAATTCTTTTCCTTTAATCCATATCTCGTCTGGCGACGCGCCCCATTTATCAGCAAATATTTCTCCGTTAATTTTTAGTCTTTCAGCGTAATTGTTTTCGCCGTCCGATTTAAAACTTTTTGAACCATAATGATGGATAAAAACATCCGCCGCTATAACTGCTTTATAACCAGCAAGCTGAGCGCGCAGGCAATAATCGTCGTCTTCAAAATTACCGGGACTAAAACGCTCGTCCAAGCCGCCAAGCTCTTCAAACGTTCTTCTTTTTATAAGAGTACATAAGAAGGCGAGTCGCGGAAACTGGGTAATAACGCCTGCATTTTTTGTCTTTGCGTTTTGCGCGTATAGTTCCATTTCCTTAATAGACGAGTATTTGGCCTGAGAATCAAATTGCGCTCCGCTAACGGAATTGCTGATAGGTCCTACAACCCCAATATGTGGGTCTGATTCGGCTACGTCGATTAATCTTTCGAGCCAGCCTTTGGTAACAACTGTATCGTTATTTAATATCAAAACATAAGAGCCCATGGCAGCTTTTATCCCCTGATTAACAGCGGCTGGGAATCCAAGATTCTCAGCATTAGCTATGACTCTTATTTCCGGATAAATATGTTTAACCTGCGCTATCGTGTCGTCAGATGAAGCGTTATCAATAAGTATTATTTCGTAATTAAGTTTTGTGTAGAGCTTAACGCTTTCTATGCACTCTTTGGTATAGTTAAACTGATTAAATGTAACGAGTATAATGCTTACTATAGGAGGTTCTGAATATGCTAATGCGCGGGATGTTTTAAAGTCTTTGCGCGAAGTAAAACTCAAAAGATGCTGCAATCGTTTACGCATCATTGCGCTGGAAAATTGCGATGAGATTAATTCTTTCCCTTTTGCGGAAAATGACTCCCACAAAGATTTATCTGTATATAATAATATAGCTTTTTGGGCAAACTCTTTTGGGTCGTCTGTAATAAATGAATGAACTCCATTAATAATATTCATCCCTTCGGCGCCAATAGAGGTAGAAACCATTGGCAGCCCGTGCGAAAGCGATTGTCCTACTTTGCCCTTCATACCAGCTCCAAAGCGAAGCGGCGTAACAGTAACTCTGCATTTATTAAGATAAGGCTCAACTTCAGGTACCCAGCCTGTAACAATAATATCGTCGGAAGAAAGGGCAGTTATTCTTTCAGTGGGGTTATTGCCGACTATATAAAACTTAACGTCTGTTAGTCCCTTCTTAATTAAAGGAAATATTTCATTTACAAAATAAAAGACAGCGTCTTCATTTGGGTTGTGGTTAAAGTTGCCTACGAATATAAAATCTTTTCGCTCGTCAAAACCAGAGGCGGAGTCGCGCGCATCGTGTACGTCGGGGATAACAAACACAGCTTTATCTGCTAAATCTTTTTTAAGAACATCTTTATCCTGCGCCGTAACAGTAAGTACGCAATCAGATTTTGTATACAAAGCAAGTTCTCGTTGTTTTGTCAATGCGGCTTCATTCAGCAGGTTGTTGTCTTTTAATAGATATGCTCTTCTTTGTTCGCGCAGGTAGTGGATATCAACCGAATCAATAATAACAGGCGTATCAGGGATTTCATTTCTAATCAAATCAATAAAGTAGTCTGCTATATGCCAAAAAGCTATATAAACAAAATCAAACTTACGAGCTTTTAATTCAAGACTGCCAATTAATTCTTTAAGTATTGGCTGAACCGAAGGCGTATTGCGAATACCCCACCAGCTTTCGTAGTTGAACCAGTGAAATTCAACTCCCTGCATTTCGAAATCGTGGAAATATTCAGCGGCTTTTTCATCGGAGTATTGTTTGCCCATCATATGCGCATAAGTAACCTGACAGTCCAGGTCAATAAGTTGTTTTAAGGTATTGTAATGCCTTAAAGCTCCGGATGCTCTATCGGGCAGGGGAGGGATATCGTCAATGATTAAAATGCGCTTGCCCTGTTTGCGGTTAGAAAACTGATAAAGAAGTTTGGGAGCGTTGGGGTATTGCAAAGCAAGTTCGCTTTGCCATTTTTCAATAAACTTAGGCGCATTGATAATCTGATATCTTTTTAATCCGACAGTAACGTCAGTCCCGTTAGTAACGCCTTCGTAATGGATAACATGAGACGAAGGGCAATAATAAATTTTGTAACCAAGTTTTCGAATGCCAAAACAGAGGTCGGTATCTTCAAAATATGCGGGAGCAAAACGATAATCAAATCCGTCCAGCTGGTTAAACAAACTGCGTTTAACCATTAGCGAGGCTCCGGAACAATAATCTACTTCTCTTGCAAAATTATAACGGGCGTCGATAATCTCGCCATTACGGCCGTAGTTCCAGCCGGTAGCGTCGTTAAAAATAACTCCGCCCGCTTCTTGTAATTTTTTGTTAGCAAAAATAAGTTTAGAGCCTGCGCCGCCTGCATCCGGATAATAAACAAAAATATTATATAAATTATTAAGCCAGTCGGGCATAACTTCAGTGTCGTTATTCAGGAAGAGCACATATTCCGCGTCTGAATGACTAACGCCGATATTATTCCCGCCGATAAAACCCACGTTGGAATTAATGCGCACGTATTTAAGCCTTTTGCCAAATGTTTCAAGATATTCTGGCGTTTCGTCAACCGAAGCGTTATCTACGGCAATGATTTCATAATTCGGATATTTTGTATTTTTAAAAATTGAAGCGATGCATTTTTTAGTAAATTCAACTTTGTTATAACAGAGCAGTATTATTGATATTTTAGGAAATTTATTCTCCTGATTCTGCGGCTTAATAACATCAGGCTGGCTTAAAATAAAATCTAATTTATTATCAACGTTAAATTCTATTTTTTTCGCGGCATCTAACAGATAATCTATTATCTGCGGATGATTTTCGGTTTCTTTAGAAAATCTATCATAAAGCATAAAAGCTGATTTGTAATCGCCTTCTTTCTCATATATATTAGCTAAATAAAAAAGCGAATATAAATTAGCCCGGTCTACCTGCAGCGCGTTGAGGAAGAATTCTTTAGCGGCGGAAAAGATTTCTTTGTGATAATAAAGTCTTCCAATGCAAAAAAGATTTTCTGCCATTTCAGCGCCGTTAAGCTTGCGGAGTTTAATATCATCCAAAAGCGCAGTCGCCGAGTTTTCATATTTATCGTTGTTAATTAGCGATTGAAGTTTGTTAAGCATATCCTCTGTTAAAGGCATAAATATAATTCCTGAGTAATTTGTTTATCTAATTATTTTCGGTAAAGACTACAATAGTAATCTGCCGCATCGTCCCATGCGTCTGATTCTTTCCATCTTTTTGCTATGCGTGCGGCGTTATTAAAATTTATTCTTTTTAGCGGTTCGGAAAAATCTGTTTGTTCATTTAATTCAAATTTACATTTAATATTTAATCTTTTAGAAAGCTCCTTTGCAAAACGGGATGTGAACTTCCATTGGCTTTCCGTATAGCCGCTCGGATTAATTTTAACTATCTGTTTTTTTGATGAAATAAACTCGCTTACAAAATAATTATAAACCTCTGCCAGCAAACTAATGTGAATGTTATCTCTGATATAATCAGGAGTATTGACGCCGGGCGTTTTATCTTCAAACCAGTTTTTAACCAGATAATTTGTAAACCGCGGTTCCTCAAAAGGACCGAACGGATTTGGTATAACAAACTTGCCGAGTTTAACATTTTTAATCCTGCAGTAATATTCAAATATCTGCCAGGTTAAACCTTTTGAAAAACCATAAGGAGAAAACGCTGCGAGCGGTTTATTCCCTTTCCCTTCGTTTTGTTCAAATACGCTTCCGGTAAGTATAACGCCTCTGATTTTGCCTTCGTTAATTATATCAAGCGTTTGAGAAAGATTATGAGTATTATTTTGTATGGCGGAGTTAACGTCAAACTCAAAACTTTTATAATTTCTTACATCAGCCGCATGATGACATAAAAGATCAAAGCCGCTTGCGCTTTCTAAAAGGCGCAAAAAATTATTATCTCCAAACGAGCAGTTAAAAACAGGTCTGCTAATTCTCACTATCCTCAAGACTCGCTCTTTGCGAATCCCTTCATAGTCGTCCGGTTTGTTTTTGGTAAAGGTCGTATAAACATTATGTCCGGCTTCAGAAAGAGTTTTTACAAACCAGTAGCCGGTAAATGAAGATGCGCCTGTGAATAAAATGTCCATAATTATTTCAGATGATAGTTTTCGTTAAAGTCAGGGTGATTTTTATCTTTCTCCGATATAATTACCGGTTGAATAGGCCACTTAATATTAATCGCAGGGTCGTTCCAGCGCAAGCCTCTTTCGTATTGCGGAGCGTAAAACTCCGTTACTAAATAAAACGCTTCGGAGTTGTCGGTTAACGTTATAAACGAATGCGCAAAGCCTTTGGGAACATAAAGCATTGTACGGTTGTCCTCGTTGAGCTCCACGCCGAACCATTTTAAAAACGTATCGGATTCTTTTCTTAAGTCAACGATAACATCGTAGAAAGAACCTTTGAGGCATCTGATTATTTTAGTCTCCGCTTTAGGAGCTAATTGGTAATGTATACCGCGGAGAGTCCCTTTATCTTTGCTGGTAGAATTATTTATCTGGACAATCTTATTATCAAGTCCAAGTTTTTCAAATTCATTAACGCAAAAGAAACGGGCAAAAAAACCTCTATCGTCTCCGCGTTTTTCAAGGTCAATTGTATAAGCCCCTTTAAGAGGCGTTTCAGTAAAAATCATTTTTTAATAGTCCTTCTATTTTAATCTTTCTTTCAGCGCTTTTAGGCGGATATATTTTGAGCCTTCAAAATCAGCCAGGCTGAATTTATTTTTTATGAATTTTTTGTGAAGCTCTTCCATCCCAGAATCAAGGTTATAGGAAAGTTTAAAATTTGGAAGCAGCTTATACAGCAGATCAAAATTCACCCTGTAATTTCTTGGATCGGAACCAACCTCTCCTGTAAAAACAACGTTAGCGTTTGGAATAAGTTTCTTTACTTTATTAGCCACGTCCTTTACCTGATAGTTTTCTGAGTTCGCGCCGATATTTATCGAGCGGTTATGCACGTCTTCTCTGGGAGCTTTAGCCAAAGCTATAAAAGCTCTTGCAATATCGCGGCAGTGAATAAGCGGACGCCATGGCGTTCCGTCGCTCATAATCCTAATATCTCCGCGCGTAAACGCGCACGCCAAAAGATTATTAACTACAAGGTCAATTCTTAACATAGGGGAATATCCATAAGCGGTTGAATTCCTTAAAATGATTGGAGAAAAATCAGCGTCGGCAAGTTTTTTAATTCCGGTTTCAGCGTCAACTTTGGAAATTGCGTAAGCTGAAACAGGATTAAAATTAGCCGATTCGTCTAAATCTAATTTTTCGCCTTTGCCATAAACAGAGCAGCTGCCGGCAAATAAAAACCGCCCAACTCCAGCATGTTTAGCCATTTTGGCCAGATTAATAGACCCGTTTCTGTTAATATTGTAAGTGAGCGATGTGTTAATATCGCCCATTGGGTCGTTTGATATAGCGGCTAAATGCATAACGCAATCGTAGCCTTCTAAATCGTCAGGCGTAAGCGTTCTTATATCTTTATCCAATTCGATATCCGCTTTTACAAGAGGTTCAAATTCGCAGCCTTCATAAAAGGAAAGGTCGCATCCGGTGACGCTATGCCCTTCCTGTTTTAGTAAATCAACTAAATGGCTGCCAATATATCCTTTGTGTCCGGTTACAAAAACTTTCATAATAATTACTCCGTTAAATAACTTTCCATGGCGCATTTCCGGCATTCCATAACGAGTTGAGATAATCGCGGTCGCGCTGAGTATCCATGCAGCTCCAGAAGCCTTTGTGCTTGTACATATTTAATTCTCCATCTTTAGCCAATCTGACTAACGGTTCTTTCTCAAGGACGCATTCATCGTCTTTAGAAAGATACTTAAGAAATTCTTTTTTGAAGAAAAAATATCCTCCGTTAATCCAATTGTCTGTAAAGTCTGGTTTTTCGGCAAATTCAAGAACTTTGTCGTCGTCCAATTTAATTTCGCCAAAACGGGAAGGCGGATTTACGCCAAGGACGGTTCCGGTTTTGTTGTTTGAAAAATGATAATAATATTCTTCGCCTAGATTAGCGTCAGTCAGACCGTCGCCATAAGTAACCGCAAAATGATCTGCAGCGCCAAGATATTTTTCCGCCGCTCTGGCAATGCGGGCTCCGGTCATTGTATACTCGCCTGTATAAGCAAGCGTAACTTCCCAATCTAAATTGTGATCTATCGAGTGCACTGTTACGTTATTGCTTTTAAGGTCGACGGTAAAATCGCTGTTGAGCGACGTATAGTTAAGGAAATAAGATTTAATTATTTCCGATTTAAAACCCGTGCAAAGAACAAATTTTATAAATCCATATTTCCTGTAATATTTCATAATATGCCAAAGCACCGGGAAATTGCCTATCGGTACCATTGGTTTTGGACGGAACTCAGTTTCTTCTTTCAATCTGGTCCCTAGGCCTCCGCATAAAATAAATACCGGAATTTCATTAATTGTCATTTTAACTCCTGGCAGTAATTAATCCGCAAAAACAAGCGATTCGTTTTTAGAATAATTACCAATTTGTTAACGCAAGAACATTTTCTTTAGTTAGTATTCTAAATAAATTTTCATTTAATAAATAATTTTGCAAATGAGAATTGTCTACATTTAACGAACTGTTATTCCCGCCGCATTCGTTGCAGTAGGGAATATCTTTTGTCTCCAAATCTTCAATTTCTTCTTTATAACTTTTATTGTCGGAAAAACTTTGTCTTGCTAAAAAGTACATGCTGGAATTAAACAGCTCCTCGCTGGAATTATGCTTCAGCAAACCAGGGAAAATAAGATTCCTGTTTTTTGTAGGAGGCGCGCAGCAGGGAATAATATTCCCGTGAGCGTCCATAACAATATTCTTGTATAGCCATTCGCATGTATATTTATTTTCGGGCTCGCTTTTGCTTAATTCATTTTGCGGAAAACTGTTGAGCAAGGTCGTCCATGTTTTTTCCGGCTGATAATTTAATTCCACATTATTATGAGACTCTTTTTCCCATTTATCAGAGCTGTTGTTCCAGTTGCGCAGAAAGCTAATCCGCTTGCTTAAGCTTTTTACCTCAGCCGGAATTGTAATTTCAGGATCGGCGGCGCTGACGTCAAAAGGCGTTGCAAGATTTATTTCGTCAATCCCAATTTCTTTGGCAGTATTTACTGCTAAATCTATTTCGTGTTTATTGTGGTTAAATATTAAAAACTGCCAGACTAAAGTAGGCTTGGATAAACCGTACTTCTTTTTGGCTTCAACAAGCTTTTTCATATTCTCCATAACAAGCTCAAACTTTCCGCCTTTTCTGTATTTTTCATAAGTCTTTGCCGAAGCTCCGTCTACTGAAAAGACTAGATAATCCAATCCGGAATTAACGATAGCTTCCGCGTCTATAGGCAGCGATAGGTTAGTAGAAAGAGAAGTAAATAGTTTGTATTCCTTTGCAAGGGCAATGAACTCAGGCGTTTGTTTATTGATAAATGGTTCGCCGTAATTAAAAAATAAAATATGAGTAGCGTAAGGGCCAAAGCTATTCAGGTATTTTTTATACGTCTCTAGAGATAGCAGCCCATTTTCCCAAAGGAAATCTTTTTTATCCTGAACGTCGTGCAAACATCCGGGGCAGTGCAAATTGCATCCGTTTGAGGGATCAAGTAGCAGACCGAACGGCTTTGCAAGCATATAATTATGTTTTCTGAAATACTGATATTTTAATACAAGTAAGTTTGTAATTTTAGCAATAAATAAATTAGCGTCGGTAGCAGAACTAAAAGAGCCTTTTAGCGCCTGCGTAAGATTATCAGTTAATTTATCAATATGATCGATGAACGAAAAAATATTTCCTGCGCTATAAGTCATAATATCAGCTTCATGTATTATGTTATTAACGTAAAGCGCATTATCAATAGGCGCATTGATATTTCCGTTTAAGGCAAATACGTATTCAATATTTTCTTTTGCCGCAATATTTCCTGGATCGGCTAACAAAGCTTTGTTAAAATAACGTAAAGCCTCGTAAGGATTATTTTCTAATATCTCAATTATACCCATATCATTTAGCGCGTCCGGATTATCCGGAGCTATGCTAAGAAGTTTATCTAATATTTTTCTTGCTCCGCTAAAATTTTTCTGAACTAATATCTTTTCCGCTTCGACAATCATTTTTTGAATATCGTTTTTCCTGAAAGCCTGGAAGTTAAATGCATCCTTCGTTAAGTCCTTATCATCGTTCTTATTTTTAGGGATAACCGGGGCGGCGGTTTTACTGCAGGGAATAATTTCAGCTTTTAGCGATTTAACATAAACTGACAACTCGCGCAGATCGCTATTAATATTTAAATCGCGCGGGATAAAACTACCTGAAGATTCAATCGTAATTTCATATTCCGGCTCTGTGCCGTCAATTGCTATTTCAACCGGCGCGGTTTGGTAATTATTTTTTAACTCAATTTTATTTGTAACGACGTCGTTAACTTTTATAGTTATTACAAGCGGAGACGTTTTGTAACAGGCCATGGCCATATTTGTCACAGTAAACGAAATTACTGCCGCATTGTTTAGCGTAATGAAAAATTTTCCTTTTTTTGCAATCCATCTGATACCGTTTTCTTCCGGATAAAACCCTTCTGCAAATGCGCAGCTAATTCCGCTTTCTTTATCCGAAATAATTTCTGAAGGTTTTACAATGTATTTGTTCCATGCAATTATTGATTTCAGGACAAAATTTTCTGAGAAATCCATTCCATCCGCTAGGCATTTTTCTATTTCTTTCTTCCAGCGCCATGTAATTAAATCAGACTGCCAATAATCGGGAGAAAAATGGTAAGGATAAAAAACTCCCCCGTTCATGTCTCTGCTTTTTAAAAGAGTATAATGCCGTTCTAAAATATCAGCTCTTGTTTTTAAAACCGGGGAGTAAAACGAACGAACGTCTTTATTAATCATAAATGAAGTACGTATTCGTTTGCCCAATTCGCTTTCAGTATTTGAGTGGCTGATTATGCTGGACAAAAACTCTGCCGGTAAAACCGAGCATGCATACCCATGTCTTTCAAGCAAAGCATCGGAAAGGTACTTTGCGGTATTGGCGCTCCAGTCGCTAATGAAAAAAACTTTTCCTGCGTAAACGCCTGCAAATCTATCCGGGCTTTTAACCGTATAACCAAGCTGAACTAATTTATCTTTTAACAGAAAAATCAATTCATACATGATTGTTTCGGCCTCGGCAAAAAGCGGCTGCAACTGTTCCAGATTTTCTGTTTCTGAATAAGTAAACCAATTCTTAAACAGCTGAACAGAGTTATTAATAAAAGCGCCGACGCGGTCAGGCAGAACAATTTTGTTCATCTCCATTATTTTAACAGAAAGAGAAAGCGATTTCATTCGCATAAGATGATTTCTTACAGATAATTCCTTCTTTTGCATTTCTTCCATAAACTCAATCGGGAATTCCATCAGAAATAGTTCGACTAAATTAATCAACTGATTTTCAGGCGGAGCCTGCTGCGGCGCCAATGGCGGCGCCTGGTTAGACACAGTTTGTAAAATATCGTCGCCGTAAATATGCACAAGGCTAAATGTGGGATGCAGCCATGATATTTGACTGAGCAATTCTGCATTAATAAATGCAGAAGGCGGATGCTTAATTACATAACGTTCCTGTTCGCTTAAACTGAAAAAAGAATCAATGCAGAGCTTTAATTCATTCTTGCCGAATTTATCATTTATAACAATAATAAAATCCATATCTGAAAGTCCGGGAACGGAAACCGTGCCCATCTGATAAATACTCTGTATGCCGCCGCATTGAACAATAGTATCCACATATTTCTTTTTTACTGAATCGTAAAAATCCATTTCAAATTTTTGCGGAAAATCAGTTAGGAGGTACGACGCGCCGTTTATCTCAGCAAAGCAATTAGACTCGTTTTGGTTCTCTTTGGAAATGGAACCTGATTCATCTGAAATAAAATTAGCCCAAAGGTCGCCTTCGCCTCCGGCGCATTGAGGCAGATGTAATAACTCGTCTTCCCATATATCATTAGTAGAAAGGAATTTTTGTTTTTCATTTTCAAACAGAGTCTCAATTAGTTCGGCCGAACGCCCAAGCATATCCGGATAGAGCTCTCTCTTTAACCATTCAGGAATATCAACCTGCATGTCATGCCCGGCGATATCTTCGTCGGCTTCTTTAAGCGCTTTAATATATAAATTACTATTTCTAAGTTTAGTCGCCTGTTCTATCAGGCTGTATAAATTATCAGGAATTTCTTTTCGTAATAAAGTATACAGATGCTTTTTATAAATAAAAGCGCCGTGCAGTTCATAATAAAATATGGGCATTAGCAGCGCAACCTGAACGTATTGTTTTAGCGCGAATAAATCAGAAGGGAAATTTCCACATATCCAATCGTGACGCATTCCATACGTAATATTCCAAAAATCTGTTCGTCTTTCTATTAATGAAGGACGGATTGAATAATTAAGGTAATTATCCGCAGCATATAAAACTTTTGAATAATCCATCAGCACAAGCGGAAGCCAGGTCTGCGGAAAATATTTCATGTCCTGCTCTGTGTAAACGTATATGCCGTGGTGCTGAAACGGATCAATCTCTTTGAATAAATTACTGATGACTTTGTTTTTTGCTCTCAGCTCTAAAAGCGCTGAAGGAGAAACGGCAGTTTGCCGATTTAAAATAGCAAGCGAATCGCAATCGCTTGAACCATAAACATAATCTAAAGTGGCAAGACTGCCATGCAGCAGAAAGCAGGAGAGATACTGTTGTAAGTCAATTACTAAATCGTTTAATTCAGTAAGAGAGCCAAGTAAAACAGGTTCGTCTAAATATTCTTTAGCGTCAAATTCAGGTATTTCGTCAATATCAATTGTGACTGCTCTTGTTCCTGCTGGAAGAATAATATTTTCAAATTCTTTATAAAATAGTGAAATATACTCGGCGGCCGAAGTTTCTGATATCCTAAGCTCCGCAGAATACTTGCCAATCCACGATCTTAATTGTTCAAAAGAGTTTGGAGTATACGCGCAAAGAATATTTATTAGCTTAGCCGCTTTATCTAAATTCAGGCGCTTTACTTCTATATCGCTGTTGTTATCGGCGTCGTTTAGATAAAACTGTAAAAGCCCATGAAAGAGATTTTGCAGCTGCGATAAAATTATTTCGACAGGGGAGAGTAATTTGAATACCGGAGCCGTATTAAAGTTTTCTGGATTTGAAATTATAAATTCGCCCGGATCAGAAAATAAATTTAATATCTGCTCGTCATCTTTAAGGAATTTATCTCCAGTTCTTTTATAGCTGTTTTTATCTGGCATATTGTCTCACTTTATCGCTCTAAGAAAAAATTCTATACTGCCGACTACGTTAAAAAAATGTCGTCTGGCATATTCCTTAACAATTGCAGTTTTATTCTCCCATTCCGGGAAGTAGTTATATTTAACATTTTCAGTCCTAAACCTTGCTTTAGTCGTTTCGTTAGCCGAACCGACTAATTTCCCTTCTTCAAAAAACAGAAAACTGTGTTCGTTGAAATGGACATGGTGATAAGGATTTACAAGATTATATTCCATACTTGTAATATAAGGGACTCCAATATGAACAAGCGCGTCAGGCGCGGCAACGCGCCATAGTTCTTCAATTACGTATAGATAATTCTGGCTGTGTTCAATTGAATGCCATGCGAGAACTTCATCAAAAAAATTATCGTCAAAAGGCCATTTATCCTTATCCATATCAAAATGGACGTCGGCTTTTAGATTAGAATTAATATCGGCGTTAATATAGTCGTCAATATATTTTGTTCCGCATCCTAAATGAAGTTTATTCATAGCGCAATCCTCATAATTATTTAGTCCGCCCATCAAATAAATTGCTAAACCCGCGTCTTCCGCTCATATAATCTTTATCGCGCGCAGGCGCTACGGGAGAGGACGCGTCGGCTAAATATTGCAAACTCCAGCCGACATCTAAGGCTATTTTGCCTAAATGTTTTTTTATACGCCCGGCAAGTATTTTACCCGTTATGCTTGCCGCAATAATAGCTATGTCAAAATCATATTCCTGAACTTCTTCCCACAGTTTATCTAAACTGCCAAAAGCCTCCGCGCCTGAATGAGGCGTGTAAATGGCTCCTGCTAATTCTGGTTTTGACTGGGGCATGCCTGCTGATTTAAATGATTCCCTGTAGTCGTCGTTTTGCAAAAGCCGTGCAAATTTTACAGCGGCGTTTCCAATCAACAATATTTTGCCTTTGCTTAAAAGAGGCAATAAATAACCCTGGTCTAAAAGCTCCGCGTTAATTACTACGTCAAATTCGTTTTGTAAATAAACATTATGCTGATGGTATGCTGCAAAAGTTTTATCAGTATCGGCGCTCCATTGTGCGTTAACGGTTTTTCTGTGAGAACCAAGTATATCGGCTTCAAGCAAGATATCAAAATATTCCTTTTGCGCTTCTGTAAAAACGTTTGTCTGTAGCGCGCATGGATTTAATCCAAGATTTTTCTCTAGAACTGCGGCTTCCGTTTGTAAATCCAGACGTTCAATATCAATTTTGCCGTAAGCCAAAAATCTTGCTTCAATATCGCCTATGCGAACCATCGAAAAAGGAAGCTTAGCGGCAATAGCCGCATATAGTTTTTCAATAATAATTTTTACGCGTTCATGCGTATAATATTCATTAAAGAATCCCGACGTAAATACTTCGGGCGATTTTAAATCATCATTCGTAATAGCAGGCGTTTGTAAATCCGCCGATATATTTTTAGCAATAAGATTGATTCTCTTGTTTCCTGCTCCGTCTTTTTCGTCTGTAATGTAGAGTCTTTCAATTTCAAATTTACTCCCAAAGTTATTTCTTATTTTATCTTCATTATAAAAAGCTACATGGGCCGGATCAGGGAACGATTTTTCAAACGGACAGTGAATAATTAAATATCCCCCCGGCTTTAACGCGTTTGAGATTTTATCTAATACCAGAGGAAGGTCCTCTTCATAAATGTGCTCCAATACGTCAAACGCTATAACGCTGTTAAAATACTTTGGCGGAAGCTGCATATCTGCAAAAGTAGAATTGCAGTAGCTGATTCTTTGCGCTATTTCTGGGGGCTCGTTTGCTCTTATTTTAATTGCGCCGTTTATGGCGTCAGTCTGAATATCAACCCCATAGACAAAATGCCCGTTGCGGGCAAGTATGACGCTATTGAGGCCAAGATTACAGCCCAGGTGTAAAACGGTTGCGCCAAGTTTGGCTCTAAACGTTTTAAGCAGTTTATAATCGTGATGGTTATACCGAAAAGCAAAATCAAGCGGAATTAAATTCTTTTCTTTCGCTAAGTATTGGGCGTTAAGCGCTGTTGTCTTAAAGCTGTCCCTGGGTAAGCCATACAGTATATTCTTATAATCTGGTTTCTTTTTTATTTGACGGGAAAAATATTCAATGGCTTTCTTGCAGCCGGATTTATCCTTTTGAAGGAATGATGTTTTAATAAAATCCCAATAAAAAGAATCTAGCTCGTAATCAGTCCTTTTTTCCGATTCATACAGGTTAATTAATTCAGAAAGGACTTTATGTTTATTATCTCCATTCCTAAGAGCAAGTCTTAAATGCTCTTCGTAATTATTATAATCCAGTCCATCCGGAATATCATTTAGCGCATAATTTACCGGCGAAAAAATGCCGTCAGGGTTTGTTTCTAAGCCTGATTTCGAGTTTAGCCCGGCGATATTAGCGTTAGTTCCAAATAAGTCGGAGGAAGACATTAAATACTGTCCTTAATTAATTGCCATATTAGCCGTGAATTTTTGCAGAAAACTCTGTTTGTCATAAATAACGGCATTGTTGTACATTAAACATACAGGGGTTCTGCAATTTTTGTACCAGCTGAAAAATGGCGATTTTGGATTAATTTTAAGGTGAAAGGGATAAATTTAGCAGTATGGCTTATATTAGCCATACTGCGCTATTAAATAGAGCGGTTAAATTTAATTAAAATTCAACATATTTATCTTTTGGGGCTCCGCAGACAGGGCATTTATCCGGGGCTGAGCCAATGTGAGTATCGCCGCAAATAGGGCAGACGTAAACTTTTGCAGAAGGGATGTCTTTTTTCTCTTTTACGCTTTCTTTTGCGTCGTTATACATTTTCTCGTGAGTCTTTTCCGCTTCATATGCGCCGTGCATTGATCTTACGGCTCCTTTTTCTCCCTGCAATTCAGCTACAGCCATAAAAGCGGGATACATTTCTTCAACTTCGTAGTTTTCTCCGCCGGCTGCTGCCGCAAGGTTATCTACTGTGTCTTTTATCAGCTCAAGGACTCTAAAGTGGTTTGTTGCGTGAACTTTTTCCGCAAAGGCAATAGCTCTAAAAAGTTTTGCAACTTCCGGATATCCTTCCCGGTCAGCCTTATCGGCATAGATTGAATATTTCATGTGAGCCTGGCTTTCGCCTGCAAAAGCGGCTTCCAGATTTGCTTTGGTCATTAATTTCATTTATAACTCCTTTTGAAAATTTTTAGTTAGATCTTTTCATAACGCACATATAGCCATAAAACTGACATAATTTAACTTATGAAAATTTTAAATACAACTATATTAAATTATAATTTTTATTGCATTGGGATCATATTTATATAATTATTTCTTATTCGAAATTTTTATTCCTTAGTCTTAAACTGTCAAAACTTATCTTCATATTATGGCCGATAAATAAGGCTAAATTGTTCTCATATGGAAGCGCATATTTTGAAACTGCCAAACCTGCAGAATCAACTTGCTCAAATAAGCGTTCATAGGATTTTTTCGTGTTGCCCATTACAATTACCGTAGCGAGCGGTTTCACGTCAGCGCACCATATCCAATAGTTATTATGAAACGAAATAGCAGGCGGGAGTTCATATTTCGAGGCAAAATACTCAACGGCTCCTGCTTCGCCATAGTTATTACAAAAAACGACGCATTTCTTTTGTTCATCGGAGGGAAGGCTTTTGTATACTTTTGATACCTCCGCAGCCAATTCTTCCCATCCGTGCATATCTGCATAAAACTGTGGGAGCTCCGAAACCTTTTTCCCTTCAACAGACGACGGTTTCTGACCGACAATTTCCTGGTACCTGATAAATGACTCTACAGGGAGTACGGGCAGAGCAAGCGGAATTAAAAAGATTCCGGTAATCCAGATAAGAACTATAATAAGATAATTAAAGCTTTTCCATGTAATATTCTTAGCCTGGCTTTCAAGAAATACGCCTCCTCCGGCAAACAGGGCTGAATATGCAACTGCCAGATACTCCGACTTACTTTTCCCATTAAGGAGAAGTATAAGGAAAGTAACAGTGAAAATAATTCCAAGGTAGCGGAATTTCTTCCCATAAGGAGTAAATAGAAAGAAGTAAAGACCCGCAATCCAAACAGGAAGAGCGGCAGGGCCGTTTAATAATATTTGTCCCTTAATAAAATCAATCCGCGTAATTCCGGAATACTTATGAGCGATGGCATTATGCATAAATTCAAGAATGGCAAAATTGTTGTTCAGATTCCATATTATATATGGAAGGAAAATTAAAAAACTTATTCCGGTCATAATAAGGAAATCCCGGGTAAATAGTTTTTCCCGTTTTTCTGAAAGAACCAGAGCCGCTACAAATCCGGCGATAAACCAAAGCATGCTTATTTTATTTAATGTTCCAAGTCCAAGAATAACTCCCATTATTATCCAATCGCTTTTTTTATCCTCTTCAAATATTTTTATTGCAAAATAATATGCCGCGGACCAAAAAAGGATATCGATGCTGTTCATTGAATAAATTGTATTCATCCCAAGCAGAATAGGGGCAAATGTTACTGAAGTAAGAGAAATTACAAGAGCCGTTATTCCGCCGCCCATCCGTTTAGTAATCAGTCCCGTAATGAATACTGTAAACGCCGAAAAAACGGCGGGGAAAAGGCGTAAAGCAAATACCGAATCGCCAATTGCTAATCTGCCCAAAGCAAGCAGCCAGATAGAAAATGGAGGCTGATCTACATAACCTGCCGATAAATGTTTACTGCAGGCTATATAATACATTTCATCCCTGAAAATGCCATAATTGCAGAAAAGATCAGAATAAATATGGATTAAAAACACAAGAGCGGGGAACCCCCAAAGAAGAACTCTCTCTTTTTTGTTAAAATTCATAATGAAACTTTTTTTATGTGTGATCTGATAATTTAACAAAAATTGGGTAACAATTTGTACTTTTTTACATGAAAGGAGTAAATAGTTTAAAACATATTTTGAGAATAATCAAAAATTCCGTAATTTTACGCCGCACTCATAGCTCAGTTGGTAGAGCATCTGACTCTTAATCAGCAGGTCGCGGGTTCGAATCCCGCTGAGTGCACAAGTCAAAGCCTTGCAATATTATAAGTTGCAAGGCTTTTTTAATTTTAAATAATTCCTGTTTTTTTCTTCAATGATCTAAAAAAACTATTTGCCTCCTAAAAACCACTGCATCTTTTTGTAAAAAGATATTTTTGATTAATAAGAGCTCATTAAGTATGGCGCAAAGGGGAATAAAAAAGACGAGGTTTTAGTAAACATCCCTTTGGCGGGTCTGTGTAATTTCATCAATTCAGCTAATTGCAGAGACTCGCATATTCGCACATAGTATTTAGTGTAAGTTTTTTTGCGCTTACAGCTGACTAATTCATCAATTACGAATGTCCCCACTATTCTGATCCTGGGTTAACTCTTTGGTAAAACATAATTAATTTTGTAAAAAACTTAACGTGCGATTCTTATCGAATATTGGAGCTAATAATTTGCGAAAAAAAATAAATGATAAAGCGCCAAGTCAACCTGATTTATAAAATCGGCTTCATGGGATTATAAAAAGAAATTGCTCGAAATGAACAATTTTTAGCTATCAAGCGCTCAAAGGGCTATCTGAATAAAAGCAAGAGCCAAACAACAACGAAGAGCAGTAAACTTTATACAATTGGAAGAAAGTTGGCTAATACGAGAGCGTAAATTTTATAATAAAATTAACTGGCATAAATAAGTAAATCTTTCTATTTTAATTCCAGATAAAAATTTAGATTATTTTTACTGGCAGGCACAAATAATCGGGCGACTATCAGAAGAAAAAGAATTGTTTTGACAAATTAATTAGTACGTAAACAACGGAATTGAGGCAATGAATGTATTCTGAAAAATTCAATTATTTTACGAAATGAAAGGCGAATGGAAATTCATTGGTTTTGATCTTGGAGCCGAGAGCGGAAGATGTATAGTAGCAGCTCTGAAAGATCAAAAAATAAAATTAAATCAGGTTCATCGTTTTGCGACGCACACTGTTAAGCTTGCAAATGAATTGCATTGGGATGTTCTAGCAATATTTGACGAAATAATTAAAGGGCTGTCAAAGGCCAAAGATGAATTCGGAGCCGATTTCGATGGGATTGGAATTGATACCTGGGGAGTAGATTATGTATTAATCGATTCAAACGGCAGACCTCTAAGCTATCCATACCATTACCGCGATAACCGTACTGACGGTATAATGGAAGAAGCATTTAAGATTTTATCCAAAGAATCCATTTATGCTAAAGCCGGCAATCAGGCCGCGCAGTATAATACTCTTTTTCAACTGTTAGCGGAAAAAAAGAAAAAGACGAATCTGCTAAATATTTCGGATAAATTTATGCTTATGCCTGATTACTTTAATTTTCTGCTTTCAGGTAAAAAGAGAGCTGAATTTACAATCGCTTCGACAACAAACCTTACAAATCCAATTACAAGAGACTGGTTGTGGGAACTAATTGATACTTTTGGGATGCCAAAGACTATTTTCCCAGAAATAGTTGAACCGGGAACAAAATTAGGAACTCTGCTTCCCTGGCTTGCTAAAGAGACTGGATTAAATACAAACATTCCGATTATTGCCGTCGCTGGACACGATACGGCGTCGGCTGTAGCTTCAATTCCTGCAATGGAAAGCCGCCGGGCATTTTTAAGCTCCGGAACATGGTCGCTAATGGGCGTTGAATTGGATAAACCGATACTTAATAAAATAGCGCTTAATTATGGTTTTACAAATGAGGGCGGTTTTAATAAAACAAACCAGCTCTTAAAAAATATAATTGGCCTTTGGCCAATTCAGGAATGCAGAAAAAGCTGGATAGCCGAAGGCAATGAATACAGCTATGCGCAATTGGCGGATATGTCTAAGACGGCTGGATTTGTAAATGCATGGGTGGATTTAAGCGACTCAAGATTTTTGAAGCCGGGAAATATGCCGGAAAAAATCTGCGATTATCTTTTCGAGACAAATCAAATATTAAAAAAAGAAATCGGTTTTATCGTTGCGGTAATTTTAGAAAGCCTTGCTTTTACTTATCGCAAGACGCTAAAAGAAATTGAGGAATTAACTGGAGAAAAAATTGAACGGCTTCATATTGTAGGCGGCGGAATTCAGAATGAAGCGCTAACGCAATATACCGCCGATGCAATTGGCAGAATCGTAAACGCAGGCCCAATTGAAGGCGCTGTTGCGGGCAATATTGGAGCGCAGGCTATTTCAATTGGCGCAGTTCCAGATATAAAATGCTGGCGTAACATTGTCGCCGGTTCGTTTGCTATTAAAGAATACAGCCCCATCAATACGAAGTACTATGTAGATAATGAAGATAATTATGAAAAGATTCTAAAAATAAATATGGAGAAAAAAAAGTGAAACCAAATATTCCAGCTCTTAGAAAAGAAATTGTAGAAGTAGGGAAGAGAATTTATAACAGAGGATATGTAGCTTCCAATGATGGAAATATAAGCGCGAGGATAGATAAGGATAGAATTCTTATTACTCCAACTGGCGTGAGCAAAGGCTTTATGGCTCCTGAAGATCTTTTAATTGTAGATATGAGCGGCAAGCTGTTAAGCGGAAAGAAGAAGCAGTCATCTGAATCGAATATGCATATACAGGTTTATAACGACAGACCCGACGTAACAAGCGTTTGCCATGCGCATCCGCCTTATTCAACGGGATTTGCAGTCGCCGGAATTCCGCTTGATAAAATGATTCTTCCGGAAGTTATTATTGCGCTTGGAACAGTTCCTATTGTTGAATACGGCACGACAGGCACGGATGAGCTTTATGGAATGATCTCTAAATATGTTCAGGATTATGACGCGTTCCTGCTTGCAAACCATGGCGCTTTAACTATCGGCTCATCTGTTCTAAACGCTTATCATAAAATGGAAACTCTGGAACATGCCGCTATGATACAATTTGTGGCTAAACAACTTGGCAAAGTAAACACTCTTAATAATAAGCAAACTAATCAGCTCATTGACCTTCGTGCAAAATTCGGAATAAGAAAAGATATTGGACTGAAACTAACCGGAAAATTAAAACGAAAATAAAATTAAGGGAATGATATGAACAAAAATATTGAAGAACCTAATTGTATTGAAAAAAGATTGAAAGGCAGTCTGCCTAAAATTGGGATCCGCCCTGTAATTGACGGTAGAAGAAAAGGAGTAAGAGAATCTTTAGAAGCTCAAACAATGCTGATGGCAAAAAATGCCGCTGAGTTTTTAAGCGGGAATCTTCGTCATCCAAATGGAATGAGCGTGGAATGTATTATTGCCGATACTTGTATTGGCGGAGTTGCAGAAGCCGCTGAATGCGAGGAAAAATTTGCTCGGCAAAATGTCGGCTTATCGCTTACTGTTACGCCATGCTGGTGTTACGGAACAGAAGTGATGGATTCCAACCCGCTTATCCCCAAAGCAGTGTGGGGATTTAACGGAACTGAAAGGCCGGGCGCAGTGTATCTTGCCGCGGCTCTTGCCGGATATTCGCAGACTGGCTTGCCTGCTTTTAGCATTTATGGAAAGGATGTTCAGGATAAGGACGATAATACGATTCCCGAAGACGTTAAAGAAAAACTTTTGCTTTTTGCTAAAGCTGGTTTAGCTGTAGCAGAAATGAGAAACAAATCCTATCTTTCAATTGGTTCGGTAGCTATGGGCATTGCGGGTTCTGTTGTGGATCCTAATTTCTTTCGCGATTATCTTGGCATGCGAAACGAATCAGTCGATATGTGCGAATTGGTAAGACGAATTGATGAAAAAATATATGACGAAGAAGAATATCAAAAAGCGCTAAAATGGACTAAAGAAAATTGCAAAGAAGGGGAAGACATAAATAAAAACAAATCGTCCGACGAAAGAAAACAATATGAATGGGAAACCGTAGTTAAGATGACGATTATTGCCCGCGATCTGATGATAGGCAATCCTGCGCTTACGAAGCTCGGTTTTGAAGAAGAAGCGCAGGGACATAACGCCATTGCGGCTGGCTTTCAGGGGCAACGCCAGTGGACGGATCATTTTCCAAACGGTGATTTTCTTGAAGCGCTTTTAAACTCATCATTTGACTGGAATGGAATACGCCAGCCGTTTGTTGTAGCCACGGAAAACGACAGCTTAAACGGCGCCGCTATGCTGTTTGGCCATTTAGTATCGGACACTGCTCAAATCTTTTCCGACGTTAGAACTTACTGGAGTCCAGCGGCGGTAAAGCGGGTAACAGGAAAGACGCTAAAAGGCAAAGCCTCAGAGGGAATTATCCATCTTATAAATTCCGGTTCAACAACATTAGACGGAACCGGCAAACAAAAAGTAAATGGCAAGCCTGCAATGAAACCATTCTGGGAAGTTAACAAAAACGAAGTTGACGCATGTTTGAAGGCTACTGAATGGCGCGCAGCGGAAAAAGAATATTTTAGAGGAGGCGGATTTAGCTCTCAGTTTTTAACTGAAGGGGATATGCCGGTTACAATGAGCCGCGTAAATTTAATCAAAGGAATAGGCCCGGTACTACAAATTGCCGAAGGCTATACTGTAAGCTTGCCTGAAGATGTTGATTCAATATTGCAAAAAAGAACAAACCCCACATGGCCTACAACATGGTTTGCTCCTACTCTTACGGGCAAAGGCGCATTCAAAGACGTTTATTCGGTTATGGCTAACTGGGGAGCTAACCATGGAGCTATTAGCTATGGACACATTGGCGATAAGCTGATAACATTAGCTTCGATGCTTCGTATTCCTGTTAATATGCACAACGTACCCGAAGAAAAGATTTACAGACCAAGCGCATGGAGCGCATTTGGCACAAACGATTTAGAAGGCTCCGATTACCGCGCTTGTAAAAATTTCGGTCCGCTATATAGCAGATGAGTTCCGGAATGAATTGAACGAAGCCAGAATGCTATACAGTTTTGAAAGCGGCAAGGGCTGGATTTAATTCAGCCCTACGTTTTATAATGTCAAATATAATTATTGACAAAAATAAAAAACTTTTAATCGAAAATTATCCGGCACAAACGGCGAGGCAATACAATTTGCATTTCGGAGGAAAGAGAAAAAAATATTAACAAGCAGCTGCAAATAAAAGTTGGAAGAAATATTCAATTGTAGTTAATAAGAAAATATCTGAGGGACATAGAATGAATTTTTCTAAAATGTTCAAAACAGACGATGGTAAAAACCTATTTTTTACATTCGCGCTTGTAAGTACGTTATTTTTGCTATGGGGCGTTTGCAATGGAATGATTGACGTAATGGACAAACATTTCCAGGATCTTTTACATTTATCAAAATCTCAATCAGCGTGGGTGCAGTTTTCACATTACTTAGGTTATTTGCTGATGGCTCTGCCAGCAAGCTGGCTTGCCCGTAAGCTTGGTTACAAAGGGGGGATTATAGCGGGTCTGTTATTAGTATCTGTCGGGGGCTTTTGGTTTATTCCCGCTACAAGTATCGCTTCCTTCTGGGCATTCCTTCTAGGCGTTTGTTTAATAGCAATGGGATTGACAGTATTAGAGACTGTAGCTAATCCATATACTACAGTCCTCGGTTCTAAACAATATGCTGCGTCAAGGATTAATTTAGCGCAGTCGTTTAACGGGGCGGGATGGATTCTCGGGCCGATTATCGGCGGCGTGTTTTTCTATTCTTCCGACGGAGCGGAAGCAGCGCAGAAGAGCCTTTACATTCCTTATCTGGTTGTGGCAATAATTGTTCTTGTGATGGCTGTAGTTTTTTATTTCGCCAAAGTTCCGGATCTAAACACGGAAGATGAATATCATTTGAACGAAGCAGAAGAAATTGACGGCAAATCCTCTATCTGGAAGCGTCCGCATTTTGCTGGAGCAGTTCTTGCGCAATTTGTATACGTTGCCGCTCAGGCTGGAATTTTTAGTTTCTTTATAAATTATATGATAGAGGAAGTCCCACCGGTTTCCGGAGCAATAGCTAATAGCTGGTTGTTTTTGGGGAAGACGGCTTTGCGCAACGGCATTTTTTTTGTAAATGAAAAAGGCGCGACATTTCTTCTTGGAACAATTGGATTTCCGCTCTTCTTAATTGGGCGCGCAACCGGAGCGGTTATTATGCGAAAGTTGAAAGCTCACCGGGCTCTTGGCGCGTACGCATTGGTCAATGTATTTCTTTGCGGAATTGTAGTTCTTAAACTTGGCTGGCTGTCGGTCGCCGCTGTTTTTCTTAGTTTTTTATTTATGTCCATAATGTTCCCAACAATATTTGCGCTTGGTATTTACGGCCTTGGCGTACAGGCTAAGAAGGCTTCTGGTTTTATTGTTATGGCTATTATGGGCGGCGCTGTTATGCCTAAGCTTATGGGCTATATCGGCGATGTTTATAATATGTCTGCTGGTTTTATTATGCCTCTTTTCTGTTTTATGATCGTAGCCGCTTACGGGTATTTATGGCCGAAGTTAAGTAAAACTGACGGACTTACTGAATTGAAGGTTGAAGAGCATTAATTATAGATTTGTGTGTTATATATCCTGATGCGCTAAAGCTCGCACTACTGATTGAGCTTTAGCGTGTAGAGGGGACTTTTTGTTTGTCTAAAGAACGAATTTCTTTTCCTGCCGCTTTAATCGAAACTATTAGATCTGCCTCGCCAGTTTTATTAAAATAAGCTGCTCCATAATTATACAGGTCGTCGGCAAGCGCCTTTGTCCATTTCTAGCCTAATGTTTTTAATTACTAAAATCGATAATTGTCGCCTCGCCTTTTTTTAATACAATGTTAAGAAAACCGCCAACGGGTTTTGCTTTAATCATTGTGCCGTTTTTATTTATAGAAGCGTTACTAATATGAGCTGGTATTTTTATTCTAAAAGAATTATCGACAGTTGGAGTAATTTGCATTTGATTGACCGTTCCATTTGTCCAGCGTGCAGCAATACTAGCTCCGCCGCGAACGCATAATCCTGAAAAGCTACCTGACTCCCATTCGTTAGGCAAGGCTGGCAAAAGCTCAATATAACCGTTGTGACTTTGCAGCAACATTTCTGCAATTCCAGCCGTTCCGCCAAAGTTGCCATCAATCTGAAACGGAGGATGAGCGCAGAATAAATTGCTATATGTTCCGCCGCCATTACTCATATTTACTTTATTTCCGCTTACAGGACGTAACAATTTATGTAATAGAGCTAACGCCCGATTACCTTCATGCAATCTTGCCCAGAAGTTAATCTTCCATGCAAGCGACCAGCCAGTGCCGTCGTCTCCTCTTGTTTCCAAAGAGGCTTTGGCGGCATTTATAATGTTTGAAGAGCCCATAGTAATTTCACTACCTGGATATAATCCCCATAAATGGGATGCATGACGATGATGCGCGTCTGTTTCTTTATACTCCTGTAGCCATTCCATTAAACGGCCGTCTTTCCAAATTTGATTTGGCGGTAATTTCTCTAAAACCTGTTCTAAAGAATCGCGCAATAATTGATCAGTATTTAGCTTAGAAGAGGCTTCTATTGTTGCCGAAAAAAGAAAGCGAATAATTTGATTATCAATTGTCGAACCGATGCACACGTTTGCAGAATTCCCATCAGGTAATATAAATGCGTTTTCCGGAGAATTTGATGGCGCTGTTACAAGCCATCCATGAGCAGGTTCTTTTATCAGGGAGCTTAGATAAAACTCAGTTGATCCTTTTATAATTGGATATAACATGCGCAAGTAAGCGGTGTCTTTTGAGAATTCATAGTGGCTCCACAGCATTTGGCAGAGCCATGCAGAACCAGTATTGAAAGAGCCCCATGTATAATCTTCACCCGGCGAAGTATATCCCCAGATATTGGAAATAACGTGAGCTACCCAGCCATTAGCAGCGTAGTAAGCTTTTGCTGTCTTTTCTCCTGGAGAGACTAAACTATTTACAAAACTAAAGAAGGGCTCGTCTAACATGCCGAGATTTGTAACGTCAAGCGGCCAGTGATTCATTTGAATATTAATATTCAAATGGTAATCTCCATTCCAAGGCGTTTCAATTGTATTAGCCCATAAACCCTGCAAATTAGGAGGCAATAATCCTGGTCTGGCGCTGCATATCAACAAATAACGTCCATACTGAAAATACAGCTCTGGCAATCCGACATCATTTGAGCTAGCCGTAAAAGCTTGCAACCTTTCATTAGTGGGCAGACTATCATTGTGTAATCCTTCAATATTGATAGCCGCGCCCTGATAAAGATGTTGATATTTATTTATATGTTCAGCTTTATGAATTTCATATGGTTTGTTAAAACTGCGAGTTAGAATATTCCTGGCGGCGTTTATATAATCTGGATTTTTGAAATCAGTACTGGCTGAAATATAAATTATTGCAGTATCGGCATTTTCTAACAGTAAAGAATTGCCGCTTGCCGTCACTTTCCCAGTCAGAGATTTGATTGCTATTAGCGCTATGTATTGCATTCCAGCGCTATCAACGCCGTTATTCAAACGACCCCGCATTTGAAGCTCATTGCCGTCAGTTTGGGTCTGGAATCTCTCTGGTCTGTCTAACGTCAAAGTAAAACTAATTTTCTTTTTTTTGTTTGCAAAAAGCTTAATAGCAATAACGTCGTTATCAAAGCTGGTAAAATATTCGCGCGAATAAATAGTATTATCAATCATGAACTCAGTTTTTACTATGGCGCTATCAAGCGATAATTCTCTTCGGTAATTTACCGCTTTAATATCGGCGCTGTCGGAATCATATTGATACTGCAAATGCAGGGTTCCTAATACCTGGTATGAACCATAAGGAACATTGGCTCCATTACCTTGTCCGGAACCTTGACCTTTACATACAAAATTACGCCCCATTACTGCTTGCGCTTCTCTGTTTTTCCCCTCTATCAGCAAGCGCCGTATTTCTGGTAAAGATTTATAAGCGTCGGGATTATCGGCATCCTGTGGGCATCCAGACCACAGAGTAATATCATTTAGAACGATGTTCTCTTTTGTTATGCCGCCATCTGGCATAGCTCCCAGACGCCCATTACCTATGGGCAGACAGGCTTCCCATTGAGTCGCGGGAGTATTGTACCATAAGTTTGATGGATGCGGTTGCGCAAATGTTTTTACAAATGAAAAAATAATAATATATGCTATTATTTTCCTGTCTGAAAACCGTTTAGTTTTGTAAGATATTGCCATAAAATTATTACTTCGCTTTATTCAATTATAATTTCATCAGTAAACATCCATGCTTTATCGCCCGCGCCTTTATGCCATTTGGGGCATATGCCAATGTTGTTCGCTTTGACGCGAACGAACCTGCCGGAGATATTTGGCTGTTCAAATTTGAATGTTTGTACGATTGGTTTCTTATTGTTTTGATCGACTGTATCAATAATTTTACCCAATGTAGTAAAATCTTTTTTGTCGTTCGAAATAGAAAATTCAATAGACGCCGGTAAAAATATATAGGCTCCGACATCCCTTAAAAACCGGGTCGAAATTGAATTAACCTTTTCTACTTTTCCTAAATTAATTATTACATCTAAATCAGAGCCATTGTATCCCTGCCATCTGCCGTCTGTAAAATTAGTATTTCCTGTAACTCCGTTCACTAAAGTATAAATGCCTGTTCCGGGATATTTTTCGTCATATGTAGATTTATATTCAATTCCATATTTTGCTTTATTAAAACCTGCCGCAACAGGAACGCTTTTAACGCCGTCTTCAGAAATGACAATTGCTGTTATTACAGAGGCGTTATGTAGAATCACATCGTTTTTATAAATTAAAGAATTTTCATCCGGTACGCTTCCGTCAAGAGTATAATAAATTTTTGCGCCCTTTGTATCGGAGATTAATCCAAAACTTACGCTGTCTGCAAATGTTCCGCCATTCGGTACAAATGTAATTTCCGGAGGAGCTTTATATAACCCGAATGATGCAAGAGTCGGAGCGTTTCTACATTCGTCAATTACAATTTTAATTTTATTAGCTGTTGTTTCCGGAAATCTCAACATCCTTTTATATCCAACAGTTGTCGCCTCGGCAAACTTATTCCACTGAGAGCCATTCCAATATTCCAAATGGAATTTCTCTATTCTTTGTCCGACTAAAATATTTTCCTGCAATACGGCGCGGTTGAATGACTGCGATTTACCCAAATCAATTTCGATTGAAGCCTGATTTATTGCTCCGTCCGTCGTCCAATATGTGTCCAAATTACCGTCAAGAATATTAGAGACTTCGTTCCCTTTTTTTTCGCTTGAAGCGGAGGCTGCGCAGTTAGCGACTAAATTTGTTTTAAACGTTTCATCCAGAAGATAACGCATACCCTGAAGAGATTTTATATCATTATCGCAAATCAGACCGCGTTTATCGGGAGGAACGTTCAAAAGTAAGACTCCATTCAACCCAACGGAGTTGTAATAAATATCCACGAGCTTATAAGGAGATTTTACTAAATCATCGTCATTGCTATTGTAAAACCATTTCGGTCTGATAGAAACGTCAATCTCAGCCGGGTACCAGACTAATGATGAAGCCTTTTCTATTTTCATTCTGCTACCCAAATCTTCATCAACGAGATCGTGCGGAATGAAAGCTCCGTCGCCTGACTGCTGTTGGGAGTTAGAAGCTATCTTATCCTGATTGGCGCTTGCGCCAGGCAATACGCTCCATTCAGTTTGCCGGCCATATCCTGATTCAGTTCCAACCCACCGAACATCAGGCCCCATAACAGCTATTACTGCTTTGGGTTGTAGCTTGCGTATTAATTTATAATAGGACTGCCAGTCATAATTTTGCTTTTTCCCGTTTGGGCCTTCGCCGTTTGCGCCGTCAAACCAAACTTCAGATATTTCTCCATAATTGGTTAATAGCTCCGTTAGCTGATTAAGGAAGAATGTATTGTATTCGGGCGAACCATAAAAATCTTCGTGCATATCCCAGGGGGAAAGATAGACCCCAAATTTTAATCCTGCTTCTCGACATGCGCTTGATAAATCTCTTACAATATCGCCTTTCCCGTTTTGGAACGGTGTGTTTGAGATATTAAGCTTTTTATATTTTGTAGGCCAGAGACAAAACCCGTCATGATGTTTTGTTGTTAGTATAACTAACTTTACTCCGGCATCCTTAAGAACTTTTACCCATTGTTTTACATCAATATCTTTTGGGTTAAATTGTGATATGTCGACATTTTTTTGACCCCACTCTACTTCGTCAAAAGTATTGATGCCAAAATGAATAAAAGCCGTAAACTCAAGTTTCTGCCATTCGTATTGTATTTGGGAAGGCGTTACGTTTGCCGCTTTAGTTATAATCTGTTCTGGCGTATCTCCCGGATTTATACTTATATTATTCCCGGATGAATTCTGGCAGAAGCTCTCGGAGCATATTAAATAAAAAAAAGTAACTGCCGCAAAAAAGACTGAACTAATTTTAATATGTTTCATAGGATAAATCACTTATTAATTGCAGATATTTTTAACGTCCATGCATACTTGCATGGAGGATTGTTACGCGCAGACGCAGGAATAATTATTTTGCAGCCATTGTCTGTCTTTTGCCAATTTAGTTTTTCTCCTGTCCCCAGTAATTCAATTGTGGAATTATCGGGCAGAAGGAATTTATTTAAAGTAATATTTTCTGGGAGTGTCTTTTCGTCTTCATCAGCCAGATAAATTGCATATGTCGTTTTGTCCTGTAGCTGAGTGAAACAAACTTTCCTTTCTCTGTAAGGCAGTACAGGGCGCGAGTTGTAAATTGCCTGGCTGTTTACTTTCATCCATTTACTTATTTCATTTAAACGGTCGTAAGCCTCTTCTTCGTAATCGCCATTAGCAGTTGGCGCCGCGTTAAGCAATAGGTTTCCGCCTTTAGCTACAATATCAATTAATAAATGTATAAGCGTTCTTGCAGGCTTATATTCCAAGCCCGGCTCATACGACCAGCTTGGCGTCATTGGGATACATGTTTCCCAGGGATATGGGAGAGTTTTATCAGGAACCTGGTTTTCAGGCGTGAGATAATTCTGTTGCGGGCCGGGAACAGCCCTATCAACTACAATTATACCCGGTTGTTTTGCTCTTGCGTTTTTTGCAATCAGCGGCATGTTTATATCCTGATTCTGAATGCGGTGAATATTAGCGCTAGAAATTTTTCTTTCTTCTTCAATTTCGTTTTCCGTATAGCTGCGCACCCAGCATCCATCGAACCAGAGTATATCAATCTTGCCGTAATCGCTCATAAGTTCGTCTATCTGGTTATGCGTAAACTCAACAAACTTTTGCCAGCGATCGGAATGTTTTATAATATCATAATTTGCATTGCGATCTGGCGTTGCAAAATTTTTCCACCAGAAATAATCTGAATGCCAATCTGGTTTTGAAAAATATGCGCCTATCATAAATCCTTTTTTCCTGAATTCATCGAATATCTCTTTTGCGATATTTGCTTTTGTATTTGAATGAAACGGACATTCGTCGTCTGTAACTTTATAATTGGTAAATTTAGAATCATACATGCAAAAACCATCATGATGTTTGGTAGTAAACACTACGTATTTCATTCCTGCTTTGTCTGCAGCTTCTGCCCATTTTGCCGGATTAAAATTTACGGGATTAAAAGTCTTCTTTAATCCTTCATATTGCTTTTTGTATTCGGTATAGTCCTCAATTTTCCTTTTACACCAGTCTTCATCTTCAGAACAGAGCGACCACGATTCTACAATTCCCCATTGGCTTGACGGAGCCCAATGCATCAGCAGGCCAAATTTATAGTTTTGCCATTCTTCTAATTTATTTAGAACAAGCGGGTCGGTTTCCGGGTAGTATTCCTTTAACGCTTTATCAATTTCAACTGCGCCTGCGTGTAATGATTCTTTTTTTTCTGTTTCGCTCATATTTGTAATTCCGGTTTACTAATTAAATAATTCTTTAATTTTTTCTATTTGAATTTCCTGCGCTGGATTAAATGAAACGCTATGCATATATTTAATAATACTGAAAGTTAGCTGCTTAGCTTCCGGACGCTTTTCCGCATCTGTCAATAAGTCTATTCCGGAAATTATTATTTTCCCTTTGCCAACCTTTGCTTCAATAATTAATCCCAATGGACGGTTTGTAAACCAGTCGTCAATAATCCGAACAACCGGCTGAATATTGCTTCCAAGCTCGTTTAAGAAAATTGCATTTGAATGACTCATTGCGTCATACCATTGGTAATTACTGTGGTATTGCGTAGGGAATTCTTTTAACAATGGATTTTTAGGATCGCATAAAATACACAGCGTGTGAGGCGGTTGTTTTAACGTCCAGGCTGTATTCCAAAAGATGCTTGAGAAGCCGACTGCAACGTCGCCCCCTTTTTCTTTTTTAACGCTTCCTTTTACAGGAGTAAGAAGAACCTTCCCTCCGTTATTAAGAAAATTAATTGTCTCATCGTCTAGCTGACGTACAATTTTAATATCGGAACTAAAAATGGATTCGGAATTTTCATATGGATAAACCCAGAAGTCCCATTTATTGTTAAATGTTCCCACGCTTACTACAAGCGTATACATGGCGGGAGCTTTTAGTCCTGATAATGGATAACGGATGGAGCCTAATTTAATACCGTTATCAACTGGTATAGTTGTTTTTGCAAGCGAACCGTTAGCAACTATGTTTCCGGCTTCGTCTGTAATTTTCCATTCAGGAATTACTCCGTTTAAAGCCACAGGGCCGAAATGAGAAACTTCCACTGTCGCAACAAAATCTTCAGCAGAGTTGAAAATAAATTTTGACAAACGCGCAAGCGGAACGGTTGTATTACAAAATTGTTTGTATTCATCTGGCGTTACATATCCCTTTGAATCCCAGAATGGATCTAACACGCCGATTAACGCCGTGCCTTGTCCGGGGAAATCATGCAGGTCAAGCAGCTGAAATCCGCCCAATCCTTTTGTGCGGAGAGCCGCTTCAATTTCGGCTTTATAACATAAGACCTGCAATTTACCTGAAGCGATCAAAAAGCTATCTGCAAGCTGCGCCATTCCATTATCGGCTAAAGTCTGTTTAAATATTTCAAAATTGTTTGCGCGTAAAACTCCGTCATATTTTTTTATTTCCTTAAAGTTTGGATAGACGCACCATTGACCAATTTCATGACTGATGACAGGCTTTCCTCTCCATTCAATAATATTATGCCAGTCGTAGTTTGAGCTTGGCGGCTGACTGTTTATTATACTGGTTAAGCCGGCTCCCCAAAGCTGAATACGCGGCTCGTACATGCTATGAAAATCGTTTACCTCAAGAGCGGGCCAGCCTGATGCGCTTGAATACAGTCTGCGGTTATCTTTCTTTTTCCAGTGAGAAACAAAACCAGTAAGGTAACTTTGATGGTTAACTCCGTCTGGCTCGTTGCCGTATAGTAAAAAGCAAAATGAAGGATGGTTGCCGAACGCTTTTACAATCCTTTCGCTTTCGTCATAAATGTATTGATCAATTGGTTTGCCGTCGCCAAGGGACGAGCCCTGATTTGCCCAGGAAGAACATTCCACATACAAATATACTCCAGCTTTATCAGCCGCAATAAAAGCGGCTTCCGGCGGGCACCAGGAATGAAACCGCATATGATTCAGTCCGTAGCTTTTGCAGGTATTAAAAATTCTTGTCCATTCGTTTACGTCAACTGGAGGATAGCCGGTTTTAGGAAATACTGCGCATTCAAGCGTTCCGCGCAAAAAGGTTAATTTGTCGTTAACAGTAAATTGAGTCTTTTTTGTGCCAAGCTTTCTTAGGCCAAATATTTCCTCTTTAGCGTCGTAAATGTTTTTGGCGGAGAGTTTACAAGTCAGGTTATATAAATTCGGATTAAATTCGTCCCAAAGCAAAGCCTTATCGCCCATCTCATAATCAATTGTAATTGTATTAGCGCCAGGTATTAACTCAACTTCATTATTATATTCTTTAAATAAATGGCCATCTGCTGTTTTATCTTCCGACTTTGCCTGTATTGATAAATTTACTTTTTGTTTCTCTTCGGTTAAATTGATTATCTGAAATTCAACAGAGACTTTTTTATTTATGATATCCGGAAAAATTCTGATATCGCCAAAATGAATTCTATCTCTTGCAGTAAGAGACATCTCGCCGATGATTCCATTCCAGTTTGTTTGCGAATGCTCCGTAAGGCTGCTTGAATTAGCTCCGGGATTTATGTCTTTGATCCTGTTATCAACGCATACAGTAATTGTATGATCGCCTGGAACTAATTTACCTGTTAAGTCAAATATATGCGGCGCGCTTAAAGCGTTCTGAGTTCCTATAAAGTTATCGTCGATCCACAACGCAGACTGCCAGTGGCAGCGTTCAAAGAAAAGCTCTACCGATTTATCTTTCCAGTTTTTAGGGATTGTTATTTTTCGTTTGTACCAGGCGGCGCCATAGTAATTTTTATTTGGCTGGAGCCAAAAAGGAATTTTGAAGTTGTCCGCTTTGCGGTATTTTTCATATTGAGGTTCTTTGAAAAACGATGAATCAAGTATATTGCCAGTCCATTTTGTTGCAAGGGAAATATCATATCCTTTCCCGTTTTCCGCCATAGAACCGGGGAGATTTACCGTTTCGTCAAACGATTTGGAAAACCACTTTTCCTGCGTTCCTTTATCGAGCGAATCAATAGCAAATTGCCATTTGCCGCTTAACTGAATTTCTTCCTGCGCATTCAATACGGAACAGGAAAGCAATACCAAAATTAGAAGGGTAGAGTATGTTTTTTTCATAGTAATTCAAATTTATTAAATAAATAAATGATTTGTTTTATATTTACTAAGACGCATTATTTAACTACTATTTCATCAATGAACAACCATGATTTTTCTCCTTTATACGGATGCCAGTCAGGGCAAACTTTAAGGCTCTCCGCTTTAACTTTTATATATCGCGCGGATTTATTTTTAAAGAGAGCTGGGAATTCTTTAAGGATAATCTCTGAATTTTTTTGAGGGACGTCATTCATAATGGTTTGGGAATCATTAAAATTAACGCCGTCATTTGAAAGCGAGGCTTCAACTTTATTTGGCAGAAAAACCCAGGAGTTCGAGTTTAATAGGAAGCGCGGAGAAACTTCAGAAACTTCTTTTGTTTCGCCTAAATCTATTACGCATTCAAAATCAACTCCTTCAAAACCCTGCCATGAGCCGTCATGGAAGTTATCCGTTCCTCGTACCCCGTCTATCAAACCGTTTTCGCCTCCGGCTCTGTATCTTTCATCATATTTATTAACTAAAGTAATTTTGGAATTAAGAGCTTTATGAAAATCAAACGATAAAGTAGTCCGTTTGCCAATAAAATGGTTTTCTCTAAACGCGGCTATTTTTACGATAGTCGTTTTGTTTATTTTAATTGGCTCTGAATATAATATCGAAGTTGTATCGGCGTCGCTTCCGTCTATTGTATAGCGGACGTCAATCCCTGCCTGACCTTTTGAAATTGTAAGTAAAAATTCTTTTTTTGCATTGTCATAAGCAGAAGATGTTGTGATCACTTTTGTTTCACGGCCATATTTAATTCCGCGCGCATCTAAATCTTTATAAGCTGTTTGGACGCGTGAATAAAACTCGTCGTAATTCTTATTCTGTGGATTATTCCAAAATACCTCGGCAAGAGCTAATATTCTTGGGAAAAGTTTACTGTCGACAGTTTCCTGCGGAGCCCGTTCCGTCCATAAATTGGCTTCGCCGCCAAGCACAAATTTCTTTTCCTTGGCCGTTAAATCATCAGGAGCAGGTTTAAAAGAATACGCAATGCGCAAATCAAGGTCTTCCGGATCTTCATTAAGATAAGTATGCGAAGCCGGAGAACAAATAGTATAATGCCCAAGTTTAACTGCGTCAATTGTTCCCTGAAAACTTCGCCATGACTGAACTACCATTCCCGGCGCCAGCCCTCCCTGTAAAACTTCATCCCAGCCAATTACTGTTTTGCCTTTTGAAGCAAGATAACCAGCAATTCGTTTAGTAAAATAGCCTTGTAATGCGTGTTCGTCTTTTAATCCTTCTGCTTTAATTCTAGCCTGGCATTTGGGGCATTCTTTCCATCTGTCTTTAGGCGCTTCGTCGCCCCCAATATGTATGTATTTGCCTGGGAACAATGCAGTAACTTCATCTAAAACGTCCTGCAAAAAATAGAAGGTTGAATCGTTTCCTGCGCAATAAATATCCTTCATTACTCCCCACATAATCGTTACTTCAAATGGGCCGCCTGTGCATGAATATTCAGGGTAAGCTGCAAGCGAAGCAAGCGTATGCCCCGGCATCTCAATTTCCGGAACTATGTTTATATATCTTTCTTGCGCATAAGCTACTACTTCTTTAATATCTTCCTGAGTATAAAATCCGCCATATAGGGAACCGTCGGCTTCTTTACGCCATGCGCCAACCTGTGTCAGTTTTGGATATCTTTTTATTTCGATGCGCCATCCCTGATCTTCTACAAGTCTCCAGTGAAATGTGTTGAGTTTATAGTAAGCCAATATATCAATATAACGTTTGATAAAGTCTTTGCTCATAAAATGACGGCAGCAATCTAAGTGCAATCCCCGCCAGCTAAATTGAGGTTTGTCAGAAATCAGACAACAAGGAATTTCAATTGATCCGTTTTTGTCTGCTTTTACAGAGGCAGGAATTAGCTGAAATAAAGTCTGCATTCCTCTAAACAAACCTTCTTCGTCTGACGCGGTAATTTCAATTTTATTCCTGGATACTGATAATTGATAAGCTTCTTTATTCGATCCTGCAGACTGATCATTAATTTTAAAAATTATTTGCAAATGCGAGCTGCCAGTTAAGTTAGATTTAAGCTCTAATCCGGTAAAGGACTTAATTTGTGCTATAAAATAGCTTTTAAGCTTATCGCTTTGACTAATAATTGATGTTTTATCTGATAGTAAAACGTTGCCCTGCAGCCATTCGACTTTTTCTGGAAAAGGTATCAGATTTTTTCCTTTGTCGTTAAAGCCGTTTTCGAAAGCAAGTAAACCAGAGAAACTAAAGCCAATAGAAATTAAAAAAGAGAGGAGAAATGTTTTAAGTGGCATAAGAATCCTTATCAAATTAAATTCAATTCAATTAAATTAATATTTAGCTTAAAAAGAACCGTAATAATTTTATTAAAAAATATTCTAACGCATCTGAATATACGGAAAAAAAATAAAAAAGCGCAATTGTTGCTAAAATTTAAAAAATCAAAGCAAAATTGATTTTGATTATGATAATATATTTACTATTTTTTGCCAAGAGCTCGCGTTTATTTTTATAAAATAAAAACTTACTGAAAAATGTATCATTTGAAAGAAAAAAGGAAAGCATAAAAAAAGGACCTGGACAATAATAAAAAATACTGTTTAAGAGGTTTATTTCGGAAATGACTTTACATGTAAAACCTTCTACAGCAAATAATTAATTTCGACATAAAATTCAAAAGGACGCTTATGAACTTAACGCTTATTGATTGGTTAATTGTAGTATTTTGTGTAGGAGTGCTCTTTTATGGGGTACATTTAAGCAAGAAATATGTAAAGAGCGTAGTGGATTTCCTTTCTGCCGGTAGAACTGCCGGAAGATATATGATTACGGTCTCTCAAGGGATGGCGGCTATTGGAGCCATTACAATAGTAGGCCAGTGGGAAATGAATTATGTCGCTGGTTTTGCGCTCAGATGGTGGGAATTTACCATGGCTGTAGTCCTTCTTGTTATGACAGTATCCGGGTGGGTGATATATAGATTCAGGCAGACAAGGGCGTTAACAATCGCTCAGTTTTTAGAGATTCGTTACAGTAAAAATTTCAGAATTTTTGCAGGCATACTGGCATTTGTTTCCGGTCTGCTTAATTTTGGAATTTTCCCGGCTGTAAGCGCGAGGTTTATTATTTATTTTTGCGGATTTCCGCTTTACTTTCCGCTGTTTGGCATAAACATTTCAACATTCCCAATCGTGATGGCTGGATTTTTACTCGTCTCGCTTTATTTCGTTTTTTCAGGCGGACAAATTGCAGTTATAATCACAGAGTTTATACAGGGAATATTCTCGAATATAACATTTCTTGTTATTATTATTTACTGTTTGTTTTATGTTAATTGGGATCAGGTTTTTCAGGCTGTAAACGCCGCGCCTGCTAATGCGTCGTTGATTAATCCATACAAGACGAGCGCTGTTCCCGATTTTAACTTATGGTATTTCTTAATCAGCGTTGTAGGCGTAATTTATGTTAAATTGTCCTGGCAGGGTTCCCAAGGGTTTAACTCATCCGCTAAAAGCGCTCACGAAGCAAAGATGGGGGAAGTGCTCGGAAATCTTCGCGATATTCCAAGATGGCTTTTCCTTGTTTTAATTCCCGTTATAGCCTATACTATTTTACACCATTCAGATTTTGCAAATCTTGCAGCCGGAGTCAACCAAACCTTGACGGGCGTAGGCAATAAGGCAATTCAAAGTCAGTTAAGGATACCGCTTGTGCTTTCCAAGATGCTGCCAGTCGGCGTAATGGGCGCGTTTATGGCTGTAATGTTAATGGCTACAATCGGCACGCATAATTCCTACATGCATTCATGGGGGAGCATTTTTATTCAGGATATTATTATGCCGTTCAGGAAAAAACCATTTGAACCCGGGCAGCATTTGAAAGTGCTCCGTTTATCAATTTTAGGCGTTTGCATTTTTATTTTTACATTTAGCCTTTTATTCCCGATGACTGATTATATTTTTCTATATTTTGCAATTACAGCCGCAATATTTGTTGGAGGATCCGGCGCAGTAATTATAGGCGGATTATATTGGAAAAGAGGAACGACCTGGGGCGCGTGGAGCGCTTTAATTGTAGGATCAGTCGTATCGGTCGCTGGAATAATTCTTCAGCAGGTTTATCCAAGTCTTCCAATTAATGGTCAGTACTATTGGGGAATTTCGATGGGAGTTTCTTCAATAGTCTATATATTAGTATCATTATTAGGTAAAAAACAAAATTTCAATATGGACAAAATGCTCCACCGCGGTCAGTATGCAAGTAAAGAAGACGCTATAATTATTGACGCAGTTCCGGTTAAGGGTTTTAAAATGCTTGGCATGGGGAAGGAATTTACGCGCGGAGATAAGTTTATTTATATTGCCGCTTATAGCTGGACTTTCATTTGGATAGCCGTATTTATAATAGGCACTATTTTTAATCTTTCGGGCGATGTGCCTAATTCTTCCTGGATGGCGTTCTGGAAAGCATTTGTGATGATTAACCTTTCTGTTTCTATTATTGTGATAATTTGGTTTGCAATTGGAGGAATAAGAGATTTTAAAGATATGCTTTACAGATTAAAAACGATGGTTCGCGATCATGACGATGATGGAACTGTTAAGCAGGAAGCTAATGAAGACGCAGGTATTAAATAACTATTAATAAAAAATTGTTAAGCTTTAAGGAGAATTTTATGAATAGATTTGTTATCGCTATTCTATTCGTTTTAATTTTTTCAGCAAATAGATTTTGTCAAACAGCCGATACTGTCGTCATAAAAGACGGGCTGATAATTAAAGTATCGCAGCAGGATGCAAATAAGGTTATTGCTCCTGACGTAATAACAGCATTGGTAGAAACTGGCCTATGGAAAACTCCTTCAGAAAATGATAAGTTGGAATTCAACGATAAATCAACCGGCGTTTGGAAGAAAATAACCGCTAATGAAAACGGCTGGTTTATAAGCGATACTTTAACAAACGCTTATGTCGATCTGCAATATAAATCGGATAAAGACGATGTAATTCTTTTGGAGGGAATGGGGCATAGCGTTGTTTATGTAAATGGATTAGCTCATTCCGGTAATCCATACAGAACGCAGGACAACTTTGATCCGTGGGGTCCGCGATTTGATTATTCGCTTATTCCCGTGAAAGTACATAAAGGGAATAATGAACTTCTGTTTGGCTGTAACAGAGACGGAGTTCTTAAAGTGAAAATTCATAGAGGCGCTAACGGATTAATTTTTATTGATAAAGACCTTACTATTCCGGATATTATTGTTAATGAAAAAACGGATACTTACGGAGCCCTTCCAATTATAAACGCTACTGAAAACGCGTATAATAATTTATTCATAAAAACATGGAGCGAAGGAACAACTCCCGAATATTGCCCGGTCAAACAGATAATTTCTCTTTCTATTTATAAAGCAATGTTTTATATTAAACTTCCTGTTCAGGAAAGCGCCGGTAAGATTAAATTCAATATCGAACTGGTAAAAAAAGATAATTCAAAAGAAGAAGTTTTGGCGTCGTCCGTTATTGAATTAAATGTAGTGAAATCAAACGAAAAACATAAAGAAACATTCATAAGCGATCTTGATGGAAGCGTACAATACTATGCTGTTACTCCGCCAGAAAATTTAAACTGCAAACCTGCTTTGTTCTTTAGTTTACATGGCGCAGGCGTAGAAGCTATAAACCAGGCGCAGGCATATAATTATAAAAACTGGGGATATGTAGTATGCCCGACTAACCGCAGGCCTTATGGTTATAACTGGGAAAACTGGGGAAGGCTTGACGCGCTGGAAGTTTTTAATATTGCCAAGAGTAAATTTAACATTGATACCAGCCGCGTTTATCTTACAGGGCATTCAATGGGAGGACACGGAACATGGCAGCTGGGAATTAACTATGCAGATAAGTTTGCGGCTGTTGGGCCAAGCGCAGGCTGGATTAGCATCTGGTCTTACAGAATTAAACCGACGACAGATTCCTCGGAAACAAAAAAAATGCTGCTGCGTTCAACAAAGCAAAGCGATACTTATGCGTTCAGCACAAATCTTAAGCAAGACGGCGTCTATATAATTCAAGGCGACGCTGACGATAATGTCCCTCCGCAGCAATCCAGATCAATGGTCGAAAATTTATCTAAATTCCACAAAGATTTTATTTATTATGAACAGCCTGGCGCCGGGCATTGGTGGGATAATTCGGACGAACCCGGAGCTGACTGCGTTGACTGGGCTCCAATGTTCGATTTCTTTGCTCATCATTCAGTTCCTGATAAAGACAAAATTAAAATGATTGACTTTGTTACTGCAAATCTTGCAATTTCTTCCAGCAATTATTGGATAGAAATACTTAACCAGATTGAACAGCAGAAAATGAGCAAGGTTACAATTAAAGTTGAAACAGGCAATAGAAAATTTATTGGTACGACAAGTAATGTTGAGAGAATGTCTATTGATGCGTCAATGCTTTCAATAAACAAATCTGTATCAATTAATCTGGATAACCAATTAATTCCTGACGTAATTATTCCTGCTGATAAAAAAATATATCTTTATAGAGAGAAAGGGAAATGGGGATTAAGCGGCAAACAAAGCGAAGAGAATAAATATCCGGGACGATGCGGTAATTTTAGAGAGGCTCTTAACTACCAGGTCGTATTTGTATATGGAACCAATGGCGGCAAAGAAGAGAATAAATGGTCTTTAGAAAAAGCAAGATATGATGCTGAAAAAATTTGGTATCAGGGCAATGGCAGCGTTGAAGTAATAACTGATAAGCAATTTGATCCCATAAAATATAAAGATAGAAGCGTTGTTCTTTTTGGCAATTCAAAAACAAATTCTGCATGGAACTCGCTGCTAAAAGATTCCCCGGTTCAGATTGACGATAAAAAAGTTAAAATTGGCGATAAAGAGTATAAAGGAAAAGATTTAGCCTGCCTGATGATTCGCCCCAGAACAGATAGTAAAATTGCCAGCGTTGCCGTAGTGGCAGGAACTGGGATTGAAGGAATGAAATTGGCTGATCTGGCTCAATACTCTCATCCTTATGTAAGTTTTCCGGATGTTGTCGTTTATAATTCGGACATACTGCAATCGGACGAAAAAGGAGTAAAGTATGCCGGATATTTTGGAAATGACTGGTCGTTACCAAATGGAGAATGGATTTTTCAATAATCAAAGGGAACCTCATGAAAAAATATTTTAATAAATGTCTGACGCTGATTACGTTTATAATAGTTTTTGCCGTTACAGTTTCAGCACAGGAAAAATTAACTAAGTATGTAAAACCAATTATTGGAACCGACGGACACGGGCATACATATCCAGGAGCTTCTCTGCCTTTTGGGATGGCGCAGTTAAGTCCTGATACTGATGTAGACGGCTGGGATTGGTGTTCCGGTTATCATTATTCAGATAGTTCAATAATGGGGTTTAGCCATACTCACTTAAGCGGAACAGGCTGCGCTGATTATGGCGATATTCTTTTAATGCCTACGACTGGCGAATTGAAAACTGAACCCGGCGCAAAAGATCGCCCGGGATCCGGTTACCGGTCAAAATTCAGTCATCAGAACGAAGTAGCTAAGGCTGGATATTATTCTGTCTTGCTTGACGATTATAACATAAAAGCGGAATTGACTGCTACAAAACGCGCAGGATTTCATAAATATACTTTCCCTAAATCGGAAAATTCTCATATCATTATCGATTTAGAGCATGGAATTCAAACTAAAGTAATAGATTCTAAAATAGAGGCGGTCAATAACACTACAATATGGGGATATAAAAGATCATTAGGCTGGGCAAACAACCATTGCGTTTATTTTGTAGCTGAGTTTTCCAAGCCATTTAAATCTTACGGGATAGTTAGCGACGGGAAAAATTTAAATGCGGTGAAAACTATTTCCGGAAAGAAATTAAAAGCGTATGTAAATTACGAAACTACTGCCAATGAACCCATTTTAGTTAAAGTCGGCATCTCGTTTGTAAGTATAGAAGACGCTAAACAAAATCTTAAAAGCGAAATACCGGATTGGAATTTTAATAAAGTAAAAAAGCAGGCTGAAGACGCTTGGGAAAAGGAACTTTCTAAAATTACAGTTGAAAGCCCGGATGCAAACAGTAAAACCATTTTTTATACGGCATTATATCACGCTTGCCTTAGCCCAAATACTTTTTCCGATATCAACGGAGATTATATAGGAATGGATAAGAAAATCCATTCGGTAAAAGGAGGCGATATTTATACCGTCTTTTCGCTATGGGATACTTTCCGCGCGGAACATCCTCTTTTTACAATTATCGACCCTAAACGGGCGGTAGATATGGTAAAGACTTTGATTGCAAAATATGACGAATCTGGTTTACTGCCAATATGGGAGCTGGCCGCAAATGAAACCGGAACCATGATAGGATATCATTCGATACCGGTTATAGCGGATGCATATTTTAAGGGCATTAGAAATTTTGACGTTGCAAAGGCTTATGAGGCCATGAAAAAAAGCGCAATGCAAAATACTCAGGGTTTGGACTTTTATAAGGATATGGGTTATATCCCTTCAGACATTGAGAGCGAAAGCGTTTCTAAAACTCTTGAGTACGCTTATGACGACTGGTGCATTGCCAAAATGGCAAAAGCGCTTGGACGCGAGGACGACTATAATTATTTTATAGAACGCGCAAAATACTATGTGAATGTTTTCGATCCTACTACGTCTCTGATGCGGGCAAAGAAAAATGGCATGTGGTTCGAACCGTTTGATCCGTTTTCCGTTAGTGGAAATTATACGGAAGCAAACGCCTGGCAGTATAGCTTTTTTGTGCCGCAGGATATTGAAGGGCTAATTTCGCTAATGAAAGGGGATAAAAACTTTATTTCTAAATTGGACGAATTATTTACTACAAATTCACAAACCACCGGCAGAGTTCAATCCGATATTTCTGGCATGATTGGGCAATATGCTCATGGAAATGAACCAAGCCATCATATGGCTTATCTTTACAATTACGCTGGCGCTCCCTGGAAAACTCAGGAAAGAGTTCGCGAAATTATGACAAAATTATATACCGAAAAACCGGACGGGCTTTGTGGGAACGACGATTGCGGGCAAATGTCCGCTTGGTATGTGTTTAGCGCAATGGGTTTTTATCCTGTCTGCCCAGGCGATGGTAAGTACGTAATTGGAACTCCTCATTTCAAAAAAACAACAGTAGGCGACGGCAAAACGAAGTTTACAATTACGGCGAATAATTTTTCGGAAGAAAATATCTACATTCAATCGGCAAAGTTAAACGGTAAAAAATACCCGTATACTTATATTAGTCATTCTGACGTAGTTAAAGGCGGTTCTTTAGTTTTAGAAATGGGAGCTAAACCAGGCAAATGGGGCGTTGAAATTTCTGCAAGGCCTAAGTCTTCAATTGATTTAAATTTCATTCCGAATCCAGTTCTATCGTCCGGCGAGAAAGTTTTTCGCGATTCTACAGTCGTTGCCGCCGCTCCTTCAAACAACTCGGAGGAAATATTTTATACTACGGATGGTTCAAAACCAAGTTCTGCTTCAAACAAATATGCCGGACCGCTAACATTTAAAAAATCTGCGACGCTTAGAATTATAAGCTATAAAGACGGTAAATATAGCAAAATAGTAACTGCAACTTTTAACAAAATACAGAAAAGTAAAAGCGTCAGGTTAAATACAAAATATCACGAAAACTACCCGGGAGGCGGAGCTCTTGGCTTGATTGACGGTATTAAAGGACCAATGAACCACCACTCAGAAGCCTGGATGGGTTATGAAGGCAATGATTTGGACGCAGTTGTAGATCTTGGCGAAGTTCAAAAAGTTAATTCGATAGACGTTTCTTTTCTACAGAACGTAGGCTCGTGGATTTTCTATCCAGTTTCAATTGAGTATTCCGTTTCTTCGGACGGAAGTAATTTTAGTAAAGTATACGGCATTCAAAATGATTTGAACCAAAGTAAAATAGAACCTGGAATTAAAGATTTCAGCGCAAACATTGAGGGCGTTGAAGCCAGATATGTAAAGGTATTTGCAAAAAATGTAGGCGTATGCCCTCCATGGCATCAGGGAGCGGGATATAAAGCCTGGTTGTTTGTTGACGAGATAACTATTAAATAATTAGCTAATTTTGATATATTTCATTAAATATGAAATTAAAAAAAATAGCAACTGTATATATAATGTAGATAATAATATCAATATGAACGAAAAAACTCTGTTATCCTTTCATGCAAGCGTTGTTAAAGACATTAACGAACAGGTCGTATTAAAGCTCATTCTGGAAAATGAAATTATTTCAAGCTCCGATTTAGTTAAAATAACTGGTATGCGGCCTTCTACAATTTTTAATATTCTCAAACAATTGTCAGCCAGATCTTTAGTCTCCTTTCATGGGAAAGGTATTTCGACCAATAAAGGGGGCAAAAAACCTTATACATGGATGCTAAATAAAGACGCCGCTTATGTTATAGGGTTAGATATTGAAGTCGGCGAAATGACTACCGTGATTTTAGATTTTAGCGGAAAAATTATAGCAAAAAAAATCATCCAGCTTGAAATTGGACGCACATTAGACGAGCTTAGCGAATCTATTAAAAAAGTTGTATATGAAGTAATTACAGAAAACAATATCTATACGGATAAAGTGTTGGGGCTTGGCGTCGCTTTTGCCGGAATTGTAGACTATTTGAGCGGAATTGTTATTATGTCCAGCGTTTTGCCTGAAATGAACTTCCCTTTACTAGAAAGATTAAGCAGTCTGCCTTTTCCTGTATTAATTGAAAATAATGCAAATGCCGCCGCAGTTGGATTGAAATGGAATGATAAAGACAAAACAAAAAGGAATAGTCTGACCATATTAGTAGAAATGGATAAAAATGTTAGCGGGCTCGGAATAGGTATTGTTGTTGATGGGGAATTATACCATGGAGCTTCTTTCTGCGCAGGGGAATTATACACGCATATGCCGACTTTAAAAGAATTTCTATCGACAATTCGCAGCAGATTCGTTGAAAGCGATATTTTTAAAAATTATATTTCATCCCTCGACTCTATCAATATGGAGTTCTTGCTAGAAGCTGCAAAGCAGGGGGATGTAATTGCTACGCGCGTATTTTCAATGATTGGTAATATTGTTGGTCAAACAATTGCTCCTGCAGTCGCCTTATTAAATCCGGATTCAGTTATTATTACCGGAATGGTTTCCGAAATTGAAGATATTTTAACTGATTCGGTAAGGAAGGCAATTGAAATGAGGGTGCTTTCAATCACCGCCAACGCGCTTTCTATAACAACAGATAAGCGCTATCATTATTCAGTAGCCTTAGGGGCGGCGGCGTTAGTTCTGGAAGATTACTTTAGGCTTCCGCTGTTAAATAAATAAAGCTTATTAAGATAAAATCCCGATATTTGTTCATCGGGATTTTTTTTTGTCCATTAGAGCTCAAATCTAACTATTTTCACCGCTATTCACGAAATATCCCCAACTAATCACGCACAATCACCGCCAAGTTAATTTTTTTACAAATTTTATTGCGAGTGGCGTTTTCTCAGAATAAGCCATCTAATTTAAATATATTTCATTATTACGCTTTAAACGTAATATTCATTTGCATTTTAATCGGAGATGTTATAATTTAATATCCAGAATATTTTAGAATAAAATAAATACAACAGTATTTAAAATAAACATGGTTTCCTTTCTTAGCGCTAGTTTTAACTCCTTTTTGTTACTAAATATGGACTTTGATAGTTTTCCAGTACGAGAGTTGCGCTTTTTTAGGAAGCAGGCTAAGTAAATATCTTTAGTTTGGAGGGTTTTAATGAATTATGGTTACTTTTCTAAAGATGGAAAAGAATATATAATATCCAACGCAAAAACGCCGACGCCTTGGATAAATTATATATACAATGGGGATTATTTTTCAACGATATCTAACAATGCCGGCGGAATGAGTTATTTCAAAAATCCCCTTCACGGCAGAATTACAAGATATCGCATTAATGACGTTCCTCCTGATCGTCCGGGAAAATATCTTTATATTAAAGATAATGATAGCGGCGAATTATGGAGTCTATCCTGGCAGCCTGTAGGTAAAAACTGCGATGCATATAAAACTATACACGGATTTGGTTATACCCGTATCGAATCTGAAATTGAAGAAATAAAATCATCAGTTCTCTATTTCGTTCCATCGGACGATAACAGAGAAATCTGGAAGTCGCTAATTAAAAACAATTCTAATAAAGTTCGCCATCTTTCTGTATACGGTTATGTTGAATTTGCGCTGGGGCATGGGCTGATTGACATAATTAATCAGTGCGATGATCAGCATTTCAACAGAGTTCATTTTGATAAAAACATAAATTCTATTTTTGCTACAAAAACTTATTGGGTAACTCAATCTAACGGAACACAACAGCAGGAAAATCAGGAATGGGATCAATGGGTCTACTTTACAGTCAATCATCCTGTTGTAAAATACGAAACGCTTCGCGAAAGATTTATCGGATTGTACCGAAATGAGAATAATCCTGAAGCGATTGAAACTGGAAATTTATCCTGTAAGGATACCGATTTTGGAAATACTGTCGGCGTTCTTCAGATTGACATCGAACTTCAGCCAGGCGAAACTAAAGATGTAATTTTCTCGCTTGGAGTAATTCCCAAAACTGAATTTGAAGAAAAAAAAGAGAGCGTACCGGGACTATTTAATGATGTTGACGTTGTAGACTCTGCACTGCTAAATGTTAAAGCTAAATGGGATTCTTTCTTTAAAAACGCTTTTGCTGTTACGCCGGACGATAAAGTTAATACGTTTATGAATTACTGGATACAATACCAGGCCAAAGTAGCTTTTGACGTTGGGCGAGTCGCTAGCTTTTATTATTGGGGAATCAGCCGCGGCTTTGGTTTCCGCGACACTTCGCAGGATGTTATTGCGGTTACAATTTCTGAACCGCAAAAAGCTTATGAAAGAATTTTGTTCATAGCCCGTCAAATGTTTACTGATGGAAAAGTCTATCATCATTTTTATAACGAAGGCGAAGGCGAATTAACAAAACATTGCGACGATCCGCTTTGGTTTATTTTAGCCGTAACGGAATACATTAAAGAAACGGACGATTTCTCAATTCTTGAAGAGAAAGCCCCTTTTGCAGATAAGGGCGAAGGAACTATCCTTGACCATCTATTTGCAGTTGTTACTTTTGTAAAAAATAATCTTACAAAGCACAACCTGCCTGTATTCGGCAGAGGCGATTGGAACGATACTCTGGATTTTATTGGCGGCGAAGACGGCGGAGAAAGCGTATGGGGCGCAATGTTCTACGTTGCAATGCTTAATAAATTGATTGAACTTCTTGATCACATGAAAATTATAAGAAATGATATAGTTGAATTAAGAGATACAATAAGAAAAAGTATTGATGAATTCTGCTGGGATGGCGAATGGTATGTAAGAGCATTCGGAGCTAAAGGTAAAAAAGTAGGTTCAAAGGAAAATAAGTACGGAAAGATATTTATAAATACACAAAGCTGGCCGGCAATTGCAGATTTGCCAGATAAGCGCCGATTGCTATCTTCGCTTGACAGCGCGAAAAAATATCTTGATTCAGAAATTGGGCCCAAGATATGCGCTCCAGCTTACCGGGAAATCGATTTGAACATAGGTTTAATAACAAGATGCGTCGCTGGGAAAAAAGAAAATGCCGCCGTATTTAATCACCCGGCTACCTGGCTTATTCAGGCCGAATGTATGATGGGCAGAGGCAATCAGGCTTTTGAATATTTTAAGAAATTACTGCCAAATAGAATTGATTCAGATATTTTTCAGGCTGAACCTTATGTGTATTCGCAATACATTACAAGCGATGAACATAGCATTCCCGGTAAAGCAAGCCATTCATGGCAAACTGGAACTGCGTCCTGGATGTACAGAATTTCGTTTGATTATATTTTAGGCGTAAGACCAACATACGCAGGTTTGTTGGTAGATCCGGTAATTCCATCTGAATGGAAAACATTTAGAGTAGAAAGAGTTTTTAGAGGAACAAAATATATCATTGAGGTTGAAAACCCTGAAGCTGTTGAACATGGGTTAAGATTTATTTATGTTGATGGCGAATTAATCAGGGGAAATGTTCTGCCTATTTCTAAGAATGAAATCTGTAATGTAAAAGTTGTGATGGGAAATTAAGTTTTATTAATTTTAATTTCTCCCTAATTAAGTCGTGTAATTGAAAAGAAATAATGGAGCTGCTGATGTTAACGAGAAGCGTAAAAAATCCAATAATTTCAAGGAAAGATGTTCCTAATATTTATCCTAATGCAGTGGACGTTTCATCCGTATTTAATCCGGGCGCAATAAAATATAACGGAAAGTACATTCTTCTTCTCCGCGTTCAAAACAGAGGGCGAGAAACGTTTATTATGCAGGCTGAAAGCGCTAATGGAGTTGATTTTAAAGTAGCGGATAAGATTGTAGTTTTTAACGGATTAGAAAAGATAAAAGAAAAAATTTATCACATTTACGACGCAAGAATTACAAAACTTGAAAATAAATACTACGTCCTGTTTGCAATGGATATGGATGACGGATGTAAGCTTGGTCTAGCTAAAACGGAATCATTTGAAGAATATGAATTCTTGGGAATTATTTCGGAGGGAGACGTTCGAAATGGAGTCCTATTTCCTGAAAAAATTAACGGCAAATATTTACGGTTAGATAGACCAAATAAAGTTCAGCTTGAAGGCGGACCATCATCGGGCAATACAATCTGTTTATCGGAATCCGAAGATCTGCTAAAATGGAAAACAGTCAAAAGCGTAATGAGCGGAAGATTTCATTACTGGGATGAAAACATAGGCTCAGGACCTACGCCGATAAAAACACGCGAAGGATGGCTGCACATTTACCATGGCGTAGCTACTCATTTTGCCAGTTCTAATATTTATCAGGCGGGAGTTTCTTTGCTTGATTTGAACGATCCTTCCATTGTGCTTGCAAGAGGGAGGTATAACATTCTTGAACCAAGAGAGATGTATGAACTAACAGGGCAGGTTCAAAATGTGGTGTTCCCAAGCGGAATGGTAGTGGAGGATTATGACGACGAAGGTTTTGCGCTGACGGATAGTAAAGTTCTTGTCTATTATGGCGCGGCAGACACTGTTGTAGGTTTAGCGGTTTCGACTGTAAAAGAATTAATTGAAGCTTCAAAACAATAATTCTTTCTTTTTGCTCATAGTATTTACAGGTTCTTTAGGCTAGATAAAGAAATTAATTTCGCGGAACATTTTATAAAATCCGCGTATTACATTTTACATTAAATCCGGGTAAAAGATTATTATGTTAAAATTATCAGCTCTGGTTTTTATGCTTGCAACAGCTTGTTTTGCGCAGGCTGTCCCAATTCCAACTATCGAATTTTCACCAAAGAAATATGTCTGTTACAAAACTAGTGATTCCATAAATGTAGATGGGAAAATGGAGGAATCGGCTTGGTTAAAAGCTGAATGGACAGACGACTATGTAGATATTGAAGGGGCGGTAAAACCAACTCCCAGATTCCGGACTCGTTGCAAGATGCTTTGGGATGAAAATTATCTTTATATAGCGGCAGAAATTCAGGAGCCGGATATTTGGAGTAATGTGAAAAACCGGGATGACGTAATTTTTTATGATAATGATTTTGAAGTTTTTATCGACCCGGATGGAGACACTCACCGTTATAGCGAATTTGAAATGAACGCCCTGAATACAGTTTGGGATTTGCTTCTTGTTCAACCATACAGAGATACAAAAAATGCGGCTATAGACGCGTGGGATTTTAAGGGATTAAAAACAGGGGTTTCGGTTAACGGCACAATAAATAAACCTGGCGACGTTGATAAAAACTGGACTGTAGAGATTGCTTTCCCTTGGAAGGCTTTTAAAGAAATTGCAGAAACAGCCGCGCCGCCAAACGACAACGATCAATGGCGAATAAATTTTTCGCGCGTTGAATGGAAGACCGAAGTAATTGAGGGCAAATATCAGAAACAAATAGATCCGGCTACCGGAAAGCCATTTCCGGAAGATAACTGGGTTTGGTCGCCGCAGGGAGTTGTAAATATGCATTACCCTGAAATGTGGGGTTATGTGCAGTTTTCAAAGGAAGCTGTCGGCAGCGCTAAAACGTCTTTTATTGAAAACAAGGATGAAGCCGCAAAATGGTTTTTAAGAAATATCTATTATAAAGAAAGCAGTTATTTCGAAAAGCATGGCGTATTTACAACTAGCGTAAATGAATTAGGAATTGAATTGAAAAATATTCCTGGCTTTATTATGCCTCCTGTTATTGAATGTACAACAGATATGTTTGAAGCGTCGCTTAAATCTGAAGACTTAACAAAAAAAATAAACATCAGGACTGACGGCCTGACCTGGATTTCAAAAATTCAGAAATAGCAAAATTGTGTTCTAACGTCTTGACTGTATAAATCATTTTTATTTAAGAAAACGAAATACGCGATTGTTATATGAATAAACGTCCAACGCTGGAAAACCGAAAATTTACAAGCGATTCAGTAGAAAAAAAAATAGCTGAAGTTAGCGAATTTATTGAAGACAAAAAATTAGCCGGACTTTTTGAAAATTGCTTTCCAAATTCACTAGACACAGCAATCAATTTTTCAATTGAAAATGGCGAGCCTGATACGTTTGTTATAACCGGCGATATCAGTGCGATGTGGCTTAGAGATTCAAGCGCCCAGGTATGGCCTTATTTAAGTTTAGCGCCTGAAGACAAAAAGCTGAAAGAAATGGTTCGCGGCGTAATTAACCGGCAAACTAAATGCATTTTGCTTGACCCTTACGCAAATGCTTTTAGTAATGATCAAGTAAGAGGCGAATGGTCAAACGATCTTACAGAAATGAAAAATGGACTTCATGAAAGGAAATGGGAAATTGATTCGCTTTGTTATCCAGTAAGGCTTGCATATGCTTATTGGAAAACTACTGAGGATTCTTCCTGCTTCTCTTCTGATTGGCAATTAGCTGCAAAGCTTATTGTTAAAACATTTAAAGAACAGCAGCGAAAAACAGACAGGGGGATGTACAAATTTGGCAGAGTAACTGCATGGAGCACTGATACTGTGCCAGGTAACGGATATGGGAATCCAGTTAATCCGGTAGGGCTCATAGTCTCTATTTTCAGACCTTCTGACGATGCAACGATTTTCCCTTTTCTCGTTCCGTCAAATTATTTTGCCGTAGTAACTTTAAAAATGATTGCTCAGATTTTTACCGCAATTTTTAATGATAATGAGTTTGCATCGGAATGCTTAGCAATGGCCAGTGAGATAGAAAAAGCATTAAAAGAATATGCAGTAACAGGCCATCTTCATTTTGGGAATATCTTTGCTTATGAACTAGACGGTTTCGGAAATAAATTATTTATGGATGACGCAAACATTCCAAGCCTGCTTTCGCTGCCTTACCTTGACTGCTGCTCTTTAGAAGATACGGTATATCAAAACACAAGAAAATTTGTGTTAAGCAAATTTAACCCTTACTTCTTTAAGGGAAAAGTAGCAGAAGGAATTGGCAGTCCGCACACATTAATAAATAAGATATGGACAATAAGCATCATTATGAGGGCGATGACAAGCGCTGATGATGAAGAAATCATTCAATGCTTAAATTATCTTACAGTAAGTCATGCCGGTACAGGTTTTATGCACGAATCTTTCGAAAAAGATGAGGCTGACGATTATACGCGTAATTGGTTTGCCTGGGCAAATTCATTATTTGGCGAACTGATAGTCAAACTTTATAATGACAACCCAGCTTTGCTTAAACAAAAATTTAACAACTATAAAGCGCTTTAGGATTAAACCTTTAGGAGAATTATGAAAACATCAATACTATTTATTTTGTTGTTATGCTTACCGGTTTTAAGCTATGCTCAGAACGATGCCCCTTTCAAAAATCCGAACTTCTCTATTGAAGCAAGGGTAAGCGATCTTGTATCAAGAATGACGCTTGAAGAAAAGGTTTCGCAGATGGTTTATAATTCGCCCGCGATTGAGCGTCTTGGAATACCGGAATATAATTGGTGGAATGAAGCTTTACATGGAGTCGCAAGAAACGGTATTGCGACTGTGTTCCCGCAATCAATTGGATTGGCCGCTACATGGGATCCGGAGCTAATCTACAGAGTCGCTACAGTGATCTCTGATGAAGCGCGCGCAAAATATAACAGCGCAGTAAGTAGAAATAAAAGAGGGAGCTATCAGGGACTTACTTTATGGTCTCCGAATATTAATATTTTTCGCGACCCTCGCTGGGGCAGAGGAATGGAGACGTACGGAGAAGATCCATTTTTAACAGGAACTATAGGAGTTCAGTTTGTAAAAGGCTTGCAGGGGACTGACGCTAAATACCTGAAAACAATTGCAACCCCAAAACATTTTGCAGTGCACAGCGGACCTGAACCAGAGAGGCACGTATTTAATGCAATGATAAGCGATTATGATCTAAGAGAAACTTATCTGCCGCATTTTAAAAAATGCGTAGTTGAGGGGCATGCATTTTCAGTCATGTGCGCATACAACAGATTTCGCGGAGACGCGTGCTGCGGAAGCAATCCTTTGTTAAAACAAATTTTACGCGATGAATGGAATTTCAAAGGGCTGATTGTTTCTGATTGTTGGGCTGTGCCGGATATGTATAACTTCCATAAAATTGTAAATACACCTGAAGAAGCTTCTGCTATTGCCGTTAAAGCGGGAACTGATCTTGAATGCGGCAATGCTTATCCTTCATTGGTAAACTCAGTGAAACAGGGATTGATAAAGGAAAGCGAACTTGACGTTTCAATTAAAAGAGTCATGGAGGCAAGATTCCGACTTGGAATGTTTGATCCGCCGGAAATTGTACCGTTCTCAAAATTACAGGAAGTAGATACAAAGTTAGACAGAGAAATCGCGCTTGAAACTACAAGAAAATCTATTGTGCTTCTGAAAAATGAAAATAATTTACTTCCGCTTAAAAAAGATATTAAAACCATTGCAGTTATTGGTCCTAATGCAAACGACTTTGAAACGCTGCGCGGCAACTATAATGGCTTTCCATCGTACCCTGTAACTCCTTTACAAGGTATAAAAGATAAACTCCCGGACGCAAAAGTAATATATGAACGCGGCTGCGATCTGGCGGAAAATATGCCTTCGTTTGAAGTTGTCGGAAAATCTTTTCTTTTCACTTCGGCGAGTAAAACAGAAAGCGGATTGCTTGGCGAGTATTTTGATAATAGAGAATTTAAAGGCAAGCCAACTTTTACTCGGGGTGACAGCATAGTTGATTTTGCCTGGTGGGACGGAGCTCCATCTAAAAAATTTAATCCGGATAATTTTGGCGTCAGGTGGTCGGGCGTAATAGCGCCTGATAAGAGCGGCAAATATATTTTAGGCGGATACGGTTTCAATGGTTTTAAAATTTATTTCGAAGATACGCTGTTAGTACAGTTCGATGGAGAATTCGACCCGGTAAAGACTTATAAATCGTTAGACCTGACCGCAGGGAAGACCTATAAAATAAAAATTGAATTCTACAAAAAACTCCGTTATTCGTTTATGCAGTTTATCTGGTCTGTTCCGGATGAAAATCTTGAACAAAGAGCTCTTGAAGCGGCAAAAAAATCTGATGCCGTTATAATGGTAATGGGTTTATCGCCGCGATTAGAAGGGGAAGAAATGAAAGTTGATATAAAAGGATTTAAAGGGGGAGACAGAATTGCGTTAGATTTGCCTGAAACGCAAATAAATCTTATCAAAAAAATTCATTCTACAGGAAAACCTGTAACCTTAGTTTTGTTAAATGGCAGCGCGCTTTCTATAAACTGGGAAAGTAAAAATATTCCGGCAATAATTGAAGCTTGGTATCCGGGGCAGGCAGCTGGAACTGCAATTGCAGATGTAATATTTGGAGATTATAACCCAGCAGGCAGATTACCGGTCACTTTCTATAAATCTATAGATCAGCTTCCTCCATTTTCAGATTACAAGATGACAGGCAGAACATATAGATATTTTACAGGCGAACCGCTCTATCCTTTTGGATTTGGGCTGAGCTTTACAACATTCCAATATAAAAATCTAACTATAAGCCAACCGGAAATTCATTCAGGCGATTCTACAATTGTATCAGTTGACGTAATGAATACAGGCAAAATAAAAGGGGAAGAGGTCGTGCAGTTATATATAAAGGCCGCTAACGATACTATGGCGCTTAAGACGCTAAAAGGTTTTAAAAGAATAAATCTTGAAGCCGGAGAAACGAAGAAAGTTGAATTTACAATTAACTCAGAAACGTTATCAAGGTGGATTGATGGAAAAGGATATTCAGTTGAGCAGGATAAATATACTGTTATGATTGGATCTTCTTCAGATCAAAAAGATTTAAGAACAATTTATTTAAACTTAAAATAATGTTGTACTATAATTTGTTCTTAATTAGTCATAGATCGTATTAGAGAGAAAAATTTTTTACAACTGTTTGACAAAGAAATTCAAACAAATTAAACGCATGTTCTTAAAAATTCTTTTAAGTAGTTCAATAATTAATAAATAGGGTAGTTTATTCTGTTATAAAATAAAAAGACTTAATAATAATCTTATTTGGTGCATAAAAATAAGTTTATCCTAAGTATTGCAATTTAAAACTAATAAGATTATTTTTATATCGAAAAAACTAACTGTCATTTTAAGGTACAATATCTCTTGGAGGAGCCTATGTTAAAAAAGATTACCGTTATTTCAGGGTTTGTTTTTTTCTGTATTCTACTGTTAAGCGCGCCGGTATTCGCAATACAAAATGGCGTTATTAGGGGAACAGTAAGGGATGTTCAATCAAAGGACATTTTACCTTTTGCTAATATTGTTTTGGTCGGAACTGGTCTGGGAGATGCAGCCGATGTAAAAGGGAATTATATTATTCGTAACGTCCAACCAGGGAAGTATACTTTAAGGGCTACTTATCTTGGCTATAAAAGCATCGACGTTATTGTCGAAGTTACAGATGGAGGCAAGCTAACACAGGATTTTAATTTGGCTGCTGAAGGGAATTTTGTTAAGGAAGTAGTTGTAACTGCTCAGGCCAAAGGTCAATATGAAGCTATCAATGAACAGCTTAACGCCAACACTATAAAAAATGTCGTTTCATTAGCTAAGATCCAGGAATTGCCTGATGCAAATGCAGCTGAGTCTGTCAGCAGGCTTCCAGGCGTTTCGCTTGTAAGAACAGGCGGCGAAGGCTCAAAAGTCGTTGTGCGCGGTCTCTCTCCTCAATATAACCGGGTAACAATAGACGGCGTGGAAATGCCGGCTAATACTTCTTCCAGCGATCCAAACGATCATAAATCGTCGCTTACAAACAGCGATGAGCTTTCTCTTTCAGGAGATAGAGCGACAGACTTAAGTATGATCTCTTCAAATATGCTTGGCGGAATTGAAGTAATTAAAGCTATAACGCCTGATATGGATGCGACAGTATTTGGAGGAGTAATTAACTTTTCAATGCGAAAGGCTCAAAAACCTGACTCTGGCAGCAGACCGCAGTTTGAAATTGTTACTCAGGGATCTTATAATAATTTGAAAGATTCATACAAGGATTATAAGCTTGTAGGGTCTTATGAACAGCGTTTCTTTGATAACAGTTTCGGCATCTTTGCTCAGGGTTCGGCGGAAGATAAGAACTTAAGCGCAAATCAATTGAGCGCGGACTATAATTTTTCTGGTAAAACAGATGCAACTGATGAAGGCGTTGCGGACTTTCAATCAATGACTCTTACTGATGTTGTAAGGGACCGAAAACGTTACGGCGCTACTGTAGTGTTTGATTATGCTCATGAAACCGGAAGCATCGGATTTATGAACTTTTATAGCAGAAGCAATACAAAAACCATTTCAAGAGCTGAATCCTATTATTTGCTGGAAGATTACGGCTATTATTCCGCAACAAATTCTAAATCGGTAATGGACGTCTATAGCAACCTTTTGAACGTTAAACAAAGTCTCTTTGGCGTTCAGATGGAAGCCAAATTTACTCATTCTTATTCGACTAACGAAAATCCGGATGATGTTAACTTTAAGTTTAAGCAGAACAAAGTAGGATTTGCAAATGAATACAACGCTTTAAAGCATAAACCGCCTAAGGAAATTGCCACACACGTTGTTCACAATCCTGAATATGCAGACTTTTTTGAAATCTATAATACATACAGCTTATCCAAGGATAGGACTCTTGGCGTTTCGCTTGATTTTTCTACAGATTTAATGGTCTCGGATCTTATCTCAAGTAAGGTTAAAGCTGGCGGAGCTTATCAGTACAGAGACCGCTCATATGATTATAACCAAAACAGCGGGTCGGTATTTTACGATGATGGAGGACAAGTATCGTCAGCAATTTTAAGAGCATTTCCGCAATTTGGTTCTACTATAACAGCTTCTGATTTTTACGATCCCAATTACAGCTATGGCGAGTTTCTTAAAGGAGATTATAAGCTTCAAAATCCACTTAATGTGGACTTGATGCTAAGAGTTATGGACGTTGCTAAAGCTAATCCTGGCGTCGGCAGCGGCGGAGGGTATAAGCTGAATAAATTATCGTCCCTGTTGGATGACTATAATGGAAATGAAAAAAGATCTGCCGGTTATGCGATGGCTGACTTTAATATCGGTCCTATGGTTTCAGTTTTACCAGGATTTCGTTATCAAAATTTAACGACAGAGTATTCAGGAATCAGAGGCGAAGCAGTTCCTGGGGGAATTATATACACAAACGCGACCGAAACTCAATCGCATGGTTATTTACTGCCTATGCTGCATTTTCAGGTAAGACCTGCAGACTGGATGCAATTCCATTTTGCTTACACAAATACATTAAACTATCCCGACTATAACACAATTATTCCTAAATATTATGTCGGAACAAATTTTATCATATACAACAATTACAGGCTGAAACCTGCTACTTCTCAAAACTTTGACGCAGTTCTGTCATTATATTCGAATGAGCTTGGTCTGTTTTCATTTGGCGCGTATAAGAAAAGCATTAAAAATTTAATCTATAACACCAAGTCCTATCCTAAAGATTTTAGCGCTTATCCTGATTTGTACGATAAACTAAAAAGCAGGACTGAATCATTTACTCTTTTTACATACATCAATAATCCTTATACAATTGATATATTCGGAATAGAAACAGAATGGCAGACTCACTTCTGGTATTTGCCAGAACCATTTTCCGGCCTTATCCTGGATATTAATTATACTCATATTTTTTCAGAGGCAAAATATCCAAAAACAAATTTGGTTACTACTTTAGACTCTAACTACATCCAACAAACGACTGCCGTAGATACATTTTATACTTCCCGTTTGTTAGATCAACCAAATGATATTATTAATATTGCATTGGGATACGACTATGCAGGTTTCTCTATGCGGGTATCGATGCTATATCAAGATAACATATTTAAAAAACCCGATTTTTGGCTGCAAAACAGAGTCCAGTCGAAAAGATACGTTCGCTTTGATCTTTCTGTAAAACAAGAACTGCCATGGTATGGTATTCAGGTTTACTTTAATCTAAATAATATTAGCGGAGAAGACGACGTTGATATAAATCAAAAAACTACCTTTATCACTTCTCAGCAGCGTTATGGCATGACGGCGGATTTGGGATTTCGGATAAAGTTCTAAACATTAAAAATAAAAGGAGCGCGCCTATGAGTTAAGTAAGTAATACATTTCCTGAAACAAACTTTGTTACTGTTAATAGTAAGATTTAAATAAATCACTAACACAAAAAGGAGAACCATTATGAAAAAGCTATACGCTTTTATTGTTTTGCTTGTAATAGCGCTTGTTGTTCCAAATAAAGTATCTGCTCAATCTACTACAGATACAGTTTATATACCGGGTTCGAAGTCTTTACAGATTAGCGACATCATTAATGCCGATACTTCTGTAACAGCTGCTCGCGTTTATGTATTAGACCGCGGAGCTATCTACTATATAGACAAAGCTTTTGAAATCACCCATTCCTGTAAGTTCATCTCTACCGGAACTTCAACAAAAAGACCTGCTGTTTTAGCTGCAGCTATCCGCGCAGATAACTCATCGGAAGAATGGTATTTTAAACTTATTCAGGTTGGAATCAAGGTTGAATTAGATGATTTGTATTTGCTTTCTATGCGTTCTGATCTTAAAACTCTTGGATGGAGCCGCGCTATTCATATTGGCGCTGACAACATAGCTCTAAAGTTAAGAAGAGTTGTATTTGACGGATGGAGCGAAGCGGGTATTCGTGTTTATGGAGCTGATCATGTTAAGTTAGACGTTCAAGATTGCCATTTCAGAAACTTTATACATTCCACTTCATATTTTGGCGGACAACCGTTTTTATCAGAAGATATGGATCATCCGGATACTACACTTTTTATTAACAACACATTTTTTGCTTGCAACGCTTATGTCTTTTCTGTTCGCGGCCATGGACCAAAATCTGTATTTGAGCATAATACGATTGCTTACACGGCAGTGAATCCATTTTTATCAGCGCAAGCCGATAATATTTTTATTAAAAATAACCTGGTTTATGCTGCTCATGCATGGGGCGGCAATCCTGAACAAATTATAGGCGGATGGTTCGAAAATGCTTATGATACCATATCATCATGCGTATTAGCCATTAATAAACAGATGACGTATAATGGTAAAGAGCAGCATGGTCCGGAAGTTTATTACAAAAACTTAAATCTCACATACAATCCTGCTACAAGATTAGAAGCTGTTCATAATAACGTATGTTATAATCCGGATAAACTTGTTAAATTTTATAAAGACTGGAACGATACTGTTAAAACATATGATAGCGTTGAAGTTCTTAATGGCCCGAAACAATATCTAAAAAGAGTATTAACAATGGCTCCATGGCTTAATAAATTAGATAAAATAGTCATCGATTCTCTTACTAATCCTAAATCATGGGACTATTCGTCATATATCTCTATAGATGACGCTATTAATGCAAATCCTGGTTTTTCTGACGCAGGCACAGTAGGACATATTGACAGTTTAATTAGCTATGTGCAACAAATTGCTACAGGCAAGTTTTATAATGGATGGCAATATAAGATGACTTTCCCTCCAACCTGGCCAATACCAGAAAACTTAGCATATACAAATACTTCTCTTCTTAATGGCGGCACAGACGGATTTGCAATTGGCGATTTAAACTGGTTCCCAGCTCAAAAAGCAACTTGGACTATAACAGACGTTAAAACTCTTTCTTCAAATGTTCCTGAAAAATTCAATCTTTCGCAGAATTATCCTAACCCATTTAACCCTGATACAAAGATCAATTTTAGCATTCCAAAATCAGGTAATGTAAAAATTGAAATCTTTAACATCCTTGGTCAAAAGGTTAGAACTCTGTTAAATCAGGAATTCAACGCAGGCAGCTATAGCTCTACCTGGAATGGAAGAAATGATTTCGGTAAACAATTATCAAGCGGAACTTATTTCTACTCTATTGAGACCGGTTTATTCAGAATGACTAAGAAAATGATCTTAATGAAATAATACGAACTCAGTGTTCTATTTACATCAGTCATGCCTCTAAAAAGGCATGACTGATTATTTTTGAAATTCTTAAAGCAAATGGTAGTCAATAAATTTGTACAAGCTTTACTATTTTAATTAATTGTAAAAAATATTAAAACTTTTAATGGAGGCGATATAGTGTCTAAGCTATACAAGAACTTTTATTTATTTTCATTAATTATAGTGTTACTCATATTAGGTTCAACAAAGGTTATCATAGCGCAGTCTTTTACCGTAAGCTCTACCAGTCTGAATGTAAGTAATTCAAGCGGCACAACAAGCGTGACTATAACCAACTTGAACCAAGGCTTATTATATTGGCATATAGAAAATGTTTCTGGTTTCGGCACTTGGTTTGCGGCGAACCCAATAATAGGTACAATTCATAAAACCGGAGGAGAATTCTCCATATCTATACCTTATAATGAAAATGCGGGCGCTCAAAGAACTGGATCTTTTGCAATTGTAAATGATGCGACCAGCGAGTCACACACAATTACAATTACACAAGAAGCAGCGCCACCTAAAATTTCGGCTATCTTATCCAGTGTAAATGTGGGTTCATCAAGTGGAACAGTAAATCTTACAATAAGTAATAGCGGCGGTGGAACTTTAAACTGGACTGTTTCAAGCTCAACAAGCTGGATAACTAATATTAGTCCACGAAGTGGAACTAACAACGGAACTGTTACTATCTCTTATGCTCAGAACACTACCGATGCCAGGTTGGCAGAAATAACAATAACTGCGCCAGGAGCTACAAATACTCCTCAAACAATAAACATGTGTCAGGCAGCTCCAACATTTACCCTAACAGTTACTGCTGATCCATGGGATTATGGCACTCTTTACCTAGATGGGGCAACATCATCAAGAACTATAACTAAAACATATAGTTATGGTAATGTTGCAGGTTTAGGAGCTACGCCATATGGTAATGTCGCATTTGTTAATTGGACAGAAAATGGTAATATAGTTAGTACCGTTAATAATTTTGGCTACATGGTTTTAAAAAACAGTTCATTAGTCGCACATTTTAAATTAATTGTTGGAAAAGAAGTCCCAATTAATGATCAGGCTAAAGCAGCTTCCGAGATACCAACGGAATTTTCTATTAAACAGAATTATCCTAATCCATTTAACCCTGACACAAAGATCGATTTTAACATTCCAAAATCAGGTAATGTAAAAATTGAAATCTTTAACGTCCTTAGTCAAAAGGTTAGAACGCTGGTAGATCAGGAATTCAATGCCGGCAGTTATAGCGCTACATGGAATGGCAGAAATGATTTTGGTAAACAATTATCAAGCGGAACTTATTTCTACTCTATTGAGAGCGGTTCATTCAGAATGACTAAGAAAATGATCTTAATGAAATAGAACTTCCCCCTGCCGCTTATTTTCATCCGGATCTATTCCAACATGATCCGATGTTAATAATATAAAAAAACCTAAATACCGAAGGTTATGTTCAGTCTTGAACATAACCTTTTGGTTATTATGCCCAATAAAACCAAAACAGCTTAAAGAATTGATTCCAAAGAAGTAATTTATCATAATTTTAATATTCAGAATGATAAAATGCGATTTAGCCTTCTATGCTATATGCTTAAAAATCTTACTCATTAGTCAAATTCAGATTGAAATATTAAAAGCCATGCAACTTTTGCTATCCTTTTATATGTAAACGCTATGCTCTCAATTATTTTGTAATATACAAGATTGATTTTAAAAAGAGTTTCTCAAAAAATTTTTATAATTCTAAATATTTAGTTAAAATAAAAGTTTTAAAATTAACATATTATTGACTGTAGTATTAATTGCATTATCATACGTATTTATAGGCGGATAATTATATTGCGGTAGGCGATCCGTGTGTAATAAAAAACGCCATATTCTAAATATATTTGATATTAATTCGAATATAACTTTAAGTATATATTTATTAGGGGGAAATGTGCAATATAAAAAACAAGATTGGCGCATTTCCATAATATTTGATTTGGGAAAATGTTGATATTTGTTAATTTGTAAAATTAAAACAAACATAAATTAAATAATTATAACGAGATAAAAGAATGGCTAAACTGTTACTTAGAATAAATGACAAACATAAATCGGGAGCTACTTTATGAAAACAAAACTGACGATTGTGCTCTTTTCTTTATTTTGTCTTTTTAACATAAATGCATTACCGCAAAATATAATAGCGACAAAGCAGGCAAAAATAGATAGCTCTTCTAAAAAAAATGACGGCTTGGAAGATTATATAAAAGGGAGAAGAATTGATAAAGACGGACGCGAAATTATAGAAATTATCGTTCCAGGCACGCCTCCTAAAAACTATAGAGCTCCAGTAGCAAAAATTCCTAATTCAGCTAAAACAATTGCGAATGTGCCTGCCTATGACTGGAGTTTTGGCTGTACGGCAACTTCTGCTGCTATGATTTCCGGTTACTATGATAATATGGGATTTCCAAATATTTATACGGGACCTACAAATAACGGAGTAGCTCCTATGGATAACAGCTCCTGGGGGCGCGTAACAATTAATGGCGAGGTTAGGTCAAAGTGTCCTTTATCTGCGACGATGAATGGCATGGATGGACGAACCACAAGAGGGCATGTGGACGATTACTGGATAAAAACCGACAGTAAGGCTGATGATCCTTATATTACTAACGGCTGGACGCAGCATACTTATGGCGATTGTACTGGCGATTTTATGAAAACCAATCAATCCGCTTATGGCAATGCTGATGGCGGAACGACACTGTATTACTATTCAAACGGAACTCCTTATTCTGGAGAAAACGATCATGATGGCGCGTACGGTTTCCAGCTGTTTCTTGAGTCAAGAGGGTATTCGGTTAATACCCGCTATACTCAGTTAATCTATGGCTATAATTCAAACACTAGTGGTTTCACATTTGCTCAGTATAAACAAGAAATTGACGCCGGATATCCCGTGTTTATTCAGGTTAAAGGGCACACGATGGTTGGCATAGGGTATGACGACGCTACTAGCAAGATATATTTGCATGATACATGGGATTACAGTACGCACGAAATGGTTTGGGGCGGCAATTATTCAGGTTTACAGCAGTGGGGCGTTACTGTTATTCATTTAGACCCTGTTGCGTCAAGCTTGTTTGTTATTGCAGCTTCTCCAAGCCCGCTTAATAGCGGAAGCATATCAGGAGCAGGAACGTATAATTGGAACCAGACTGCAAAATTAACAGCCTCGGCAAACAACGGGTATACATTTGTAAACTGGACTGAAAACGGCAGTATCGTTTCAACAGATTCTATTTATCAATTTACTGTAACTGCAACCAGAGCGCTAAGCGCTAATTTTAACATAAAGGCCGGCATTAACCTTATTTCGCCGCAAAATAATTCTACTAACGCGTCGCTGCCGGTTAAGTTTCAGTGGAATAAATATTCCGATGCGGCAAAATATATTTTTGAAGTTTCAACTGATAGTTTGTTCTCTGTTGCTACATTGAGCGATTCTACTGTAACGGATACGATAAAAACAGCGGTCTCGCTTAAATATAATACAAAATACTTCTGGCGCGTTACTGTATTGGCAAATGCAACTGCGGCGGCTAAAAGTTCTGTATGGAACTTTACTACTCAAAAATTTGCGGATACTGTAGCCGGAGTAATTACTTATGCAAATGCGCAAAATACTCCAGTGAACGGCATTAAGGTTTATCTGATTAGCAATAATACTATTATTGATTCGGCAACGACTGATACAGTAGGCCGTTATTCATTTAACGCAGTTCAGGACGGTTCTTTCAATTTGCGCCTTGTTGTAAATAAAACCTGGGGAGGCGTAAACTCTACCGATGCGCTTCAAATAAGACGATATATAGTAGGTTTGACTGCTTTTGATACTCTACAGGCAAAAGCTGCGGATGTTAATGGTAGCGGCGCAGTTACCAGTTCTGACGCGCTGTTAGTCCGGATGAGATCTTCAGGCGGAGCATCGTCATTTGCGGCGGGCGACTGGGTTTATGAAAATCCGACGTTCACGGTTTCAGGCAAATCTGTGAACCAGAATATCCGCATACTCTGCACAGGAGACGTAAACGGATCGTTTACGCCTGCCAGCGTAAAAGCGAATAATAATAAAGAAAAGTAAGCTGATTTAGTTTAGAAAAAAAGAACGGTAAAGAGAGGGTCTATAAATAGACGTCATATCTTTACCGTTTTTTTTATTTAATGAATGCTGACATTTCTATTGTGTTTTATGCGCAAATAATCCTAAGGGAAAATAATTTATTATAAATTGCCCGAAGGTTATTATTTAAACCAAACTTAACTGTTATCTGATTTTTGGTCGAACCAGCTATAAACTGATGGAATGATCAGTAATGTCAGCAAAGTTGAAGTTATTAAGCCGCCAACAACAACGACCGCCAAAGGTTTTTGCACTTCTGAACCAGCTCCGCTGGCAAACAGCATTGGCATAAGACTAAATATTGCTATGGACGCTGTCATAAGCGCCGGGCGAAATCTGTTAAGACTTCCCTGCATAATCGCTTGCTGCATGCCCATTCCTTCTTCGCGCAACTGCGAAATTTGGGATACCAGCACAACGCCGTTCAACACCGCAACGCCAAACAATACTATAAACCCTACCGAAGCCGGGACTGATAAATATAGTCCGGAAATGTAGAGCGAAAATATTCCGCCAATTAAAGCAAACGGCAAATTAGATATTACTAACAATGCGAGGCGTACAGATCTGAATGTTACGAATAAGAGGAGCAAAATCAAACCGATTGCAATTGGTCCAATGATCATTAGTTTATTCATAGCTCTCTGCTGATTTTCAAACTGTCCGCCCCATATAATATAATAACCCGCCGGAAGCTGGACATTCTCTTTTATTTTTTGTTTAGCTTCCGCAACAAAGCCGCCTATATCTCTTCCGCTTACGTTCATCTCAATGCCAATTCTTCTGATTCCATCCTGCCTGCTTATCTGAACCGGACCTTCAATCATTTTAACGTCGGCTAATTGCGCAAGCGGAATATTCATTCCGGTTTTTGTTGGGACTAAGATATTCTCAATTGTTTCGATTGAATTTCTTTTTTCTTCCGGCAGACGAACCGTAATATCAAAGCTCCGGTTTTCTTCATAAAACTTAGAAGCGGACTTACCTGCAACGGCTATTTCAATTACGTTTTGAACATCTTTAATATTCAAACCATAGCGCGCTATTTTCGATCTATCTATGCTTATGGTTAAGTACGGCTGCCCCGAAACTTTTTCCGTCATCAAATCGGTGCCCCCTTTAACTGAGGAAAGCGTTTTTGCAATCTCGTCGGCTTTACTTTTTAACAAGTCCATATCTTCGCCAAAAAGTTTAAGAATTAATTGCGCTTTCGTTCCTGCTACAAGCTCGTCAATTCTGCATTGAATTGGCTGGCTAAAACCAAATCCAATTCCGGGGATTGTCTCTAAAGACGCGCGCATTTCATTTGTCAATTCTTCTCTTGATATATTTCGTTTCCATTCGCTTTTGGGTTTTAATATTCCAACATAGCCTGTTTTATCCACGCCTCTTGTGTCCATCGCAACGCCTGTTTGACCGGTTCGCGATACTACTACGTCAAGCTCGTCAAACTTTTTCATCTTTTGCGCGGCAAGCTGATTTACTTCCATGGCTTTGGAAAGCGATACTCCAGGCAGCAAAGCGACATCCATATCGAACGAGCCCTCGTCCATAATTGGGATAAACTCCGTTCCTAACCTGGTAAATAAAAATAATGCGGCAATTAAGAAAGCTCCGGCTACGCTTAAGATTATTATTCTTTTCTTCATTACATATTCTAAAAGCGGCAAATAAATTTTAGTTGCATAATTCATTATAACGCTTTCTTTTTCGGGCTGCGATTTTAAGAACATTGAGCAGAAAACCGGTATAATAAAGATTGAAAGGAGCAGGGAAGAAAGAAGCGCAATTACTACTGTTATTGCAAGCGGACCAAACATTTTCCCCTCATATCCTTCCAACGAAAGAATAGGTATAAATGTAATTGCAATAATTAGTTCTCCGAAGATGCTTGGCTTCCGGACTTCCAACACTGCTTTCAGGACTGTTAACAATTTTGGGCGATCTTTCCCGTCCTCGCTTAAATGTCTTTGAACGTTCTCAACCTGAATAATTGTCGCGTCTATTATCATCCCGATAGAAATAGCAAGACCGCCTAACGACATTAAGTTAGCGCTAAATCCTAAAAACTTCATCATAATGAATGTAGTCAACAATGAAAGCGGCAAGGCAAGCAGCACTACAAAACTGCCTCTAAAGCTTCGCAGCAGCAAATACAATATTATCAGAACAAGAATAGCTCCTTCAACTAAAGCTTTGTTCACGGTGTTTACGCTGGCGTTTACAATATCGCTTCTATCATAATAAGGAACCATTTTAATACCGTCGGGCAGAATGTTGTTCTCATTTATTTCCTGAACTTTTTCTTTTACGCGTTTAACAACATCCCGGCTGTTCTCGCCGCGCAGCATCATAGCAATCCCGCCTACGGATTCGTCGGTTCCGTTCTTCATAGAGGCTCCCATTCTAACAGCCTCTCCAATTTTAACTTCTGCAACATCTCGCAGAAAAGTCGGCGTTCCATCGTGAGTCTTCAGTACAATGTTTTCAATATCGCTGACTTCTTTAATTAAACCGACTCCGCGAACAATATATTGATCGGAATTCCTTTCAAGAATATTTCCGCCAACGTTTTGATTATTGTTGTCAATTGCAGAGTAAACTTCGTCTGCCGTTATGGAATACTTTAATAATTTTTCCGGCGATACAATTATCTGGTATTGTTTAAAATAACCGCCGAATGAATTTACTTCGTTTACTCCAGCGACGCTTTTTAATAGCGGGGTAATTATCCACTCCTGAATTGTCCGCAGGTTGGTTAAATAAGCGACCTTTGAAAGCGAATCGCTCGGCATTTTTCCTTCAAGAGTGTATTGATAGATTTCGCCCATAGCCGTCGCTATTGGCCCCATAGCTATCTCGACTCCCTTTGGAACGCTTTCTTTGGCTTCGCCCAAGCGTTCAAAAACTAATTGCCGCGCGAAATAAATATCCACATTATCTTTGAACACAATTGTTACTATTGAAAGGCCAAACTTAGTTACAGAACGCATTTGTTCAACATCCGGTAAACCGCGCATCGCCATTTCAATTGGATAAGTTACATTTCTTTCAATCTCCGTAGCAGAAAGACCGTCGGCATGACTAACGATTTCAACTTGTATATTCGTCACATCCGGAAACGCGTCAATCGGCAGAGTCAGGTATGAGTATATGCCGAATATGACTATTAGCAGCGCAAGGAATAACATGACTCCTTTTTGCTTTAATGTAAGAGCAATTATTTTTTCTAACATTAGTGTTCATCTCCCGCAAATTCTTCTTTTTGAAGTTCGCTTTTTAGATAAAATGCGCCTTTAGAAACTATTCTATCCCCCTCGCGCAGTCCTTCTTTTATTTCAGCTCTGTTATCTGCAGAAGCTCCAACTATAACTTTCCTCCGTTCAAATGTTGAATCGCTTGTTTGAACGAAAATATATTTCCCGTCAGTTTCAGTAAATAGCGCTTCTTCGGGCGCAGTAATTACTTTTTCATTTATGCCGACTGGTATTTTCAAATCGCCAAACATTTGCGTTTTCAGTTTGCCATTAACATTGTTAAATAAACTGCGGATGGTAATAGTTCTGGATTGCTCGTCGACTGCATGTCCAACGTAAATTGTTTCGCCAGTAAATTTCACATCTTTATAAGCGGTAGTAGTGAATATTGCAGTTGTCTTTGGTTTTATTTTAACTAAATCTTTTTCATGGATTTGTCCGTCAATCCAGACTGAACTATTATCTACGACTTTAAAAGCGTTTGTAGTCGCATCAACAGACTGCCCAATTACAACGTTCCTTTCAACTACAATGCCATTAATTGACGATTTAACAGGCAAAACCCCGGAAGTATGCCCTTTGGCGTTTTTATCGATTAAGATGTCTTCATCGCTTAAATCAGCAGAATGGATTTTTTTATCTTCAGCTTTGAATTCAGCAAGAGCTTTTTCGTATTCAGCCTGACTTTCTAACAACGCTTTTTCAGCGCTTATTTTTTCAGCGAACAAAAGTTTTTGTCTTTCATAGTTCGATTTTTTAAAATCGAGCGCCGCTTTTGCAATTAAGAAATCGGCTTTAAGTTTGCCTACTTCCGGGCCTTCAATTGTCATCAGCGTTTGTCCGGCTTTTACAAAGTCGCCAATTTTAACGTATACCTTATGAACGCGTCCCTGAATGAGAGAGCCTATTTGCGCTTCATGGTCTTGATTTACAACTACTTTAGCAGCTATAGTGATAAAGCCTGCAAAAGGCCGTAATGAAGCTGTTTCAGTTTGCAAATTTAGGCTTTTTATTGATTCTGCAGAAAGCTTAACAATCTGGCTATGCTCTTTTGTTTTTATTTCTTTTTTCTCTTCTTCTTTCTTTTGGCCGCATCCCAAAAAGGCAAACATTAGAACGCTTAGGGCAATTAAAAATTTAATGTTGGTTTTCATTTATTTCTCCAATTCTGATTTATCAATAATATTTTGTCCGCTGATTTCTTCAATCCGGAATACTGACTGGTAGTAGCTAAACAAAGCTCCTACATAGCTATTTCTTGAATTTATTAAAGTTTGCTTTGCCTGCAGATACTCAAAATATGTCAGCTCGCCGGCATCATAACTTTTTATTGCGCTTTTGTGAATCTCCTCGGCCTGAGGCAATATATCGTTTGCATAAAGCTTTGCCTGTCTTGAGCAATTCTCAAAATCGGCAAAAGCATTTTTTAATTTTAAGGCTATTTCACTTTTAGCTAATAGAGCTTCAGACTCCGCAATTGACTGATTAGCGGTTGCAGTCTGGATATTTCCTTTTTGCTCAAACATAAACCAGAGCGGAACAGAAATGCCAAACGAAGCTCCGTAAAACCCATTGTTGCCGTCTCGCGTTTGTCTGAAATAGGATAGGTTTATATTTGGTAGAAGAGACGACCAGGCGATATCCTTTTCTATGGAAGTTATTGTCTTAGTTAATTCAGAGGTTTTTATCTGAGGGTTAGTCTGATCAATTGATTCATAGAGTCGCTCTAAAGTTATTTTGTAATCGGCAAAGGAAAGCGAATCGGTCAGCTCCCAACCGTAATCATAGTTTTGCCGTCCAAACCCAAGCGCATAATTGAGTTCGGCCCAGGCAGTTGCGAATTCATTTTTTGCCGTTTCCAAATTGTTAAGCGCGTCAGCGTTTTGAACTTTGGCTGTTAACTTTTCAAGGTTTGTAGCTTCCCCGGCTATTTGCCCGACTTCAGTTTTCTTAAAAAATGCTTCCGATATTTTTAGATTCTCTTCTGCATATTTTACCTGATGTTGTTTTGCCAAGACTCTGTAATAGCTTGTTTTGACCTGGTTGGTAAGGGTTAGTTTTGTCAGTTCCAGATTGTAAACGGCAATCTCTTTCTCTTTGTTAAGTCTGCTTCCTTTTAGGAAGTAGATATAAGGAAATTCGATTGATTGCTTTACTTCAAAAGTTCTCTCGCCAAAATTACTTAACCCGCTGTTAACAGGCGTATACTGATAGCTGACGCCAATCTCAGGCTGGGGCAGAGAGATTCCGCTCCAAAATCTGCCATCAGTTGCCGAAATGTTCTCCGTCGCTTTTTTTATATTTGCGTTGTTAGATAATGCGATATTAACGGCTTCGTGCAGACTTAATCTTTTTGCATTAATCTGCCCAAAGACGCAAAACGGCGCCAACGAGAATAATAATAGTCGTGCGCATATTTTCTCCAATATATATTTAAATACTTGTCTGTTTTATGTAGATATATTTAAACCCCGTTTTGTGGGATTTAACAAGAAGAATAGAAAGTATTAAATCAGAAGGGATCTGTTTTGGAGATAAATTCCGGGGGATTCTTTTATGGTAGAAAAACTCTTAGGGTCGGGATTTATAAGCAATAATTTAGTTTGCGCCGTTTTATAGATGCAATGGAAGCAAATTACTTTATTGACCCCTATTTTGAACGTGTGGCTTTTGGAATCTTTACTTGTTTTAGCTGTCGCAGTTTTTACAATTTTGCAATAGTCGTAATTGCCATGGTTAAATTCAGAAAAACCAGAAATACCTACTTCAGATTGTAGAAAAATAAAAACAAGAGCCGTTGAAATTATAATAGCAACCGCTTTTGAGCTTATAGTATTCAAGGATTTCTGATATAAAGGCATTTATTATTTTGTAAAGCTGTAATGATGAATTATGTATTTTAATTGGCTGCAAACAAAAAAGGCAATTCCACGCATCGCAATATTTAACTAATCTTGCATATTTGCTAAGGAATAAGTTATTGCTTTGGTTAAACGAATATCGTCTATGCGATCTAATAATTAAAACATACTTAATTTATTTTTTGTTATCAAGTCATTAATTGTCAGATCAATGCGCGCAAGTTTTTTACTCTAACATCGTCTAAATATTTAGTTAAAGAAATTTTCTTTTTAGAGAGAATTTGGACGCTAATTATTATAAGTAAAAAAAATCTGGAGATTAATATGTTAAATTTAAGAAAAATAGCGCATGGCTTAACCGCGGTTTTAATAGGCGCGATGACGATGGTTCCGTTTGGGCTGATTGATGCGCAGTCGTATACTCAAAACGGAGGAACGGCTACAAAAACAAATGAAAACTTTACAGGCACGTCGACAGACGAATCCGGCGTGCTGGTTAAAAATTCCGGGACGCTTACAATGACAAATTGCACAGTAACGACTTCCGGCAATACTTCGTCTTCTGATAACAGCAGTTTTTATGGATTAAACGCAGGAGTATTGGCGTCGTCAGGCAAAATTACTATGACTGGCGGAACAGTTACCACAACCGGAAGCGGAGCCAACGGGGTTTTTGCTTATGGAAGTTCTGGGTCGGTTGTAATTTCTGATGTTACTGTGAAATGCACAGGGCAGTATGCCCACGCAGTAATGGCTTCGGGCGGAGGCAGTCTGACAGTTACTAACGTAAATATGTCAACCGCTGGGACAAATTCCGGCGCAATAGCCACAGACCGCGGCGGCGGAACTCTGATTGTTACCGGAGGAACTGTAACTACATCCGGCAAAGATTCTCCTGGTATTTATTCGACTGGCACAGTCACAGTAGCCGACGCTACGATTACGGCTACAGGCGCGGAAGGGGCGGTTATTGAAGGATTAAATACTGTAAACCTGACAAATGTAAATCTGAAAGGCGGAGCTCAAACATACGGCGGCGCGCTGATTGTACAAAGTATGTCTGGCGACGCTTCGACCGGAACGTCTACTTTTATTATGAACGCTGGCTCTTTTACAGCTACGCAGGGGCCTCTCTTTTTTGTAACTAATAACTCGGCGGATATAAAACTAACAGGAGTTTCTCTTAGTGTTGCATCAGGAACATTAATCGATGCAGCCGGAACCTCCAGATGGGGGACGACTGGTAAAAACGGCGGATTGGTTACTTTTGTTGCAGATAGACAAGCATTAAACGGCAACATAGTAATTGATAGTTACAGTACTTTTAATGGAACGCTCAAAGATACTTCGGTTCTAACGGGGGCTATAAACAATGCCAATACTGCAAGTTCTGCTGCGCTAACAATGGACGCCACAAGCTCCTGGACGCTGACTGGCGACTCTTATTTAGGCAGCTTGTCCAACAGCGCAGGAATATCCGGGACTACCGTTACTAATATAACCGGAAACGGCCATAATGTTTATTATAATTCAAGCTTATCGGCAAACAGTTATCTTGGCGGAAGTACATATACGCTGGTTAATGGAGGAAAATTAACGCCTGGAACTACTACTGACGTTAAAGGAAGCTCTACTTTACCAACTAACTGGAACTTAAATCAAAACTATCCGAACCCTTTTAATCCAAGCACAGTTATTGGATATCAGGTTCCGAAAACCGGACAGGTTAGTTTACGGGTCTTTGATATTTTGGGCAGGGAAGTAGCTGTTTTAGTTAATGGAACTCAGCAGGCGGGCGCATATAGCGTATCATTCAACGCAAAAAACTTACCAAGCGGAACTTACGTTTATAGAATTAGCGGAGATAATTTTTCTATGGCTAAGAAAATGCTTTTAGTAAAATAGAATATGACTAAAAACCCTTTCTTAATTCTTATTTTTAATTGAAGTAGAGGATTAAGAAAGGGAAGTATTTTTAATCTAAAAATGCGGCTAATCTTAATCGCGGGTTAAGGTTTCCTTAAATTTTGCCAATATCTGGATAGTTGAAAGAGATTTATAATCCGGGTTTTTGCTCATAAACGATTTGTTCCAGTTAAGAGCTTTTGCTCTGAAAGCCTCGTTGTTAGAGCTTATCCAGGCGTTTTTATACATCTCCATGCATTTATTGCACCAGTTTTTATATGTATGGACTCCCTCTAGAACTTTGCTGACTGAAAGAGTTGAATCCTGCGAAACGATATAATTAGCATAATCTTCCCGTTTAAGAGAAATGATACGGCAATAAGTTCCGCCTGTAACTCTTCCTGTGTTGGTAACTCCCTTCTTGAACAAATAAATATAACCGGTTCCGTCGCCTTCCATATCTTCCCAGATTTCGCCGTCCAAAGGGAAAATGAATGACGATTGACCTTTAATATAACGGCCAATTTCGCAAAGAGCTTTTACATAAGAAACATGATCGTTTTTCTTTAAATATTTTACCGCTTCAATCTGGTCTCCGGCGTCGGTTACCCAGCTTTGAAGCTGGTCGATTGAAGCGTCGGCGACAATAACATGCAGATTTTTACCTATTGGGCTGCTGTTAATTGAATATGTGCATATTTTAGCCTTATACGGCCAGCCTTCAAAAACAGTATCTCTGCATTCCTGTTCAACGTAAGGTTTTGTGTTTAGCATTTGCCTAAGCGGAGTAAAATTAAAAGCAGTATCGGTTGAAGTTCCTTCCTGAGCTAAAAGAGCTATAGGAAGCGTTAAAGCTGCAAACAACATTCTGACTATTTTCATAATTTTACTCCTTAGTCGTAATTTTTATTTAAAGGACGCTGATTTACTTCCCCGGTTTTTTGAACAGCGTGTTTAATACTTCTACTGTGATATTAACAATGCTGCCGTTTGGGGATACCTTATACTTCTCAAGAATAGATTTGGATGTATTTTTTATCAGGTTTTTATAAGCTTCGTCATAACTGCGCGGATAAGTAAAACGGCTTCTAAATGATTTCCCTTTTTCGAAACCATATTCGGCAAAAAGGTTATTTAGTTCGCTTTGGCGGTAAAAGTGCACATGTCCGTTGAGCGTAAGTTTTTGAAAGCGGTCAATAAAGTCTAATTTATCCTCGTTAAAAGTAACTGGATCGGCAACAACAACAAAACCGCCCGGTTCAAGAACCCGGTTTAATTCGTTTACGATGAATGCTTCATCATGAAGGTGATGGAATGCAAACCGCGAAAACACTCCGGCAAACGAATTATTATCAAAAGGAAGTCTAATTCCGTCATAAGACTTAAAGCTTAGATTACTAATTTGTCGTTTTTGTCTTATTTCTTCATCTTGCTGAATGCAGTTAGACGCAATATCTAATCCGGTGACCGATATTTCCGGGAAACGGTCCGCAAGTTCAAAGGCTATATATCCTTTCCCTGTGCCAAGGTCTAAATAGCGTTTATTTGGCTGGATTGAGACCATTTCTATAAGATTATCGATATGGTCGGAATTGGAATCAATTCGTATATATTCTTCTGAAGGAAGTTTATTATCAGAGCCAGGGATGGTTTTTTTTATAATGCCATTTGGCATAAAATTTCTTTCGTTATCAATTGTAGCAAACAAAACAGAACCTTAATTTTAATTCTTACCCCGATCATTTTTTTATTTTCGTTACGCTTTTCCGGGGACGTTTAAAAGAAATATCGAACCAAAATCTAGTAAATCTTTTAAGCGGTTAAGCGTATTGGTGTTCAGCTTATTAATTGTGTCTTCCCCAAGGCAAATATAGCTGATCAAATTTTAGAGTCCAAACGTAAAGGTTTTGCCGGACAAAATCAATTTTATCTTTTGCTTTCTGTTAGTATTTTGCCGTCGGCAATATCAATAACATCCTGACGTCTGATTTTCGAGTCGTTGCCATCGCCGACTAAAAATTCTTCCGTCATCCTGTCCACAAATAATATTCCGTCAAGGTGGTCAATTTCATGTTGAAAGCATCTTGCAAGGCGGTCTGTACGCTCGACAATAAACTCTTCGCCGTCTCTGTTTTGGAATTTTACCTTAACATAATCATAGCGTTTTACTAAGCCGAAGTAACCGGGCAATGAAAGACATCCTTCATAATCGGTCTGTTCGCCTTCTGAAGCTATTATTTCCGGGTTAATTAATTCGAAGTATTCTTTATCATAGTCAATTACTATAATTCTTTTCAGTACGCTTATTTGATTTGCAGCAATTGCTGCTCCATTTGAACTGCTTTTTAAGGTTTTAGCCATGCTGTTTATCAGCGTATGAAGTTTTCCGTGGAAAACAGTAACTGGTTTAGCGTTTTGCCTCAAGACGGGGTCGCCAAAACTGACAATTTTTAATTTACTCATGCATCAATCCGGATTTTATGGAACAACAAATAGTAATTCTTGCAAAACAGCAGAATATCCCGCTTTTTAATGAATTGGTATTTTATATTTGTCGCTATACAAAGCTAATTTATATTTAGAAAAAAATCAATTTTTAGTCTGCAAAATTAACGGCAAACCTGAAAACCGCGGTTTTAAAATAAAAAACGGAGCAAAGGTTTTACCTGGTATGACAAGTAAAACGCTCCGCTCCATTGAGGTTAGATAATGCAAAATCTATCGTTATAACTGCATAATTGAAGAATTAGTCGAATAAACCTTCAACTGACAAATATCTTTCTCCGGTATCGTAGCTAAACGTAAGAACTACGCTCCCTTCAGGAATTTCGTCAATTTTTTTTGCGATTGCGGCAAAAGACGCGCCTGAAGAAATACCGACAAAAACGCCTTCTTCTTTTGCGGCTCTTACTGCATAGCTATAAGCTTCGTCTTTAGTTATGCGGATAATCCCGTCAAGTATTTTGGTATTTAGTACGCTTGGAACAAATCCGGGAGCCAAGCCCTGCAATGGGTGAGGTCCAGGCGTTCCGCCGCTTAAGACAGGCGAAGCGTCAGGCTCTACGGCATAAACTTTTAATTTTGGGAAATGTTTTTTTAATACTTCGGCTACGCCGGTAATATGTCCGCCGGTTCCGACTCCTGAAATAAGAAAATCAATTCCGTTTGGAAAATCTTTAAGTATTTCTTCCGCAGTAGCGGTGCGGTGAATTTCGGTATTAGACGGATTGTCAAATTGCATTGGAATCCAATAATTTTCATTAGCCGCGGCAAGTTCTTTAGCTTTTGCAATGGCTCCGCCCATTCCTTTTTCGCGCGGGGTTAGTTCTAATTTTGCGCCATAAGCGGTCATTAATCTGCGGCGTTCAAGGGACATGGATTCTGGCATTACAATGATAATAGGGTAGCCTTTTACTGCCGCTACCAACGCAAGACCAATGCCTGTGTTGCCGGAAGTCGGCTCTACTATTACGCTGTTTTTGTTTAATAATCCTTTCTTTTCGGCGTCTTCTATCATCGAAATTGCAATTCTGTCTTTTATGCTTCCGCCTGGATTAGTTTTCTCTAATTTAGTCCAGACTTCAATCTTTTTGTTATAAAGTTTGTTAATACGCACGTGCGGGGTATTACCAACGGTTTCAAGAATATTGTTCGCTTTCATTTTACTAGTCCTTTTTTATTTGTTAAATGTTAATTTCACTGAAAAAGTTCACTATTTGTTTAAAACTAAAAAGCCCTTCCAGATTCCTCTGGAAGGGCTTTTATTAAATAATAATTTAAAATTCTATAATATTATAATATTCCACTCCTGAGGCTTACAAAGATGCAGCTTGAACAACAACAAATTGATATGGAGTAGAATTTTTGTGACATTTGTCTTTTTTAATTTAACCTGATTTCTGATTTTCTAATTTTAATTACTTATAACTTAGTAAATAATAAAACAAATGGAAAGAGATAATAGTTTCTCTACGCAATTTTTTTTATTTGCGGGGCTTAACACATTTTATCTTTCAGTTTGGCGGCAAACCTTCGGCTCATAACTAATGGCTTTTCTATACCTTTCAGATATATCTGATAAGAATAATTAAACCATTCTTCAATATGATCGATAAAACCAAGATTAATGATAGAGTAACGGTGAATTCTGACGAAAAGATTTTTCGGCAGACGGGTTTCCCACTCGCGCATGGTTTTAAGAACGAATCCTTTAATATTTGCCGAAGTAAATATTTCAGAGTAATTGCCTGCGGAGCTGATTTTTATGATAGAGTCGATCCTGATAAAATGATAAGTATTATTTACCATCAGGAAAATATTATCTTCGGCGGTGAATTTTTTTTGTGCGCTATCTTCAGCAGGAGGGATGTTTATATGCTCAAGAGCAAGAGCAAGGCGGTCTTTGTTTACGGGTTTAAGCAGATAATCCTGAGCGTTTACTTCAAAAGCTTTTATTGCATACTCGTCGTATGCGGTAACAAAAATTATTTTGGCTTCAGTTTTTACGTCCTTCAATAATTCAAAGCCGGATTTATTTGGCATTTGAATATCAAGAAAAATCAGGTCTGGCGAGGAGCGTTCAATCAGCTCCTTTGCGTCGGCATAATTATCCGCTTCGCCAATTATTTCAACGGAGCTAAAGTCTTTTAACACGGCCTTAAGGTCTGCTCTGGCTAATTCTTCGTCGTCTATTATAATAGATTTATAAACTGCGCTCATTTAATTGTTCTTGTTATTTCAATAAGAATTTTAACGGAGTCCGCTTCTTTAATTATTTCAAATTTATGATTATTGGGATAAGAAAAATCCAATCTGCTTTTAATATTTGCAAGTCCGGCTCCTGTTCCGTGCGCTTCTTTATTATCGCCGTCGTCAAACCAGCTTCCGGTGTTCGTAACGGTAATTCTGAGTTTTGTTTTTTCAACCTCCGCTTTCAGATTAATTTTTAACGGAAGCGGACTTGTTTTCATCCCGTATTTAATTGCATTTTCTATCAGCGGATGAATAAGAAACGCTGGGACCGGGTAATCTTCGGCCAGCGGGTCAATTTCTATTTGGGATTCAATTTTATTGCCAAAACGAATTTTTTCTAATTCAAAGTACAAATTAATCGCTTCAATTTCATCAATAAGCGGAACCTCTTTTGAGTTGCGCGTAGAAAGCGAATACCTGTAGAACTCTGAAAGCTTAGTCACCATTTCTTCCGCTTTGTCTTTATCCGTACGGATTAACGCCCGGAGCGAACTAAAGGAATTAAACAGAAAATGCGGATTAATCTGGTACCGCAGCATCTGAAGCTGGGCGGACTGAGCGAGGTAATCGGCTTTTTCGGCTCGTTCTTTTTCCAGCGACCACTCGAACCAGAATTTGATGCCAAAATACAATAAACTCCAGGAGGTCATAGTAGGAATTACGGCGGCTAATTTATAAACGGTAAACTGAAAGGTGAATGCATGTTGTATGGTATTCTTATCGTCCGGGCGGAAAATCAACAGCGCAGCCACCATAGTAGCGTACCACAAAGCGCCTGCTAAAAATGAAGCGCTAATAAGATAGACAAGAACCTTAGAAAGCGGTTTTGTTCTGTACTGGTATTTTTTATAGGAAAAGCGAAGCGCGCATGTAATTAAGAAGCCAATGGCTACAAGGAGAGTGTTTTCTAAAAAAAATGAAAACTTATTTAGCGTATACGGTTCGCTTATTACAAGAGTGTCTATTATAAAATAAGCGCTCCAGCCCAAAGTGTTAACTAACAGAAACGAAGGGTATTTGCCTTTGTAAAAATATAAATTCATTACGCCGATTACTTTGAAATGATTATTAATTACTTTAAGTAAATTAATAAAAAAATACGCCGCATTTAAAAGATATTTACGAAAGGTTATATTGCCTTTTGAGCGATCAGCACGGAACGCCCGGTTAAAACGGAAATAAGACTTAAATAATAACAAAACGGCAACTTTCGTTTTCGGTTAAATAATTGTATTTTATCGTTTACCGATGAGCAGATATATAAAAATGCGCAAAATGACAAAAGGATTTTACAAATGGCTTACTCCCGCAATTATTTAATTCATTATTACGAAATTAATAAGAAGAAAAAATTAACTATTCCGACGCTGCTTCATTACTTTGAAGATATAGCAATTCTTAATAGCGAGGCTAATGGATTTTCGTTAGATTATTATGATGAAACCAACACTGGCTTTATGCTTATTAAATGGGATATTACAGTGCGCAGCTGGCCTAAGTTTAACGAGCTGATAACGCTAAATACGCAGCCGACTTCGTTTAAAAGATTTCTTGCAAACAGAAATTATAATATAGTTGCACAGGACGGAGAGAAGATTATTGAGGCTAAATCAGTCTGGCTTTTTGCCGATATCAAAACCCGCAGGCCGGTGCGCGTGCCGAACGAAATTCTTACCGGCTTTAACATTGCTCCTGAAGCGGAAAAATTGTTTGAGATTTTAGACGATTTGCAGGCCGTCCAGTCGGGCGCATATACGCTAAAAATTAAAACGCAGACTTTTGATATAGATACGAACGACCATGTAAATAACGTCCGTTATGTCGAGTGGGCTTTAGTCTCGCTGCCGCCAGAGCATTTACAGAATTATTCCGCGCAAAGGATAATAGTTAATTACAAAAAAGAACTCCACTTAGACGAAGAAGCAGAAGTGATCTCTGATGTGATTGAAGATGAGGGGAAAATAATTTCAGTACATTCAATTTTTAGCGACGGAAAGGAAATCTGTCACCTGAAATTTGAATGGGTAAAAGACTAAAAAAACTTCCAGGCAGGACGGGCGTGGGCGCCCGTCCCACAAGATTTGAAGTTTATTTCCCATCTATTGCCATTAAGAACCGCTTACCGATCAAAACAGAGCGCTCGCCTAAATTAAGTTTTATAGCGCAGAGTTAAGCGTTATGTTTAACTTGTAATTCTATATATGTATTAAAAAAAGGAACGGGAAAATGGGTAAGGAAACAGAAAGCGTTTGTCCATGGTGGATGGGCTATCTACTGGCGCTTCCAATAAGAAAGTATATGCAGAATCCTGATAAAATTGTCGGCGCGTATCTTAAGCCTGGAATGAAGGCTATAGATTATGGAAGCGCAATGGGATTTTTTAGCTTACCTATGGCAAGGGCTGTCGGACCAAAAGGGAAAGTTTACTGTTTTGATTTGCAGGAAAAAATGCTCGGGCAGCTTGTTAACAGAGCTAAAAAAGCCGGGCTGGGGGATATAATAAAACCGCGCTTAGTTACTAATAACGATCATGCGTTTGACGATCTGAAACAAAAGGCTGATTTTGCATTATTGTTCGCAGTTGCGCATGAAGTCCCTGACCGCCAAAAATTATTTGTTACGCTGGCTTCAATGATGAAGCCAAAGGCTTTGCTGCTGTTTGCCGAACCCAAGGGACATGTTAGTCTTGAGGACTTTGAAGAATCTGTTTCGTTTGCTGAAAAAGCCGGATTTGTAAAAAGGCAGCCCGTGCAGGTATTAAAAGGGCTCTCCATGCTGCTGGAGAAAAAATAATAAGATTTGATTTTGTGCTTAATATGCAGGACGGGCGGGGGCGCCCGTCCCACAAATACAAAAAATTAACCTTCAAGGCGGCGCTATCAGCGCTGCGCCCTTGAAGGTTTTATTTTACCGCGCAAAAATAACTAATTGACAATAAAACCAAATGTATTTAAGTTAAACCAGATGTTTATATAACCTCTTACTCGCACATTATTTCCAAGGGGCGAACGATATGGCGGAGATTGTTTTTGGAAAGGAAAAATGAAATTTTAAGCAAAGGCTTTTTGCAATGAATGGAAGAAACAATTTGAATATATTTAAAATTACTTTAACTATTACGAAATAAACAAAATGAAGAATATAATATTTAAAGGAGTTTTCTTATCTAAAGACGACGCACGGTTAAATATTACTGAATTTAAAAACGCATTTATTCAAGCGGAAGAATCGGAAACTAAAGGCAGTGTCGTTCAACAATACTCATTAGCATTTGAAGGGAGTTACTTAAAAATAAACTTTTCGGATGGTTCTGCATTACCAAGAAATCCAAATGTTTATAATAATGAATTAAGTAAAGAGGAGCCTAATCCACGGCAACCAAATCAGATTGAGACAAAAGAACATTTCGCGCTGATTGATTTTGATACTTGCTTATTTTGGATAAATAATTATAAAAAACAAAGCATCCTAATAGACTATATAAAAAGTAAATTTAAGAATTCTATAATTGTCGCAAAAGATGTTTACGATCAAGAACAATTTATTGAAACCATTAAAAGACTTGATGATCTGAGAATTACTGCGACTCCAGAATTATTCAGTGAAACTCATACTCTAACAAAAGCATTAACAGATGAACTCAATCAATTTGAAGCTCCTTGCGCTATTTTGCACCTAAAATACCAAAATAAATTTGTAGGCAATGTGTTGCTTGATAAAATAAAATCATTAATAAAAAATAGAAATAGTATCCGGGGTATTATGATTTCAGGTCGTGATGAGAAAGATAATGGTATGTTGTTTAATTCAAATATATTTTCAAGGAAAATTGAAATCGAAGCTCATGTAAACGCTAACGAAATGTTTGAACCTGAAGAAGTTTTTCGTAATCTTATTAAGAAAATCGAAAATGAAAAAGAAAGTTAAAAAAATATCATACTTCGCCAGCTCAATAATCTTGTTGGTCTTATTGTGTACTATATGGAATTTCGATAATGACGATTCGTTTTCTTCAATTGTCACATTTTTATCGATTACTACAGGTTTCTCTACAACTGCTTTGTCGATAATTGCAATTTCAAATTTTTCAAAGTCCCTATATCTTATTGAATCAAAAGGAAATAATTCAAGTACTTTGCTGCATGAACTTGTATCTAAATTCAAAACGGCGACTCTTGTTTTTGTTTTTACTATTGCCCTAATACTAATCTATGGCTTTTTGCCAGAGCAAAACAATTGTCTCTTTTGGATATGTAGCTGCAAAATTACTTTTAGTGTAATAATGAAAGGTTCGATTTGGTATTTAACAGGTTTATCTTTTGTGTTATTCTTTGATATGTTTATTACTTTTTCGAAATTCATAATAAGAAGTATTTCGCAAAAATAATTTCTGCCTGCCTAATAATTTTGGCTTCCTATAATAAATTGCAGCTCATAGAATTTGAGATGATACCCAAATTGATCTTTGGATAAAAAATAGTATGCTGAACTTGTCAATAGCAAGTACTCATAATAACTGATTATAAGGTAAATTATACACACCCACATCCCTTTTGTGAACTATTAACTGCTGATATGCGTTTTGTAAGGAAAAGGAGAACTGTATATGGCAGGCTTTAAAGGAATTTTTTACCCGGCGCTCATGTTTTTTTCGGCTGTGCTGGGCTGTAAGGAAATTAAATCTAAACCGGAGGGTAATATGACTGTTGAACCAAAAAAATCGTTTTATGATTTTAAATTGAAAGCGATTGACGGAAAGGAAATTGATTTTGGCGCTTATAAAGGGAAGAAAGTTTTATTGGTAAACGTGGCTTCTAAATGCGGTTATACTCCACAGTACGAGGAATTGGAAAAACTGTATAAGGAGTATGGCGATAAGGTTGTGATACTTGGTTTTCCGGCGAATAATTTTGGCGGACAGGAACCCGGCTCTAATGAAGAAATCCAGAGTTTTTGCCAGCTTAATTACGGCGTAACTTTTCAGATGTTTGAGAAAGTTTCTGTTAAGGGGGACGACCAGTGCGAGCTTTATCAGTGGCTGAGTAAAAAAGAATTGAACGGCTGGAATGACGAAGCGCCGACCTGGAATTTTTGCAAATATTTAGTGAACGAAAAAGGGGAACTTGTAAAGTTCTATTCTTCCGCGGTAAAACCGTTAAGCGATGAAATACTGAAAGAATTGAAATAAGACAAAAAAAAGAGCGGGAATAAACAGCCCGCTCTTTTAAGCTAAAATTCTGTTAAGTTTATCAACTTCAATTTTAATACTGTCGTCTACTTCGCCGCGTACTTTTTGCTCTTCGTTATAGCGCTCGTTATCTATGGACTTGTTGGATTCTTTAGCAGAGTCTATTTTTGATTTAAAATTTTCTTCAATATCCGCTAATTTAGATTCGTTTGTCTTTTTAAGTATAGCCAGGTCTTTCTCTTTTTTCGTCTTAAGAAAATCAATTTTATTAAGCATTTTTTGTTTGTAATTAGCTTTCTCCATAGCTACTATGCCGGAGGCTACAAACGAAATAATTATTCCAAGAAAAAAAGTAATAAGCGCCCATTTAGCTCCGCCAATCATCATTGCGCTAAAAAAGGAGCTAAAGTCGCTTCCGCCGCCTGAACCGGAAGTGTTTGAGTAGCTTGCAAGTCCTGAAATGACAAAAATAACAAAAGAAATAATGATGTTGTAAAACATGGAATTGGTAAACGTATTTTGAGGATTAAACTTATTTTCCTTCTTAATTCCATTAAGCAAATTTTCAACGTTATTAATTTCTTTGGCGGATTTGTCTTCTACAATTTTAATTTCTTTTTCGTATTCTTCTTTAGCCGTTTTTTTAGCCGCGTCCGATTCGGTTTCAAGCGCGCTAATTTTAGCGGCGTTTTCGGCCATTTGGTTATCATAAGGGATCAATGTTTCCTTTATGCGCGCAGTAAGCCGTTTAGTGATGGCTGCAAGGATGATGTCGTATATCCGGTTAAATTTAGTAAGCAGTTTATCTGCGTTTGCCAAAAGATATACGCTATTGTTTCCCTTAAACGTCTGATAAACTTTAAGCACAAAAGGGATGATTTCTTTTATTTCTTTATCGTAATACTCTTCATAGTGCAAATCGGCAAGAGCTAAAGCTCTGTCGTTTAACGCGTCAATAAATTCGGGGGTCGTTTTTTTTGCCTGTCTAAAAATTTCCTGCAAGAATGGGGCAAGAGGGATGTAGCTTTTCTCAAAAAATAAATTCATCGAAGCGGCATTTTCGCAAAAAAACTCAACCAGATTAGCGCTGTTCACAGAAATTGCATATTGCACTTTAAAAATATCGGCAAACAAAACTTCCTGCAGGTAATTTTTTGCGTTATCTATATCTTCTAATAACATATAGACGTAAGCTAAGTAATATTTAGCCGTAACTCCATTTGATTTGCATACAAGAGCTTCTGAAAAAGTTTCAATTGCCTTTTCAAAGTCTCCGTTTTTAATATATGCAAAACCGGAGTAAATAAGAATCAGATAGTTAAAATCGTTATTCAGGTTATCTTTTAGATTAAGAGACGCAATAACGCCTTTAGCCTTTCCGTAAAGCTCCAGAGACTTGATAGGATTGCAAAACTTCTGATCAAAGGTCAGGATAGTTCCATAGTAAAGCATATTAAGAAAGTTATTCTTTTGCGGATTTTTTTCAATCATTACCATAGTGGATTTTGCGAAGTAGCTTTTAGGCTCTATTTCTTTCTGAATAGCCCATTTAGTATAAAATCCTTTAATAGCTTTTACATTTTCACTATCGAATAATTTGCCGAATTGCCGTTTAAAATACTCCTCTGCTCCAACAATTAAAGGAGATTCGCATAACCAGTAATAAGGGGCTTCATTGTAAAGAATAAGACTATCGTTGTACTCGGGAGGCAAAACAAAGCTGGAAAGCTTAGAAATAGCTTTAAGACTTGTTAAATAGCCGATTTCTTCTTTATACTCCTTGTGGAAAAATTCAGGAGCTAAGTTTCTGAATTTATTAAATTCCGCTTCAGTTATAAATTCGTTATCGGTATTATCCTGTTGTATGGAATTTTCTTCATCCATCTGTCATAAATTCCATATTAAGTTTTTGTATCGTCCCATTAGTACATTATCGTTAAAAAATGTAAAAATTTTAGCTAATTAATGCGCTCTCATTGGTTGAAATTCATAAATCGTCTAAAAAAGGCAACGGCAAGAATTCCTGAAGCAGAAACAAATAAAAGCGTTAAATAAAAGGTGTCGCCTTCGGGATCTTTAAATCCATTTAGATTAACTTTATAAATATGCTGGAAGGTCATAAAGAAAAATACTAAAGTCATGTTTGCATACAAATAAAGAAATTTTAAAAAATCATTAAATGTCTGTTGTTTTCTATCCGGGGCCATCCAGTGATCTTTATTTGGGATATTCAGAAATTTAGCGGGGATGCGCTCTAAAAATAATCCTACAAATAAAAAGAAACCGCTTGTAAGCAAAACGAGTCCGGCATGGATAAGAATAAAAACTTTTTTGGCGAACCACAAAGTCGGCATACCGTCTCTGTTAAAACGGGATGCAATGCTTGCCGGAAGAATATTATAAAAATATATAATCTGCCCAAACGAGATTAGCGCTAATACGATAAATAAATAAAAAACAATTTTATCGGTTTTCATTTTTTGTTATTACAAGGCGGTTGATTTTATTTTATATGGCTTACGCAACTAAAAAAAACGCGTTTGGAAGAATTGCAATGCGTTTCTGAGGGCTTTAAAAATAAACGCCCCATTTTATTGCATAATAATGGTTAAATATATCTTGTTAAGCGATAATAATCAATAGTATTAATTCAAATTCAGGGTTAAACTATTTTTAATCTGATCACATCCGTCCAAAACGAAGAAA